>JBMOKQ010000059.1:0-6316 GCA_049324295.1 Bacteroidota bacterium
TGTTCTGGTGCTAAACCTGGTCAAACTGGCCGGGCAAGCACCTTATTGGCTAATCCGTAACCTCATGGTCAGATTGATTGAAAACTATATCATTTTGAGAAACCAATTACTTTTTCAGTAGACCCTAAGTACATTGATTCTTGCAGGCTGCTCCAAAGAAAGTAAAGATAATGAAAAGCATTGTTCAGAAATAGTAGCCGCATCAGTGCCACAGATAGTAAAAGATTCCTTTGCTGCTCGCTATCCCTCTCTTATTGTTAGTACTTGGTTCCAAAAAGATAGCATTGGCTATTGTGCTTATTTCATTCAGCCTGTCAACCAAAAGAAATTAGCAGAGTTCAGCAAAACAGGTGTGTTTGTTATGGAAGAAATTGACCTTGACCATGACGGCGATTTTGAAGACAGCAGAGGAACATCAGGGCCAAAAGTACCGGGTGTATGTGAGTGTGAGATACCGGAATAATTTTTCATTTTCACTTTAAGTGTAACGCTCCCGGATTTTTTCGGGGGCTCTTTAAAGCTTTCATTAAACACACCGATACACTTTATTAGAAATGAATACTAGGCAAATAGAAATGACTGAACAGGTAAATGAAAGTATTGCTGTATAGTTGATAAGTAAGGATCACTGAAATGAAGAAACGATCAACATTTTACATCATGCATCTTGGCAACCCAAACGCAACGATGACCGACAAAACGATGATGGGTAGAACGGCTGCAATTAACCACCACAAATTGAATTTACTTAAGTACCAGCAGAATTAAATTTAACTAATGGCATAACAGGAACATATGGTTCGTGTATCACTTTCAAGAAAAATACGTGTACTTAATTTTAACAGAGTACTTATATAACACAGAGTTCATTCAAAATAGTACCCATAAAGCTGAAATAATTGCAGTCGGTACTTTTGGCAAAACTTTACAAATCAACTAAAGCACTGGAACGAAAAATGCAGCAGATAAGAGACGGGTTAAAATCGCTTGACGACAGTATTAAAGATGAAATATGGACGAAAAATCCGCACAAACCAATAACCACTAATAATTACCTGGAATATGCACCTGCTGAAATGATGTAAGGTTTAAATGCAGTGGGTGAAAGGGCAAAAATAATTTTTGGGATCGCACTATAATTTACCTCATGTTAAACATAAGTATAGGCGCAACAGTTCAATCCATAAAAGCCATTACACGTACAGATTATGTAATGGCAAATACTACCGATTATCTCAGGATGTACAATAACAGGCATTGGTTTAGAGATTTAGCAACGGATGCCGGTATTAGGATTATTTCCATAAAACTAGTGTACTGGTTTTATCCCTTAGTAAAAAGAATGCTGATTAAGAATAGCCTAATGAATACCGTAGCAGCTCCTTTTTACCAGAATAAGGTGGTGAGCCTGTTTACGTATCATATCATTCTTTAAACAAAGCAACACATGAAACCAAATAATATAAGCCTCTCAATTCTATCAATTTCAATTGGCCTGTTAACTACATCTTTTTCAATCTGGCAGCCTGATTTTAGAACAGCACAAGCAAACGCCAAAACTGAGAACCACCTAATCTTATTAAATTTTTCTGGCTCTGATTGGTGTGGCCCATGTATTAGGATGCATAAGGAGATATTTGACAATCCTAGTTTCTTGCAGATGGCCGATTCCTGCCTTGAATTAGTTAACGCTGATTTTCCACGAAATAAAAAAAATCAGTTAAATAAGCAAAAGATTTCAGAAAACGAGGCGCTTGCTGAAAAATATAATCCAGAAGGAAAGTTCCCTTTTACACTGCTTTTAAATAAAGATGGTAAACCTCTTAAAATATGGGAAGGTAAACCAGGGGAAAGTGTTGAGGCATTTACTAAGGAGATTAAAACCTATTGGGAAAAATATAAATAATTTGAAAACAACTAACAAAGAGTATAAACGCAGCCAGCGGCTAATGGGCAATCACTTCGAAATTACCGTAGTTGGAAACTGTGAAACCTGGGCGATGCATAAAATTGACTTAGCCATTGCCGAAATACAGAGAATTGAAAAGCTTTTAACTACTTATGATGATAACAGCCAGACAAATCAAGTTAACAAAAATGCAGGTATAAAACCTGTAAAAGTGGATGCGGAAGTGTATGAATTAGTGGAGAGGTCAATTAAAATTTCCGATTTAACAGCTGGAGCATTTGATATCACCTATGGCTCTATAGATAAATCATTGTGGAATTTTGATAGAACAATGACCAGCTTGCCTGATGAAGTAACAGCCAAGTCTTTGATTAAACTTATCAACTATCGTAACATAATAATGAATGATGTTGACAACAGCATTTTGCTTAAAGAAAAAGGCATGCGGATTGGATTTGGAGGAATTGGAAAAGGCTATGCTGCTGAAAAAGCAAAATGTTTGTTACAAAGTGCTGGTGTAACAAGCGGTATTGTAAATGCATCAGGCGATTTAACTGCTTGGGGCAACCAGGCAAATGATAAGCCCTGGACTATTGGGATAGCAAGCCCGGATAGCCGCCATTTACCATTCTCATATTTAAATATTACTGATTTGGCTATTGCAACTTCTGGTAATTACGAAAAATATGTTTTGATAAATGGGGAAAAATATTCTCATACCATTAATCCCAAAACAGGGCTCCCGGTTACAGGAATAAAGAGTGTTACTATAATAAGCCCTAATGCGGAAATAGCCGATGCAATGGCTACACCGGTAACAATTATGGGTATTAAAGCTGGCCTCAGTCTTATTAATCAAATAAACAACCTTGCCTGTATAATTATTGATGATAATAATAGAATATATACATCACAAAACATAAACCTTCAATAATGAAAAAAACCTGTTTGGTGATTGCGATTGCAGCACTGTTGTTTACCTCTTGTACTACTGTAAAAGAGTATCAAAAAAATAAACTTAATGATGCGGAAATGTCTCTGGGTCACCGCAGGGTACAAAAGACGGAAATGAGCTTTCAGTCTTACAGAGAAGGGGCCTCCGGCGCAAATGGCGGCAAAACGGGCGGCGGCTGCGGATGCAATTAAAAAACTATAATCAAAACCATTTAAACGCTTCTATTTTAGCATGAAAAAAAATTTTTTATCAGCGGCAATGCTATGTGCAATAATAAACACTAAAGCACAAACAAGTACCGACAGTACTGGCTTTAAAAGCAGGAAACTAAAACTTGAGGAAATAAACTTCGTATCAAGTTATTATCGGCAAAACGGCAATAATGCGGCTGTTACAGGTGGTATTGGCACTCAAAAACTAACCGATATTGCCAACATGATAAATGTAAAGCTTGTGAAGTATGATAAAAAATATCGTAAAAACATTTTTGATGCTGAATTAGGCATAGACCATTATTCGTCTGCTTCATCAGACATGGTAGACCTTAAAGCTAACTCCTCTGCATCCAGTGCTGATACAAGAATTTATCCTTCACTAAACTGGAGCAGGGAAAACAAAAAGAAAGGTACTACCATTGGAACTGGCCTTTCTACATCGGTTGAATACGATTATCAGTCGTATGGCGCTAATCTTTCATTCTCACAAAAAACAAAAAATAAAAACGGTGAGTTTACTGCCAAAGTGCAGGCTTATCTTGATCAGGTTAGCCAAATTAAACCAATTGAATTGAGAGACGCTACTAACTCTGACGATAATACCGCAAGTAAACCAAGAAATACTTTTGCAGCCTCGCTTTCCTATTCCCAAATCATTAATCAGCGTTTACAAGTAATGTTTCTGGCAGACGCTGTTCAGCAAAACGGGTATTTAAGCCTGCCGTTTCACCGTGTATATTTTGCAGATGGTACGGTACATCAGGAAAATTTACCCGGAAACCGGTTTAAAATTCCCCTTGGAATAAGAGCAAACTACTTTCTCGGCGACAGATACATTGTTAATATGTATTATCGGTTTTATAAAGATAACTGGGGGTTAATTGCAAATACAGCCGAATTAGAGGTACCCATAAAAATTACTCCATTCTTTTCCGTTAGTCCGTTTTACAGATATTATTCACAAACCGATGCCAAATACTTTGCACCATACAAGCAACATACTGCAACGCAGCAGTTCTACACAAGTAATTACGACTTGTCAAAATTCAATAGCCAGTTTCTTGGAGCAAATTTTAGAATAACTCCGCCGAAAGGAATTTTTGGAATAAAACAATTTTCCTCAATGGAACTGAGATACGGACATTACTCCAGAACAAATGGCTTAAATTCTGATATTATGTCATTGCATATAAAACTTAAATAAGCATATTGTAAAGTTTCATTGAGGTCAACTGCATCGTTAGTGATTGTAAATATGAGTAATAAAATATTTTCGCTTAAACCGTTTGGCCGCTGGAAAAACAGCAATAGCAAATAAAATGTTAACTAATTAAGATAGTATTACTTATTCAGGATTGGTTCAGAATGCAGTTGGAGATTTACAATATGAAAGCAGTCAATCAAAAGTTCTTAACAAATAAGAATTGTTTTTTTCATAAGTAGTGGTTTTAGGTGTGAAGGGGCTGTTATAGGCGCCCCTTCTTTTCCTTCAACATTTATTTAGAATGGAGATTGACATTTACTTAAATTACAAAACACAAAAGCAGTTACAATGAAAAAGTATTTTATGCTGTTTGCGGTTGCAGCCGGATTAACCACCGCCACTTTTGCACAAAAGGAAGAAAAAGAAAACAAAAAGAAAATTGACCCACCTGCGGCAGTAAAAGCGGCATTTGCAAAGCAGTTTCCCGGCAGCACTGCTAAATGGGAAGAAGAACATGGTAAGTATGAAGCCAGCTTTAAGCACATGAACCATGAAATGAGTGCATTGTTCACGGCGGCAGGAACAATGGAAGAAAGTGAAATGGAAGTTAAAACAAATGAATTACCGATGGCAGTTACGGCTTATGTTAACCAGCATCACAAAGGTGCCGCAATAAAAGAGGCGGCAAAAATTACAAAGGCAAATGGCGAAGTAAACTACGAAGCCGAGGTAAAGGGCAAAGACCTGATTTTTGATGCTAGTGGTAAATTTTTGAAAGAAGTTAAAGACTGATTTTTCATGGTTTCCAATTATGGTTAAGGTTAATGGTGTGGGGATGCATAATGCATCCCCTTTTTGTTTGAATATTGAGATTGGTTCAGAATTTATTCAGAATTGAATTATAGGTTTACAATATCTTTAAAACTATGTACTTAGCAAAGATAACAATAGCATTCTTTTTTCTATTTTTATTAGTTGCAACGCATACTAATGCCCAATTTAAGGATTCAACAAATACGAAAAACAGGATTGATGCTATAACGCCACAGCTAAACTGGCGACTTACACAACAAAAGCAGAGCTTTAAAATTAAACCCTACGTCATTCCTGCGTTTATGATTGTGTATGGTTTCACGGCAATTGAAAATGATGGATTACAAAACCTCAATACAGAATTTAAAGATGAAGTGTATCAGGAATATCCACATAAAAAAACCTCCGTTGATAATTACCTTCAGTTTGCACCAGCCGCAACGGTGTATGGACTAGATGCCTTTGGCGTAAAAGCCAAACACAATTTACGGGACAGAACGATGATTTTTTTGATATCGAACATCATTACCAATGCTTCGGTCTATTCAATCAAAACACTTTCGCATCAGCTTAGGCCCGATGGCTCTAAATACAATTCCTTTCCGAGCGGGCATACTGCCGAGGCATTTGCCAACGCAGAATTTTTACGGCAGGAATATAAGAATGTAAGTCCCTGGTATGGTGTGGTTGGCTATGCAATGGCTGCAACAACAGGTTATTTACGGATGTATAATAACAAACACTCGCTAAGCGATGTAGTTGCAGGCGCAGGTGTTGGTATTATTTCTACTAAGCTCACTTATTGGTTGTACCCAAAAATTCAGCACAAGCTTTTTAAAGATAAACTGGTTAACACAATGATAATGCCTGCTTACCAAAACGGCAGTTTTGGAATGGGTATGGTACACCGGTTTAAAAAAAATAGTATTTTTCATTATTGTAAACTAAAATTGGGTTAAAAATCGCTGGAATCCTTGCTGGGCAATGGTTGTAGGAGAAAAGAGGGCTGTTTCAAAATATAGGACAGTACCCCATGTTCTAAAAATCACTAAAAACTCAATGCAAATAAGGGTTGGGGATGATTTTCTAATATTTTAGAGCCTGTTTAAAATTATAAAAAAACATGATAAAGGGCATCCATAAAAGAGAGAATTCATCGTTTTATAAGTGACTAAACTTAGAACAGATGTATTCGACCAATCTCACAGATGCCCAGTGGA
>JBMOKQ010000060.1:0-82278 GCA_049324295.1 Bacteroidota bacterium
CCTTTGCATGGTTTGACAATGACAGAAGATTATGCAGGAATTATGAACTCCTTATGGAATCTTCCGAAGAAATGGTCAAATTATCCGCCATAAAACTTTTATTGAATAAATTTTAAACAGGCTCTTAATTGGGAAAGAAACACTCTCTTTATTTCTCAATTTATGCCCTATGAAAAGTTTTCTGGACAAAATGCTATGATAAGGAATAAACTTGTTTGTGCATTGTCAAAGGCTATTATCGTAATATCATCAGGTCCAGAACGAGATAGCAGTGGAAAAATGAGTGGCACTTTTGACGCAGGATTAACGGCTTTAAAGTATAAAATTCCTCTTTTCGTTTTAAATCCTTCTCTCTTAACACCGACACCTAAAGGGAACATAGACTTAATAAATATTGGTGGCATCTCATTATCAAATGGCAATGAACTTGTTGAGTACTTGAGCAAACTAAATAACATCACTCCTGAAGTATCAAAAGTAACACCACAAACTGTTGAAGAACCTCAACCTGTATATAATACAGCAACAGGCGATATTAAAGACAAAGTCTTAAATGTTTTTAACGGAAAGCCTTTATCAGTAAATGAAATTATTGAACAAGCAAACCTAAATTGGACAGTGCAGAAATTGACAGCTTACTTAAAGAAGTTGGATGAAATTGAGGTTGTAAAAAAAGGACGAAGTAACTTCTACAAAAGAAAAAGTTCACAAACACAAACAAGACTTTTTGCTTAGATCTGTCCGATACAAAACGGCAGCTGTGCGAAATAGGGCAAATGATTAACTTTAGCTCTATGAAAAAATTAATCCTTCTTTTATTCCTGGCACCAATAGGTGCATGGGCACAGCAGGAAGATGCTGTTGTAATTAAAAAAATATCGGATGAAATTTTACGTAATGGCAAGGCTTACGACCTGCTTTACCAGTTAACCAAACAGGTAGGGGGGCGTATTGCAGGCTCTCCCCAGATGTATAAAGCAGAAGCATGGGGTGAAAAAGCTTTGAAAGAAATGGGAGCTGATCAGGTTTATCTGCAGGAATGTATGGTGCCCCGTTGGGTAAGAGGTGCTAAAGAAGAAGCGCGTGTAATAAGTATTGATGGGAAGTCTGTAAACAGGAAACTGGATGTACTGGCACTGGGTAATTCACTTGGTAATGGTAAACCGGTAACGGCACCTGTTATTGCGTTCAATAGTTTTGAAGAAATGGAAAAAAGAAAAGCGGAAGTAAAAGGTAAGATTGTTTATTTCAACCATTCTTTTGATCCTACCAATATCAAAACTTTTGTGTCATATGGGCAAACAGGTGTTTCGAGAAGAGCCGGTCCGAGTGCGGCTGCCAAATACGGGGCAGTAGGGGTAATGATCCGTTCGCTTACCGAATCAACGGCCAATGACCCACATACAGGTAGTACAGCATATAATGACTCTTTCCCAAAAATTCCGGCCATTGCCATGGGGCCAAGAGATGCGGATTATATATGGGAGCTGAGTAAAAAATCGGGTTTTTCGGTGACCATGAAAACAAGCGCTAAATTTTTACCTGATACTATCGGCCATAATGTGATTGGCGAATTACGTGGAAGTACATATCCTGATGAGATTATCACCGTTGGTGGTCACCTCGACAGCTGGGATGTAAATGAAGGTGCGCATGATGATGGTGCGGGTGTGGTGCATACCATTGAAGTAATGCGTGTACTAAAAGCTATTGGTTATACACCTAAACGAACCATTCGATTTGTATTATTTGCCAATGAGGAAAATGGTATGCGCGGAGGTAACAAATATGCGGAAGTGGCAAAAACTAAAAATGAAAAACACATTTTTGCACTGGAAAGTGATGCCGGAGGATTTACACCAAGAGGTTTTGGTTTTACCGCACCGAAAGACAAACATGACAAGGTGCAGCAATGGTTACCTTTATTAAAACCATATGGAACAGAAGATATGTCGGGTAGTGGTGGCGGAGCCGATATAGGCCCTCTCAACAGAACATTTGGTACACCCATTGCCGGATTCATTCCCGATCCGCAACGTTATTTCGATCTGCACCACGCACGTACAGACGTATTTGAAAATGTAAACAAAAGAGAGTTGTTACTTGGTGCAGTAAATATGGCGGCACTGATTTATCTTGTAGATAAATACGGTTTATAGTATGAATAAACGTAAGATTCTCCGGACCATCGCTATGGTACTTTTCCTGGCATTGGTGATATTTATTTACTGGCGCTACTATTTTGTATATGCAGAAGGAACGAAAGCCGGTTTGCTGAATACTTTTCAAAAAAAAGGTATCCTGTTTAAAACATGGGAAGGCAAAATCATTCAAAGTGGCTTTCGTGCCAATGTGCAGAGTAATGAATTTGATTTTAGTGTGACCAGTGAGTCTGTAGCTGAAAAATTATTACGCTGCTCAGGTAAAGAAGTAGAACTGCATTATAAAAGATATATAGGCACATTACCCTGGAGAGGACTTGAAAGAAATATTGTGGACAGTGTTTATGAGATAAGAGGCGCTGCAACAGAAAGTATCATCGCTCCTAAACAACCATAAAAACCCTGCGCAACCTCTGCTCTCTCTCTCTGCGGTGAATTTACTCGAATCCTCACCGTAGAGAACGAGAGGGAACGGAGTTTTCGCAGAGGTTTATTTAGGCATGTAATAAAAATAGAGCCAGTCGTTTATGAATATCAACCGGCTGTTTTTTCCACTCCTGTATGGTTTTGGTTTGAATGGATTCATTTACTGCGGTAATGTCTACGGCGATACAAAGTTTGGTTTCCTGTTTACAGGCTTGTAAAAGATCATTGATTAATGCATTGTTACGGTAAGGCGTTTCAATAAACAGTTGCGTGCAGTTTCTTTTGTATGAATCTGTTTCGAGTTCTTTGATCTTCTTTTTTCTTTCAATGGCATCAATGGGTAAATAACCATGAAACTGGAAACATTGTCCGTTCATGCCACTTGCCATGAGTGCCAGCAGTATGGAACTTGGTCCAACCAATGGTTTTACCACTGCTTTGATTGCCTGTGCCGCTTCCACCAATAACTGACCCGGATCTGCTATACCCGGGCAGCCGGCTTCGCTGATAATGCCAATATTTTTTCCCTCTTTTAATATTTGAACAAATTGTGACCGCACTTCTGCCTCTGCTTTATGAATGGCAAACCACTGGTAATCATCGATGATCATTTCCCGCCATAATTTTTTCAGAAACCTTCGGGCTGTTTTTTCCTGCTCCACGAAAAAAACAGAACAGTCTTTTACGGCATCGAGTACATAAGCAGGAATAGTTGCTAATGCTTCTTCGTGTAATACAGTGGGAATAAGATAAACTTTGCCAGTCATTGCTTTATTTCTTTGCGTTGGCAGGATAAATGCTAAGTGTTGCAGCAACTACTGCATACGCGGGCGCCAGTACCCAGCCAATAACGGGGAACATATGCATCATGTAAAAAATAACACCATTACCCAGTGCGAGTCCTTTGTGATGGCCAATATAAAAGATACTTTCTGCGGGTGTTTTTTTCTGGCGTTCCATGCTATAATCAAGCATAGAGAAACCATAATAGTAACATTCCACCAGGATGGCGAGAATTGGTGTTAACCAACCTACTAATGGTATTAAACTCAACAATAAAATGGCAAGTACATATACTGTTTGCCATACACTATTTCGTAATGCAATAGAAATACCACGAAGAATATCTTTTCCGAGTTGTTTAAAACTGAAAGGGTAATCTTTCCCTTCAATAATAGATGCTGTTTTCTCGCTCAGGTAGGCAAATAAAGGGGAGCCAAGAATAAGAAACAGGTATTTAAAAAGAGAAAAATACAGCAACATCAATAAAAGCCACAAAAGAGCCGTACCAAATACAAACAGAAACCCGATAAAACTGCTGGATAATTCATCGATCCAGTTTCTTAAGCCGGTTTTTAGCGTCATCCACTCAATAAAATCAGATGCCGTTTGCCCGAAATAATACATGCCGGTAACAAAAAGAAGGGTATATAAAATACCGGGAATCAATATCCATTTCCATAGTTTATGGCGCACAATAAAATGATGTGCCTGGATGTATGATTGTATGGCAATAATAAGTTCTTTAAGCACCGGGGGTATTTTAGATACACTAAGTTAATGTATTCAGTATGTTTATCCAGTGAAAGGTTTACCAGACTACAAAGAACAACAACTGCCTACTGCATTTTATCAAAGAAACAATGTATGTGCAGTAGCAAAAGAACTGATTGGTAAATTGCTTATTACCAATTTCAATAATCGGTTAACAGCCGGCAGAATCGTTGAAACAGAAGCATATAATGGTGTTGTAGATAAAGCATCACATGCTTATGGTGGTCGTTATACCCATCGTACGGAAGTAATGTACAGGTCCGGTGGATTGGCATATATATACCTGTGTTATGGCATCCATCACCTGTTTAATGTGGTAACAAATATAGAAGGGGTTCCGCATGCTGTTCTGATCAGGGGAATAGAACCTGTTGATGGTATTGAAACGATGCTGGAGCGAATGCGGAAAACAAAAATAGATCATGCAGTAGGCCGTGGCCCCGGTAATGTATCAAAAGCATTGGGGTTGCAGGTAGCACATTCAGGAAGAGATCTTTGTGGTGATTCAATATGTATTGTAAATGATGCGCAACCTTTTAAAAGTACTGCTATTATTGCCACACCCCGCATAGGTGTTGATTATGCAGCAGAAGATGCTTTATTACCCTATCGTTTTATGGTAAAAGATCATCCCCATGTAACCAAACATGCCAATAATAAAAAAGAGTATTAAAATTTTGGACAGTTAACAATCTTGTCTGAAGAAGGTCTTCTGATATAAATTAAAGAAAGCTCAATACCACCACGGTTCATAGAAGCTGTTCTTAAGGAAGAAGAATTGTAGTCGTAGCTGACACCCAGTCTGAAATCATCAAACTCAAGACCTACATAAGGAATGATGGCATCATTAAAACGTATCCAGGAACCAACATATAGGCTGGTTGATTTAATATCGTCAGGTGTGGCATTGAATTGTAAAGCAGTACCGATCATGGTAGATGAAGCACCTCCCTGGAACATTTGCAGGCCGCTCAGGTGTAAAGTAGTGGTTTGTCCTACGGGAAAATAAGTACCTGCATGCACAGTAGTACGGGCAGGTAGTATATAATTAGCACCCGTAAATTGCTGTTTGGGCCGGTTGATGTGATACATGCTTACTCCCAAATAAAAATTATTTCTTTCATTGGTACTACCGTTGTATAATAAGCCGGCATTTACATCTACATAATTTGCTTTTAATACACCGCTGTTAAAGACTTCTGATGTTACACCTGTAAAACCGGCAGTGGTTAACTGATCCTGGAATTTCAGCATATTGGTATTGATGAGCATATTGGCATAGGTAACCTGGAAACCTGCACCAAGCTGATGAAACCCGTCTTCATCCAGTCCTTTATGATATGCTGTTGATACCGAGCCATAATTAAACTTAACTGCTCCATTGGCACTGTTATCGGTATAACCCATAAAACCGAGTCCCCAGGTATCATTATTCGAAATCCGATCCTTCATAACCTGAAAATCGGCCGAAGCAGTAGCAGTGGTATAAGCTTTTTCAATACTGGGCCACTGGTTACGGTAATTACCTGCTACCCTGTAACTGCCAAAGAATTTACCCGTAAAAGCCGGGTTTAAAGTAAGCGGCGAAGAGAAAAACTGAGAGAAATTAGGATCCTGTGCTGATGCAGTATTCATCAGCAACAACAAAAAACACAGGCAGCTTATTTGGTACAGCTTTTTCACTCAGCATCTAATTTAGGGTAATCTGTTTGAATCAAATACGGTGATTAAGAAGATTAGGTTGTTCTTAACGCAGATGATTGACCAGAAAAAAGGACAGAGCGCTGCTCAGATCAGGATTGATTTTTGGTGCCGAAAGCCAGGTCGCCGGCATCACCTAATCCCGGAACAATATATCCTTTAGCGGTTAGTTCATCATCAATATCACCACACCATATATGAATGTCATCACCACATTCGCGGTGAATAAGCTCAATGCCAACACTACAGGCAATGGCCACTACCACATGAAATTCTTTTGGTGTTCCTTCATCTTTCATGTATTGAATGGTTTTTACAATAGAAGCACCGGTAGCAAGCATTGGATCACTGATAATGACAATACGATCATCTAAAGATGGACAACTCATGTATTCAAGGCTGATCTCAAAAGACCCGTCGCGATGGTGTTTGCGATAAGCCGATACAAAAGCGTTATCGGCTTTATCGAAATAATTCAGCATACCATTATGCATGGGCAGACCGGCACGGAGAATAGTAGCCAGTACCGGCTGTTGGTCTAGTTGCTTACTGTCATGTGTGCCTAATGGAGTTGGCACTTCAACGATGTTAAAAGGCATTCGTTTACTGATTTCATAGGCCGCAATCTCACCGATACGTTCGAGGTTACGGCGAAAACGCATACGGTCGCCCTGGATATTGATATCTCTCAATTCAGATACCCAATTGCTGACAAGACTATGTTCCTGGCTAAGGTTTACGATCATGGCTCGGAAATGAAGGGTGGTAAAGGCTTCAAAACTAAAATCTATCTGCTGGAATGAGAAATTTATGTTGAAGATAAATTTAGTGAACTGCAAATCCGCATCGATAAAAGAGCCTTTTAACGCTTTAGCAACAGGGAATCACTTATTTTGTAAGAAATTAAGCACCCTATGCAAAAAATTGCCACTGTATTGGCGGGCATGCTGCTACTCGCGGCCTGTAAGGATGAGCAGAAAGAAAAAGATTTCGACAACAGCAGTTATGAGACCGTAAGGGAATCCCTGGCTGAAAAAGAACTGAAGAATCCGAAAAGATTTTTGATGGTGTTGAACAGCGACCGCAAAAACCTGATCGGGCAAACCGTAGTGAAGGGAACAATAACCAATAAAGCAACTGTTTGCCGGTATAAAGATGTGGAACTGCGTCTTTCTTTTTTTAGTAAAACCGGGGTAAAGCTGGATGAAGGATTAGAAACCATTTATGAAAATATTGGTCCGGGTAAAAACGTAAACTTCAAAACCAAATATTTTGCACCAAAGGGAACAGATAGTGTGGCGATTAGCGTTAATAAAGCAACCGGCGATATTTCTACTGTAAATAGTTTGTGAACCCAAACTGTTATATCCTATAAAGCTTTTTTGATAAAAGCATTATTCAATTAATGTAAATGTATCACCATTAAACAAACCCTTATCGCTTAGCTTTAGGTGGGGTATTACCAGTAAAGCCATAAAACTCAGGGTCATAAAAGGTGCCTGTAAGGTTGACCCCAGTTCTTTTGCCATCCGATCAATATTGGTATAGGCCTCAGCAACATTATAACCATCTTCCGTACTCATTAATCCGGCAACAGGTAAGCCTAATACCTGTTGTTGATTTGCACCGGCATAACAGCTTATGCCACCTCTTTCGCTGATCACAAGGTTAATGGCAGCTGCCAGGCTTTCATCATCAACTCCAACAGCCACAATATTATGACTATCGTGAGCCACGGATGAAGCAATGGCTCCTTTTTTCAAACCAATATTTTTAATAAAACACTTAGCCACAGGTGCCTTTTGATAACGGTTTACCACCACCATTTTCAACATATCTTTCCCTGTATCAGTCACCCATTGCCCGTTAATCAATGTTCCGGGTAATGATAATTTATTGGTGATGAGCTGTCCATCCAATGCTTCCATTACTGGTATCAGCCCATCAGAAGAGGGATATGTTTTTTCAGTAACAATAAGATCATCAGCCAATACCGGCTTACAATCAAACTGGTTGATGATAGTTGAGGGTACTCTTTCAATTAAAGTTTTACCTTCTTTAGCCACCAATAAACCATTGATATAGGTTTCAAGTACTTCAAATTTTGCAAGATCCTTCACCACAATAAAATCTGCATCATCTCCTTCCTGTAACAGACCTATCGGTAAATTATAATGAAGAACAGGGTTTATACAAGCTGCTTTTAATACATGAAATACGTCAATTCCTTTTGCTACCGCTCTTTCACAAAGTTCATTGATATGTCCGGCTACCAAACTATCGGGATGTTTGTCATCGCTACAAAAAAGCATATGGTTTGGATGATCTTCCACCAGTTCTATCAATGCCTCAAAATTTCGCGCTGCACTTCCTTCACGGATGATGATTTTCATGCCGTATTGCAATTTATCAACTGCTTCATCCAGCGTAAAACATTCATGATCGGTTGAAATACCTGCTTCAATATATTGCCTGGCCTGTTCAGCTCTTAAACCGGGAGCATGACCATCAACGGGCTTATTCATTTTATGCGCAGCCGCAATTTTTTTCATCACCTCCGGGTCCTTAAATAATACACCGGGAAAATTCATCATTTCACTCAGGTAAGCTATTTCAGGTCTTTGTAAAAGCGCCTCTACTGCTGTACTGTCGATCATGGCACCTGCAGTTTCAAAACTTGTTGCGGGTACGCAACTGGGTGCGCCAAAATTGAATTTGAAGGGCACTTTTTTACCATTCTCAATCATATAATCAATACCTGCCACACCACAAACATTGGCAATTTCATGCGGATCACTTACTGTTCCTACAGTACCGTGAACCACGGCCAGCCGGGCAAATTCAGAAGGTATGAGCATGCTGCTTTCAATATGCACATGGCTGTCTATAAAGCCCGGCAGTAAAAACTGATCAGGTACCTGGCTGTTGTAATCCAGTTTTTCAATTGCATGGATGACTCCGTTCTTAACATGAACAGTGGCCGGATAGATTTGTTTTTTCGGAATATCTACCAATTGCCCAGAAATGCTTAAACTATTGTTATGATGCATGCTACGAAGATAATTCATCTGTTTTCCCCCGCTCATCATATCTTTTCCTTAATCACGATAAGGTTGCAAAACTGTCTGTAAGTTTACAGAAGCTCGAAAACAATATCAATATGAAAAAACTAATTCTGACGAGTTGCCTTTCGCTACTGATTTTCTTTGTTTCAGCGCAAACGGTGGAAGAAGTTATGACTAAGTTTGAAGAAGCCAATGGCGGAAAAAATAAACTCAAAGCCATTAAAACACTTCAGATGGAAAGTGTAATGAAGATGAATATGATGGGCCAGACTTTTGATATCAGCCTGAACAGTATTCGTGAGCGTGGCAAACTTTTTCGCCGGCAAATAGGAGGAATAATGGGTATGGGTAATTCGTGGACTATGGTTACAGATACTGCCGGATATATTTTAATACCAGTCATGCCCAATTTTGGCGGTGGTGGTTTTAGTGGAGGCCCCGGCGGGGGTCAGGGTGCACAAAGAGGTGGTGTAGGTAATAACCAGGGTATGTTGGGCAGTGGCTCTGCGATTACCAAAATGACCGATGACGATCTTCGTAAACAGCAACATGAACTGGATTGTGCAGGTATTTTTTCGATGCTGGTAGATTATGCAAAGAAGGGTTATACAGCCGAATTGTTAGGTACAGCAAAAGTGAATAAGGAAGAGTGTTTTAAAGTAAAACTCACCATGAAAGATGGTCTTAACGGTACTTTTTACATCAATAAAAATAGTTTTCTTGTACAGCGGATGGATGCAACAGATGAAATGGCCGCAGTTATGACAGGTTTTGGAAGCATCATGCGTATGATGGGTACCGGCAGACGTAGCCTGAAAGTATCGATTCAGTACAGTGATTATAAAGAAATTGCCGGCATTAAATTTCCGATGAAACAACTGATCAGTCTGGGCTCTGTTGAAACCATCATTGAACACCTCGATATTAAACTAAATGAACCGGTAGATGAAGCGTGGTATAAAGTGAAGTAACCGAGGAATAAAGAATAAGAAACAGAGAAATAAGAAATGATTATATACTTCCTGATTTCTCTGTTTCTTATTCCTTATTTCTTATTGCTCTGCCTTTTTCTTCGTAAATTCCCCATCCAATTCAATACTGCATATGAAAAAACTTTGTTGGTTGCTTTCTGCGACCCTTTCGCTTGGTACCATGGTACAGGCACAGAAACAGGAAAATAAAAAATCAACTGCTGCTGCTGTCCAGACGGCAGATCCCTCCAGTGTATTTTTTTCGAGGCTTAAATACCGGTTAGCTGGTCCATTCAGAGGAGGACGCAGTGCCGCTGTGGCAGGTAGTTTTAAAAATAAAACTACTTTCTATTTTGGCGCCACAGGTGGCGGACTTTGGAAAACAACAGATGCAGGCAGCAACTGGAAAAATATTGGCGATAAATTTCTCGGTGGAAATATCGGCTCAATTGCAGTGGCACCAACCGATGAAAATATTATTTATGTAGGTGAAGGTGAAAATACTGTTCGTGGTAATGTGGCCGAAGGGTTAAATGGTATCTGGCGCAGTGATGATGGCGGACGCACCTGGAAAAACCTGGGTTTAAAAGAAGGACGCCATATTATTCGCATCATCATACACCCGCGTGACCCTAATACTGTTTGGGTAGCGGCGCTTGGACACTTATTTGGTCCGAATGAAGAACGGGGTGTGTTTAAAACAACTGATGGAGGTAAGAGCTGGAAGAAAGTATTGTATGTAAATAACCAGACCGGGGCTTCGGACCTGGTAATTGACCCCGTAAACCCTACTGTAATGTATGCGGGCATGTGGCGTTTGATTCGTACGCCACATAGTCTTGAAAGTGGTGGAGAAGGAAGTGGTATTTATAAGAGTAATGATGGAGGAGAAACCTGGACCAATATAAGCACCGCTAAAGGATTTCCTAAAGGGGTATGGGGTATTGTAGGTGTAGCAGTGGCGCCGTCTAATACAGATAAAATATATGCCATCATTGAAAATGCAAATGGCGGTTTATATACCAGTAATGATGCAGGAGAAAGCTGGACACTTACCAGCAGTGATAATAATATTCGCCAGCGCGCATGGTATTATAGCAAGGTATTTGTTGACCCCAAAAATGAAAACCTGGTATATGCGCTGAATGTTGGTTTTATGCGTAGCCGTGATGGTGGCAAAACTTTTCAAAGCATAAATACGCCGCATGGCGACCACCATGATTTGTGGATTGATCCTGAGAATGGTAATCGTATGATTGTAGCCGATGATGGTGGCGGACAGGTAAGTTTTGACGGAGGAACAAACTGGAGCACGATGAATAACCAGCCTACAGGACAGTTCTATCGTGTGTCTACTGATAATGCATACCCCTATCGTATTCTTGGAGCCCAGCAGGATAATTCTACCATTCGTATGAAAAGTCGTACCGCAGGAGCAGGTATCACAGATAGAGATTGGGAAACAACAGCAGGTTCTGAAAGTGGTTATGTAGTAGCAGATCCATTGAATCCTGATATTGTTTATGGAGGAAACTATGGTGGTTACCTTGCCAGACTGGATCATAGAACAGGAGAGAACCGTGCCATCAACGTTTGGCCCGATAACCCGATGGGTGCAGGTGCCGATGTGCTGAAATATCGTTTTCAGTGGAACTTCCCTATTTTCTTCTCACCACATAATCCCAAACGATTATACGCAGCCGGAAACCATTTGTTTGTAAGTGAAAATGAAGGACAAAGCTGGGAAATGATCAGTCCTGATTTAACTACAAATGATAAAGCCCGCCAGGCATCAAGCGGAGGGCCTATTACTAAAGACAATACCTCGGTTGAATATTATTGTACCATTTTTACCGCAACTGAATCGGGTCTGGAAAAAGATTTGTTATGGGCGGGCAGCGATGATGGTTTATTGCATATAAGCAAAGATGCCGGTAAGAACTGGGAAAATGTAACACCTCCTGAAGCCGGTAAATGGATGATGTGGAACTGTATTGAAACAGACCCATTCAAAAAAGGCACGGCTTATGTTGTAGGTACTAAATACAAACTGGATGATTTTACACCATATATTTTCAAAACAGAAGATTATGGCAAGACCTGGAAAAAAATTACCAACGGTATTGGAAAAATGCACTTCGCCAGAGCAATGCGAGCAGATAAAAAGAGACCGGGCTTGTTGTACGCAGGTACAGAATATGGTATGTATATCAGCTATGATGACGGAGCCAACTGGAAAAAATTTCAACTGAATTTACCAGAAACACCTGTCACCGATTTAACGATCAAAGAAAATGACCTGGTTGTGGCTACACAGGGACGCGCTTTCTGGGTATTAGACGATTTAAGTGTGGTGCAGCAGATGGAAACATCTGTACTGGATAAAAATCTTCATGTATTTAATGTTAATCCTGTTTACAGATCGGAAGGGGGTGGGCGAGGCAGAAGAAACTTCGGCGGAGTAAGTGCCAATATGGGAACAAACCCTGCTTCAGGTGTAGTGATTAATTACTATCTCAAAGGAATTACAGACAGTTCGAAGGTGTTTATCACTGTTTTTGACAAACAATCAAAACCCATCCGCATATTCAGTAAAAATGCAAGGGTAGCTACAGATAAAATTGAATTCGGCAATGGTATCAACCAGTTTGAATGGGATATGTTGTATCCACCTGCTGAACGTTTAGAAGGATTGATTTTATGGACCGGAGGTATTGGTGCTGCAAAAGCTGCTCCCGGTAAATACAAGGCACGTATTCGTTATGGAAAAGATTCAGTGGATATTCCTTTTGAAATAAAATCAAACCCCAATTATGCAACTACCGAAGCAGAATACGATGAACAACTCGCTTTCCTCTTACAGGTACGAGATAAGTTCAGTGAAGTGCAGAAGGGTATTAAGAATATCAGGGCCTTGAGAACACAAATGACTGAATTTACCGGTAGACTGGATGGCAACAGGGAAATTAAATCTTTTGCAGACAGTATCAATAAAAAAATTACCGCTGTAGAAGAAGCACTTTACCAGACCAAAGCAAAAAGTAGTCAGGATGTATTGAATTTTCCAATACGGTTAAATGATAAACTTTCTGGTTTGTATGGCGTTGCTTCAAGTGGGCAAAATGCACCCAGCAGGCAGGTAAAAGAAGCATATGCAGATATGGCTGCTCAGGCAGATGCACAACTGGCAAAACTGAAAGCTGTAATGGAAAATGATGTAAAGGCATTGAATAAACTTATCAATGAAAAGCAGGTGCCGATAATAAATATCAAATAAGTAAGCATGCCTGAATTTCCGGTTATTCCGGAATGAATGCATAAGCCATAGGTTCATTAGTGGGCCTATGGCTTATTTGTATATTTTAGCGCCAACAATTTAAATCATTATGATTGAATCGATTGACCGGAAACTGTTGTTTGCTCAATATCCCTTTATAGATACATTCGTAGCTCTTATGCAACAAGCCTATGCTTCAGATTTTGATACTACTGACAATAGTCATGTAAAAGTGTTAAAGCGATACTATGACCACCAACTGTCATTTAATAATACGATGAAGGGTACTGATTTAACGGGCGTTTTTGCGGTAGTTGCGGATAATAAGCCAGATTATCGACAGCAAATGCCTGTTAAATTTGCATCATTTATGAAGGCCATATCAGCTGGAAAAATTTGCCTGCTCGATTTTTTAGACACAGCGTTATTCGAATTCAGATATGCAAGTTTCACACAGAAAAATAAGTTCAAAAGAAAATTTAAAAAGGGGGCTTCATCAAATGCTTTTGTGATGGATTGCGAAGAGATTTTGAAAGTCTTGCCATTTTTTCTTTTTGGAAAACATTACGGAGGCAGACCAGAATTATTTTTTATTGCGTCAGATTACCCTATCGCAGTCAGCTTATGTAGCGATGGGAATTTTCATTATCATGCTTATCGCGAAAATGAACAGGAGATAAAAGAAGCGGCAACTAAAGCCGGGTTCATAACAGGTGATATTGAATTATGCGCCTATCATAGTATTTGTCACTTATAAAATACATCGTCAATTAAAGATCAGACAGCAGGTCTGGTCTTCTGTCTTTTGTGCGTTGAGCCGCCTGTTCATACCTCCATTCTTCTACTTTTTTTGGATCGCCCTGAAGGAGAATATCAGGTACTTTTTCTCCGCGAAAATCGGCTGGTCTGGTATACACGGGAGGTGCCAGTAAATTGTCTTGAAAAGAGTCTGTTAAAGCAGAAGTTTCATCATTTAATACACCTGGAATCAAACGACCAATGGCATCAACTACCACTGCAGCAGCTAGCTCGCCACCACTCAATACATAATCACCAATAGAAATTTCCATGGTTACATATTGCTGACGTATACGCTCATCAATGCCTTTGTAATGTCCGCATATGATGAGTATATTACCTTTTAAAGAGAGTTGGTTGGCCATACGCTGGTCGAAGCGCTTTCCATCGGGTGTCATATAAATAATAGCATCAAATGAATGGTCTTTTTGTAATTCATCAATAGCATTGGCAAGTGGTTCACACATCATTACCATACCCGCACCGCCGCCGTACTGGTAATCGTCGACCATACCGTATTTATTCACTGCCCATTTACGTAGCTGGTGAACATGTACTTCCAGTAACCCTTTTTCCTGTGCCCTTTTCATGATGCTGTGGGCGAATGGACTTTCGAGTAATTCGGGTAAAACGGTGAGGATATCTATGCGTAACATGCGGCAAAGGTAAGAAAGATGGTATAAGAAAGCTATTGTGCCAAATGCCTTTCTACGCTGTATTTATAAAGGATTGGCATGGAGAGTTAGTCAGCCAGAAAATCTCCGAGATCCCTTCTTTGCTTTTTAGTTGGTCTTCCAATTTTACTCAAACGTTTTCCTGTCTGGTAAGTCGCTGCTTCAAATTTTACCCGATCCAGTTCTTCTGCCGGAGTAATATCAATATAGAATTTTATCGCCTCGGTATATTGAACCCGATGATCCAATAACCCGGTAACTTTTATCACCCATCTTTTGGTTTCTGTTTTTACCTCGTATTCGTCGCCTACACTTACAATACGAGACGCTTTTACGGGGGTACCACCCATCTTTACTTTTCCTTTACTGCATGCATCACCAGCCTGGCTCCTCGTTTTAAATAAACGAATGGCCCAGAGGTATTTATCGATCCGTAATTTTTCTTTGACTTCGCTCATAATAAAAACAAAACAGGAGCAAATGTACACCTGCTCCTGTTCTTATTTATTTTCCTTCCGCATAATATTGATGGAAATAGGGGATGGTTTCAATACCCTTATAAAAATTAAAAATATCGTACTTCTCATTCGGACTATGCAGGTTATCGCTGTCTAATCCGAAACCCATAAATACAATTTTTAATCCCAGTTCTTTTTCAAACAAAGCACAGATGGGAATACTTCCTCCACCACGAACAGGAATAGGTTCTTTCCCAAAAGTTGTTTCAATGGCTTTTGCAGCTGCCCGGTATTCGTTTGAATCGATGGGTGTCATATAGGGTTCTCCACCGTGGTGTTCATGTGCTTTTACCGTTACACCTGCAGGTGCTATACCGGTAAAATAGTCCAGTATTTTTTTGGTAATTTTTTCTGATGACTGGTTGGGTACCAAACGGCATGAAATCTTTGCAAATGCTTTTGAGGGCAATACGGTTTTTGCCCCTTCTCCTGTATAACCACCCCAGATACCATTTACTTCCAGTGTTGGGCGAATACCGGTTCTTTCATTGCTGGTATAACCCTTTTCGCCCCATAACTGATCAATACCCAGATCGGTTTTGTACCCGGCTTCACTAAATGGTGCTTTAGCCATTTTAGCGCGTTCTTCAGTTGTAGCTTCTACCACATCATCATAAAAACCGGGGATGGTGATATGATTGTTTTCATCGTGACAGGATGCAATCATTTTAGCCAGCATGGTGGCAGGGTTGGCAACGGCACCACCATATACACCGCTATGCAGATCGCGGTTTGGTCCGGTTACTTCTACTTCAATATAACTGAGTCCACGAACACCAATATCAATAGAAGGTGTATCCATACTCAGCATAGAAGTATCGCTGATGAGGATTACATCGGCTTTTAATAACTCTTTATTGGCTTTTACGAAAGTAGCAAGGTTAGGACTTCCTACTTCTTCTTCACCTTCAATCAGGAATTTTACATTACAAGAGAGACTGTTGGTTTGCACCATTGTCTCCAAAGCTTTTACATGCATATAAAATTGCCCCTTATCGTCGCAGGCACCTCTTGCATATATTTTTCCGTCTTTGATCACCGGTTCAAATGGACCACTGTGCCAAAGCTCTAATGGATCGGCAGGTTGTACATCGTAATGGCCGTATACCAGTACAGTTGGTTTAGATGGGTCAACGGTTTTTGCGCCATATACAATCGGGTGTCCGGCAGTAGGGTAAATGCTGGTGGTATCGGCACCGGCTTCTTTCAAACTCTTTTCAACAGCTTCTGCGCAACGGATCATATCGTTTTTATGTTCCCCTCTGGCGCTAACGCTGGGAATGCGTAAAAGATCGAGTAACTCATTCAGAAAACGATCTTTGTGTTGTTGCTGATAATCTTTCCAGGCTTGCATGGCTATGGTATTTGTATGAGGCTGCAATTTAACATGCATACCCGATAATCTGTGCTACAGAAACTGAAATATCTCCAAAAGAAGCAATTGATTAGGTATTTGTACGAGTATTTCCCGCAAAAATTTAGTATCACTGAAAATACCTCTTTAGTTGGGGTGCCTATTTTATAGTAAAAGAACTTACTGATAATAAAAGCATTAGGCAATTCAGGAAGGTATATAAAAGCGAAAACCCGGTTTCATCATCCTATAAGAGGAGAGAGGAGTTACCGGGTATTGCTTTACAAATTTAAATAAAACTTTTACTTTCAAGAAATAAAAATTATCGCTGCATGCAAGGCGATGTGCTTGAAACACTTATATCAAAACAAAGACTTAGTACGTATGATCGTTTGTTTAACGGAGACAGGGTAAAAGCACTAGAGTATTATCAACTTAATATTAAAATAGCACAATCATTATACCCATTACTTTTATATGTTGAAGTATCTCTGCGAAACCTGATTCATTGTTCGTGTATGATTCATTTTAAAACAGATCAATGGGTTCAGTTCTGTCGGCAAGAGGAACAACTGACGAGATGGGAACTTGTTAAGGAAAAAATGAATGATCGCTTATATAAACTATCAACAGATAAAACGATAGCAGAACTCACATTTGGTTTCTGGTGTTCGCTGTTTAATAAGCCAAATGCAAAATATTCCTGGAAACCACTTCAGCATGCATTTCCTGGTCTGGAAGTGTCAGTAAAAAGAGAAAATTTCGAAACAGGATATTTCACTATGAGTCAATCTGTAACAACTTGCACATGCTTTGGATAAATTACCTTCATATTATTCGCCTGCTGAATTGGATGAACCCTGAACTTGCGAACTGGCTTAAAAGTATGAATAGCTTTGAATCTTTATACAAAAAAGCAGAAACTATGCGGGGAGATTACTCTGGAGCTGGTGCTTCTTATCAGAGATGATATTTTCAAGCGTCCACGTAATATTTCGCTCAAAAAGATGTTGTCTTTCTCTACAGTCTTTATTGCATATCCTGCAACTGAAAGGTAAACAGCCATCCGTATGTACAAACAGTTCAATCGAATCACCAAATTCCTTTTTAATCAATGTTGAAAGGTCATCTATTTCTTTATGTGCTTCATGTATATTCAGATACCAGGGTATGGTGAGATGACAATCTACATGTAACAAACTTCCATATTTTATTACGCGAAGGTTATGAAGATCTATCCAGTTTTCTTTTCGATGATCATTTAGCACCTGAATAAAACGTCCCAATAATTCTGTATCGGCCTCATCCATGATACCGGCCAGTGATGAACGAATAATTTTATAACCATTATAAATGATCAGTACACTCATACCAAACGCAATCAGCTTATCAAGCCAGTACAATTCTGTTACCAGTATAATAACTAAACCAGCTATAATTCCAAGTGTTGAATAAGTATCAATCTGAAGATGTTTGCCACTGGCCTGTAAGGCAAGTGAATTATTTTTCCTGCCCAGTCGCAGACAGATAGTTCCTGCTACAAAATTTACAACAGCAGTTGCTCCTACCAGCCACAAACCAGTATCTAATTGATGAATAGGTTCGTTATGCAGAATATTTGTCACCGTTTCATAAATAATCATAATGCCTGCCGCAACAATCAACCCGCCTTCAACAGCGGCAGAAACAAATTCTGCTTTTCCATGTCCATAGGGATGTTCGAGGTCTTTAGGCTTGGCAGCAACATATAAACTATATAAACCAATAAAACCGGCAATAACATTTACTATACTCTCCAGTGCATCTGATAAAATGGCAAGTGAGTGAGTAAAATAGTAGGCTATAATTTTAGCAAGAAATAGTACCACACTCAGTATGCTGATCCATAACTGAATTCTAAAATTTTGTTGTGCAGTGTTCAAGCGGTCTTTTTTTATAAAGATACTTGTCTGTTTACAGATACCCAACCCTGAATTTTTATTCCTTGTTTTTGAAACTTTTATCTTTAATATCTTTCACCATTTAACCACTAACTACGCTTATATCTATATTGTTGTTGGCGGCTATCTTATCTATAGCTTTTACACAGACGCAGGACAAAATAGCTACTAAGTACAGTATCAATAAACCTGTTTAACCAACCAACAAAATTAATCTTAGCCTTAGTGAAGGAACGTGGATGAATCTTGACGTTTCTCCTGACTATATAGAAATTGTATTTGATATGTTAGATGATATTTATGCCATACAAAAACCTGTTCCCTTCGTAAGCATTGATCTAAATTTTCCTATAAAAAAACCTCATCCGAAAGATGAGGTTTTTTTATAGATCAAATTAATTCAACTGTGTAGTTAATGGAACAATGTTTACCAAGCATGGCAGAAATGCCACAATATTTTTCATGAGATAAACTTACTGCCCTGTTCAATTTGTCGATATTATCTGCAGCAATATCTGAGCGGTATACCATATCAATAAACTTAAAAACTTTCGGATGATCATCGGTTTGTGCTGCTGATGCTTCAATTTCCAGTTTGGTAAAAGGTACTTTCATTTTGTTGAGAATATCTACCACATCAATACCACTGCAACCACATAAAGAACCCAGTAACATTTTTTTAGGATTCATGCCTGTACCCGAACCGCCATTCTCAACGGTAGTATCAAGACGAACGGTCTGACCCGTATCTGCTGTAACATCAAATGCCAAAGTCTGAACCCAGCTTGTTGTAACTTTCATTATGCTTTTTTTTCTTTATAATAATATTGTCATGACTTTCCGACTGCGTCCTATTTATTCATTCTTGCTGCTACCACATCCCAGTTCACAACATTCCACCAGCTGTTGATATAGTCGGGTCTTCTGTTCTGGTATTTAAGGTAGTAGGCATGTTCCCACACATCGAGACCCAGCAAGGGTTTTCCCCAGATTTCACTTACATCCATTAAAGGATTATCCTGGTTGGGTGTTGATACAATGGTGAGCGCATTATCGCTGTTAATGATGAGCCATGCCCAGCCACTTCCAAAACGCGCCTTAGCTGCATCGGCAAACTGTGTTTTGAATGCTTCAAAAGAACCAAATGCCTGTATAATGGAGCTACCCAGTTGTCCGGATGGTGTTGCTGATCCACCGGGTTTCATAGTTTGCCAGAACATCTCATGATTGTAATGTCCGCCGGCATTGTTTCTCATTTTTGCAGAATATTTGGAAATATTCCGTAACACTGACTCTATTGATTTGCTGGCGGTATTTACGCCTTCAGCCGTACAGGCCTCACCTAAACTTTTAGCATATGCTGCGGCATGTTTACTATAATGTATTTCCATCGTAAGTGCATCAATCGATGGCTCAAGTGCGTTATAAGTATATGGTAGTGCCTGTTGCTGGAACTCATTCGTTGCTGCAACACCGGCGCGCAGCACAGAAGGTAATGTAGCGGCTAAGCCAATGGCTAATCCGGCTTTACCTGTTGTCTTTACAAAATTGCGGCGTGATGATTGATGGTTCATACAAAAAAAATTAAATGGTGAATAAACCTGTTACACCTGTCTCTTGGTTCTTTATGCTTGTTTCTTCCCAAAATTATTCCAAATCTTTCGGAACCGTGTAAAAGTTCTGTAATAAAATTCCTGGTTGAAAAGCTGCGAATCGTGCATGGCCTTGAAAGTAAGGAATATACCGATGGGTATGAGGATTAAAGTAGACAACCACATACCTTCCGTTGGTGAAGCCTGACCTGAACGCACAAATTTCTCACCGAATGTGTTGAATAGATGAAACAACACAAAGAAGATGATGGCAAATACCAACGGTGTTCCCAATCCACCTTTACGGATAATGGAACCAAGGGGTGCGCCAATCAGGAATAACACAATACAGGCAACAGAAAGCGTAAATTTTCTGTGCCATTCAATTTCATGCGATCGTAACGATTTATACTTCTCTTCATAATCTGAAGCAAGAAAGCCCATATTCCCCTTAATACTTGTAATTTGTCCGAGTGTGCCGTCTATAATGCTTTCACGTAAAGAATCCGGTAATAAAGCATCAAAAGTTTTTGCTGTTTTAATTTGTGCAGTATCTGTTTTAATCCATCCTGTATCGTTGGCATAACGTGCAAAACGTACATAGGGTGTTATTTCAGAACGCGCTCTCTTTGTATAAAAAGTATCAATATGTTCCAATGAATCAATAGCAGAATTCAGCTGTCGAAGTGTTAGCATTTTTGGGTCATAAAATGCACTGTCGCCGGTTTTGTTCATCTGGAAACTTTTCAGATCGAATACCTTTTTATATTCTTTAAATCCGAGGCGAATAAATTCGGTATTGGTAGTGCCTCGCAAACCCCTTTCTTCAAAACGCCACCCGTTTTTTAGAATAAATTCAAGGAATTTTTTATCTGGTGTAATACGCATAATACCAGATTGGGCCATCAACATATTATCCTGCAGGCCATAATTTTTTTCGAACAAAACGATATCATGAATTACGCTGTCATTTTTTTCTTTTTTACCTAATTTAATTACATAGCCATCGAGCTTATCATAAAAAACACCTTCTTTGATATCAATTGCCGGTTTAGAAACGATGATATCATATTTCAGTGAGGCCAGTTTTAGTTGTGTAACAGGAATAATATTATTAGAAAAAAGAAAAGCCAGGCCACTGAGAAAAATAGTAATGATAAACAAAGGACGCATGAAACGCAATAAGGGAATACCCGAAGCTTTAATGGCTACCAGTTCAAAACTTTCACCCAGGTTGCCAAAAGTCATGATAGAAGAGAATAATAAAGCCAGTGGTAAAGCCATCGGTACCCAGAATAACATTACAAGACCCACCAGTTTCATCACCGTAAAAAAATCAAGCCCTTTTCCAACCAGGTCATCAATGTACAACCAGAAAAACTGCATGGTGAGCACAAATAAAGAAATAGCAAATGCGGCCAGGAATGGGCCAATGAATGAACGGATGATGAGTATGTCGAGTTTTTTGAGCATTGAATAGCGTGAATGATGAATCGTGAATGGTTAATGTTCAAAACAAAGTGAAACAAAATGGTTGAATAAAATACCATTCACCATTCACGATTCACCATTCACGTTTCCCTACCTTTAATCCATGTTATCCGCAAAACTAACACTTTCAGCAGAGGAAAGATTACTGATGATGGATACCCGCTTTATTTTAACAAAGAATGCGGTGTTGAAAAAGGTGGAACTGTTATTTGGAGCCCTAAGTGAAACAATCAGGCAAAAGGTTGCGGCACTTGAGTTGAAAGATTCACCTCTGTTTGTGCTTAGTCCAAAAATTGCAAGAGGAGAGCAGTACCAGGGCTTGCCATGGGTGATGCTCGACTATCCCCGCATTTTTACCAAAACAGATACCTGTGCCATCCGTTGCTTTTTCTGGTGGGGTAATTATTGTACGATTACATTACAACTGGCAGGATCGTATCTCCATGATTACAGTCCATTGGTTGAAATCTTTGTAAAGCAGCATGCAGGAGAGGGAAATTGGTACTTGTCTGAGGGAGAAGATCAGTGGCAACATCAACTGGAGCCCACGGCTTATGTTGCGGCAGATTCAATTAATGAAACATATTGGCTGCAAGATAAATCCTTTCTCAAACTGGTAAAAAAAATCCCACTGGAACAATGGGATAATATATTTCCATTGCTGGAAAATAATATCATATCCATGTTGAGTGTGCTGAAAACCTATCAGGCACCCAGTCGGTGAAATAATTCTTTCACCTGGTATTCCCATAACTGGCTCTGATCTTTGATTTCATTTTTCTCTGCAAAATCTTTGATCACTAAAATGGTCTGATTGGATATTTCGGTTTTCTCAATGCGAAACTCAAAGTATTCATTCTTTTCACTGTGCAACCAATGGAAGCGAATAAATTTATCCTGCTCCTTATCCAAAATAGAAGCTTTATCGGGAGTGCCGCCATTCCATGAAAAGCTGTACACAGCTTCCCATTCATCTACTTTGTCTGCAAACCATTCCTGTAGACCCGCGGGTGTGGCCAGGAACTCAAAAAGAATGGCCGGGGAACATCTCACCGGAAACTCTAACGTAAATAACTGCTTTTTACTCATTACTATCTTTTAACTGCCGTCAATCGTAAGGCTGCAATAATATTAAATAATCTATACCCTCCAAATGTTTTTTTAATGAGGAATCATGTTTTGCTATAGGCATTTTTCGATAAATGATTTGATAGACTATAAGTTATTGTTTTTCAATATGTTGTATCAAATGTTTTTTTTGATGGAATATGAAAAATGCTTAAATTGCTGTAAAGACAGGAACAGACGCCGGCACGGGAGAGATTAGCCTTCATCTCAGTATTATCAAATAACCCAAACATACAACCAAAACTGTTTCCACATGAGTATGCGTCAACTCAAAATCACGAAATCGATCACGAACCGTGAATCGCAGAGTCTGGAGAAATACCTGCAGGAAATTGGTAAAGTAGACCTTATCAGCCCGGAGGAAGAAGTACAGCTGGCCATGCGTATTCGCCAGGGCGATCAGCGTTCGCTCGATCGTTTGGTGAAGTCGAACCTGCGTTTTGTGGTATCGGTAGCAAAACAATACCAGAACCAGGGATTAACCCTGCCCGATTTGATTAATGAAGGAAATCTTGGGTTGATAAAAGCCGCATTGCGTTTTGATGAAACAAGAGGATTTAAATTTATTTCATATGCCGTGTGGTGGATCAGGCAAAGCATTTTACAGGCATTGGCAGAACAGAGCCGTATTGTTAGGCTGCCATTAAATAAAGTAGGACTCACCAACCGCATCAGTAAAGCCTACCAGTTACTGGAACAGGAATTTGAGCGAGAACCTACCGCCCAGGAGTTGGCCGATTTACTGGAACTGAGCATTGAAGAAGTATCGGCCACCATGAGTGTAGGTTTTCGGCATGTAAGTATGGATACACCTTTATCTGATGGAGAAGATGGCACACTGATGGATGTTATGGAAAACCCCAACGCAGAAAAAACCGATGAAAACCTGGTACACTATGAATCGCTGCGACTAGAAATAGAAAGAAGCCTGAAGACATTGACTGAACGGCAAAAAGATGTGCTTTGTTATTTTTTTGGAATAGGGGTCGATAATCCGCTAAGTCTGGAAGATATTGGCGAACGGTTTAACCTTACCCGTGAAAGGGTTAGGCAGATCAAGGATAAAGCCATTACCAAGCTGAGAAGTACCAGCAGGTGCAAACACCTGAAAGTGTATCTCGGATAAGTAAATCCGCACTATATTTGCAACGCATAAAGTGAACCTCAGATTGGTTCACTTTTTTATTGGTGCATGACCCGAAATAGTGAATTATGTTTCAGAATCTCTCCGAAAGATTAGAATCAGCGTTTAAAAACCTCAAAGGTGAGTCGCGTATTAATGATCTTAATATTGCGAATACAGTAAAAGATATTCGTCGTGCATTGATTGATGCCGATGTAAACTTTAAAATAGCCAAAGAATTTACCGATAAGGTAAAAGACAAAGCGGTTGGTGAAAAAGTAATCAATGCCATTAGTCCGGGCCAACTGATGGTAAAAATTGTACAGGATGAGTTGACCGAATTGATGGGTGGTACAGAAGCCGCTTTCAATATTACCGGGAACCCTGCTGTAATTCTCATTGCCGGCTTACAGGGTAGTGGTAAAACAACATTTACCGGGAAGTTGGCCAGTTACCTCAAAACAAAAAAAGGAAAATCGCCCTTATTGGTTGCTGCAGATATATACAGACCTGCAGCGATTGATCAGTTAACTGTTCTGGCTGAACAGGCAGGTGTAGATATTTATAGTGAGCGTGAGAATAAAGATGCCGTTGCTATTGCACTGAATGCTATTAAAGAGGCCAAAACAAAAAACAAGAATGTAGTTATCATAGATACAGCCGGTCGCCTGGCCATTGATGAGGCGATGATGAAAGAAGTGGCCGATATTAAAGCTGCAGTAGATCCAACGGAGATATTATTTGTGGTGGATTCAATGACTGGTCAGGATGCAGTGAACACAGCCAAGGCATTCAATGACCGGCTCAATTTTTCAGGTGTGGTATTAACCAAGCTGGATGGCGATACAAGAGGTGGCGCCGCATTGTCGATTAAGTATACCGTAAACAAACCCATCAAATTCGTAAGCAGTGGAGAAAAACTGGATACGCTTGATATTTTCTATCCTGAAAGGATGGCACAGCGTATTCTGGGTATGGGCGATATTACCACACTTGTAGAAAAAGCCCAGGCCCAGTACGATGAGGTACAGGCAAGGAAACTTGAGAAAAAAATTCGCAAGAACCAGTTCGATTTCCAGGATTTCCTGGATCAGTTACAGCAGATCAAAAAAATGGGTAACCTGAAAGACCTGATGGGAATGATACCAGGTGTAGGTAAGGCCATAAAAGATGTAGACATTAATGATGATGCCTTTAAAGGAATTGAAGCCATTATCAACTCAATGACCCCACATGAAAGGGCCAATCCCGATGCACTTACCCCTTCCAGGAAAAACAGGATTGCAAAAGGCAGTGGTAAAGATCTTACGGAAGTAAATGCTTTTATGAAACAGTTTGAACAGATGAAACAGATGATGAAGATGATGAACAATATGCCCATGGGAGGCAGATTACCAGGTATGCGCCGATAAATTATACGGTCCGTACAACATTCTTCATTTTGCAGGTGTCAAAAACCTGATATAAGATCGTATGCGGCTACTGGTTTTTATATTCCTCTTATGCAGTACAATTATCTGTCATTGCCATTTAAATGGACAAAGTGCCATATTGGTATCATCTGAAGGCCGTTTTTATGAAATGGAAGTAATCAACGGAACATGTACCACGAAAGAGTTGTCAACTTTTTGTACCCCCAGTATCGGTGGCTATTCACTGGCACAATATAAAAATAAAGTGTATTTCAGTAGTATGGCCGGACAGCTGTACGAAAAAGATATTACCAATACATCATCTTGCAAACCTTTAAATGTAGAGATGGGGGGTAATTCAATGACTTCGGATAAGAATGGTACATTATATTGGGTTACCAGTGGCTCATTATTTCGGTTGCCTGTTGGGTGGTCGCAGAGCGAAAGACTTGGTTCATTACCATTTAATTCAGCCGGTGATTTAGTATTTTTTGGTGATAAGTTGCTTATGGCAGCTTTTGGAGGGATTCTGGTAGATATCAATATAAGTTCTCCACCAGACAGTAAAATTTATATGGAAACACCGGGTTTTGGATTTTATGGGCTCATCAATGTTCCAGAGGGTTGTAATGCAAATAAAGTTTATGGAATCAGCCCGAATTTTATCGGGGGTAGTGATATTGTAGAACTTGATCTGATAAACAGAAAAGTTGTTGGCAAAGTGTGTACCATTAATGTAAATGTTTACGACGCTGCGAGTATAACCGAAACAGGCGAGGTAAGAGGAATAAATATCAATAATATTTCTGTTAAACCGCAATGTGCGGGAACGGGTCTCGGAGAAATTGGAATCGCTGCAACCAGCGCCACTCCTTTTGTACAATTAAGTTTCGCCAGCAATAATAATCCTGCTAATTCATCGGGTCTGTTTCCTGGTTTAACCGCCGGCAATTACAATATTAAAGTAACCAGTTCTGATGGCTGTGAAAAAGATACTTTTGCTACTGTTAAATTTATTGAGAGATTAAAAGTGTCAACAATAACCATACCAGACACATGTGCAGGATTAACGGGTGCAGTGACTATTAACCCGCTAAGTAATCATACCGGTTTTAGATTCTCGGTTGAAAATGCAGCTTATGTAGCAGGTAATGTATTTACCGGTTTAAGTTCAGGACAAAAATCATTGAAAGTGATTGAAACAAATGGCTGTGAACTTGATACAAGCTTCACTATTCAGTCATTCCGTCCACCGCTTCCTATAACAGGAGTATTGGTAAGTGGCGCTTCATGTTCTTTGACAAATGGTTCATTATCTCTCAATTTTGTACCAGACAATCAAATTACAGGAGTAAGGATTAACGATGGAAACTTACAAACAACCGGCTTTTTTTCGAACCTGGCAAGTGGCGATCATCATTTACAAATTATTACTGCTACCTGTGTATTCGATACAACGATCAGGGTGCCGGAAATACCCGTTCAAAGCCCGGTAGTAAGCTATGCCATAAAACCATCTGATTGTGCAGACAAAAAGAATGGAACGGTACTTATTCAATTAACAGGGTCGGTCCCACCTTACAGGTATAGTTTTAATAATACGCCATACTCAAATAATAATTTTTATCAACAATTGGTTTCGGGTATTTATACTGTTAGCATAGAGGATGCACAGGGTTGTATTTTTACGGATACTGTAACTGTGCCAACAAGAGTTGTTTCGCCAGTAACTGTGCAAACAACAATTACACCTACAGATTGCCTTAATAAAAATACCGGAAGAGCCCTCATTAGTGTTTTTGGAAATGAAGCACCCTATTTTTTTAGAATAAATGGCAGAGACTTTTTAGCCGGTCAGGAAGCAAGTAGGCTCACAGCCGGGATATATATGGTTCAGATTAGAAACGGAAATAATTGTTTGGTTGACTCAATACCGGTAACAATTACCGGGCAAAATATACCCGGAATAGTTTGCGACACAGTGTATGTTCCTACAGGATTTACCCCCAACGGCGATGGTAAGAATGATGAACTGAAACCAACAGCCGGCTTTGAAGTTAACAACTTCATTTTCAGAGTGTACAATAGGGTGGGGCAGGTAATTTTTGAAACCAGACAGCCACAGGTTGGCTGGAATGGTCGCTATAAGGCTGTAGATCAGCCGCAAGGAACTTATATCTGGACCTTTACCTATTCCGGCCCGGGCCAACGTACGAAAGTGTTCAGAGGTACGGTTGTATTGATACGGTAACACTATCTTAACGTTTATGTTTGATATGACTTTGGAATTATACGTTTAAACACTTATTTTTGCCGCCTGATTCACCCTATTTATTAACGCCTATAAATTTCTATTTAACATGGCAGTAAAAATGAGATTACAGAGACACGGTAGCAAAAAACGTCCGTTCTACTTTATCGTAGTAGCCGATGGCCGTGCTCCAAGGGATGGTAAGTTCATCCAGAAAATTGGAACTTATAATCCGCTGACTGTTCCCGCAACTATCCAGTTAGACCGTCAAAAAGCGCTGGAATGGCTGAACAAAGGTGCTCAACCCACCGATACAGTCCGCCGAATCCTCTCTTTCAAGGGAGTGTTGTACCTGAAACACCTGTTAAGAGGTGTGAAACTGGGTCTGTTTGATGATGCAACAGCTATGACCAAATTCCAGGCATGGCACAATGAGCATGAAGCAAATATTACCCGTCGTAATGATGAGCACAGAAAAAATCAGCGTGCAAGAAGAGCTTATACACCTGTTGTAAAAAAGGTGGAAGCCAAAGCTGAAGAATCTGCTCCCGCTGAAGGAACTACCGAAGCATAATCACGATGTGTTCAACATACTCCAGAGAAGCCCCGATAGTAATGTCGGGGCTTTCTTTTATCGCTGATATAAGATGTAGGATGTCTGATTTGTTTTCTTATTCTATAAAATCACCATCCTACATCTTACATCAGCCATTCTCCTCTTATTTTTGTAACATGGAATCATACATTCATATTGGTCGTATTGTGGCAAGTTTTGGATTAAAGGGAGAAGTAATTATACAACATGCACTTGGAAAAAAAACAGCACTAAAAGATGTGAGGGTTTTATTTGTAGAGGAACAAAAGGGTTCCTACCTGCCCTATTTTATTGAAAGCTCCAAAGCAAAGGATCATGATGAAATGTACGTAAAACTGGAGGGTGTAAATACCAAAGAGTCTGCAGCAAGAATCAGTACAAGAAATATATGGTTAAAGGATGCCGATTTTCGTAAGCTCGCAGGTAAATCATCACCCATTTCATTACTGGGTTATACGGTAATTACGGATGAAGAAGAAAACCTGGGCCCTGTAGAAGAAGTAATAGAACAACCTCACCAGGTATTGCTAAAACTTATGCTCAATGGTAACGAAGCCTTAATACCATTACATGAAGAAACGCTCGATGGCATAGACCATGAAAAAAAAGAAATCCGCGTAATACTGCCTGATGGATTATTGGATATTTACAGAGCGAAAAGCAAATAGTCAATAGAAAGTCTCAATCTTACATTAAAGCGTGGACATCGTTTAAACAACAGCCAGACTCAGGTACAGGTACCCGACTATAAAGAGGCTGTATGAATTATCCTATATTTAAAATACCTGTTTAAATTGAACCTCAGGTACAATGAGTCATTGCTCACTGATAACTAACCGTATTATATAGGAAAGCATAAACAATAACCAGTCTTAAATTTTATCTTAGCTGTGAACATGAATGCCCCGCAACGTTATATTGCTCATCTTGATCTCGACTCTTTTTTTGTAAGTGTTGAGATGCTGAACGATCCTTCACTAAAAGGAAAGGCAGTAATAGTGGGTGGTTCGAAAGACAGGGGAGTGGTTACCACCTGTAGTTATGAGGCAAGGAAATTTGGTGTTAAAAGTGCTATGCCCATGAAAACAGCTATGCACTTATGCCCGCATGCTATCCTGGTTCGGGGTACCAGGGGCGAATACAGCCGATACTCCCGGTGGGTAACAGAAATTATAGCGGCAAAAGCACCTTTGTTTGAAAAAGCATCCATTGATGAATTTTATATTGACCTTACGGGAATGGATCGTTTTTTTGATCCTTATCAGTGGACCATTGACCTGAGAGCTGAAATTATTGAACAGACACAGTTACCTATTTCATTCGGCCTGGCCACTAATAAAATGGTAGCAAAAATAGCCACCGATGAGGCGAAACCCAATGGTTATTTGTTTGTAAAACCAGGTATGGAGAAGGCTTTTCTTGCACCATTACCCGTGAATAAGTTTTCGGGTGTAGGTGAAAATACTTATAAAATTTTACAGGCAATGGGTATTCATACCATTCGCGATGTAAGTGAAACCGCAATTGAAGTACTGGAGAAAAAACTGGGGAAATGGGGGACTGATTTATGGTACAAATCGCAGGGTAAACATAACGCACAGGTGCATGCATACCATGAAGCGAAATCTATATCCACTGAAAATACTTTTGAAGCAAATAAAACCGATACAGACTTTTTATTGAGTGAACTGGTTCGTATGACAGAAAAAGTGGCGTATGAATTGCGCCGCGATGAAAAATTAACCGGTTGTATAGCAGTAAAAATCCGGTATCCCGATTTTGAAACCACATCGAGGCAAACCAGTATTGATTATACATTAAGAGACGATGAACTGATTCCTGTGGCGATTGATCTCTTCCATAAACTTTATCGTAAAGGGCAACCGGTACGTTTACTGGGTGTGCGATTGAGCGAATTAACCAATCATGCCATACAGGGTAGTTTATTTGATGATGCAGAAAAGAAAAATGAACTCTATAAGGCGATTGACGACGTAAAAAATAAATTCGGGAAATCTTTACTTCAGAAAGCAAGAGTAGTGAAGAGAAGAAAAAATGAGGAATGATGCGTATAACCAAAGTAGTACTCTTTCGCTGCGAAACAGAGAGGATCGGTGTGAGTTGAAAACATTCTGTATCTTACTATATAAAATATCAAAACTTTATTATGAAAAAACTTGTATCGGCAATTATTGGCATATTGATTTTGTCTGCAACGATGGCACAACGTAGTGTACTTCATTGCGGACAACTGGTAGATGTAAAGAACCTGCAATTGCTAAAAGAAATGACCATTATTACTGATGGTAATAAAATAGTAGATGTTCAAAAAGGGTATGTACAGGGAGTATCTGGTGATAAAATCATTGATCTGAAATCTAAAACGGTGATGCCGGGTCTGATAGATATGCATGTACACATAGAAAGTGAAACCAATCCGGGTATGTACATGGAAACTTTTACATTGAACCCTGCCGATTATGCATACCGGTCTGTAGTATTTGCTGAGAGAACGCTGATGACGGGTTTTACCGCTGTACGCGACCTGGGAGGAACTGGGGTAAATATTTCATTACGCAATGCCATTAATAAAGGATTGATCAAAGGACCCCGCGTGTACACTGCCGGAAAATCTATTGCAACCACAGGAGGGCATGCTGACCCTACGAATGGATACAGAAGAGATTTAATGGGAGACCCCGGTCCGGAGGCAGGTGTGGTAAATGGTGCCGATGAAGCAGCCAAAGCCGTTAGACAACGGTATAAAGAAGGAAGTGATGTTATAAAAATTACGGCATCGGGAGGTGTATTAAGTGTGGCGAAAAGCGGGGAGAATCCTCAATTTACCGAAGCAGAAATAAAAGCAATTGTTGAAACAGCTAAAGATTATGGTTTTAAAGTAGCGGCGCATTGCCATGGCGCAGAAGCCATGAGGCGGGCCGTTACCGCAGGCGTTCATTCAATTGAACATGGAACTTATATGACGGAAGAAGTAATGGCGCTGATGAAACAGAAGGGAACATATTATGTTCCAACCATAACCGCAGGTCGTGCAGTTGGAGATTCTGCTAAAAAGCCGGGCTATTATCCCGAACTGGTAACACCCAAAGCTCTGGCCATTGGCCCTAAAATTCAAAATACTTTTTCGAATGCATATAAGGCCGGCGTAAAAATTGCTTTTGGTACCGATGCCGGTGTATATGCACATGGAAAAAACTGGTTGGAATTTGTGTACATGAATGAAGGAGGAATGCCCGCACTGGAAACCATTCGCTCAGCCACACTATATGCTGCCGATTTATTGGGTGACGACAGGATTGGTGTAATAGAAAAAGATAAACTCGCCGATATAGTTGCCATTGATGGAGACCCCGTAAAAGATATCCGCGCAATGGGAAAGGTGAAGTTTGTGATGAAAAACGGGGTGGTGTACAAACAGGAGTAAGAAATAAGAAACAGGAAATAAGGAATAAGAAATGAGAAAGGGAGCTAATTTCACTTTCTCATTTCTTATTTCCTATTCCTTATTTCTCTGTTTCCAATCCGCCTCAGGTGTAGTAAGAAAATTATTTTTCAATTCAATACATCTCAGGTTATAGTGTGGTGCATTCTTTTTTATTTCTACAAAAGCAACCATTACCTTGTATTTCGAAAGAAAGACTGCGATTATTATTTTCTAATCGTAAAAAACAAATGGTTATGGGTATTATCAGAATTCCGTTAAGGTTTACAGGTTCAAAGGGAGAGAAAATGGTGTATGCCTTATTCGACAGTGGCGCTACGTATTCATGTTTGAGTGCAGAAACAGCCCACGAAATAGAAACACCGGTTAAGTTGTATGAACCAATGAAAGTTACTAGAGCAAGTGAAGCGCATTATGTGCTGGTGGAAGAAGCCATGCGCGCCGATTTCTATCATGAAGACATTCGCCTGAGCGACGAATTTATGGTAGTGCCAGGCCTAAGTGAAGAAGCCATTATAGGCGTAAATACATTGCAGAAATGGCGTATTAAATTAGATTTTGAACACGATAAGGTAATTGTTAATCCTAAAGTCGCCGAATACATATTAAAAGACCTGAAAGAACCGAGGAATAAGGAACAGAGAAATTAGAAATAAGGAATAAGAAATAAGGAATAAGAAAGTATAGGACAGATACCCACTTCCTCGGTTCCTTATTTCTCTGTTTCTTACTCCTCTGTTTTCCTGAATTTCCACGGCAGCTTTTCCACCGACTTCTCTTTTTCTTCAGTACCGGTCTTCTGTTGCGGAGTTGGAAAAACCACCCTTTCTCCTTTTTTAATAAGGAAAGCATCAATAATATCAAAAGCAGTAAACTTTTTATTTTGATAAGGAACCCCGTTCTTACTGAGATAATGAACACTCATGCCCCATACCAACAGCTTATTATTGGTATGGCTGAGTGGAATACTTACCGAGCCACCTTCAAAAGATTTGTTTTCCAGTGCAAGATCCAATTCTTCAAAGCGAAAAATGGTTCCTTCATCGAGTAAAAAATCACTTACCATACAGATGATTTCAATGCGTATAGCTGTTGCATTGGGTTTTTCTAAACAAACATCTTCCGGACAAAAAGAAGGCAGATCGAAACAAACAGCAGATTTGGGTACCACCCGCACTGGTGGTAATTGAATTTTCAAAGCATGGTCTAAAGCGCAGGCATCATTAAACTGAAACTTGTGCAAAGGAGCAGGATCACCATCCGTAATAATTCTTTTGCCAATGGCCTTGGTAGTATTATTATGCATGATATTGGTAAATGCCCGGGTAAGCCGATTATAAGCACTTCTGTGCGCCGTAAACTTCAGTAACGGATAGAACCCCTTCAGGAGCCTCGAAGCCGCCGTACTGGCACGGCCAAATTCAGCACTGGCTTTTTGGGTGTTCTCAGATTGGTGAACCTCTTCCGGTTTTGCACGGGTAAAAAACTGGCCATTATGTTCGTAATGAACCAGCTCACCAACACTTCCGGTTAACCGCAGGAGATTGTTTTGACGAGCCATAACTAAGGAGTTTCCTAAATATACGGTTTTTTTATAAAGTAATAGTATTTCTGCGCTTTTTCTCCGTTATAAGTCCGTAACAAGTCCGTTACCTGTCCGTTCATCCTTCAGGATTCATTCTGGTATCATTCACTTCTCATTCAGTACCCTCCCAGGTACACAGAAGGGCAGACTTATGCATACCAAAGGGTATAGTAAGGCAAGGGTTAACAAAAGTGAAAGAAAATAGAAGCAGCATCAAAGCTGAACAGAGGTAAATACAAGGTTAACCCATAGAAGAGTGGAAGCAACATTGAAACTATCCCAAAAAATCATAGTCCCATCCCAAAATCCGTTCTATCCCAGTTGGCTATTTTATCTTCCTCAACTGTGCAAGCATTGCTCTCAGATCTTTTGGTAGTTCTGCCTCCAGTTCAAATTTTTCCTCATTGAATGTAAAGCTCAACTTATGAGAGTGAAGAGCGAGTCTATTCATTAATGGCCTTTCCTGTTCATCGTGTTTCGATAACTTGAATTTCTTCTTTAGTGCTGAGAGTAAAACAGGTGAAGGATCGCCATACAGTTCATCGCAAACAATCGGATGCCCCAGGTGCTGCATGTGAACGCGGATCTGGTGGGTACGTCCGGTATGAATCTGAAACTGAAGCCAGCTATATAAGCGAAAACTTTCTAAAACCGTATAATCTGTGAGAGATGTTTTACCTTTTACATGTGTAATCATTTTGCCCATTTTACCCGGATGCTCCATAATGGCTGCATCAATACTGCCGCTTTCATTCATTAGTTTACCATGAACAAGACCGAGGTAAAATTTCTCTACCTCTCTTCCCTCAAACAATTGGGAAAGTTGTTTGTGCGCCTCTTCGTCTTTGGCGAAAACAATAATACCACTGGTATCTTTATCTAAACGATGAACCGTATAAATGTTTTCATAACGGGTTTTCAAAACATCTTTCAAAGAAAGTTCCTGTCCTAAACGGTCGGGGATACTCAGTAACCCGGAAGGCTTATTAACCGCCACAAAAAAGTTATTCTCAAAAATAATATCAGGACGCATGTGAGGGGTTAGGGGTTAGATGTTAGGTGTTTGAGATGGTGTTTTCCTAACACCTAACATCTAACTCCTAACAATTTATTACTTAGTTTTTCTTACAAACGATTTATTCATGAATTTCAGCAACCTCACTTCTTTCTCATTTAAGAAGCGCCATTTACCACGGTCTACATTCTTTTTGGTAAGGTTGGCAAACATTACACGGTCAAGCCCCTTTACATCATAACCCAGGTGTTCAAAAATGCGGCGAACAATCCGGTTACGGCCACTATGTATTTCAATGCCTACAATATTCTTCTGTTTATCGTCTGCATAACCAACGGAGTCGGCCTGTACAAAACCGTCTTCTAAAGTAATGCCACTCAGAATAGATTCCAGGTCTTTTTTAAGTACCGGTTTATCCAGTGTAACCTCATATATTTTTTTTACTTCAAAAGAAGGGTGGGTAAGTTTCTGTGCCAGCTCGCCATCATTGGTGAGAATGAGTACGCCGGTGGTGTTTCTGTCTAAACGACCAACGGGGTAAACCCTTTCCGGAGTGGCGTTTTTAATGAGGTCAAGCACCGTCTTTCTTCCCTGGGGGTCATTCGCTGTGGTGATATAATCTTTGGGTTTATTCAGTAAAATATACACTGCATTTCTCTGCAGAAAAACCTGTTTGCCCTTAACAATTACTTTGTCTTTGGAAGACACTTTATAACCTGGCTCAAATACTTTATCGCCATTAACGGTTACCTTACCATCTTTTACCAGATCAGCAGCTTCTCTTCTGCCACAAACACCTGCATGCGCAATAAATTTATTCAAAGGCATCTGCTCATCACCACCTTTACCCTGGATAGGAAGATTAGGCGCTGCTGAATCTTTGGCCGTATTTTTTGAGTTAGCGTCTGTATGTTTCTTACCTCTTTTGTCGCTCGTAGCCCGTGGCTCGTAGCCCGCAGCTTTCCCCTTTCCTTTGCTTGCAGCTTGCGGCTTAAAGCTTGTAGCTTTCTCCTGCTCTCCCCTCATTTTCTGCATCTTTTTCTTCCGCATTTCTTCACCTGCGGCCCTGGCTTCGGCTTTTATTTTTTTCTTTTCCTGGCGGAAAGCTTCCTTAATGGCACTGCCTTTTTTTTGATTGGCAAACTTGTCGAAATTATCTGTTCTTTTTTTCATGTTTTTGTTTTTGCTGTTTTACAACAGTAAGGGTAAAAGCTTCACCCTTTGTTTGCCAACTGCCCGCAGGCAGCATCAATATCTTTTCCGCGGCTTCTTCTCAAACGTGCATTTACACGGTTCGATTCGAGAAACTGCATAAAATTTTGAATGCCCTCCTCATCGGGTTTGGTGAATTTAAAAGCATCAATCGGATTATACTCAATAATGTTCACCAAGTCTGCGGGAACCTGGCGATAAATTTTCACCAGTTCTTCCGCATCTTTCTGTGAATCATTGAAATTCTTGAAGAGAATATATTCAAAAGTAATTTCGTTACCCGTTTGTTTATAGAAATAATTCAACGCATCAATCAATACCTTGATATTGTTGGTTTCATTGATGGGCATAATCTCGTTACGTTTGGTATCATTGGCTGCATGCAATGAAAGCGCCAGTTTAAAACGAACCTGGTCATCACCCAGCTTACGAATGGCTTTTGCAACACCGGCAGTTGAAACGGTAATTCTTCTCGGACTCATAAACAAACCATCTTCGGCCGATATGCGTTCAATGGCTTTCATTACATTGCCATAATTGAGTAATGGCTCTCCCATACCCATGAAAACAATATTGGATAGTTTTTTCTGAAATTGCGCTTCACTTTCTTTATTGATCAACACCACCTGGTCATAAATTTCATCGTAAGTGAGGTTACGTTTACGATCCATATACCCCGTTGCACAAAACTTGCAACTCAGGCTGCAACCAATCTGCGATGAAACACAGGCTGTTTTTCTTTCATCGGTAGGAATGAGCACACCTTCTACGAGGTGGTTATCATGTGTACGAAAACGGCTTTTAATGGTACCATCTTCACTGTATTGAACAGTGTCTACTCTCAAAGCGGGTAAGCTGAAATTCTGTGCGAGTTTGGCGCGCAGGTCCTTGCTCAGGTTGGTCATGTCATCAAAACTATGCGCATGTTTTTGCCATAACCACTCATGCACCTGTTTCACCCTGAACTTTTTCTCCCCAATGCCATTGAAATAATCTTCCAAGTCATTGATACCCAGGTGCCTGATATTTGGTAATTCCGTATTCATCCTGCAAAGATACCCAAGAAACAGAGAAATAAGGAACAGAGGAATAATAAATAAGGAGCAAGGAGCAAGACACAAGGTCCAGGGCAATAATTTGAAAACTTGAATCTTGCGTCCTGCTCCTTGCTCCCTGTTTCTTATTCCTTATTTCTTATTTCGTATTTCTCTGTTTCATTCCTCTTATCTTGCGCATCAATTATTGCTTTATGAATGCTTGTTATGTTATTGATGCAGTTCGTACACCGATTGGACGTTATGGCGGGAAATTAAGCTCTATTCGTCCGGATGATTTGCTGGCCCATGTAATTACGGCTTTATTACAAAGAAACAATACCATTGATCCGGCTGCTTTTGAAGATATTATTGCGGGTGCAGCCAACCAGGCCGGTGAAGATAACAGGGATGTGGCTCGTATGGCGGCCTTACTGGCCGGTTTGCCTGTAACGGTAGGAGGGAATACGGTAAACCGTTTATGTGCCAGTGGATTGCAGGCAGTAATGGATGCATCACGTGCCATTATGTGTGGTGAGGGTATGTTGTATATAGCAGGAGGTGTGGAAAGTATGACCCGTGCCCCTTTTGTAACGGCCAAAGCGGAGGGAGCATTCAGCAGAAAAACAGAAACATTTGATACAACCATCGGATGGCGCTTTGTTAACAAGAAACTCGCATCCATGTATCATCCATACAGTATGGGAGAAACGGCTGAAAATGTGGCGAAGGACTGGGGAATTGGAAGAGAAGAACAGGATGCTTTTGCTTTGTTGTCGCAACAGAAATATGCCGAGGCATTAAAGACCGGTAAATGGGAAGATGAAATGATGGCTGTAGAAATGATCAATGACAGGTTGATATCATGGTTTAACCAGGATGAACATCCTCGTGAAACTTCCATGGAAAAACTGGCAGCGTTAAAGCCGGCATTTGCAAAAGACGGAACAGTAACTGCCGGAAACTCGTCAGGCATAAATGACGGTGCTGCCGCAATGATACTGGCAAGTGAAGAAGCCGTAAAATTATTCAACCTGAAACCTATGGCAAGAGTGGTGAGTATGGGGGTGGCCGGTGTTGACCCGGCTATTATGGGAATTGGTCCGGTACCTGCATCACAGAAAGCCATGATTAGAGCGGGGCTATCAGTAAAAGACCTTGACCTGGTTGAATTGAATGAGGCATTCGCTTCACAAAGTCTTGCCTGTATGAAGGATCTTGAATTAGATGCTTCAAAAGTAAATGTGAATGGTGGTTCCATAGCCATCGGTCATCCGCTTGGGTGCAGTGGTGTTCGTATTTCTGCTACTCTCCTGCATGAAATGAGCAGAAGGCAATCGAAATACGGACTGGCTACCATGTGCGTTGGGGTTGGGCAGGGTGCAGCAGTGGTTTATGAAGGATTATAGATTCAAAGAAGAAGCTTATGTAAACAATATTTTTTTGATTTGTTTTCTGTAACTTTTCCATATCAAAAAACGTTGCGCTAACAACTAAAACCTGATACACATGAAAAAACTGATGTTGCTTTGCCTTTTACTGAATGTAGTTTTTTTTGTACAAGCACAAACCCAAGACAGTACCTTAAACGATTTTGTAGGTACCTATAAATTTCCGGAGGGAAGTGTTGTTGCAGAAGTAGTGGTGAGTATGGAAGCCGATGGACTGTTGATGGGTTCCAGCGTAGGAAATTCAACATTAGTTAAAACAGGCGAAGATTTATTTAGTATCACTGCCTATGATGGTACAGCGCAGTTTAAAAGAGATACGAATAAAAAAGTAATCGGTGTAAACATCAATGCCGGTGGTTATATACTTGAAGGAACCAAATCGGAAGGCATTGCTTTAAGTTGTGCTGCAGCAATATTGCTTAAACGACAATCATTTTTCCAGTTAAAATAACCTCAACCGATGTAGTATAAATAATAAAGGGCCAATAAAGGCCCTTTATTATTTATACGATTTTCTCTGCGTTAACTCCGCATTCTCTTTTCTCTGTGGTAAAAAACGCTCACTATTTATAATAGGTCTCATCCAAATAAAATAATCCATCTTCTTTCTGCCAATACCAGAATTTCTTTCTGTATACCACATATTTCCCCCGGTTGGTTGTTTTAACATAACTATCAGGCACAAATAAAATTCTTGGTGGTACTATCTTATATCGGTAAATAAGATTGGTGCGCTGGTTGGGTGTAAATGCCCTGCTCAGTATTCTGTAATCTGCCTTAGCTGCAATCTCTTCGGGTAATTTTTCTTTCGGAGTGATGATATTTCCCATTCCATCAATTACCACCATGGGCAACAATGCTTCTTTTGTTTCATTTTTTGTACCCGTTTTTTCTTTGTCTTCTTTCACAGGTGCGGGTGTTACGGGCAGGTCTTTATTCTCCGGTGCTCTTACAACGGGGGTATTTGTTATTCGTGTAGTCGTTGTTTTTGCAGGTACTGTTTTTCTTCCACAACTCATTATAAACAGCGTGCAGGCAGCTAGTATATAGATTGGTTGTTGCATAACATTATTTTGCTATGATATGCCAATATTGTGCCAGAATGGGCTAATGACGAATAGCTAATGGGGTTGGCTACAATTAGCCATTAGCTTTTAGCTGAAATAATTCACCAACCCAGACTGCGCCATTTCTTCCTGGGTTCCTTTTGTGAGGTCTTTAACAAGGCAAGTGCCTTGTTCCATTTCTTTAGAACCGATGATAACAGCGTAAGGGATATTTTTCTTTTCGGCGTATTTGAACTGTTTGTCGAACTTGCTTTGTTCATGAAATAATTCTGCTGCAATATTATTCTTTCTAAGCTCCTGTAATAAATGAAAAGCGGTTTTACTTTCTGCCTCACCGAGGTTAAAGAATAAAACTTTGGTACCAATTTGAACGGTATCAGGGAAAACCTGTAGTTCTTCCATCACATCATAAATACGATCTACGCCAAAGCTGATTCCCACACCTGGTACATTGGGTACGCCAAATAAACCGGTAAGGTCATCGTAACGGCCACCACCGCCAATACTACCCATCTGCACATTTAATGCCTTAACTTCAAAGATGATACCTGTATAATAATTTAAACCCCGGGCCAGTGTAAAGTCGGTAACCAGCTGGTTAGAACTGTTTTCCAAATTGCAGTTAGACAATACATGTTGTATTTCTTCCAGTCCTTTTTTGCCCGATTTATTATTACCAATCAATGCAGTAAGTTGGACGATCTTTTCTTCATTGGTTCCGCTGATGGATAAATAGTTTTCAATAATAGTAACCTGCTCATTGTTCAGGCCGCGTTGTGCCAGTTCTTCTTTTACCTTGTTGATACCAATTTTATCAAGTTTGTCAATGGTAACGGTAATATCTGTCATTTTATCGGCACCACCACATACTTCTGCCAATGCAGCCAATATTTTACGGCTGTTGATGCGAATTTCAACGGGAACATGTAACTGTTCAAAAACAGCAGCATAAATATGTGTCAGTTCAACTTCATTCAACAGGCTGTTACTACCTACCACATCAGCATCACATTGATAAAACTCCCTGTAACGACCTTTCTGCGGACGATCGGCGCGCCATACAGGTTGTAACTGGTATCTCTTAAAAGGCATGGTTAGCTGGCCATAATTCATAGCTACATAACGGGCGAAAGGAATGGTGAGGTCGTAACGCAGCGCTCTTTCTGTAATGCCTTTATTATTTTTCCCTTCGAGTATCTTTTCAAAATCGGCTCTTGCCTGTTCATGTTTGGCAGCGTTATCGAGACCGTTATTTAGTATTTTAAAAATCAGTTTATCGCCTTCTTCACCATATTTACCCATCAATGTATCCAGGTTTTCCATGGCCGGTGTTTCCAATGGCTGAAAACCATATAATTCAAATACAGAACGGATGGTCTGGAAAATATGGTTGCGTTTGCGCACTACTGCCGCGCTGAAATCTCTTGTTCCTTGCGGTAAACCTGGTTTACTCATAATCTTTATAATAAGTATTTATTTAATTGATCCGTATTTTTCAATAATCCTGTTGCAGGCTGCTGATAATAGTTCGAAAACATGGTGATAATCTTTTTCAGTACCATACCAGGGGTCGGGTACTGCATGATCAACAGCTTCTATTTCATCCAGTATCAACATGGTTTTTGTTTCATCCCATATTGGTCCGCTCATCCTTTTTACTTCTTTGTAATTATCGTGATCCATCACATAAACCAGGTTGAAATTGTTCATATCCGATGCCCTGAATTGCCGGCAGCGTTGTTGACTGATATCAATCCCGTTTAAACCCGCCACTTTCTGCGAAAGCATATTGTGGTGGTTCTCCAATATGATAATTACCGGTACCTGCACTGTCTACTTCCCAGTTAAGTCCGGCCAGCCTGGCTTTATGCTGTAAAATACCTTCTGCAAGCGGACTCCGGCAAATATTACCCAGGCACACCATCAATACTTTCATGATGGCAAAGATAATGTTCAGTCGGCAGAAAGCGATTGAGCCTGATGTGTAAACGAATTCCACGGTTTACGCATGATAAAAAAAACTATGAAAACAACTGGTAGCTTTTCATAAGATTAACACCGGGCATTATGGAAAGATAAAATGGGTGCATCTTACTCTTAAATCAGGAATATTTTATTGTAAAATGAACACTTGATTTCAGCGAAAAATAAAATTATTAACTAAATTGCCCACCCCGGGTACAAATGAGGCCATATGGAACAGGATTTCAGAGAAAAGCAGAAGAAAACTTACAGGATGATGAGGATGATTTATGACCTGTCAATGGCGGTGTTCATTCTGGGTATGGCTTTTATTTTGTTACTGGCCGAGCAGTTGAAAATTGAGCAGATCATGCTGGTAGATCCGATGTATCGCTATCTTATGGGGTCGATATCGGTATTGTATGGTGGTTTCAGGTTGTACAGGGGAATTAAGCGGGATTATTAAACATGCAAAAAGGATTTTTTTATACGATAGGATTATTATTTCTGTTCTCAAGGTTAGCATCCTGTAGCGGTTCTGATAAAGTAAAGACTGAAACAGATTCACCAACCAAGGGAACGATCAATATAAGCGTGGATGAGAGTTTTAAACCGGTAATTGAAGAACAGATAAGGGTATATAAATCGTCTTTTCCGGAAACTACTATCAATGTTTCCTATAAACCGGAATCAGATTGTTTCAGGGATTTGCAAAAAGACAGTACCCGGATGGTTATTGTGGCCCGCGGATTAAATAAAGAGGAAGCATCGTTCTTTGAGAATCAGTTGTCTTATTCCCCGCAATATGGTATACTGGCATACGATGCAGTAGCCGTTATTGTAAACAGGCAATCGCCCGACAGCATCTTCACCCTGAGCAAACTACGCAATATCCTGAGCGGTAAGGATAAAATTACTGCCGTGATGGATGGAAACAAAGCAACCAGTACGGTTCGTTATTTAAAAGACAGTATCCTGAAAGAAGGCAATTTTGGCAGCAACGTGGTGGCAGCAGAAAACAGCCGGAACGTATTGGATGTAGTGGCTGCACGGAAAGATGTGGTGGGTTTTGTAGGAATGAGTTGGATATCCGATAGTTATGATCCGGTTCAACTGGCATACCTGGAAAAGATCAGGTTAGGATTGGTAGAATGTGTTAAATGTGAGGAAAAAGATATATTCGCAAAGCCTTCACAGGCAACCATTTCACGTGGACAGTACCCTTTGGCACGTCCATTGTATTATATATTAAAGGAGAATGCAACTGGACTTGGAACAGGGTTTATGAATTTCATGAGCCTGGAAAGAGGGCAGTTGATTTTCAGGAGAGCTTTCCTGGTTCCTGCTAAAATGGGATTTGGGAAAAGATCCGGAAGCATAAAAGATGCAGATTAACACAATAAATATAAAAACCGACAAATGAAGAAGACCGTTTCTTTGATCGTAACAGCCTTGCTTGCTGTACAGTGTTTGATGGCGCAGGTAGCCGAGGGAATTAAATTCCTCAACTACGAGAAGTATAAGAGCGCCCGCGAAACCTTGAAAAAGGCTTATGATGCCAATCCAAAAGATCCGCAAACGATCTATTGGTACGGTCAGTCGCTGATTGCAGCTGAAGCCGGTGAACTTACCAAAGCTATGATCACTGCAGCTAAAGATGTGTACCAGAAAGGGTTACAGGAAATCGGCAGCGATGCGTGGTTACTGGTAGGTATGGGCCATCTGGAAATACTGGAAGGTGGCGATATCAATTCAGCCAAACAGAAATTTGAACAGGCCATTACTGCTACTACACCAACAAGGGGCCGTAATAAAGGAAAAGGGAACCCCGATATCCTTAATGCTATTGGTCGTGCCAATGCAGATGGTGGCAGTAAATTAGGTGACCCCAGCTATGGTATTGAAAAACTGAAGCAGGCGGCTGCCGTGGATTTAACCAATCCAGATATTTACATCAATATGGGAATCAGCTACCTGAAATTGGGTGGCGAAAATGGTGGTGAAGCTGTAAAAGCATACCAGGAAGCTATTACACGTGATCCAAAAAATGCACGCGCCATGTTTAGAATTGGCCGGATTTACCAGAGCCAGAATAATAAGGAAATGTTTGACCGGTTTTATAGTAATGCAATAGCTGCGGATCCTGCATATCCTCCTGTATATTATAACCTGTATAATTATTATGCCGACAAAGATGTTCCAAAGGCAAAGGAATACCTGGATAAGTATGTAGCCAATGCAGATAAAGACCCTAATACGGATTTATTCGTTGCCGACTATTTGTTCCGTGCTGGTAAATACAATGAGAGCCTGGAAAAAGTAAAACAGATTGAAGCAGAAGTAGGTGGTATCGATAAAATGCCTAAACTCTATGGTATTTATGCATATAACTACGACCGTACTAATGATTCAATAAAAGCAAAAGAAGCCATTGAGAAATTCTTTGCCACTGCCGATACTACTTCTATTACCCCCGAATATTATGATTTGGCCATTAAAATATATTCTCGTTTCCCGGGGAGTGAAGATATAGCAGCAGGCTTTATTGAAAAAGCAATGCAGCTAGATACACTGACTGCCAGCAGAATAAACTACGCTAAAATGGCTTCTGATATGTATGCTAAGGCCAAAAATGTTCAGAAGCAGCTTGCCTGGCTTAAAAAAGGTGTAAGCTTTAAGAAAGAAATGGGTATTACCGATTATTTCTACATTACAGATGCTTCCATTAAAGCAGGTGAATTAGATGAAGCATTTCGTTTGAGTAATGAAATGATTTCAAAATTCCCTGACCAGATTTATGGATACAGATTCGCTGTGCTGTCAGCCGTGGCCATTGATTCAGATACGACAAAGGGTACTGCAGTTCCGTCAATCATGCAATATATTGATTTCCTGAAGAAGGATCCGGCTAAAAATCAGCGTATACTGCCATACCAGTTCTATTACCTGGCATCTTATTACCATGATAAAGCCAAAGATTATACAAAAACACTTGAAGTGCTGAATAATCTGTTATCAATTTATCCGGAAGATAAATATGGTTTACAAGTAAAACCCATCGTAGAAAAAGAGATTGCCGCTGCCCAGAAGCAAGATGGCACGGGAGGTAAAACCTCCACAAATCCTGCCGCTTCATCCAGGGCATCCGGAGCAAGTGGTAATCTTTAAAAATAATTCGGTAAAAACTCCTCCAATATGGGGGAGTTTTTCTTTTTATATGCTTCACAGGCTTATTTTTGCGAGACATTAATGTTTTAACATGAACTGGTTCATTTTTTTATTAGATGCATCCGCTACCAGTAATGCCTATGGCTATCTGCCCATCGGTCTGCAGTTGATTTTTGCAGCCGGTTTTGTGGCCACTATGATCGCCGTTTCTCAATGGCTGGGCCCCAAGAGAAAAACATCTGATAAGTTGGAAACTTTTGCCAGTGGTATCGAAAGCCATGGCGATGCAAGGCAGCCAATGGCCATCAAATATTTCCTGGTAGCCATACTGTTTGTGTTGTTCGATGTGGAAGTAATTTTCTTCTATCCCTATGCCGTTAATTTCAGGGAACTCGGTTGGGAAGGTTTTTGGGCCGTACTCATGTTTGTATCTTTTTTCCTGGCAGGTTTTGTATATATCATCAAAAAAGGTGCCCTTAAATGGGAAGACTAATATTGCTGTGAACATAAATTCACAGGTTTTGACAACAAGAAAAAGCTAAAATGGTTATACAAATAATCATTTATCAATAGAGAGCATATGGCACGTCCAGTCAGATTTAATATCAACCCTATACCAGCCAATACAGCCGATGCTGTTTCAACTGTGCAGGCACCGGAAGGTTTTTCGGGGGAAGGTTTTTTTACCACCCAGTTGAGTAGTGTAGTAGGGTTGGCCCGTAAAAATTCTATCTGGCCCCTGCCTTTTGCTACATCCTGCTGCGGTATCGAATTCATGGCCACCATGGGTTCGCATTACGATCTTGCCCGTTTTGGTTCAGAGCGTGTGGGCTTTTCACCCCGCCAGTGCGACCTGCTTATGGTAATGGGAACCATCGCTAAAAAAATGGGACCCGTTCTGCGCCAGGTGTACCTGCAAATGGCAGAACCCCGTTGGGTAATTGCCGTAGGTGCCTGTGCATCAAGCGGCGGAATTTTCGATACCTATAGTGTTTTACAGGGTATTGACCAGGTAATACCGGTAGATGTATACGTGCCCGGATGTCCGCCAAGACCCGAAGCAATTCTTGATGGTTTTATGAAAATACAGGACCTGGTAGGACAGGAAAGCATCCGCAGAAGAAACAGTGAACAGTATAAAGCACTACTAAATAGCTACGGTATACAGTAAGATAGTCCATCGACCATGGTCAATAGACCATGAACAAAAAAATAGAAATGGCTTTAACCAACGAATACATACAACAAAAGCTGAAAGAGAAATTCGGCGAGCTGGTGTACAACTTTGAGGAAACCTATGGCATGCTCAGTTTTGAAGCGCCTAAGGATCAAAACCTGAAAGTGATGCAGTTTTTGTATGATGAAGAAACACTGCAGTTCCGCTTTCTTACAGACTTATGTGCCGTGAACTATCCGGATGATGCAGGAAGAGAACTGGCTGTTGTATATCACCTGCATAACCTAACAGAGAATGTAAGGATTCGCTTCAAAGTGTTTACAGCAGTAGCAACGCCGGATGTATTTACTGCTTCACAACTCTTTTCCAGTGCCAACTGGATGGAGCGTGAAACCTATGATTTTTATGGTGTAAATTTTGTTGGGCATCCCAACCTCAAACGCATATTGAATGTAGATGAAATGGATTATTTCCCTTTAAGAAAGGAATATCCGCTGGAGGACCAGACGAGGATCGATAAAGATGATGAAATGTTTGGAAGAGGATAACAATAATGAGTAGTGAATTGTGAGCGGTCAGTATACTCACTACCGACTACTCACTATCATAAAACGAATTATTCAGCTCAAACGCTGATCAACATAGTAAACATGTTAGTGCAACAACAACATAACATTAAATTACCGGAAGGCTCCATTGAAAAAGAGACCACTACGTTAAATGTGGGTCCAACACACCCTGCTACACACGGCGTGTTTCAGAATATCATGGAACTGGATGGCGAAAGAGTGGTATCTACTGAACAAACAGTAGGATATATACATCGTGCATTTGAGAAACTGGCTGAACGCAGGCCACTTTATCAAATTACTCCCATCACCGACCGTTTGAATTATTGTAGCAGCCCCATTAATAATATGGGCTGGCACCTCACCTGTGAAAAGCTATTAGGTGTTACCACGCCAAAGCGTGTAGACTACCTGCGTGTAATTATTATGGAGCTGGCAAGAATTTCGGATCACCTGATCTGTAATTCAATTGTGGGTGTTGATACAGGTGCCTATACCGGTTTCCTGTATGTAATGCAATACCGTGAATTAATCTATGAAATATATGAAGAAGTATGTGGGTCCCGCCTTACTACTAATATTGGGCGTATTGGCGGTTTTGAGAGGAATTTCACAAATACAGCGTTTACGAAACTCGAGAAATTCTTAAAAGAATATCCGAAAGTGCTGAAAGAGTTTGAAAACCTCTTTGCGCGTAACCGCATATTCATGGAACGTACACAGGGTACCGGAGGTATCAGTGCAGAACGTGCATTGAACTATGGTTTTACTGGACCAAATCTGCGTGCCGCAGGTGTTGATTATGATGTACGTGTTCATAGTCCATACAGCAGTTACGAGGATTTTAGTTTTACGGTTCCTGTTGGTACCACCGGCGATAATTACGATCGTTTCCTGGTTCGCAATGCTGAAATGTGGCAAAGTTTAAACATCATAGAACAGGCATACCGGAAAATTCAGGAATTCAAAGGAGCAGATGCAGAAGTGTATCATGCCGACGTTCCGGAATATTATCTTCCAAAGAAAGAAGATGTGTACACCAAGATGGAAGCCTTGATCTGGCATTTTAAAATTGTAATGGGTGAAGTTGATATGCCAAAAGGTGAAGTATATTATTCGGTGGAAGGAGGCAATGGCGAATTGGGATACTACCTGATCAGCGACGGAGGAAGAACACCTTTCCGTTTGCATTTCAGAAGACCCTGTTTCATCTATTACCAGGCCTATCCTGAATTGATACAGGGAGGCATGTTGAGTGATGCAATTGTAACAATGAGTAGCTTAAACCTGATTGCAGGAGAGCTGGACGCATAATACAATTTGAAAATTTGGAGATTTGAAAATGTGCCAATAAAAAACACATTTCCAAATTTCCAAATTTCCAAATTTCCAAATTGATTTGTATGGTAAGATTTTCAGAAGAACAGATGACCGAGTATAAAAGACTGGTAGCGCGTTATCCTGATGGGAAACAGAAGAGTGCGTTGTTACCGGTATTACACCTGGCACAGGATAGTTTTGGAGGTTGGTTAAGTTCAGAAACAATGGACTATGTGGCAGAATTGCTGCAGATTACACCAATTGAAGTATATGAAGTGGCCACATTCTATAGCATGTATAACCTCAAACCGGTAGGCAAATACATGTTTGAAGTATGCCAAACAGGTCCATGTATGTTGCGTGGGAGTGATGATATTATTGCATATATCGGGGAGAAATTAAATATCAAACCAGGCGAAACTACGGCAGATGGAATGTTTACACTAAAAACAGTAGAATGTTTGGGAGCCTGTGGTTATGCACCGATGATGCAGTTAGGTAAACACTACCGTGAACACCTGACCAAAGAAAAAGTAGATGCCATTATTGATGAATGCAGAAAAACAGCAGCAAGTTTAAATTAAAATAAATGAGAGGGTTCTTCTATATACTTATTGTCAGCCTCATGTTTGTAACTGCCTGCGAGAATAAATCCAATCCGGAAACAACTACAGAGAATGCTGTTGATACGGTAACAGAAGATATGTCAATAAATATTATTGACAGTGCAGGGATGCCTGTGGGGGCTACAGCTAAAAACGCTCTGGATGTAGCTGGAAAATACAAGGGCATTTTACCCTGTGCCGATTGTGAAGGGATAGAAACAACCATTGAATTAAAAACAGATAGCACTTATAGCAGAGAAATAAAATACCTGGGTAAAAAAGATAACCTGTTTACTGCAAGCGGTAAATGGACATGGGTAAGTGAGTTTGTAATTAGTTTAGGAAGTATTAAAGAAGGCCCCAACAGGTATTTTGTGGCAGAAGGGAAATTAGTACAGTTGGATATGAATGGTAAAAAAATCAGTGGCTCATTGGCTGATAAATACGAATTAAAGAAGCAGTAGTAAAAAAGAAGAACTGCGTCTGAATGTATTGCAGACAATGGATATCGGTAGCGAGACAGGCTGTTAAATTATCCTGGGTAGCTATATCAAATACAAAACTCCCGAAAAGGAATGCAGGTATATGAGTAAAAAATTATTGTTAGAAAAGGCGCATGTGGAAGGTATCCGCTATTTCGATGTATATCGGAGAGAAGGCGGTTATCGTAGTGTGGAGAAGGCATTGAAAGAAATGAGCCCGGAAGCCATTGTGGAAGAAGTGAAGAAAAGTGGCCTGAGAGGTCGTGGTGGTGCCGGTTTCCCTGCGGGAATGAAATGGAGTTTTATTGCCAAACCGGAAGGAGTACCCCGTCACCTGGTATGTAATGCCGATGAAAGTGAGCCGGGTACATTCAAAGACAGGTACCTGATGGAATTTATTCCGCACCTGTTGATTGAAGGATTGATTGTATCTTCTTTTGCACTGGGGAGTAATGATACTTATATCTATATCCGTGGAGAGTATGCATGGATTGTAGATATTTTAGAAGAAGCTATCACTGAAGCAAAAAATAATGGTTTTCTTGGTAAAAATATTTTAGGTACGGGTTTCGATTGTAATATTCATGTACAACGTGGCGCCGGTGCCTATATCTGTGGAGAAGAAACTGCATTGATTGAATCTCTGGAAGGTAAACGTGGTAACCCACGCATAAAACCACCTTTCCCGGCTGTAAAAGGTGTTTGGGACAGACCTACCGTGGTAAATAATGTGGAGACGTTGGCTGCAGTGGTTCCTATCATTAATATGGGTGGTGATGAATATGCAAAGATTGGTGTGGGACGTTCAACCGGAACCAAACTTATCAGTGCCTGTGGTAATATTAATAAACCAGGTGTATATGAAATTGATATGACCATCTCTGTAGAAGAATTTATTTACAGTGATGAATATTGCGGAGGTATACCCAACGGAAAAAAATTAAAAGCCTGTATCCCGGGTGGATCATCTGTTCCTATTTTACCGGCCAACCTGTTATTAAAAACAGCCAAAGGCGAAACCCGCTATATGAACTATGAAAGTTTAGCAGACGGCGGTTTTGCAACAGGTTCTATGATGGGCTCCGGTGGATTTATTGTATTGGATGAGGATCAGTGTGTGGTACGTCATACCTTATCACTAGCCCGATTCTATCGTCATGAAAGCTGCGGACAATGTTCACCATGCAGAGAAGGAACAGGATGGATGGAGAAAATTCTGAAGAATATTGAATACGGAAAAGGTAAGATGAGTGATATTGACTTGTTATGGGATATTCAAAGAAAGATAGAAGGCAATACGATTTGTCCGTTAGGTGATGCGGCCGCATGGCCTGTGGCTGCTGCTATACGTCATTTCAGAGATGAGTTTGAATGGCATGTGTTGAATCCGGAGGAATCGCAGAAAAGGAATTATGGATTGGCGCATTATGCAGACCCAATACATATACCAGCAACTGTATAACTTTATGAAATAAGCGAATGCAAAGGATAAACAATATAGAAATAAAAAACTTTAAGTCTATACGGCATCAAAAAATTGATGACTGTAAGAGAATTAATGTGTTTATTGGATATCCAAATGTTGGGAAGAGTAATATTTTAGAAGCGATAGGTATTTTCTCTATCGCACCAAATATTGAGTTTACGAATTTGATCAGGGTTAAAGAAACTCCTACTATTTTCTTTAATGGATTTATAGAGAACCCGATTTCTGTGGTACTTAACAATGAAATAGGTATTGTAGCTTATTATCAAAATAACGAGTTCAAGGTGTCTTTTCGTGAAAAGGGAGAGTATAATGAATTTCCTGACTTTGTTTTAGATGTTGAACAAGGTAATCCTATAGTAAAAAAATGGTATACTTATAGAGAGTTTAAAAATTCGGCAATATCTGGATTTGATCCTTCTTTTACGCTTCCATTGAAAAAATATGAATTCGAAAAGCATCTAAATTTTACGAATGGGGATTATTCTTCATTGAATTATCCTTATGGTGAAAATATTTTTTCCATTCTTCAAACTAATGAGTTACTGAATAAGCAAACCTCAGAACTTTTGTCGAAAGATGAACTTGAGTTGCTTTATGATACGCGGGAACAGGCGTTTACAATATTAAAAAAGGCTAGTGGAAAAATATTTACTGTTCCTTATGAATTGTTGGCGGATACTTTGCAAAGGCTCATCTTTTACAAGGCAGCTATATTAAGTAACCGTAAGTCTGTTTTAATTTTTGAAGAGCCGGAAGCCCAAATGTTTCCTCCGTACATAAAAAAACTCACTACGGATATTTTAATGGATGAAGGAGAGAATCAATTTTTCATAGCTACGCATAGCCCATATGTTTTAGGTGAATTAATTGAAGAAGCAGAAGATGATTTATCAGTTTATGTAGTAGATTATAATAAAGGGGAAACGATAATCAAACGTTTAACCGATGATCAGGTACTGGAAGTGGCGCAATATGGAATAGATCTATTTTTTAATCTGGAATCGTATTTAGATAAAAATGGATAATCATATTGTACCGGAATGTTATATAGATACGGTGTTGGTTAAAACTTTGGTGCCACCAACGAACAGGTATAACCATCAACACGGTTGTTTTGCGGTAAGTAATGAAATGGAGCGTGGTGGGTTAAAAGATCAATTTGCTCTGGGAATTATTGATAACGATAAAAAGAAAGCGAAATATTTAAACGAGTTTTTTGAAATTGATAATGGCGGGAGTAGTGTTAAGTTATTGAAGCATAAAAGTGATCCCCAATATTTCATTCAAATAAGTCCGGCAATAGAAGTCTGGATTTTGGAAGTATGTGAGCAGGAAAAAATTGATCTGGCTGAGTTTGGATTGCCCAGTAATCTGAATGATTTAAAATGGGTTACCAAGCCACAAACATCAAGTACGGATAAAAGATTTATAGATTTATTTTCGCAGTTTAAGAAGAGTCAAAATAAATCAGTTGCCAAGTTAATTGGCTGGATAAAGTTGTTAAAGGAAAAAAATTACCAAGTAGAGATAAAAGAATTGCAAAATGTCTGATGCTCCATTATTAAAAGTAACCATCGACAACATCACCATTGAGGTTCCATTGGGGACTACAATTCTTAACGCTGCGCGTAAGATCGGTGGAGATGTTGCACCTCCTGCCATGTGCTATTACAGCAAGCTGGAAGGAAGTGGTGGTAAATGCCGTACCTGTTTGGTAGAAGTAAGCAAAGGGTCTGAAAAAGATCCACGCCCCATGCCAAAACTCGTAGCATCCTGCCGTACCACGGTGATGGATGGTATGGAAGTGAAAAATATTACCAGTGAAAAAGTAATTGAGGCAAGAGCCGGTGTAGTAGAATTTTTATTGTTGAATCATCCACTCGATTGCCCCATCTGCGATCAGGCAGGCGAATGTCATTTGCAGGATCTCAGCTATGAACATGGTAAAGAAGGAACACGTTATGAGTTCCAGCGCAGAACGTTTAAGAAACATGATCTGGGTCCATTTATACAACTACATATGACCCGTTGTATTCTTTGTTATCGTTGTGTATTTACGGCAGATCAGTTAACAAAGAAGAGAGAGCATGGTGTACTGGATCGTGGAGATCATGCCGAGATTGCAACATTTATTGAGAAAAGCCTCGACAACGATTTTATTGGAAACGTAATTGACGTTTGCCCGGTAGGTGCATTAACCGATAAAACATTCCGATTCAAAAACCGTGTATGGTTCCTGAAACCGGTAGACGCCCATCGCGATTGTCCAACCTGTAGCGGTAAAGTAACATTGTGGAACAGGGGTGATGAAGTATTCCGTGTAACTGCCCGTAAAGACGAATGGGGTGAAGTGGAAAATACAGCAGATGGAAAACCTGCATGGATCTGTAATACATGCCGCTTCGAGAAAAAGAAAACCAGCGATTGGATAATTGAAGGGCCAAGACTCATTAACAGGCATTCGGTGATTTCACAAGGGCATTATGCCGGAAATGTGGGAACACATAAGCCGACAGAAATTTTTGAAGCAGTAAACGATGGAAGACAACCTCATTTACTGATGGATATCCATTCGGTGAGTGAAGTAAATAAACCAGAAGTGCAGTTAAGCCTCATTGAAGGCCCTGCTCATTCACAAGTATTTAATCAGAACAAAGACTAATTGCATTTTATAATGACACTACTTGCTTTTGATTGGGCCTTATTAATAGAAAAACTCGTACTGATTGCAGTCATTGTATTCGGAAGCCTGGGTATTGCACTATACACCACATTTGCAGAAAGAAAAGTGGCGGCCATATTACAGGATCGTCCGGGTCCAAATCGTGCAGGTCCATTTGGTTTGTTACAGCCATTTGCTGATGGTCTGAAACTCATCATGAAAGAAGAGATTATTCCAAATACCTCCAATAAAGTATTGTTTATTCTCGGTCCTGGGTTGGCTATGACAGCGGCTTTAATGACTTGTGCGGTAATTCCCTGGAGCAGTCATGTAGAATTGTTCGACAGGAAAATTGATCTGCAGATTGCTGATATCAATATTGGTATCCTCTATGTATTTGGTGTGGTGAGCATGGGTGTATATGGAATCATGATAGGTGGATGGGCATCTAATAATAAGTTTTCACTTATGGCCGCATTACGTGGAGCATCGCAGGCTATTAGTTATGAACTGGCCATGGGACTTTCATTAATTGCAGTACTAATGTTATCGGGTTCACTCAGCCTGAAAACAATTGTAGGAGAGCAGATGGCCGATGGTAATTTCTGGAATATTGCTTACCAGCCACTCGGCTTCCTCATTTTCTTTGTGTGCGCCCTTGCAGAATGTAACCGTACCCCATTCGATTTACCTGAAGCTGAGAATGAGTTGAACTTTGGTTACCACCAGGAATATTCATCGATGAAATTAGGATTCTACCTTTTTGCGGAATATGTAAATATGATTATGAGCAGTGCAGTGATGGCTTGTTTATATTTTGGCGGATATGATATACCATTCCTGGATGAATCAACACTGGCGCCAAACATAGCAGCCATATTGGGTGTAGGTGCGTTACTTACTAAAATTGTAATCTTTATTTTCCTATTCATGTGGATCCGCTGGACCATCCCGCGTTTCCGCTACGATCAGTTGATGAATCTGGGCTGGAAAACAATGATACCGTTGGCACTGGCCAATATGCTGATAACAGGAGCAGTGATTTTGTGGAGGGCAGGTGGGTAGAAGGTCGTGAATGATGAATGGGCAATGGTGAATATGGGGGTATCTAATTCACGATTCACCATTGACCATTCACGAATAAATTCCGATTCTTATAAAGTAGAAAAATATTTTTGCAACAATAAAAATCCCGAAGGGATATAACATATGCAGGCATTAACAAACAGGGCAGAAGGAGTAAGTCGTAAACCCATGAGTTTTATGGAACGGCTTTATATTCCTGCTATTCTGAAAGGTATGGCCATTACATTCAGTCATATTTTCAAAAAGCAGCCCACCATTCGTTACCCGGAACAGAAAAGAGAATTTAGCCCGGTGTTCCGTGGATTGCATGTGTTGAATCGTGATGAAGAGGGGCGTGAGCGTTGTACTGCCTGTGGTCTTTGTGCCGTGGCTTGTCCGGCAGAAGCCATCACGATGGAAGCTGCCGAAAGATTACCCAACGAAGAGCATCTATATCGTGAAGAGAAATACGCAGCGAAGTATGAAATCAATATGCTGCGTTGTATTTTTTGTGGATTATGCGAAGAAGCGTGTCCGAAAGATGCTGTTTATTTAAGTGAAACATTTGCGCCGGCTAATTATACAAGGAAAGGGTTTGTTTATGGAAAAGATGAATTACTGATACCAAACCCCAAAACCAATCCGCAGGAATATGCCGAGGCAAAGGGTTCGAAATAATGAGTAATCAGTTGCAGTGAACAGATACTGTAGCTTATGACGGAAGCCTAATTAAAACACCAATGAGTATAACCGAAATATTATTCTTTTTTCTTTCTGCGCTTGCTGTTTTCAGTGCCATCATGGTATTAGTGAGCCGTAACCCGGTTCATAGTGTGTTATGGTTGATTGCAGTATTCTTTGCCATATCGGGTCACTATATATTAATGAATGCACAGTTCCTCGCAATTGTAAATCTTATTGTATATGCAGGGGCCATTATGGTACTGTTCTTATTTGTGATCATGTTAATGAACCTCAATAAAGAAACAGAACGTAATAAGCATATCTGGATGAAACTCGCCGGTGCCGTATCAGGAGGTTGTTTCCTGATGGTATTGGTGTCGCTTGTTCGCCAGGCAAACGATTTCCAGGAGAAAACTGCATTAATGGGTACAGGTGATATTGGGTTGATTAAAAACCTGGGCAAAGCACTGTTCAGCGACTTTGTGGTACCCTTTGAAATAAGCAGTGTATTGTTTCTGAGTGCTATGGTAGGTGCGGTGGTAATAGGAAAAAAAGAGTAACAGAAAGACAATAGTCCATGGTCGATAGTCCATGGTAGAACAGAATAAATACTATAGACCATGGACTATCGACTATGGTCCAGGGCCATAAACTAAAAATATGCCGATACAATATTATATCTATCTGAGTCTGGCACTGTTCAGCATTGGTATCATTGGGGTATTAACACGCCGCAATGCCATCATTGTTTTTATGTGTGTAGAATTGATGCTGAATGCAGTGAATCTTTTGCTGGTGGCATTTTCAAAAATGCACCACGGTATTGCGCTGGCTACTGATCCTGCTACAACTGCAGGTATTGATGGACAGCTTTTTGTATTTTTTATTATGGTAGTGGCTGCAGCAGAAGTGAGTGTAGGACTGGCTATTATTGTAATGATGTACCGTAACGTACATTCAGTAGATATTAACTTTTTGAATCGATTAAAAAATTAATTCCTGCAAAGGAATCATTGTTGATCCCATCTCAGAAATGAGATAAAAATGATCCCGCCTCAGGCGGGATGAAGGCTATGAGTAAACTTGTTTATCTGGTACCACTTTTCCCCCTGATCGGTTTTCTGATCAATGGATTAGGAAGAAAGGCAATGTCAAAATCAATGATCAGTATTGTTGGTTGTTGTGTAATGCTTGCATCTTTTGTGGTAAGCTTAATGGTATTCTTTGATGTAAAAGAACATGGTGCTACAGTGGTGAACCTGTTTTCTTTTATCAGGGCATACAGTTTCCAGGTTCCGTTTGCTTTCCAGGTTGATCAGTTGTCATCTTTATTTCTGCTGATTATTACAGGTATTGGTTTTTTGATTCACCTGTACTCAGTGGCCTATATGCATGAAGAAGAAGCGCAACATTTCGGAAGATACTTTGCTTATCTCAACCTCTTCGTGTTTTCCATGTTGCTACTGGTATTAGGAGCCAACTATGTAATCATGTTTATAGGTTGGGAAGGTGTAGGTTTATGTTCATATCTGTTGATTGGTTTCTGGTTTAAAAACGATCAATATAATTATGCTGCCAAAAAAGCATTTGTCATGAACCGTATCGGCGATCTTGGTTTCCTGCTCGCCGTATTCTGGCTGCTGTTTAAATTAGGAACTGTTTCTTATGGCGACGTATTTGCCAATGTAGACAAGCTTTCATCTTTTGATATTACAGCTATTACACTTTTGCTGTTTGTTGGTGCCATGGGTAAGAGTGCACAATTGCCATTATATACCTGGTTACCCGATGCCATGGCGGGTCCTACACCTGTATCTGCACTTATTCATGCTGCCACCATGGTAACTGCAGGCATATACATGATCGCCAGAAGTAATATTCTGTATACAATGTCGCAGGTATCGCAAACTGTTGTTGCTATTACAGGTCTGGCCACAGCCTTATTCGCGGCAACCATTGCCCTGAAACAGAATGATATTAAAAAAGTACTGGCTTATTCAACTGTAAGCCAGCTGGGTTATATGTTTTTGGGTCTTGGTGTGGGTGCATATACCGGTGCTGTATTTCATGTAATGACACATGCTTTCTTCAAAGCGTTGCTATTCCTGGGAGCAGGTTCTGTTATACATGCCATGCATCACGAACAGGATATCCGTAAAATGGGTGGATTAAAGAAACACATGCCCATTACACATATCACATTTCTTTTGGCCTGTCTTGCTATTGCAGGAATACCGCCATTTTCAGGCTTCTTCTCAAAAGATGCAATTCTGATGGCTGCCTATAACAACAATCCACTGTATTATTATATTGGAATGGCAGGTGCATTAATGACTGCTTTTTATATGTTCCGTTTATACAGCATGACATTCCTTGGTTCATTCCGCGGAACGCATGAACAAGAACATCATCTGCATGAGAGTCCATCCGCAATGACGATCCCGTTAATTGTACTGGCCGTATTATCTGTATTAGGTGGGTTTGTAGGTATACCCGAAGTATTTGTATCAAATGCGAATAGCCTCGAACATTTCCTGGCGCCCATTTTTGCTGAATCTGCGAAAATTCAACACGCGCATCATTTAACACATACACAGGAGTACATCATGATGGGGGTATCTACAGTGCTTATTGTTGGTATTATACTGTTTGCTGTATCTAAATTCAGAAAAGCAGAAGCTACTCAAAATGAAAGCAACGGCATAGCAAAATTTTTAGAGAACAAATGGTATGTGGATGAACTCTATGATGCTGTTATTGTAAAACCATTACACCTGCTGTCCGTGTTCCTGAAAAATATTGTTGAGAAAAGCGGCATTGATGGTGCCGTAAATGGTATAGGTAAATTGGTCGGTTATGGGTCAAGACAGCTGAGGTTATTACAAAGTGGCCAGGTGGGTAATTATTTACTGATTATGGTAATGATTATGATTGTATTTGTACTGATCTGGTTCAATGACCTGACTATTATGAATTTTTTCAAAAAACTATTTTAACCGCATAGCGCGATAAAGCATATTTATGATTCCAGTTTTTTTGATATTATTACCCTTACTGACCGGCATTGTAAGTTTCTTTATTAAGGAAAATAATGCAGCTAAAGGATGGGCGCTGTTATCGGCTGTATCGACATTAATTGTGGCCATAGCAGGGGTTTATTTCTATCCGTCTGTACAGCAATCATTCGACAGTGCATGGTTACCTGCATTGGGCAGCCGGTTTACACTGGCAATGGAAGGCATGAGTAAAATGCTTGTCTTACTTACAGCGATATCGTTTCCTCTTATCTTTTTGGCAACATATAAGAATAGTTACAAAAGCGAAGGGTCATTTTATGCATTGATGTTGCTGACGCAGGCTGGTTTAATGGGCGTGTTTGTGGCTAATGATGCTTTGTTGTTTTACTTCTTCTGGGAACTGGCATTGATACCTGTTTATTTTCTCTGCTCTCTTTGGGGTGGTGAAAAAAGAATAGCAGCTACATTTAAATTCTTTATCTATACATTCATCGGTTCACTGATGATGCTGGCAGGTATATTATATCTCTATTTCCAGACTGCCGATCATTCATTTGCATGGCAATCTTTTTATACAGTACAATTGCCACCAGCACAGCAATCGCTCATTTTCTGGTTATTCTTTGTGGCTTTTGCCATCAAGATGCCAATATTCCCCTTCCATACATGGCAGCCCGATGCATATGAACAATCTCCTACAGCAACAACGATGGTGCTGAGTGGAGTAATGGTAAAAATGGGCATTTTCGCTGTCATTAAATGGTTATTGCCATTCTTCCCTGTAGCAGCAGATAAGTATGCACAGATCATTATTATTTTATCGGTAACAGGAATGTTATATGCATCACTGATTGCTATAAGGCAGGATGATATAAAAAGACTGATTGCATATTCATCAATCGCACATATTGGTCTGATGAGTGCAACAGTATTCACCAATAGCCGTGTTGGATTGGAGGGTGTGATGATACAAATGTTTAATCACGGTATAAACGTAATTGGTCTCTGGATCGTTGCCGACGCAATTGAACAACAGCTTGGCACACGAAAATTCAGTGATTTGGGAGGACTCGCACAAAAAGCACCAGCACTGGCTATTATGCTGTCGGTAATGGCATTTGCCAATATTGCATTGCCCTTAACCAATGCATTTGTTGGAGAGTTCCTGATGTTTAATGGCTTATTCAGTTATAATATCTGGATAACGGCTATTGCCGGTATAAGCATTATTCTGGCAGCCGTGTATACGTTGAACATGGTGCAGAAAGTATTTTATGGTAATACAACTGCTGTAACAGAAAAGGCAATAGATATCAGTGATAACATTAAACTGACATTGGCAATACTGGTAGTGTTGGTAATTGTGCTGGGTGTATATCCCCAGCCAATGATCGACCTTACAAAAGATACGGTTGGCGCTGCCATGGCAGGGAAATAGGAGTAAATAAAGTATTTGATTATTCACAAGTAAAAGCGGGAACGCTTTTACCCAAAATTCCCGCAGGGGATTTGGTTTTATGAACGCAATTATATTATCAGCATTATTGGGTGTGGTTATGATGTTCAGTGGCATCATAACAAATAATAAGTCTGTACTAAAATATATCGCAACAGCAGGATTGTTACTGCTCATAGCAGCCAACCTGCTGGATACATATGCCTTGTTTAAGATTAACTTCAATACCCGTGGGTTATTGAGTTTTGAAAAATTCGGACTTTATTTTAATACACTTGCATTCGGCGCAACATTTATTTATGTGTGTCTGAGTGGAAGAGATATTGAAAAGGCAGGGATTAATGTTGCAGAATATTTTGCACTCATTTTCTTTGTATTGTGCGGTGTAAGTCTTCTTTCCGGCTTCAATGGCCTGCTGATGTTGTTCCTGGGTATTGAAATACTGTCTATTCCGTTATATATTCTTACCGGTGCCGATAAGCGTAACCTGAAAAGCAATGAAGCCTCATTGAAATATTTCCTGATGGGTTCATTTACAACAGGTATCATGTTAATGGGTATTGCGCTCTATTATGGGGCAACAGGTTCATTTGCTTTGCATGCACCTCCGGTTGTTCCAACAATGGGTGGAATAAACCCTTCATTCCTGCAGGTGGCAGGACTCTTGTTATTATTTGTAGCGATGGCATTTAAAGTATCTGCTGCGCCCTTCCATTTCTGGACACCTGATGTTTACGACGGGGCTCCAAGTGTCTTCACATCCTTTATGGCCACAGTAGTAAAAGCTGCTGGTTTTATTGCATTTGTACGTTTGTTTCAGAACCAATCTATTGTACTTGGGCCATCGTGGAAAATTATATTATCGTTTGTTATCATCGCTACATTGTTGATAGGAAATATCACTGCGGTGTTCCAGCAGAGCGTAAAACGTATGCTGGCTTATTCGAGTATTGCACAGGCAGGTTTTATGCTGTTTGCTTTGTTTGCAGGAAACGATTTGGCCCATGAAGGTATTATATTGTATAGTGTAGCATATAGCCTGGCTACCATTGGTATTTTCGCCGTGCTTATTAAAATGTCTGATTACACTTTTGATGGGTTCAATGGCCTGGCCAAAAAACAACCTGTACTTGCGTTTACTACAACTATTTTTCTCTTATCACTTGCAGGAATTCCGTTGACTGCCGGCTTTTTTGCAAAATACTATATGTTGGCCGCTGTGGTAAAAGAAGGAGGGGCTCTCTGGCTCGTTATTATTGCCCTCTTTTTTGCAGCAGTGAGCGTGTACTATTATTTCAAAGTAATACAGGCCATGTATTTCAAAGAAGGTGAAGCCGAAACAGCAGCTGGAATAACAGGAGCCTTTAAAACAGGACTAATATTGCTGGCAGCATTGATCGTGCTGATAGGTATTTTACCCTCTGTTATACTGAACTGGTTTTATTTCTAACCGTTCCTCACTTTTTTCAGGACTGTCAATAGCCGACAGGATTTCTCCGTTATCTTTATAGGAAGAAATTCCTCTATGAAGGGTATGACCATTTTTGACTCACTCTCGCTGGCCTGGCGAACCGTTCGCAGTAATAAATTACGAACGGGTATTACTGTAGCCATCATTGCTTTTGGTATTATGGCATTGATCGGTATTATTACAGCTATAGAGGCAATGAACCAGAGTTTGAAAGAGAGTTTTTCATCTATGGGGGCTAATGCTTTTAATGTGCGTTTTAAGGATTCAAGAGTAAGATTCGGCAACAATTCAGATGTAAAGAAAACGACCCGTGGTAAAAAAGAAAAAAAATCAAATCTGGATAAACCCATTTTAAAAGAAGAAGCAGAATATTTTCGGGATAATTTCGATTTCCCTTCGGCACTCGTGAGTATCTATCGCCGTGGGCCCGGCGGGCAGGAAATTAATTATAAGGATAAGAAAACCAATCCTCAGATAGTGGTATGGGGAGGCGATGAAAATTACCTCGCAGTTACCGGTTATACTATTGCAGCGGGAAGAAATATGAATTCACTTGATCAGCAAAGCGGAAGAAATATTTGTTTACTGGGAAGCAATGTTGCTAAAACATTGTTTGGCGACAGACCCGAAAAAAGTATTGATAAAATTATCCGTGTAGGAGGGTTGCCATATCGGGTAATCGGATTACTAAACAGTAAAGGATCGAGTGCCATGCTCAGACAGGATGATGTAATTATTACTACTTATACCAATATTCGGCACTTTCAGAATGTTAATAAGTCTTATATGGTTGGTGTAATGGTGAGTAATGTAAATGAACTTGATCCGGCAAGCGGTGTTGCTACATCTGTATTGCGTTCTGTGCGAAAATTACAGCCTATTGAAGAAGATAATTTTGTGATTGAAAAGAGCGACAAGTTTGCTGAAATGTTTATAGGATTCCTGAGTAGTATCACAGGTTCGGCTGGAGCCATTGGCTTGATCACCCTGATTGGCGCTGCAATTGGTTTGATGAATATCATGCTGGTTGCAGTAAATGAAAGAACAAAGGAAGTAGGTCTGATTAAAGCGATAGGAGGAAAGAGCAGAAATGTACGTCAGCAATTTTTGTTTGAGAGTATGATCATCAGTTTACTCGGAGCTATATTTGGAATTATTTTAGGTGTACTGGTAGGTAATCTTTTCGGACTTGTACTCAAAACAGGTTTTGTTATTCCCTGGGCTTGGGTAATAGTAGGTATAGTTATCTGTTCCCTGGTGGGCCTTGCTGCCGGTATCTACCCGGCCATGAAAGCCTCACGATTAAATCCTATTGTTGCATTGCGCTACGAGTAACCCTGCGAAAAATCTCTGCGTACTCTCGTTCTCTGCGGTGAAGCATACGTGTAATTTCACTGCAGAGAACGAGAGTACGCAGAGGTTTCGCAGGGTTATTTTTGTTTAGAGAAGAGTTTTAATTGATCGTTTACATAGTACAGTATATCTTTTTCTGCAATATGTTTTCTCAACCAATCATACGAAGGTCTGTGGTGCTGGATGAACAGGTGCAGTTTTTCATCTTTAAAACCGGTGAGCGATTGTACCAATGAAGTATTGAACCGGTAATTGATATAAGCTTCTTTTTCATTGGTTTCATAAAACTGCATGGCCCTTCTTTTATTTTTTTCATGACGCGAAAAACGATCGAGGTTCAATGCAATGCCTGCACCTGAATTAGCCTGTGATAAAGTGGGTATGGTATAATTGGCAATATCCTGCAAAAAATCTTTTCTTCTTTCCAAACTATCCAACTGGTAGCGGCTCATGCTACTACGAGCGGTAACAGTAACATTTCCAAGATCCCTGGCAAGGGGTACAAGAAAGGTATATAAAGTGTCTTGTGTTGAATAAACATTATTGTATTGTAGTGTGTCAAAAAAATAACCAACAGCAGCAAAAGAAAGAATATGGTTATCCCCTGCTTCAATTGCAAACCTTCCATTATTATTGGTCATAACAGTGGTATTGGTATTCAGGTTACGAACACTGGCCAGTTTAATAGGTATATTGGTAACACTATCTTTTAAATAGCCATATACCAGTTTTCTTTTCTGCGCGTTTACTGCGAACGCAAAACCTAAGGCCAGTAACAACAATATATATCTTCTCATAACTTCTTTTTACAAAGGTACAGGAATGTAAAAGCAATTGTTTAAGCAAAAAAATGCCACTCTGTTTATTTTGAGTGGCATTTTTGTGATGGAATAGCTTTATTATTTTATGATAATGACTTTCTGTAAGTAAGTCTTCTTGTTATGAAGAATCGTCAATACATAATATCCGTCATTTACATTGCCAACATTCATCTGTTTAGAGAATGTACCGATGAATGCAGGGTACGACTGGTTAAATATCCTTTGCCCTGCCGAATTTAATAATTCAATGGCAAGATCAGCTTTCTCTTTCACCTCAAAACTCAAATTGAATAAACCTTTGTTCGGGTTGGGCGACAGGCTCAGTTTAATTTCACGTGCAATTACTTCTGGTGGTAATGCAGTGATGGTTACTTGCAGCGCTGCGGATGTTTTCTGACAACCCAATGCATCTATTACTATTACTTTATACATGCCCGATTCAATAGGTTTGAATTTGGCTGAAGTAGCGCCATTAATACCTACATCATCTTTATACCATTGCATAGATGCACTGGTAACGCTGCTTACCAATGAATCACCTACTTTACTGACGACAGGTGTTGGTGCATCAGCTACTACGAGTTCAACCCGGTTACTAGGACAGCTGGTACCTGTTCTTATCTTCATATTATAAAAGAAATAATAGAACGGATTAGGATCGCCGGAGCCACTTAAGTTAACGCTGTTGCCAGTAATTGACATTACATTAGCAATACTCATTGGATAGGTTGTTCCTGTAATATTATTATTACGGAAAATGGTGGCACCATTTTCATTACACAATACAAGTAATATGTGATCTCCCGGGTCATTTACAGGAAGATTCAGATAATACACCGCACCAGTGTCTGCTGCAGGGTTGCCTGTAACGGCACCAGGCTGAGGGTTAGGGTTGGTAGCTGTAACAGTAAGTGTGGTGCGAGCCAAAGGAATATAACTAAAACTTCCATCCTGATTAACAGTACCAAGATTTGCAACAATTACTTCAACTGTTCCCGGATTACCAATATATAAGCGGGCACTTTCAATTGTTAATGGAACACTGTTATTAAAGCGTACAAAATTGCCCCTGAAATTATTATAACCACCATCAGGATACGCCATTTTGGTAGCAGGTCCGATAGACGTTTTTAATTCATTGGCAACATAAAACGTTTTATTGCCAGGAATACTGGTAGAGGTTGCAGTGGCACCGGCAGCAACAGGGGATGTGGCAGTTGAACTATTGTACCAGAAATAATTGCTATTGGCAACCGGGTTATTTACTTTTAGTATAGCGGTGTTGGTACAAATAATTCCGGTAACAGAAGGGTTATCTGCTTTTCTGCCAATGGTAAGGCTGGTGGTAAGCGTATTATTACCCGTGTTCTGGTCGCCTGTTACTGTTGCTGTTGCAAGTATTGTATAAGTTGTATTTTCTGCCGTTACAAATGGAGTCTGTAAAGTGAAACTAGCATTCGATAAACCAGGAACCGTTTCAGGATAGATGCTATTGAATGTTGCTATAGTGGTTGAACCATTCTTTACTTCAACTGAAACAGGAATATTTGTTTTTGGGACACTGCCATTATTTCTAATACTTACAGTTACATACTGTTTGTTGTCGGCACAATCAGAAGCCGAAGGGGTAGTAACTTCATTAATGGTAAAATCTGTAGAAGGGTTAACTACAATTAATCTGAAATCTTCAGTCTCACCCCTATTATAATTACCACAGGAAACTACATCACCTGCTATTGATGTTTCAACCATTACTACCCTTGCACGATAAGTGCTTCCGATGGTTAAAGTGCCAGGCGTTGTAAAGGAGCCGGCAAATACCTGTGTATTTCTCAGTGCAGTGCTGGTAGCTACCAGTTCATTGTTATCTGTAAAATCGCCATCATTATTATAATCAATAAAGAGCTTCACAATTTTATCAACGTTGCTGGCATCTGCACTGTTCACACGAACGCGAAAAGGTACTGACTGAGATGGTTCTATATAAGCCGCAATAGCTGTATTATTTACATACGTTGTACCCCCGGCCGGATTAGCATAACGAATGGTTTGTAAACTTACACTGTCAATTCTGCCACCTGCATTATCTAATGCTGTAGATGCACAGTGGGTGGTACCACCCACACCACTCACCAATAAAGAATAAGCCTGTTGCCCTCTCGTTAAAGTACCAATTGCACCTTTATGTGTAACGGTAATGGTATACGTTTCACCGGCAACGGTACTGTCAATATCAATCCGCTCCACATTATCAGTAATATTATCAGCTTTTATGGCTGCATTGGCCGGACTGGAAGGATCAAGTGTCCAGGGTCTGAAGGTTCTGCTGCCACTGGTAATGCGTATGTCGAGGTCATTGATCAGTTTTTTTTCCGGGTTGTTGAGAACGTTTACCTGGTCAACATTACCTTTTACATCCGTCCATGAAATAGTGGCCTTTAATGGTTCTTTACCTGTTGCCACAACTGTTGTTGTGAAAGAGTTGGTAGTGCCGTTAAAAACATTTTCATACATCAGATGTTCACTGCTTGTTCCGTTATTCGATGCTACTGATGCTGATATTACTGCTGCCGCTTTCTGAACATTCAGCAAGCCCCATCCATTCTGGTAATCGGGTCCGGGATTGGTGCCTGCTTCTTCAGCGGTATGAATAGCAAGCCCTTTAATGGTTGCTGATCTGAGAAATGCTCCACTTTTTAATTTTGAATAATGCTCTTGTAACAGAAACAATGAACCGGATGCATTTGGTGTGGCCATTGATGTGCCACTTAGAGAAGAATAGCCATTGGTGGCATTTGCATAGGTAGATAATACATTCACACCGTCGGCCACTACGTCTGGTTTAATACGGCCATCATCTGTTGGTCCCCATCCGCTGAAACTGCTCATTACTACATCTTCTGCACGATTGTATCCACCGGGAATTCCTCTAACCGCACCTACAGTAAGAATATTTTTTGAATTGGCGTCCCAGGTAATACTTCCATAACTGTCATTACTGCTGAGGTCACTTGGCCTGTTACCAGCATCGGTCATCTGGTTTTGTTCATTGAAACGGAAATAAGGTTCACCTACATTCGGCCCTGTTTCACCACGGTTATTGCCTGCGGCTTTTACAATCAGGTAGAAAGGAGCATTATAAGCAATTGAATCGAGTAATTGTGCATCTGAACTATAATAACCAAATTTATAATCCTCCGTGTCATTGGGTCTTCCCCAGAATTCCCACCTGTTTTGTCCCTCATTAAAATTCCATCCGGAAACAACATTGTATGAGTGGTTGGAAATAAGTAATCCGGCGGCTTCTGTTGCCTGTTCTGAATAGCTGTTGGTAAAATCATAAGCAATCAAACCTTGTGCGCCATGCGACATACCTTTTGCACTGGAATTAAGACCTGTTGCGATCATGGTACCTGTAACATGTGTGGCATGATTATCGGTAGTTGTTGGATTATCTTTTTGAGTAACCCTTCCTGTGAGTTCAACGTGCGTAGCGAGTACCCTTCCACCATCCCATACGCCGATCTTGTTTTTCATATTGTCGGAACTTCCAGAAAGATTCAATCCACTTGCACCACCTGCCCAAAGCTGATTGGTTCTGGTAGTGACAGCAGCAATCCTATTCTGTGTAACAAAATATTTTGGAAAATTAAAAGCGTCAACGCCAATCAGTGTGGCCAGTCGCCCATCTTTTGAACGTATGCTGAGTGGCCAGTTTCTTTGTTTGGCCAGTGACAGCGCTTTAGTGTATTCACTTCTTTCTTTTAAGCTGATACCCTGGGCTGCATTCTTCAGTGCCTGAACATTGGTAGATACCTGTGCCTGGGCTATAACAACCGTAACGAGACAGCCAACAAAAAAGGGTAAAAATCGTCTGAGCATAATATAGTTTAGTTTAACTTCATGATTACCGGCAACGGACCGGGAATATTATTAAAATTAGATACTTTCACCATTCAAAGTGAAGCATGAGAAATATTCTTTTTACCCTGTTTTTGGCTATTTTAACATTTTCGGCCTGCTCTTCGGCTAAAAAGTCACAAACGAGCGGAATACAGCAGGGAATAGCCGGATTTATCACCGAAATAAAGGGTAATCAGATGCCCAAAGTAGGGGTTGAACCCGCTTCACCAAAACCCGTTTCTACCACCCTTTATGTATATGAACCTACCCATATTTCACAGGTAAAAGCCCTTGAAACAGGATATCCTTTATATACGGTAATAAACCGCAAAATGGTTGCTTCCGTGTTGTCAGACAGTCTGGGCCGTTACAGTGTTGCTTTATCGCCCGGAACTTATTCTGTCTTTGTGAAAAAAGGGAACCATTTTTTTGCCAATTTATTCGATGCCCAAAATAATATTCAACTGGTTACGGTTGATTCAGGTAAGGTTACTCCGATGAATATCCTCATCAATTCAGACGCCAGTTATTAGCAGAACAGAAGTATCTTTGCAGCCCCGGTAAAAACCATTTTGACCCTGGGGGCAGGATACGGATATATGAACCTGAATGTGTTGTTGGAACAGTACCAGAATAACCCCCGCCTTTTTCAACTGGCGGACAGACTTTCTTTTGCCCAGCCACAGCAAATCTTCCTTAAAAACCTACAGGGTAGCAGCGCAGAATTTGTGGTGAGTGCCGTTTTTTCTCACCCGTCCTGCCAGTCATTGAACCATGTACTGGTACTAAACGATGCGGAAGAAGCTGCTTATTTTCACAATACACTGGAAAATCTTACACAGGCGCTTGACCTTTTTTATTTTCCTTCCTCTTTTAAGAATCGTAAAAATTTCAGGATACTCAACAGCTCACATGTAATGCTTCGTACAGAAGCGCTTACCAAATTGGCTGCGGGCGGAAATAAAAAAATACTGGTTACTTATCCGGAGGCCATTTTTGAAAAAGTAGTGTTGCCCAAAACACTCAGCAGTAATATCATTACCATCAAAACAAATGATACTATTAATTCCGACAGTTTAATGGAACTCTTTGTAATGTATGGTTTTGAACGAACAGATTTCGTGTATGAGCCCGGGCAGTTTGCAATAAGAGGTGGTATACTCGATATCTATTCATTTGGTAATGAAAAACCTTACCGGGTTGAACTGTTTGGTAACGAGGTAGACAGTATCCGCATATTCGATCCGGAAACGCAGTTGAGTGAGCGGAAATTATTACAGGTAAGCATCATACCCAATGTAGAAACACAATTTAGTACAGAAGAAAAAGTGTCTTTATTCGATTTTGTGAATGAAAACACTGTTGTGTGGCTGAAAGACTGGGATGTAATAGCGGGGAAAATACAGCAACAATACGATGACTTGCTTGGCTTCATTGAGTTGTTGAAAGACGGTTACCAGATGAAGGGTAATGAAGAAGAGGAAGATATTCGTGTGTTGAAAGAAGTATCTGTTGATGATTTTATAAATGTTTCAGCCATACAGGAGCAAATTGCCGGCAGACATATTGTTGAGTTTGGTTACAAACCACAATTGGCTAAAACAGCAATTGATTTTAATACCAAACCGCAGCCCTCATTCAACAGACAGTTCGATCTGCTGATTAAGAACCTGGCCGATCATGAAGCGGCTAAATATGGTATTTACATTTTTGCGGAGCAGGTAAAGCAGCTGGAGAGACTGAATACCATTTTTGCGGATCTTAAAACAGAAATAAAGTTTGTTCCGGTTCCATCCAGTATACATGAAGGTTTTATTGATGAAGACCTCAAAATTGTTTGTTATACCGATCACCAGATATTCCAACGCTATCATAAATACAAGGTTAAACAGGCATATAATAAAAATAAGGCGCTTACGCTCAAAACCCTGCGCGACCTGCAGCCTGGCGATTATGTAACACATATTGATCATGGTGTGGGAACCTATAGCGGATTACAAAAACTGGAAGTAAACGGCAAGCTCCAGGAAGCGGTGCGTATTATTTATAAAGACAGTGATATTCTTTATGTGAATATCAATTCACTGCATAAAATATCAAAGTACACCGGTAAAGAAGGAACGGTTCCCAAAATTAATAAACTGGGTAGTGATGTATGGGCAAGATTAAAAGAAAAAACCAAAACAAAGGTTAAGGAAATTGCTTTCGACCTGATAAAACTATATGCACAAAGAAAGGCCCAGGAAGGTTTTGCGCATACGCCTGATAATTACTTACAAACAGAATTAGAGGCTTCGTTTATTTATGAAGATACACCCGACCAAAGTAAGGCAACGGCCGATGTAAAGAAAGACATGGAAAGCCCTTCACCCATGGACAGGCTTGTTTGTGGTGATGTGGGTTTTGGTAAAACCGAGATTGCTGTTCGTGCAGCTTTTAAATCGGTAGTAGATGGCAAACAGGCTGCTGTACTGGTTCCAACAACAATCCTGGCATTCCAGCACTATAAAACATTTAAAGAACGGCTGAAAGATTTTCCGGTAACAGTAGATTATATCAATCGATTCAAATCGGCCAAAGAAAAAAAAGAAACACTTAAAAAAGTGGAAGAAGGCAAGATTGATATTATTGTAGGTACGCATGGTTTATTGGGTAAGGAAGTAAAGTTCAGGGACCTGGGTGTAATGATTATTGATGAAGAACAGAAGTTTGGTGTGGCACATAAAGAGAAACTGAAAACACTTAAAACCAATGTAGATTGTTTAACACTTACAGCCACGCCCATTCCGCGAACCCTCCAGTTTAGCTTGATGGGGGCAAGAGATTTAAGCATCATTAATACACCACCACCCAACAGGCAACCGATACAAACGGAAGTACAGATTTTTAATCCTGATTTTATCAGGGAGGCCATTTATTATGAAACAGAAAGAGGTGGCCAGGTGTTCTTTATTCATAACCGGGTAATGGGTCTGTCGGAAATGAGTGCGCTGCTGCAGGGGCTTTGTCCCGATCTGAGCATCGGTTATGCCCACGGTCAGCTGGAAGGACATGAACTGGAAGAAAGGATCATGGATTTCATCGATAAAAAATATGATGTATTGGTATGCACCAATATTGTAGAGAGTGGCGTTGATATTCCAAATGTAAATACCATTATCGTAAACAATGCTCACCAGTTTGGCTTGAGCGATCTGCACCAGCTAAGAGGTCGTGTAGGCAGAAGCAATAAAAAAGCATTCTGTTACCTGCTGGCTCCACCAATGAGTACCTTACCAGCCGATTCAAGAAAAAGATTACAAACACTGGAACAGTTCAGCGACCTGGGAAGTGGTTTCCAGATTGCCATGCGTGATCTGGATATTCGCGGAGCCGGTAATTTACTGGGAGGCGAACAAAGTGGTTTTATGGCTGAAATTGGTTTTGAAATGTATCAGAAAATTTTAGAAGAAGCCATTCGCGAACTGAAACGTACTTCATTCAAAGACCTGTTTAAAGAAGAAATCAGTAAACAGGATGATTATGTGAGTGATTGTACCATTGATACCGATCTTGAAATATTGATACCGGATAGTTATGTAGAAAGTATTGCAGAACGATTGTCGCTTTATTCAAGGCTTGATAATTGTGAGAAAGAAGAAGAACTGCAGGCCTTTCACCATGAAATGATTGATCGTTTCGGCCCTATGCCTTCTGAAGTTGACGATTTGTTTACTACTGTAAGATGCAGATGGAGAGCAGTTGAGATTGGCTTTGAAAAAATGACGCTCAAACAGAATACACTACGTTGTTATTTTATCAATCGTCCGGATTCCCCCTATTTCGAATCTGCTTTGTTTAAAAATGTACTGGCATATTTGCAGACAGGTACCAATAAGGCAAGATTGAAACAGGCAGGAAAAAATTTCCTGCTGGTGGTAGATGATATTAAAGATATGAGTGTCATGCTAAGGTTTCTCGATGGTATGCATAAAGGAGTTGTGCAAAAAAAGGCTTAAAATCTATCAATAAAAAAGCCGCTCCGGTTAAGAAAGCGGCTTCAATACATTTGAAGGCAATAATCTAGAATCCTTTTTTTGCAACGCCATCAGCAATTGCCTGTAGGGCTTTGGCCTCACCTAAAATGGCTGCCATTTTATTTCCTTTACCATCATGCCCTGCAGCCATATAGCCACCACGAGCGGTTTTAGTGATCACAGCATCCTGCATGGGAACATTCTTCTCTTTTGTCTTCAGACAGTATGCCTTGATCATTTTTGATGTGTCCATTTGCTTTGAATTTAATGTGGTTAGTAAATAATCAACGGGTTATGTTCCCACAACTTAGTGTTTTTTGTTGAAAATCAAAAGAGAAGGGGAAAATAGTAATCCACAGAGGGGTAAAACCAAAATTCAAAAGTAAAAAGTCAAAATTCAAAAAAGCATTCCTTTTGAATTTTGACTTTTTACTTTTGAATTTATTTACACATCTATCTTCGCATACTTCGCATGGCTTTCAATGAATTCGCGGCGTGGTGCTACTTCATCGCCCATGAGCATGCTAAAAATTCTGTCGGCTTCTGCGGCACTTTCAATAGTTACCTGTTTAAGTGTGCGGCGGGAAGGATCCATGGTTGTTTCCCATAACTGATCCGCATTCATTTCACCCAAACCTTTGTATCGCTGAATGGTAACGCTGTCATCCTTGCCACCTCCCAGTTTCTCGATCCACATTTTTCTTTGTTCCTCATTATAAGCGTATTGCTGTTCTTTTCCTTTCTTTACTAAATACAGTGGTGGTTGAGCAATGTACACATAACCCTGCTCTACCATCTCTTTCATATAACGGAAAATGAAAGTAAGAATAAGTGTGGCAATATGCGAACCATCCACATCGGCATCGGTCATGATGATGAGTTTATGGTAACGCAGTTTAGTAATATTCAATGCTTTCGGATCTTCAGGTGTTCCTACTGTTACACCCAATGCAGTGTACATATTCCTGATCTCTTCATTCTCATAAATCTTATGTTCCATTGCTTTCTCCACATTCAGTATTTTACCCCTCAATGGAAGAATAGCCTGGTAACTCCTGTCGCGACCCTGTTTGGCAGTACCGCCAGCCGAGTCTCCTTCTACCAGGTATAATTCACATTTCTGCGGATCGCGTTCGCTGCAGTCTGCCAGTTTGCCTGGAAGACCACCACCGGTAAGTACCGTTTTACGCTGAACCATGTCGCGGGCTTTTTTAGCTGCTACCCTTGCCTGTGCAGCGAGGATGATTTTTGAAATGACATGTTTCGCTTCTTTCGGATTTTCTTCAAGGTATGCTTCCAGTACACGGGCCACGGTTGTTTGCACCACACCACTTACTTCACTGTTACCCAGTTTGGTTTTGGTCTGTCCCTCAAATTGTGGTTCAGGAACTTTTACAGAAATAATGGCACTCAATCCTTCACGGAAATCATCACCCTCTACCTGTACTTTAGCTTTTTCAAATAAACCTTCTCTGTCGCCATAACTTTTAAATACCCTTGTTAATGCCTGGCGGAAACCGGTTACATGGGTACCACCTTCAATGGTATTGATATTATTTACATAAGAGAAAATGTGTTCCTTGAAATCATCATTATAAGTCAGTGCTACTTCTACAGCTACGTTGGTAGCTTCATCATGACCTTCCACATATAAAGGGTTGGCGATAATGGGTGTACGATGACCATTCTTATCGAGCATCTGTACAAACTCGGTAATACCACCTTCACTGTAGAAATTTTTAGAATACACATTACCTTCTTCATCTTTCTCACGTAAGTCAGTAAGTGTAATGCTGATGCGTTTGTTCAGATAACTCAGTTCACGCAAACGTCCTTCCAGTATATCTTTCTTATACACTGTTTCCTGGAAGATAGTTACATCGGGCCAGAAACGAACACGGGTACCGGTAATATCGCTGGAGCCAATTTCACGAACAGCGTACTGAGGAACGCCGATCTTATATTCCTGTTCAAATACTTTTCCTTCGCGGTGTACGGTAACATGTAAAGTGGTACTTAATGCGTTTACACAGCTCACACCCACACCATGCAAACCTCCGGATACTTTATACGTATTCTTATCGAATTTACCACCGGCATGCAGAACAGTCATCACCACTTCCAGTGCACTTCTTTTTTCTTTACTGTGCATGGCGGTGGGAATACCACGGCCATCATCCTGAACGCTGATGGAATTATCTTCATGAATGGTTACGCCTATATTTTTACAATAACCGGCAAGTGCCTCATCAATAGAGTTATCAACCACTTCATAAACAAGGTGATGGAGGCCTTTTATACCCACATCTCCAATGTACATGGCCGGTCTTTTCCGAACCGCTTCTAAACCCTCTAAAACCTGTATGCTGTCGGCACCATAATTCTTATTCTGTGCCTCATTACTGTTCAATTGTTCCTGATCCATAAATGCTTGTGAATCCTGTGTTTAAGTGAAATTTCGCAGGTGGACAAAGCTAATGAAAATAAGCCTCTTTTGGGGGTAAAAATGAGCCCGTTTTTCCACATTTTAAACGCTATTTCAGCCCATTTCAGAAAGGGTTTTTGACAATGTCATGACATCTTGCCAAGAACCAGTTTCGTTAATTTGATGTTTATACATTAATTTTGCTTATTATGGTGGAAGTAATGGACATATTGAGGGTGGCGAATAAAGGTGGAATTGAACCCCCCATGGATTTGTTGTACCAGAAACAACAGCAAATTCCCGGCTCTATTCATTACAATATCAGGCGTTATTATGCCCAGCACCCCTGGGTGGCCGATGATACCGGCATGATGGTGTACCACTATAATAACCGTAAACCGGAAGATAATTATCTGGAACTACGTTATTGTACCACGGGTAACCGTTATTGCGCCGAAAAAAGCTGTGCCCAGTGTACTGAATTACCCACCAATAACTGCAGCGGTAAACACCAAACGGTAGATGTATTCACTTTTCATTTTACTTCTACTTTCCTCCACCAGTTTGTGCACAATGTAAAACTGAGTAACAGGAAAGATGAAGTGCTGGCCTTCAAACATCCACACGCATTTACCAAAGTATTCCCGCTCTGTAACAGGAAAAGAAATGCACTCGATGCACTTTTGAATCACAGTTATACCGGTGCACTCGAAAATATTTTTGTCAACGCCAAAGTACATGAACTGTTATTATACAGTCTGGATTGCCTGGTTGATGAAAAAGAAGAAGGCTTTAGTTGCAAGTTTCTGGCTGATGAAAGTGGTCGCGACCGTATTTACCAGGCACGTGAAATTTTATTGCAACACATTGGCGATCCTATTACCATCAAGGAACTGAGCCGTAAAGTGGCCATGAACGAGTGTTACCTGAAAAAAGGGTTCAAAGAAGTTTTTGGTACCACCATTTTCGATTTCTACCAGCAACAGAGAATGGAACACGCCAAATACCTGCTCTATGAAAAAGGGTTAAGTGTAACCGACGTTTCTGCTTTGTTGGGTTACTCCTCTATTTCACATTTCTCTGCAGCATTTAAAAAACACACGGGCTTGAAACCCTGCGACTTACTTCGATGATAGATGAAGTCCGGTGTCGGGAAGTCCGAAAGTCCGGTAGTTTTCTTTTTAACGTAGTAAGTTGCTGACGATTCTCAGTCTTTCTGATTTTGTCTTTCCGACTTTCGGATTCACCGACTTCCGGACTTTCAATCTTGTAGATTTATTATCTTTCCTTACTTACTAACAAAATCAACATTTATGAGGAATATCTTTTCCTTTATCCTTCTATGCCTTTTAACGGCCTGTTCGAACAACAAAGCCGATATCATCATTCATCACGCAGTCATTTATACAGTTGACTCATCATTCAGCACTGCGGAAGCCATGGCCATTAAAGATGGGTTGATTGTTGAAACAGGCAGTAATGATTTTATCTTAAAAAAGTATCAATCTGATGAAATAATAGATGCGGGTGGACAGGCTGTTTATCCCGGATTGATAGATGCGCATGCCCATTTTGTAGGATATGGACGCTCACTTTTTCAGGTTGATTTGTTTGGTACCAATACATGGGAAGAAACAGTAGCACGTGTAAAAGCCTTTGCTGACGAGCATCCTGATGTATATTGGATACAGGGCAGGGGATGGGACCAGAACCGTTGGCCCGGAAAAAGTTTTCCAACCAACGAGGAACTGAACCAGTTGTTTCCGGGAAAACCAGTGGTACTTACCCGTGTGGATGGACATGCTTCCATTGCCAATCAGAAAGCATTGGATCTGGCAGGTATTAAGGCCGGTCAGACAATTGTTGGAGGTTCCATTGAAGTAAAAAAAAGGGTGTTGACAGGTGTGTTGATTGATAATGCAGACAACAGGGTATATGCACAGATTCCTTCACCCACAAAAGAAACCTATGTACAATGGTTGCAGGCGGCTGAAAAAAACTGTTTCGCACAAGGCTTAACTACCATTACAGATTGCGGGTTGCATTATACAGATGTTGAAGCCATTGACACTTTGCAAAAAGAAGGTAAACTCAACATGCGTTTATATGCAATGTTGAGTGATGATGCTTCTAACTATGAGAAATTTCTCTCCAGGGGCCCTTATAAAACAGATAAACTTTTTGTAAAAGGAATTAAGGTTTATGCCGATGGAGCATTGGGTAGCAGAGGCGCCTGCTTATTGTCGCCCTACAGCGATAGAAAAGACTGGTCGGGTTTTTTACTGAGAAATAAAAATCATTACGATTCATTGGCAGCTGTTCTTTCTAAAACTGACTTCCAGATGTGTACACATGCTATCGGCGATAGCGCCAACAGAGAAGTGCTGAATATTTACAATAAATATTTAGGTGGGAAGAACGATAAACGCTGGCGCATAGAACATGCACAGGTAATACATCCGAATGATTTCAGTTTGTTTGCCAGTGCAAGTATTATTCCTTCTGTTCAGCCCACACATGGTACCAGTGATATGTATTGGGCAGGAGAACGTCTGGGTGCAGAAAGGGTAAAAGGTGCTTATGCTTTCAAACAATTATTGCAACAGAATGGGTGGATTCCATTGGGTACCGATTTTCCGGTGGAAGATATTTCTCCCTTTAAAACATTCCTTGCAGCAGTGGTAAGAAAAGATGCCAAAGGTTATCCTGAAAATGGGTTTCAAATGGAGAATGCTTTATCGCGCGAGGAAACAATCAGAGGAATGACAATCTGGGCCGCTAAAGCCAGTTTTATGGAGAATGAAATTGGAAGCCTGGAGAAAGGTAAAAAAGCAGATTTTATTATCCTCGATCAGGATTTAATGAAAGTAGCACCTGAGAAAATATTGGATGTGAAAGTAAAAGCAACTTATAGTGGCGGAAAGAAAGTGCATGGACAATAAAGCTGAACGTTACTGTAAGTAAAATAAATGAGCCGCAGATTCGCAGATTGAAATAAAAAATCTGCGAATCTGCGGCTCAAAAAATATCAGGCCTATTTAATCTCACCCACCATATCCCCGGGAATTACCCATGCATCAAATTCTTCAGGTGTTAAATAACCCAGTTTAACAGCCATTTCTTTTAAGGTAGTACCTTCTTTATGCGCTTTCTGGGCAATTTCAGCAGCTTTGTAATAACCGATCTTGGTATTGAGTGCAGTTACCAGCATCAGGCTATTGTTGACATGCTTTTTAATATTGGCTTCCAAAGGTTCAATACCTACTGCGCATTTATCATTAAAACTTACACAACCATCACCAATTAATCTTGCACTGTGTAAGAAATTATAGATCATCACAGGTTTAAATACATTCAGTTCAAAATGACCTGTAGCCCCGCCAATATTAATGGCCACATCGTTACCCATAACCTGTGCGGCAATCATGGTAAGTGCCTCGCATTGTGTTGGGTTTACTTTGCCGGGCATAATAGAAGAACCTGGTTCGTTATCGGGAATAAATAGTTCACCAATACCGCTTCTTGGTCCGGAACTTAACATGCGGATATCATTTGCAATCTTCATCAGGCTCACTGCCACTGTTTTCAAGGCGCCATGTGCTTCTACAATAGCATCATGAGCGGCGAGCGCTTCAAATTTATTTTCAGCAGTAATAAAAGGCAAACCGGTTAAGCTGGCAATATGTTTGGCCACGTTTACATCATAACTTTTGGGTGTGTTGATACCTGTACCAACGGCAGTTCCACCCAGTGCCAGCTCACTTAAATGAGCAAGACTGTTGTTGATGGCTTTTAATCCATGGTCCAACTGACTTACATAACCACTGATCTCCTGTCCGAGTGTAAGTGGTGTAGCGTCCATAAAATGGGTACGGCCAATTTTTACCACATGCATAAATGCCTTACTTTTTGCAGCCAGTGTATCTCTTAATTTTTTAATGCCTGGAACGGTTACTTCCAACAAAATTTTATAGGCAGCTATATGCATGGCCGTTGGAAAAGTATCGTTGGATGACTGCGATTTGTTTACGTCATCATTCGGATGCAGAAACTTGTCTTTATCTGTAAGAATGCCTCCCTTAATTACATGACCACGGTAGGCTACTACTTCATTTACATTCATATTGCTCTGGGTACCCGAGCCTGTTTGCCAAACCACTAGTGGAAACTGGTCATCTAATTTACCGGCGAGTATTTCATCACAAACCTGACCAATAAGTTCGGCTTTTTCCTGTGGTAAAACACCGGCATCGGCATTGGTAAGTGCAGCGGCTTTTTTCAGGTAAGCAAATGCCTGGATAATTTCTTTGGGCATTTTATTGATATCCTGCGCAATGCGAAAATTATCGATACTGCGCTGAGTCTGGGCGCCCCAGTAAACATGAGCAGGTACTTTCACCTCACCCATGGTGTCTTTTTCAATACGAAATTCCATGTTCCGGATTTTAAATGATCTGGTAGAATGAATTGCGCTGCAAAGGTACTAAGAAGCGGAAGTAAACAGGCAAAAAATAACGGTCAGTTTGAACTATAAAAACTTATTGCCATTAAAAACATAGGAGATACACTGAAGTTTTCTGTGTTATTCAGCGCCTTCAGTGGCAATATGCTTGCTCTAAAACGACTTAACTTCTAAACCGCCCTTTTACTATCAAATACAATGTTTTTTTCTTACTTTTCATGCACTGAAAAACGTTTTTATGCATAAAACCCTGCTATCCTTCTCTTTGTTTATTGCATTGTTTACTCATGCTCAGAAAACAGAAAATATTATCGTAATAACTACCGACGGGTTCCGTTGGCAGGAACTTTTTAAAGGAATGGACGAAACCCTTGCCCGCGACAATCATTATAACCAGGATGATAGCGCAGGAATTATTAAAAATTTTGGAGCCCCATCTGAAGCAGAAAAAAGAAAAAAACTGATGCCTTTTTTCTGGAATACCATTGCTAAACAGGGGCAGTTATATGGTAACAGAACATTGGGCAGTAAAGTAAATGTGAGTAACAGGTACTGGTTTTCTTATCCGGGCTATAATGAAATTTTATCAGGGTATGCCGATAACAGAATTGATGCCAATGACTATCCACCCAATCCGAATATAACCATTACTGAATTTTTTAATCAGCAACCTGCACTAAAAGGAAAAGTGGGTGGATTTGGTGCATGGGAAGCATTTAATCGCATATTGAATGAAGAAAGAAGCGGGGTGCCGGTAATAGCAGCATATGATACATGTGGCGGAAAAGAACCCAATGCCAATGAACTGCTGATCAATAAAATGCTGCGCGATTCGCATAAGCAATGGTCCGAAGAATGTTTTGATGTGTTTACACACCATGCAGCCATGGAGTACCTGAAAAAGGAACAACCCAAAGTTATGTATATCGCATACGGAGAAACAGATGAATGGGCACATGGTTGGAAATACAAATACTATTTGAATGCAGCTCAACAGGTTGATCAATGGGTCGCTGAAATATGGAACTATATACAATCAACGCCAGCTTATAAAGACAAAACAACGCTCTTTATTACCACCGATCATGGGCGCGGCGATAAAGACAAAAACAAATGGACCAGTCATGGCAGCGATATTGAGGGCGCCGATGAAATATGGTTTGCTGTATTGGGGCCGGATATTGCACCGTTGGGAGAGATAAAAACCAGTTCACAGTTTTATCAAAAACAATTTGCACAAACCATCGCCAGATTAATGGGTTATACTTTCAAAGCAAACCAACCCATTGCAGACGCTATAGAAGAAGTAATCAAAAAATAAAATTCATTCATCCTGCCCGTGATTTAAATCCAGGGCAGGATGAATGAATTTTATTTCCCTTTAAAAGAGGCTTTTCTTTTTTCGAGGAAGGCTGTTGTTCCTTCTTTCATATCTTCTGTTGCAAAGCAATCACCAAAAGCATTTACTTCAACTGTATAGCCATCTTTTGCTTCATCAAATACAGCATTGGCTGCTTCAATACATTTACCAACAGCAACAGGAGCTTTTGTATTGATTAATTCGAGAATAGAAGTAGCTTTTTTAATTAATTCATCCTGAAGTACTACATAATTCACCAGGCCAAGCTGTAGAGCGGTATTGGCATCAATCATACCCGCACTCATCAGCAGCTCAAGTGCACGACCTTTACCAATGAGTTGAACCAGTCTTTGTGTGCCACCATAACCGGGAATTAATCCCAGGTTTACTTCTGGCTGACCAAACTTTGCATTATCTGAAGCTAATCTGAAATGACAGCTCATGGCTAATTCACAACCGCCACCTAAAGCAAACCCGTTTACACAGGCAACAACAGGTTTCGGGGAACGCTCAATCTTAAAAAAAATATCCTGCCCTCTTTTAGCCAAAGCCTTACCTTCTTCTACGGAGGCACCGCTGAATTCACTGATATCGGCACCGGCAACAAATGCTTTGGGTCCGGCACCGGTAATGATAACAGATTTTATTTCGTCGTTTAGGTAAACCTCATTCATTACATTATCAAGGTCGCTCATTACCTGTTGGTTGAGGGCATTGAGTTTATCGGGGCGATTAATGGTAATAATGAAAATACCATTCTCGAGGGTGGTAACTAAAGTTTGATACATGGCAATCTATTTCCACAAAAATAAGGTAGCAGCCCTGTTCTTTTGTATTTTGTAATATGAATCTGATAGAGGTTATACTTTACACAGGTATTTTTGTTTTTGCTGCAACCGGCGCATTAAAAGCAAGGGCACACCAGATGGATATTTTTGGTGCTGCTGTGGTAGCTTTTGCAACAGCTTATGGCGGTGGTACTATCCGCGATTTATTAATTGGCGTTCGCCCGGTTAACTGGATGAACGATTACCTGGCACTGGCGCTTGTAGTATCTGCTGTACTCATCATTTCTTTATTAAAAACCAATCCTGCAAAATTCAGGAGAACCCTGTTTTTTACTGATGCCATCGGTTTGGGAATGTTTACCGCAGGTGGTATAGAGCGAAGTCTTTTTTACAATGTAAATGAAGGGTATGCTGTAATAATGGGTGTAATGTCTGCCACTTTTGGGGGACTGGTTGCAGATATTATTTGTGGTGAAGTACCCAACCTGCTGAAGAAAGGTGAGCTATATGCAACGGCTTGTGCCATTGGCGGTGTTATTTATATACTACTCAAAAAAGTGGGGTTAGAGTATAATCTCGGCTTATTTATTTGCGTGGTTATTATTGTAGGCATTCGTATTTTCTCCAAACGAAAAAGAGTACACTTGCCTGAAATATAAGCCGATAAAAGCGCAGCGGTTTATTGTCTTAGAATTTTTTCCATGGCTTTTCCTTTAGCCAGTTCATCGATGAGTTTATCCATGTAACGGATTTTTTGCATGAGCGGGTTTTCAATTTCTTCTACTCGGTATCCACAAATGACACCGGTAATTTTCGAAACATTCGGATGTATCTGTGGAGCTTCTGCAAAGAAATTTTCCAGGCTCGTTTTCTTATCTATTTGTGCCTGATATGCTTTTCTGGAATAACCCGTGAGCCAGCAGATGATGGTATCTACTTCTTCTTTGGTGCGCCCTTTTTTCTCTGCTTTGGCAATATAATGCGGATAAACACCGGCGAAAGACATTTTGAATACTCTTGTGTTGTCCATGACAGTTGATTTGAGAGATGAACTTAGTGTAAAGATGAACTCGATTTTAGTTTGCCAACAAGCAATCTAAATTAGTAATTTAGCCATTCACTTGTTTCTTTATTTGCAGAAGACTCTGTCAGGTACTTTTTTTGTTTTATTTCTTGTTTAGCATCTGCAACCCTCTTTTTTTGGGCGGTGGTAAGTTGAAAAATATCCTTCTCAAATTTAAAATCAAGAATCTGCTGTATTTCTTTGGTTACAGTTATTTCTTTAATCTGAGTGATTTTATTGAACATATTTGTTTTTTAGATTGGCAGTATTCATTCTCTAAGGTTCCTAATATGAATATAGGAAAATAGCGATGAATTGCGTACGTCGGCAGATGAATTTTAAAATACATCATTGCGACAAACACGCTCAATTGCACGGTATTTAAAGAGATATAGGAGAGTCTTTTGTAAGAAAGAATAGTGTGTCGTTTCAAATCTCCGTGGGAATAAGCGCTATAATTCTTTTGATAGTTTTATCATCGATAGAATCGAATTCCGCTTTATCATAAATGGTTAGGAGGTAAACTTCTTTCTGTAGTGTAACTATATAAGAGATTACACGGGCACCCCCACTTTTTCCTTTGCCTTTACTTTTAATAGAAATTCTTATTTTGTACACTTCATTACCTAAGGCTGTTCCTTGTGTAGGTTCTGCGGATAGAGATTCAGCTAATTCAGCTAATTCTTTTTTTAAAGATGGATATTTTTTAACCAGCCTTTTTGCTTCTTTTTTGAATTTGTCAACAGGTATGATTTTATAGTTCATTTAGAAAATCGGTTAAAGTCTGTTTTTTAGCTTTTGATTTTCTCAATGTTTCTACCTGTTTAAAGGCAATCGTAAGATCGGATTTTAATTTAAGTACTTGCTCGGATTTGCGAATTTGCGAAAGAACTTTTTCCCATTCGCGAACAGGCATTTGTACGGCTTGTGGAGTACCGTTCATATCGCTTACATACTGCAGTGCTATTTTCATAATCCCAAAATTAAAGCTTTTTTGGAATAATATACATGTTAAAAATTGTCAACATAAAATGGGTGAAAACTTTCAGAACATGCTTGTTGTGTTGATGGTCATTGTTCACCCAACCTTAAAACACTATGTTTTTTTGTTGAAGATATGAGTTGATATTTAGTGTCATTCCTTGTAGTGAAACTGCCGCCTAGTCAATGCCTGTGATAGAACCTTCAATTAAATATTCCCACAATACTCCTGAATTATATACTTCTCTTTTCATATCGAGAGTTGGCAGTTCCATCTGAATATTCCCCTGTCCTGTCCAATAATGTCTCCAAATGAGATTACACGTATTTTGGTCAAGTATTGAAACTCTACTTGCATATCTTTCTAGAGAAATTATTTCCATATTTACTTTTGCTACTCTGTTTAATGGGTGTTTTTGAAGTTGAAATCGTTTTACTGTTGACAAATCCCAACCATATTTACGATTAACCTCTAAGCAAGAATCGTAGTTGCCAAATGCATATGTTGCTGAAAGTCTAGATGGATACAAAGGGAAACTGTATTGTCTTGCAATTTCTACATTGTATTCAGTTCGATAATCTGCAGTAATTGAATTATGAAATGGGGAAACGGAATGTAGGCTTCTGTTTGGATTTGGCGTAAATGGCAAATAGTTAATTGTTCCAGTAATGTATTTTTCTAATAAGTCTTTACTCATACTAAGTTCTCCAAAAGCAGCAGAATTAAAAGTTTTAGAGTTCTCGTAATTGTTCTTTGTCATAAAATTTGAGAGGGTAACAAAAACATAAAACTCTTCTGGAATGTTATCGGTTGTGTTTATTAACTGCATAGAGTATCTAATTTAAGTAGGATACAAAACTCCATATTCAAAATCGTTTTATATTTCAAGAATTGAGTTGTCGTTTAAGCTCCAGCTTCCAGATGTTGGAGTGATAAATACTTTCCTGCCGACTAAATTATCTCTTAGAGTTTTAATAAGTAAATCTGTAATTTCAATAGTTCGGTAATTTTTTAAGCTGCCATAGAGCCGATGTTAAGGCAGTGGCTGTATAGCCGTTTTATTTTATTGCAATTCAGCTCTAACCCTAAGTTTGAAAAAATAGTTTCGGTCAAAAACTT
>JBMOKQ010000061.1:0-5531 GCA_049324295.1 Bacteroidota bacterium
TATTAATCGTTTAGTAAAATAGGACTTATCATTTCTCTAAGCTGCATATCTGACGTGGCTTACATAAAAATACTTTTGCACCTGCTTTTTGTCATTTTTTCTTCCGTTCATAAAATCCTCTACATTGTTACGCATCTGTGCCTTATTAATGGGGCGTTTCTTTCCAATAATATTTGTCTTCACATCCTGATTAACATATTCCTGTGGGTTTAACTCCGGACTATAGGGTGGTAGAAAAAACACTTCAATCCTTTCTTTATTTTCTGCCAGCCATTCGTTCAGCATTTTTGTTTTGTGTGCCGGATGCCCATCGGTTACAAAATATATTTTTTGTCGGCTGTATTTTATCATCTGCTGTAAAAACGTTTTAAATACTTCTCCATTAAACCTTCCGTCCAATATCATAAATTGCAAATGCCCCTTATTACTTATGGCAGAAATCATGTTTATTGAAAAACGTTGCCCGGTTTTTGTTATTACGGGTGTTTCTCCCCTGGGGGTATAGCTTTTACCTGCCTGATGGTCGCTGCGCATACCTGTTTCATCTCCAAAATATATAATCGCCCCCTCTTTATTTGCCCTCCTTTTGATTGCCGGATATTCCCTTTCCAGCCACTCCTTTACTTTCTCAGGCTTTTGTTCAAATGCTTTGATGATTGGCTTTTGAGGCGTATACCCCCAACTTCTTAAATACCTCCCTACTTGCCACCGGCTCAACTCTATTCCATACTTGTTCTGTATTAGCTGTTGTACCGCTTCTCTTGTCCATAACCCAAATGGCAGCTTTAATTGGTCAGGCATTTTATCTCTTATCAACTGGCGTACTTCCGCTGATTGCTTACCATTTATCTTTTTGCCGCCCTGTACCCCACGTTTCTTTGCCTGAATGTTCCGGATGCCACCTGACTTATATTTTGACCACATCCTATTTACAGAGCGTATATGCAAGCCAAATATCTCCGCTGCCTGCTTTTGTGTCCCCATTCGCTTTTTTAAATAAGATATTACCTGCTCCCGTATTGTCTCCTGGGAGCTGGCACTCCTATGCCTACCATCTTTTTGTTCCATCCCCAAATATACAACATAAGTCCTATTTTATGCTCTTATTAATATGAGTGAAGTAAGGCACGGCGTAAGAATTGCTACACCCAGTGAAATAAAGGAAATATAAATTAAGTTTTTAATGTCATTTATTTAACCTTAATAAGTGATTGGTAAACCGGATATTTGGCAAGACAAAATAATTTGTACCATTATACAGCCTTCGCAATCTTTTCCATAATATGATGGCTTTCGCCAAACTTGCAAAGTGCATCACAATGGCTGCGGAGTTCTGAAAATAATATGTATTTGATAACTACATTATTTTGCTTAATGGCTGGGCGGCATAATTGCATACATACATCTTTCTCCCTTTTATCGGGCACAATTAAATAAAACACCTCATCACCATCGGCAATGGTATAACTCAAATCAGTTAATCGTAAAATACCTGAATAAATGCTGGTGCTTTTTTCTACTTCAAAAGCAGCGATAACATTATTAGTGTTTTTTTGAAACCATAACACATCAATCAGTTTTACTGTATTCAATGTTTCTTTCTCTAAGGCGATTTCAGGAAACTGTTGTAAACTCATAAATGAAAAGCTATTTCCACTATGCGACCTTGAACGGTCATTAGATGCTGCAATAACGTCATACCCCAATGCATTACCAATCTTTAATAAATGATATTGCATCTCTGTATGCAGGTTTTCTTCTTCTTTTTCCTGTTGCACACTTTCCTGTCGTTTCTCAATCAATTTTTCTAATTTCTTCCTTTCCGGCTCAGATAAATACACATCGCTGCCTAATATTAATTTTCGTGTACCGATCTCAAACAATAACCCGGCAATTGCCCCAAGGTCGGATGATAATGCAGAACGCTGCTGGTTATTGGTATTAATCATTACTTCTCTCAACTTCAAATATTCACTCCAGCTACCCAATTTCTTTTTGTCCTTAAACAGAAAATTAAAGCCATTGATGATGGCTGTATTGAATGGTGGAAGAATAGTGGGGTGAAGAAAATAAAGTATGCTTGCTACAGCAGGGCCAAGCCCTTTGATTTTTAAACTATCAAGGCGGATTATTTCTTTAATTATTTGTTCTTCTGATTTTGCATTGAGGCAATTTTCTAAAAATTGTCCGAAAGCCTGCTTGTTATTTTCATTCTCATAAATATCTGGTATCCGCAACTTTGGTTTCCAATAAAAAGGATGTGAGGCGCCTTCAAAAACTTGTTTCTGCTCCGTAATACAAGTGAGTACAAATTCTAATGAAGAGCCTTTAAAATCGTTTGGAAATTTCTTATTTTTTATATCATCAATTACCTGCATCACACCCCGGCGAATGGAACGAAAAGCCTTTAACCGTTCTTCATTATTGATGAACCAGGTATTATAAACGGATTGTTTATCTTCTTTGTATTGCCGAATGAGTTGCGATATATTTTCAGACATTTACTTACATTTATTTAAAAAAAACGCTGATACTTTAATCAGCGGTAACCTAAAGATAACTCTTGTATCAGTAAATTGGATGACTTGCCCGAACGTTCAAGCCCCAAACTTTCTGCAACCGACACCGGTACTCATCTATATGCAGAAGGGCTGTTGCTTATCTGTAATTTCATTAATACAAAAAATCAAGCATATACATATCCCAGGGCCAGCGTACTCCATACCTGTGCATTGGTCCTTGTCATAATGGGTGACGGTTTTAATATTTCTGTTGGATTAGGATGTACAGCACCCGGATTTAATATTTGCCAATCCGCAAACAACTTATCAATAAAACCATGATGCAACCAGAATATGGGGTCAGCCGGTGATGAAGCCGTTCCCATAGTACCACCAACCAGACCATGCAGCCTGTTATGAAAGGGGGATGCTTCTAATTGATTTGAAAAGATTGAAAAATTTGTATTTGCCATTAATGCCGCATGTTGTGCAGCAGTGGGCAATAACGTATCATTGAAGGAAACCCCTCTTGAATTCCCCAGCGGGTAAAGTCACCACTATTATTTAATTGCGGTGGTATATACCTGTCTTCAATCCAGTTCCAGTAAGGGATTGTTACCAAAGGATTGATGGCGATAAGCCTTGCTTCTAATTTTGCCAGGTATTCCCTGTGCCATGTTAAAAAATTAATACCACCATGAGCACCCCACATATGCCCGGCAGGTGTTGTCATAGCCTGTACATGTATCTGCACAAACGCCTGGTAGGTAGGGTTTGCTCAATAACTCAGCCCTACTCTTTTATAATTATTTTGTAATACTATCAATTTGTGTATGCTGTTTACCCCGGCTATTAGATGTAAACAAAGATATAGTAGGGACACAAGTGCCTGCCTCGTCATGGCGACGAGGTTTAGCACAAGGGCTATCGAGGCAATCCACGATTGACTGGTATTTTTTAGTTTGGCTTTTATGTTGTCCAATCCATAGGCAATTTTGCCTTGTCCAAACTTACCTTCTATCGGGTTGCGTTCACCAGGTCTTAGGTGGACTGCCACTGCCTTTGAGGAGGGTCGGCCAAGTGGCTTGGCCAGTAATTTTATTTGGCGGCTTTTCAACCATGCCCTGTTTTTTTGATTGCAATAAATCTGATCTGCCAACACTTCTTTGGGATAATAGCCAAACCGCCCTTTATACTTTTCTACCGATTGTTGCAAATGCTGTCCTTCATTATAAGCTTCCCAATCAAGATGATCAATAAAGGTAAAACCCTTTACAATGTTTACCTGCAGCTTACTGCCAAATTCTACTTTCGACCTCTGCTTTCTTCTCACTATGGGGCGCACATGTGGTTGATGTATGTTTACTATTCTATTCTCTATGCTTTTTGTATGGGTTCGGTGCATCTGCTCCTGTTGTTCATACACCGTATGCAATACCATCAAATATTTTTGTTCTCTGCCTGTTAATGGAAACTGGGCATAGGCTTTCAGTAACGATTCAATATGTCCTAAATTCCTTCGTAAAAAACGCAGTTGCCTCCCATTTGATCGGTAAATCTCTTTATTGGATTTCTGTTTCTTTTTGGCAGTATTTAAAAATAATTTCCTGGCAATATTCCTGTAAGTTCTCGGCTTGATATCTCCATGTAACCCCGGCTGATACAACCGGTCTATCAGTTCCTCTGATTTTACTCTCGCAGCATTTAATAGTTTTAAATCAGTTGGATAGGTAATATTTTGTGGTGCCACCGTGGCATCCATGATCAGTTTGCCTTTATTCACAGGTGCCGGTTGTTCTACTCTGTCCTACACTCCGACTTGCATTGATATTGGTGAAGATGGTGGAAGATTTTCGTCTTCCTTTTGATCTATTCCCTCTTTGTCAGGTTCAGACCATTCCTGCAGGCAATGTAAGGCTATGACTTCATTTATTTTAGACAGCAGTTCGAAATTTAAACGCTTCCGGATTTCTACAAACAAAGTATCGCTGAAGGGCGCTTCATTGGTAAAACTGGTGTATCCTAAAAAATACTGCATAAACATATTTTCCTGTATATGCTGTATCGTAGCCCGGTCTGATAAGTTCTCAATATGCTTTATGATGAGTGCTCCGATAATAACCCTGCCACTAATCGGAGCCCGGCCTTCCTTACTGGAAAACAGCTTATCATAATGTGGAACTATCCCATCCCATGGAATAGCTTTGCCCATTTTTACCAACGGTTTTCCCTGCTTAATTTTTGTTCAAAAGGAGTCTCAAAACCCAACAACGTTAGCTGGTTCGGACTAACATAAACAGGAACACCCGCATGCTTTTTGCTGCCTTTTCCCCTTTTCCCTTGCATCCGTTATACGTTTATTCCTCTCAAAGTTGATTATACTATGGATTTTATAGCTATTGAGCAAACCCTAGGTAGGTGCAGGTGTATCAGTATCGGCTAACGCTTCAATAGCATAAATAAAACGGTTCCATTCTAACGGGGTAAGGTTTTTTTGATTTTTTCTGCGCCGGTATAATGGTTTACAAAAATATTTGTGTCAAAACCAGTGCGGTTCCAATAAATCTTTATGAAAAAATTTCTCAGGAATAAATCTTAACTCGTCAACATTAATTTTTAATTCCGTGGATTTGATTTTTTGTTTGGTAATTTCTTTCGGCGCTTCTTTCAAAAGCTGCTTCATTTGTAAAGGGCTAATCGTCCACTCCTTTATACTTTTTGTTTTGCGGGGGAATAATTTACCATGTGCCATGATGTAAAAGGTTTAAGGTTTACTTCCTCTTTACGCTGAGAAAGTATAAACGCCTTGCATTACCTGCAGCAAGGAAGGAGCAATCAACGGCACAGAATTTTCGCAGGTTAAAGTTAGCAGACTGGATTGATACTATCAATACCACAAAGGGCAGGGCAAACGCATCTAAATTTTGATTGAATAACAATGAGATAGCGTCAGGATCGTTTTAGTAGAAACGATTTTATGCTATCATTTTTTGATAATTTGGTGGATCCGCGGGTAGAAAGGACCCGGTT
>JBMOKQ010000062.1:0-4817 GCA_049324295.1 Bacteroidota bacterium
AGGTAGCAGCCTGGCAGGAAGATCGTAATAATAAAGAAGCCAAAATTAATTGGCAGTTTACCAATGATAAAGCAAGGGTTAAACTAAAAAAACTGTATCCGACAATATTATCTTGACATGACACTAGCTAACGCATTTACTCCTGACCACCGCCCACGGCGGTGGTTTTAATATCCATAATAAATTAAAGGGCTCCCTGAACAGGGAGCCCTTTTGCTGTAAATCACTTTTGATAATTATCGGGCAGAATCTATTAGTACAAATAGCTTAAAGCTACACGGTCGTTGGCATTGAATGGGCGATTTACACCGGAACCTATACAAGACAACATCCAGGAGTTAGGATCTGGTCCGGTAGGTGTACCCGGAATATGAACGGCACCAACAGTAGATGCACCTTCATTAACCGCAGAGCCACCGCAACTATAAGCGCGGTTCATGTAGTCTGTATGACGGAAGCCAATACAATGCCCCAGTTCATGGGCAAAAATGGTAGCAGCATAATTGATAAATGTGCTTGAGGTACCGGAACCAATGGCCTTGGTATTTACTTTAACAGAACCATACGGATTGCCACTCGATGTAGGGAAACCTGCTGAAGCCAAATAGTTTCCGTTTGCACGGTCGAATGTAATGTTGGCACCAGAGCTAACACGCTGTAAAGTAATCTGCAGATTTTCTGCATTATAACGACGAACCACTTCATCTAAAACCGGTCCGTAAACAGCAGCGTTAATCCTGCTGGTTAATGCAACTGTAATTACACGAGGTAACCCTGTTACCAGGTTAGTGGTTCGGTACTGCTCAACATCACCTACTCTTAAAATAGTTCCATTAAGAGAGCGTTTGAGATCAAATTCAGGAATAAAAATATCTCCTTCAACAATATAGCCTCCTTCTTCAGGAATAATATTAGTAGTGGAGAAGCCAAGAGCTTTAACGCTGTTGATAACATCCTGTGAAACTTCTTGTTTGATTTCCTGCTCAGGACCAACAGCTTTTTTACAGGAAACGGCTACCATCAGCAATACAATGGCAGTGAGCAAAAGGCGCATGTTTTTTCTCATGTGTTTTGGTTTGGATTTTTAAAAGGATTTACAGCATGAATTGGATTTCATCATGAATATAAGAAATGTAGAAATCAGACAAAAGCAAATTTGAGCAACCCTGTTGCAAAATCGCAACAAAATTCAAGACTCCTCACAAATACTCAAAATGGTACCAATAGATATACGCAAACAGGCAAAAAATGATTTCCTTATCTTTAATTATTCCGGTTTCCTATGCACATGAGATTATTATTATGCTGTTGGCTATTTGCCCTGATGTATGCAAAAGCACAGGATAAACTTCCCGCTTATTTTTCTTCTTTTGGTGAAGTATCAGATAATGATACAGTAATTTTTAATCCACAAAAACAACATTTTGTTTTTATCGGGAAACTGTCATTACCTGTAAAAATAGTACGAAGGCTGTCAGATAGTATAGCCATTGTTCAGGTAACCGATCATTCTTCATTTAATCTTCTTACAAAACAAGGCCGCTTATTTAATGCAAACAACCGATGGAAATTGGCAGAGAATTTTTTTATCCCGACAGATAAAGCAACAGCGCAAAAAGAACAAAGCTGGATATTGGAACTGGAAAACGCAACAACATTTCTTACTTCCATGAAAGGAAGCCGTGCTGTAACAATTGAAAACAGGGCAGATAATAATAAAGCCATACAACTAAAAACATCCTGGACATTTATTGAACAATACATGCTGAACAGAAACGATGTATTGTTTATTGACAAAGTAAGACGGGCATATACAGAAAGAGAACTCACCGGTTTTGATCTCTCAGCGAATAAAGGAAATCTTGCACATCGTAAGTGGCCCAATATTAATGGTAACGGTATTACCATTTCAATCAAAGAAAATAAACCCGATACAACTGATATTGATATTACCGGCCGATATCTTTCTTCCTCTCAAGCTTCTCCACGTACCGAAACACATGCCACAACCATGGCAACCATTTCCGCCGGAGCAGGTAATAGTTTTTATACCGGCAAAGGTTTTGCCCCCGGAGCAGCTGTTACTTCATCTGATTTTGCTAACCTGCTTCCCGATCCATTATTTGAATTGATGCGACTTGGGGTTACCGTTCAAAATCATTCTTATGGAACGGGGATCGAAAATTATTATGGGGCCGATGCAGCTGCATATGATGACCAGATGCATACCGCGAATCTTAATTTATTGCACATCTTTTCAGCCGGGAACCTGGGAACACAAACCCCGGTATCGGGTAACTATGCCGGTATAAATGGATTTGCAAATTTGTCGGGCAGTTTTAAAATGTCTAAAAACAGCATTGCAGTAGGTGCAACAGATTCTTTTGGCGTAGTATCCTTACTCAGTTCTCGTGGACCCGCTTATGATGGCCGGCTTAAACCTGAATTGGTGGCATTGGGTGAAGATGGATCTTCAGGTGCTGCTGCTATTGTTTCGGGTATTGCCGCTTTGCTGCAACAAAGCTGGAAACAAAAGTATTCAGCGCTGCCATTATCTGCAACAGTAAGGGCTGTTTTATTCAATAGTGCCGATGATGTAGGTATTCCCCATATTGATTATCGTTCAGGTTATGGTATGGCAAATGCTTACAGAGCTTTGCAAACTGTTCAGGATAACAGGGTGCTGCAAGATTATGTAAGAGATCAGCAACAATGGACACATCAAATACAAATACCTGCAGGTGCAAAGAACCTGAAGATTACCATTAGCTGGACAGATCCTCCGGCAAAAACAAATTCATACAAAGCCATTGTGAATGATCTGGATCTTTCAGTGAAACACCTGTCTTCTGCACAACAATGGCTACCATGGGTACTGAATTCATACCCACATGCCGACTCACTCAACAAACCTGCGGTGAGAAAAAAAGATACCCTGAATACCCATGAACAAATTGTAGTTGAGCAACCCATTCCCGGAACATACGAAATAAAAGTGAGCGGGTTTTCTATACCTGCAGGTGTTCAGGATTTTGCCATTGCCTGGCAATACGATACCACTGCTGATTTTATGTTTAGTTACCCTGTGAAAGGAGACCAGCTTGACCCCGACAGAAAAAATACCATCCGTTGGGAAAGCAATATAACAGATACCGCTACTTTAGAATATCGGCTCAATAACGCAAGCTGGTCAACGGTAGCGAATACTGTTGATATAACTAAAAAATACTTTCAATGGCAGCCACCTGATACATTGGCCACTATTCAGTTTCGTTTGAGAACCACACAAAATAGCCGGATGAGTGATATGGCTGTTATTTCACGAAACCTGCAAATCTATACAGGACTAAATTGTGCAGATTCATTTTTAATTTATTGGCAAAAAGTAAAAGTAGACAGTTACCGTGTATACAGGCTTGGTCAGAAATATTTAGAGCCGCTGGTTACTTTGACAGATACTGCACTGGTTCAATTCAAACAAAATAATCCTTATCGTTTTTTCTCAGTGGCAGCTTTATTGCCGGGAAACATGGAGGGTAAACGGGCATATACATTTGATTATACCAATCAGCAGATAGGCTGTTACATTAAAGGTTTTATTGCCGATCCGTTTGGTACCAACTCAGCAAAACTCAACCTGCAACTCGGAACAACTTACCAGGTGGCAAGAATTGTGTTTGAAAAACTTACGCAAAATGGGTATTCGCCTGTTCAGAAAATAACACCGGTAACTACTACACAGTTCACCACTACTACTGCCGCCACTAAAGGATTGAATCTTTATCGTGCAAAGATTCAGTTGAATAACGGCCTATCATATTATACACAACCAGAACAGGTAATTCATTTTTCGGGGCAGCCCTATTATGTATTCCCCAATCCTGTTCAGCCGGGAATATCTTTGCAGGTACTTACAGAAGATCCGGATAATAAAATATTCCGGTTGTATGATTTATATGGGCGTCTGCTGATGAAAGCCTCCTTAACAGGTACAAGAAACCAGCTACGTATGCCTTTACTGCAAAGAGGAATTTATTTTTATACCATCACACAAACCAGCCTGCGGGAAATCAGTGGTAAGCTGGTGGTAGAATAAAAATCCCTGCGTAAACAGAGGTTACGCAGGGTTATTGATTAATTTTGGGGATTAAAACGTATTATCCTTTCCCCTTACCCTTTCCTTTGCTATGACCCACGGCTCTTCCGGGATGGTTTCTATAACGCGCATCATCACTGTCTCTGATGACAATTTGTTTAGGGCCCTTCCAGTTTTTGTATTTTACACGATATACATCGGCTCTTAAATAAGGTTGGGGTTCATTGATTATAATTTTAGGTGATGTATATAAATTGATATTGCCGAAACGCGCAGGTAATGAAGCCGCGAAAATCCATCTGCCACCATCGAGATAAATAAAACGACGTTCAGGAACATAGTAATAAACATCGGCATCGGGCAGATAGTAATAATCAACATAATCATAGCCTGAAGGGCCCCATAAAGGCTGCGAACCAATATTAATATTGGCATTGATACGAATCTGGGCACCAGATTTCTGAACAGATGCAAGACTGAATACAAAACCTAAAACAATAACTAACTTTTTCATGTTGCATGGTTTTGTATAAATAAAACAAATAGGATGCCAGCTTTGTTAAAAACAAGTAACTGATTAATTATCAATTAATTTCACTAGTGTCCGGTTAAAATAGTTAACAGTTCTTTGAAAGCCTTGGTACATAAGGGTTACAGTCAAAAACAGGACGGTGACGATTTGAAATGACCTAAATCATAACTTACTGTAAATCAGCAAGTT
>JBMOKQ010000063.1:0-73067 GCA_049324295.1 Bacteroidota bacterium
CCATTAACCTTCTAAAAAACAATCATATCAGAAAAACCAGTATCAAAAAGAAACGCTTGCTCAGTGCTTTCGATAACGACTTCTTGGCCAAATCCGTTTTTAAAGAAATTTAGATGCGTTTGCCCTGGATAGTCAGGTGCTTGGTAAAAGTTCATTCTCACCCAATTTTGTACATTCTCATTATGTCTTTTTTTGACAAAAAGCCACTTAACCAAAATTTAATCCAAAAAAACCATTGGAAACTTTGGTAACGATTAAAGTTTCCATAGTTTTGCGTCCGAATTAAGCGTATGGAAACACAGGAAAGAATATTAATCAAAGCACATGAATTATTCATGCGCTATGGCCTGCGCAGTGTGAGTATGGATGAGATTGCCAATCACCTGGGCATGAGTAAAAAGACCATCTACCAGTTTTATGCCGATAAAGATGCACTGGTTGAGGGGGCTATCAATATTGAAATTCAGCGAAGCAAAAACGATTGTGTATGCACGCGCGACCAGAGTGAAAATGCTATACACGAAATTTTTCTGGCGCTTGATATGGTGCAGGAAATGTTGAAACACATGAATCCTTCACTGATGTTCGATCTGGAAAAATATCATCCAAAAGCCTATAAACAGTTTCTGGAGCATAAGAACAAGTTCTTTCTTGATATCTTCAGAACCAACATGGAATGGGGTATCAAAGAAGAGTTGTACAGGGAAGATATAAATATAGAACTACTTACACGCTTCAGACTGGTAACAATGTTTTTAATGTTTGATACGGTCAATTTTCCGATTACCAAGTTTACTCCCGGGCAGGTAATTGGAGAAATCACAGACAATTTTTTGCATGGACTGGCTACTGCTAAGGGACAAAAACTGATTCAAAAATATAAGCAACAAAGACTTAAAAAGTAAACTATGAGCAAAAGAAGAAAGGTTCAAAGCATGGTTTTACTGTTGGGGCTGGCAATTAGTACAATTACCTACGCTCAGAATACCACACGTCATGAATTTACTATTCAGCAGGCTGTGGATTATGCCTATAAAAACAATGTACAGGTTAAAAATGCATTGTTGAATATTCAGGTACAACAGCAAACCAACCGCGATATTACAGCGGCGGCATTACCAACCGTTACAGGTACTTTATCGGGTAACGATTATTTACAATTACCGGTTTCATTATTACCCGGCGAGTTTTTTGGTGGTGCTCCCGGTACATTTATTCCAGTTCGCTTTGGTGTGAAATACAATGCGTCTGCCACATTACAGTTGCAGCAGTTATTATTTGATGGCCAGGTGTTTATTGGTCTACAGGCCCGAAGAACTTCTATTGAATTTCAAACCAAGAATAAGGAAGTTACGGAGGAGATGATCAAAACCAATATCCATAAGATTTATTACCAGCTGGTGGTTAGTAAAACACAGATTGATCTGCTCGATGCCAACATCAGCCGGCTGAGTAAACTGGAACATGATACCAAAGAACTGTATAAAAATGGTTTTGCAGAAAAGCTCGATCTCGACAAAATTTCCGTTCAGGTTGCCAACCTGCAGACAGAAAAACTAAAGGCACTGAACAGTATAGACCTGGGTTATATGGGATTGAAAACCTTACTGGGTATGCCTGTTACAGACACGCTGGTACTGTCTGATAAATTAAGTGAAGACCAGATCAGCAAAGACTTTACACTGGACACGGCTTATAACTATACCGACAGAAAAGATTTTCAATACCTGTCGCTCGGTAAAAAATTGAATGAATTCAATATCAAACGATACCAGTTAAGTTACCTGCCTACCGTTTCTTTATCAGGTTCTTATACCAAGAATGCACAACGTAACAAGTTTGATTTCTTTGGTAAAGGCGATTGGTTTAGTACATCATTTGTAGGCCTGAATATTGCTGTTCCCATTTTTGATGGTTTTGGAAAAGATGCACGCATTAAAAAAGCGCGTTTTGAGTTAAAGCAGACAGAAAATCAGATCGATAATCTCAAGCTGAATATCGATAATGAAGTGGCCCAATCAAGAGTGAATTTCAAAACAGCTATTGCCACCATGAATTTCCAGAAGAAAAACATGCAACTGGCAGAGAGCGTGTACAACCAGACCAAAAAGAAATATGAAGTAGGTACTGGTTCTAACACAGAAATTACGGCTGCACAAACAGACCTGGTTACGGCTCAAACCAATTATATCAGCGCCCTGTACAGTGCCATTATTGCCAGGGTAGATTATTTAAAAGCAATCGGAAAATTATAATACCAATAAACCTATGTATATGCAAAAGATATTCTCTATCGTAGTGCTGGCTTCTGCAGTAATGCTTGCCTCTTGCGGTGCAAGCTCTTCTGAAGGAACAGGAGCTGCTGCTGAAAAAGCCAAACTGGCCGAATTAAAAAAACAAAAAGAAGGTATTGAAGCTGAGATCAGTAAACTGGAAACAACAATTGCTAAACTCGATCCTGCTTCTGCCAAACCTGAAAATGCCAAACTGGTAGCTTTCACTCCTATTGCACCTGAAACATTTACTCACTTTATCGATCTGCAGGGTAAAATTGAATCGGAAAATATTTCTTACGTTACCCCCCGTGGTGGTGGCGGACAGGTGAAAGCCGTTTACATCAAACGCGGCGATGTGGTTAAGAAGGGTCAGCTTGTATTGAAATTAGATGATGCCTTACAACGCCAGAGTGTACTCGCTGCTGAAAAAGGCCTCGAAACCTTAAAAACACAATTATCATTTGCCAAAACACTGTATCAGAAACAAAAAAATCTATGGGATCAGAATATTGGTACAGAGGTTCAACTGATTACAGCAAAGAACAATGTTGAGACCCTGGAGAGTCAGTTGAAAAGTGCAGAAGAACAGGTGAAAATTTCCAAGGAACAATTACAGTTTACTTCTGTGTACAGCGATGTTGACGGTGTGGCTGAAGATGTAAATATTCGAATTGGTGAATTGTTTGCCGGTGCAGGTCAGATTAAGATTGTAAACACCAGCAACCTGAAAGTTACCACTGAAGTTCCTGAAAATTACCTCAACAGGGTAGGCAGGGGTTCTAAACTGAGAATCACTTTACCTGATATTAAAAAAACCGTTGAATGTACTGTATCTGTATCTGGTAAAATCATCAACCCAATCAGCCGCAGTTTCTTTATTGAAGCCAAACTGCCCAATGACAAGGACTTCAGACCTAACCAGATTGCATTGGTACAAATACAGGACTATACACTTAACAATGCTATTGTTGTTCCCGTAAATACTTTACAGAACGATGAGAAAGGAAAATATGTGATGGTTGCTTCTAAGGAAAATGGCAAACTGATTGCCAGGAAAAAAGTAGTAACAGCAGGTGAGTTTTATGGCGATAAGCTCGAAATTAAATCGGGTTTACAGGCAGGTGACCTGGTAATTACAGATGGATACCAGAGTTTATACGATGGGCAGGTCATTACTACCAGCAGTAAATAACTACAAGAACCGGCAAATCACAAGACACAAGGTTCAAGGTATAAGAAGCAAGATTCAAGATCAATTAAACTAATTCTATGAGCGCTTTAGAAAATATAAAAGGTAAGTTCAAAGAATTCGGACCTACTACCTGGAGTATCAAAAACAAAACATCCATCTACCTGATGATGTTGTTTGTGAGTCTCGCAGGTATATTCCAGTTCGTTACTTTACCAAAAGAGCAGTTCCCGGATATTGTTATCCCTACCATGTATGTACAAACTGTATATGTAGGTAACTCTCCGAAGGATATTGAAAACCTGGTTACCCGCCCCATTGAAAAACAGATCAAGGGTATTACAGGTGCCAAGATTAAAAAATTCACCAGTACATCGCAGCAGGATTTCTCTGCCATCATGGTTGAATTTGATACGGATGTAAAAACCGATATCGCTTTACAGAAAGTAAAAGATGCAGTTGATAAAGCCAAACAGGACCTGCCCACAGATCTTACACAGGAACCAACCGTTCTTGAAGTAAGTTTCAGTGAACAGCCCATCATGTATGTAAACCTGAGTGGTGACTATGATTTGCCCAGATTAAAAAAATATGCGGATGACCTGAAAGATAAACTGGAAGACCTTCCACAGATTAACCGTGTTGACCTGGTTGGTGCCCCTGAAAGAGAATTTCAGATTAATATCGACAATTACCGCATGCAGAGTGCCGGTGTTACGTTCGATGATATTACTACAGCGGTACAACGCGAGAATGTAGATATTTCAGGTGGTTTGCTGGAAGTAGGCAATATGAAACGTAACCTTCAGTTGAAGGGTCAGTTAAAAACCGCTTTCGATATTCAGCAGATCATTATAAGAAATACCAATGGTGCCCCTATCTACCTGAAAGATATTGCGTATGTAATTGATACTATCAAAGAGAAAGAAAGTTACGCACGCCTCGATGGTAAGAATGTAGTTACACTAAATATCATCAAGAGAAGTGGTGAGAACCTGATTGAAACCAGCGATGGTGTAAAGAAAATTGTAGAAGAAGGAAAAAGCGTGATCTACCCTACCGATATGAAAGTAGTGATTACGGGCGACCAGAGTATTCAAACAAGAACATCTTTTAACGACCTGGTTAACTCAATCGTTATTGGTTTCGTACTGGTACTCATTGTACTGATGTTTTTTATGGGTGTGGTGAATGCCTTCTTCGTGGCATTGTCTGTACCACTGAGTATGTTTGTTGCCTTTGTATTCTTACCCGGCGCCGATCTTATTGTGGGAACACATGTTACATTGAATTTTATCGTTCTCTTCGCCTTATTATTTGGTCTGGGTATTATTGTGGATGATGCAATTGTGGTTATTGAAAATACCCACAGAATATTTATTGAAGGAAAAGGAAAACTCACTACGGCATTCTCGGCAAGAATTGCTGCGGGTGAAGTATTCATTCCGGTTCTGGCAGGTACACTTACTACGCTGGCGCCTTTTTTCCCACTTTTATTCTGGCCGGGTATCATTGGTAAATTCATGGTGTACCTGCCTACCATGCTCATCTTTACACTGGCAGCATCATTGGTAGTAGCATTTATTATGAACCCCATTTTTGCAGTTGATTTCATGAATCATACTGAAGGTGATCCGAAAGAAGCAAAGAGTGCCATCTTTAAAAAGAAAGGTTTCTGGATTGCTGTCGTTCTCGGTATCCTTCTCGATATTATGGGTGCTACTTTCTGGGGTAACTTACTGTTGTTCTTTATGATACTGGTTGTATTCAACCGTTATGTGCTGGATGATGCTATTCATAATTTCCAGAACAAGGCCCTGCCATGGATCATGAGTCATTATGAAAGTCTCTTGCGTTGGGCATTAAATGGCTGGAGACCCGTGCATTTATTATTGGGTACCATCGCCTTGTTTTTTATATCACTTATAATATTCGTAGGCTCGATTGGTAGTGGCCGTATCCCTGTTACATTCTTCCCCAAGGGTGATCCCAATCAGATATTTGTTTACCTGAAATTACCTGTAGGTACCAATGTTGAGTACACTGACTCTGTTACAAAAGTGCTGGAAGGTCGTGTAAACAAAATATTGGGAACAGAGAATGGTAAACAAAATAAAATTGTAGAAAGTATTATCAGCAACGTTGCCGTTGGTGCGGGTGACCCTACCGCCGGCGACAGAAGTACCAGAAGTGAATTAGGCAGAATACAGGTTTCTTTTGTGGAATTTGAAAAAAGACATGGTGTTTCCACCAGACCTTTCCTCGATCAGATCCGCGCTTCCATGAAAGGTATTCCCGGTGCTGAAATAAGTGTTGACCAGGAAAGCGGCGGACCTCCCACCGATCCTCCGATCAACATTGAGATTGCCAGTGAAGATTTTGATGCCATGATTAAAGGCGCCACTTCACTCAAAAATTATCTTGATTCTATTCAGGTGCCAGGTGTAGAAGAACTGAAGATGGATGTTGATCTGAAAAACCCTGAGATTACTCTTGTAGTTGACAGACAACGTGCCCTGATTGAAGGTGTTTCAACTGCACAGATTGGTATGGAAATCCGTACGGCCTTATTCGGAAGAGAAGTATCGAAGATCAAAGAAGGGAAAGAGGAGTATAAAATTCAGTTGCGAAACAACGAAATGCAGCGTAAGAGTTTAACCGACCTGTTAAACATGCGTATCTCTTTCCGCGATATGGCAGCAGGTGGTGCAGTAAAACATATACCTATCAGTGCATTGGTAAAAGTAGAACCCACCAGCACTTTAGGTAGTGTGAAAAGAAAAAACCAAAAGCGCCTGATTACCCTTCGCTCAAATGTATTAACCACAAAAGGTTATAATGCTACTGCAGTAAATGCTGAACTGGCTAAACATATAGCCGATTTTAAAGGTTTACCTGATGCTGTTACCGTTAAACAAACAGGTGAAGGTGAACAGCAGGCTGAAACAGGCGCATTCCTTTTCAAAGCATTGCTGATTGCATTAGGTTTGATTTTACTGATCCTTGTATTACAGTTTAACAGTGTAAGTAAACCGGTAATCATCTTAACAGAAATTATCTTCAGTGTAATTGGTGTGTTCCTCGGATTCAGTATTACCGGCATGGAAGTTTCAGTGTTGATGACCGGATTGGGTATTGTGGGTCTGGCAGGTATTGTAGTGAAGAATGGTATCCTTGTAATTGAGTTTGCCGATGAGTTGAGAGCAAGGGGTATGAAGACTAAAGAAGCAGTGATTGAAGCGGGTAAAACACGTATCATCCCTGTATTGTTAACAGCATTAGCAGCCATCCTGGCATTCATTCCGATTGCGGTTGGTTTCAATATTAACTTTATTACCCTGTTCTCTGAACTCAATCCAAGAATATTCTTCGGTGGTGATAACGTAGTATTCTGGAAGCCACTAAGCTGGACCATTATTTTTGGTCTTGCCTTCGCCTTCTTTATGACACTGATTATTGTACCTGCTATGTACCTGATTGCAGAACGTTTACGCAGACCCATGCGCAGAATGTTTGGCGGTAAATGGATCAGCTTTATGGGCATTCCTCCATTAACAATCATTTTCTTATTGTTGATGGTAGCAGCGCTGATCAGGAACAGGATTACCAGGAAAAAGCGTGAAAAGCGTTTGAAAAATGTAACAACCGTGAACCAGGCATTTACAGGAAGCTGGTTCTAAACATAGTGTACAGTTGGTTTTTGGTAATAATCCACAACGCCGCCCCTGTTCCCAGGGGCGGCTCTTTTTTTGCGGAAAATACTCATTCTTTTCTGTGTATCTCTGTGCCAAAATCGATTATGGACACCTACAATAACAAAGAATACCCATTGCAATCATTAACCTATCAGGTAATTGGCATCGGTATGGAGATTCACAGGCAGCTCGGCAAGGGTTTTCTTGAAATCGTCTATAAAGATGCTTTTGAATATGAATTACAATGTCGGGGAATCTTATATCAAAGAGAAAAAGAATATACCGTTACCTATAAAAACATCAGATTACCACACAAATTTTTTGCCGACTTTGTTATTGATAACTGTATTATTTTAGAAATTAAATCAAAAGCCGGGATAATTGAACAGCATCAGGCACAAGTGATGAATTATTTGGCTGTATCAAAGATTCAAGTGGGACTGCTTTTGAATTTTCATGATAACTCTTTGCAATACAAGAGAATAGTCTTAACAAAATAATCTGCTAATCTGCGGCAAAAAATAAGCCGCAGATTCGCAGATTATGTAATGATTATATAATTTATACTACTGATAAATAAAACGAAAATCATGAAACAAAACCATGAAATAGATTATAAGATTTACGGAGAAGAAATGCAGTATGTGGAAGTAGAGCTCGATCCCAATGAAACAGCCATTGCAGAGCCCGGTGCTTTTATGATGATGGAAGACGGTATACAGATGGAAACCCTGTTTGGTGATGGCAGTAAACAACAAGGCGGTCTGCTCGGTAAACTGCTCAATGCAGGTAAACGTGTACTGGTAGGTGAAAACCTGTTTATGACAGCGTTTACCAATGTTACCGGTGGCATTAAAACCGTAAGTTTTGCTTCGCCTTATCCCGGTAAAATTATTCCTGTTGATCTCTCCCGTTTCCAGCATAAAGTGATCTGTCAGAAAGATGCTTTCCTCTGTGCTGCCAAAGGTGTAAGTGTTGGACTGGAATTTCAGCGCAAATTGGGTACTGGCCTATTTGGAGGTGAAGGTTTTATCATGGAAAAACTGGAAGGCGATGGTATGTGCTTCCTGCATGCCTGTGGACATGTAATACAAAAACAATTACAACCCGGTGAAATGCTGAAAGTAGATACCGGTTGTATTGTGGGTTTTACTTCGGGTATTGATTACGATATACAATTTATTGGTGGCATTAAGAATACCATTTTTGGAGGTGAAGGTTTATTCTTTGCTACACTCAGGGGTCCCGGTATTGTATGGATACAAACCTTACCCATCAGCCGTTTGGCTGGTCGCATTCTTGCCTATGGAACTTATAACAGAAAAGAGGAAGGAAGTATTTTAGGCGGCATCGGTAATATATTGGATGGTGATGGCTGGAGATAATTTTTTGCCCCGGATTAAAATCCGGGGCAGGGTCATCTACTAAACGACTATGCGAAAACTCAGCATTCTCATTTCTCTGTGGTGAAAATTCACCGCAGAGAACGAAAGTTAACAGAGTTTACGCAGAGTCGTTCAGTAAATATATCTTAGTGAGTATGAAGATTAAGAGTGCTGATTCATTAAAGGATTTTTTTGACAGAAAAGTAGAGCAATACAACCAGCCTTCCTTTATAAAGGATGATCCAATCTGTGTTCCACATACATTTTCAAACAAACAGGATATTGAGATCGCCGGTTTTTTTGCCTCCATTTTTGCATGGGGTAACCGCACCACCATCATTCAGAAATCATTTGAGCTGATGCAATTGATGGACAATCAGCCCCATCAATTTTGTTTACATCATTCCGATAAAGACCTGAAACAATTACTGCATTTCAAACACAGAACATTTAATACAACAGATCTTTTATACTTTATTGCGTTTCTGAAATTTCATTATGGCCAACATGATTCATTAGAAAAGGCTTTTATACATTCAGCATCCAATGATATGGAAATGCGGCTTACTTATTTCCATAATTATTTCTTCTCTTTACCTGATGCTCCTCCCCGAACCAGAAAACATATTGCCACTCCATTCAAAGGTTCTTCCTGCAAAAGACTGAATATGTTTTTGCGATGGATGGTCAGAAAAGATGCATCTGGTGTTGATTTTGGTATCTGGAAAAAAATAAAACCATCAGAACTTATTTGTCCGATTGATTTACATGTAGCCAGGGTGGCCAAACGCTTTCAATTATTAGACCGTAAACAGATGGATTGGCTGGCTGCCGTAGAATTAACTAATTATCTGCGTGAACTTAATCCGAATGATCCGGTAAAATATGATTTTGCACTCTTTGGGTTAGGCGTAATCGAAAAATATTAATCCTCCGCGAAAACTCTGCTCTCTCTCGTTCTCTGCGGTGAAGATTCGGGTAAATTCACCGCAGAGAACGAGAGAGCACTTAGGCTACGTAGGGTTAGAAGAAGAAAAGGCTTTGTCTTCCGCCTACCTTACTTCCGGCACCTTTACCTGCGGCACCAAAGCTTCGGATATTATAGGTGAAGGTGAGCATGAAATATCTTTGCAGTACATTAACCTGTTTGTCTGTAATATAATTCTCTGCAGAAAAACGAAACACCGATCTGTTCTGGTTAAGTAAATCAGATACCGAGAATTTTAACTGGCCCTTATCATCTTTCATAAACAGGTAAGTAAGCCCCGCATTCAATAATGCTACTGTTTTTTGTACACCCTGTGCCACCTGCGAATTATAGCGATGATCAAGTGTCATCTCCCATACAAATCTTTTTGGTAAGCGCACAACCAGATCGGTGTTAATACTTTGACGCTCCACTTTCAGGTCGCGGAAATCGTTGCTTTCATAGTAAGCATTATTTACTCCACGGTTATAAGTGATGTTCCATTCAATTTTATCGTTCCAGTTAATACCGGTACGTATATAAGGATTGAAATCTATATTATTTACATAGCTCTTTTTCGAATTGATAATCAGGAAGTTTCTGGTATAGTTTAAGTTATAACCTGCACCATAATTCACCGAGAAAGTTTTATTCAGTTTCTGCTGTTTATTGAAATAAAAGTTGGTGTAAAAATTATGAATGCCGTCTGCATTCACCGGCATGGTAGTTTGTACCCCATTGGCTGCAATTTCACGGCTCCTTACCACACCATTGTTACTGATATTTCCTCCCAGGTAAGCACTGATAAACATTTGCTTCTGCGTAACATTCTTAAAGAAGTTTAGGTTGAATCCGTGCGACATGGCAGGTTTAAGATCTGGGTTTCCTTTATTAATATACAATGGGTTTGTATTATCGGCCACAGGTTGTATATCGCCAATACCGGGGGGATTTACATTGGCATTATAACTCAGGTTAAACTCTCTCCAACTGATATTCGCACTTGGGATGATATAATTAAAATGCTGATCAAGTTTCTACCAATAGATACATAACGGTTATTCAGATCAAGCCACAAAAAGTTAACAGTGGTGGTAATGCTGAGTTTTTTATAACGGAAATTTAAACCGCTAGACAAATTATTTCTCCAGCTTGTTCTTTCCAGGTGATTAGTCAATAATGTGTTGATCTGGTCATACTTTCCACTGCCCGCATCTTTATTATACGTAACCAATGCGTCTTTATTTTCAAAGAAAGTCATCGAATAACCCAAACGCAATGTAATGTCCTTGCTGAGTGGTTCCGCAAAATTTATATTGGTATTGGTTGAAAAGTTGGCACGTTCCTGATCGCGCAACTGGTCAACATTACTGCTTCCCGTAGTGAAGAATGTGTTAAGCACATTATTGAACTGGTCTGTATTAGTGGTGTTCAGGTTTACGCCGTTGACCATATTGAATGTTCTTCCTTTTTTCCTGAAATTTTTAAAGTAACTCAATGAATGGCTATAACCAATATCTCTTCCTTTCACAGACTGCACGTTATTACTGGCATTCAGCGGACCATCTTCACTGCTATTGGTGGTAATATTGGTAAGACGGTTACTGTTGTTGTTTGATACTGTTAAAGTAGGCCTGAATTCCATTCTCGAAGTAGTATCAATTTTCCAGCGAAGACCAAACCCAAGCCGGTGGCTCTTTGAATTAATTACTTCTGATCTGTTGGAACGGCTGGTTAAAATAGTATCACCCAAAAACTGCTGACGGTTTTCCAGTTCTGCAATATCGTTACGCGATCTGCCATAGAAATATTGCGTGTTGAGGGTAAGTCCCTTTTTAAATTCGTTATTCAGATTAAATCCAACTCCACCCGATTGCTGTATTCCTTGTCCTGTTCCACCAAATGAAATTCCGTTTACATTCAAACCTCCGTTACCATTAATTGAAATAGAGTTAATACCGCTTCTGTCGAAGCCTCCGAGTGAACGGATATCATTGAACCCAAACCCAGCTTTGTTCAGGTTATTACTAAAACCCAACACACTTACCTGTAAAGTGTCGCGAAACATATTTAGAATACCGCCTGCTTCATAACGGTTACCATCAGCTTTTCCTGCATAGGCCTTACCAAATAAACCCTGTTTGATCGCTTTTTTGAGTTTCAGGTTAATCACCTGTCCAACATCGGCTTTTGCTTTATCCGGATTGAGATCTAGCTCATCTTTATCGTCAGATACCTGAACTTTATCGATGAGGTTAGCGGGTAAATTTCTGGTGGCCATTTTAGGATCTCCGCCAAAAAAGTCTTTTTCATCTACCATGATACGGTTTACTTTTTTCCCGTTCACCGTAATATTTCCTTCTGCATCTAACTGAATGCCGGGTAATTTTTTCAGCAGGTCTTCTACCAAAGCAGAAGGCAGTGTTTTAAAGGAATTGGCATTAAATTCAATTGTATCTTTTTTTACAACTACCGGTGGTCTTTCTGCATATACCAATACCTCATCGAGTGTATTGGCATTATTAGGAACCATCACAACAGTACCGGCATCAAATACCAGCGCATCTTTGGAGAGCTTAAATTCTTTACGTGTTACTGCATAACCAGAATATGAAATAATAACACGCAGATCTGTATCTACCAGCAAACCATTCACTTTAAATTCACCTGCTTCAGTACTGAGTCTGTAAGTAACCAATACGGTATCGACTGCTTTAAACACCGAAACGGTAGCCAGGTTCATGGGTCGTCGGGAAGCCGAGTCGATGAGTTTACCAGTGATAGAGCCGGTTGAACCAGTCTGTGCGAAAAGAATACCTATAAAAAACATGCCCAGTATGAGCATGAGAATTCTGTTACACATGATGATGCATTTCTCTTAAACAATTAAATAATGGGAAACATATTTTAAATGCAGAGGTAAGAGCCGTTAGGCAATCCTATCCATTCAAAAGTTGATGTCTCCGGACTTGTTTTTTTTCCGGTGCAGGAAGGTTGCTTACATAAATTAATGACACTCACCAGGGCAGCAGCCGTAAACAGCAGCAATAACAGTGGTATCCATTTTCTGATGTTAAGCATATGATTTCTGTTTCCCTCTTTCTCTTTTCACACCCTGATTTATATCACGGGTATGAAAAGAGAAAGGGGATTATTTACTAAACTCCATTTAAAGAGTTCTGTTACAGTAAAAGGTTGGAAAAAGGGATAAATTTTTTTAATCTGTTTCTTCCAGCTCAAAAATCTCCTCAACCGGAACCCCAAAGAGCCGGGCCATTTTGAGGGCCAGTACCGTTGATGGTACATATTTACCCGATTCCATGGTATTGATGGTTTGTCGGCTCACGGTTATTTTTTTGGCCAGGTCATCCTGTGTCAGGTTATGGATGGCACGCTGCACTCTGATTTTATTTTTCATACACTGGCTTTATTATACTGAAACAATATATACCGGAAACGCAGGATAAATATGATTAGAACGGTAAACATATTATAGGTCATCACCTGAAAAAAAGTGCTGCCATATACGGTTAAGATACTGATAATCAGCACCAGGTAATTGGCATATACTGCCCATTGCAAGGCTTCGAGGCGAAAAAACTGGATGGCCTCGTCTTCAATCTTCTCCTTGGCAAAAGCAATAAAACTCAGGCTGATGATGAGACCAACAGCGGCCAGCTCATCGGTAAAATTATGGCTGGAAAAGAATTCAAGGCCATTACCTTTCGAAACCCTGAACTGGAGCCAGGAGGCATTGTATTCAAAAAACATATTAGCTATACCGAGGGCAAGAAAGGGTATTAATAATATCCAGCCAATACGCTGAAAACTATGTGGGAACAACTTGATCTGTTTCATACTAATTTGTTTTGACCATACAAACGTAAAGTATAATTTTCATTTTATCAAGTTTATTTTACATTTTGTAATAAAAATTTAACATTTAGTGCATTATTGTAAAGGCTTTACCTTTAAGTATGAACCCCGAAAATGAACTTATACGCATTGAACAGTATACAAAAGAGCAGCTGACAGCGTATATACAAGCACTCATCAATAACAACTTTCCCGGGCTGGTTCAGCTATTGTACCGGTTGGATATCAGCGAGGCCAAACTCAAAGAAACCCTTGCCTCTCATACCGATACTGATGCCGGTTTATTGATTGCACAAATGATTATTGACAGAATGGAACAGAAGAAGAAATCAAGAGAGGAATTTGGAGGGAAAGATTGGGGTGGATCGGAGGAGGAAAGGTGGTAGGATAATAATATTCAGAAATAAAGGTATCACACTAAAAAAGTATAGTACCTTTTGGTTTTTGTATCCTGAAGAATATCTTATCATATTTATAGGCAAATAGTTTATTTATGGAAATACTTACTGTATTAATTTATATAGTGGGGGTCGTGATTAGTTGGGTTATTTTTTATTATGTAGTAAAAGCGGCAATTAGAAATGGTATAAAAGAGGCGAAAATAGATGAAGGAAACATAAAACTTAATACTAATAATTATAAAACAAGCACACCGACACTACAAGCGAACAAAGAACAAATTAAGCTGCAAGAAAAGTATGAAAGGGGTGAGATATCACTTGATGTTTATCAGTCTGAATGGAATAAATTAAGTTAACCAAGTAGTTCGCATAAAACTAGATATTTTTGTACGTACTTAAGATTGAATGACAACAAAAGAAAACATATTATCCATTCTAAAAACACAAAAGCCATCTCTATCCAGGTATGGGGTGTCTCATATTGGACTCTTTGGCTCCTATTTGCGCGATGAACAATCAGCCAACAGCGATATTGACTTACTCATAGATTTTGAGCCAGGTAAGGAAACCTTTGATAACTATATGGCTGTTTATGACATTTTTGAACATCTCTTCAAAAATGAGAAGATTGAAATCGTTACAAAAAATGGGTTAAGTAAATATATCGGTCCAAAAATCTTAAGTAACATAATGTATGTCTAAGGAACCATCAGAATTCTTAAAACATATATTTGATGAATGTACTTACCTGCTTTCTGTAAGTACAAATTTATCAAAAGATGATTTTTTAGACGACGAAACTTTAAAACGTGCTGTTGTAAGAAGTTTAGAAATTATTGGCGAAGCAACAAAAAAGATTCCGGCAGATTTTAAAGTAAAGTGGAACTCTATACAATGGAAAAATATGGCAGGAATGAGAGATCGCCTTATTCACGATTATATAGGGGTAAACTATTCAATTGTTTGGGATGTTTTACAAAATAAAATTCCTGAATTACACGATCAAATTGAGCATGTTTTAAATGAAGGAACAACAGATTTATCATCTTAGCATTACCTATCAGTTATGGAACTTTACGTATTAGACTTCACATTAATTCTCTGGAACCTGCTATCAATCATCCATCTTATTCTATGCATCGTTGCCATTGTAAAACTTGCCAATAACAATTCCATAAAATATGGCCATAAGATGGCTTTCTTAATTGCCATACTCTTTATACCTCTCGCAGGGGCTTCGGCTTTTCTTATACATTATAAAAAGATGAAACGCCAAAAAGCTTAACGCAAACATCCGTGTAACCCCGTGGTAAAAAGCACAGAAGACACAGAGTGAGGCACAGAGTTTTTCTTACAAGTTATCTATCCTGCTGAAATTATAGCCTTTTGCTTTCAGTTCACTGATGATAACAGGCAGATGACTATGTAATTTATCTTTTCGTCTCGGGTCTGTTCCAGCATGAATTAAGAGAATGGCGCCATTTAACGTATGCTTTACTTCAAATGCGCGAAGTAATTGCAGTAGTTCTTCACTCGATTTATATGCCGCACCCATTTCAGGCCAGGTATAATCGGCATTGGTGCGTGTACCAGGTGTAAAACTGAATAGCTTTACACGCATTTCTGCAAACCACTTACCAATTCGCTTATTCCACCACTCATACGGTGGAATAAAATATTCATAGCGATTATCGTTCCACAAACCCAGCTCATTCATGGCTTCCACATTATTATGATAATCATTTTCCAGTGAATCTCTTGTTACCAGCATACTATCTCTGTTCTTCCAGTCATTGTATAAAATATGCTGATCTGAATGCGCACCCAGGTAATGTTTCTCACGATATAATTGTTGTATAAGAGGTTGCCATGTTTTATTTCTGTATAAGCGGCCCGTAAAGAAAAAAGACGCTGTTACATTTTGTTGTGCCAGTGTTTGCTGAATCATCGGTAACCCTTCTGCATACTCATCAGCAGTAAATACAAGTGCAACTGATTTTTTGGTACTGTCGCCCCGCACCATTGCTCTTTCCTGTAGTGTAAAAGAAGGTGGATAGTAAGGCATCGGGTAAGCTGTCCATCCGTTTTTAGGCTGGGTTTCATCTTCTTTTGCGGCAAGTAAATAAATCAATGATGCAGTACCATCCATTGTGGGTTCATTGGTACTGTAGTCTCCATAATCATCATGATATACAGCCAGATCACTTTGAAAAACGGCATACTCATCGGGATCATTCAATTTTATACCAATCAGGTTTTTATAAATAGCCGTATACACAGGGCCATCTACCAGTCCGCCATCAATGGGGTATTGTTTCAGGTGTGTAAAAGCAGAATGCGGATCAACAGGTGTATCGCCCCAGGATGGCAATCCGTATACCATACTTGTTCCCCAGGGATTACATCCGAATAACCAGTCAATATTGGCTTGTTCGAGTTCTGCATAACTGTCGTCACCAGTCATTTTTCTATACCAATAACATTGTATGGCAAAAGAAGTGGTCAGGTTATTACTACACCAGATAAAGGGTACGCCGCGATAAAAAGCATTTTGTTTGGCTTTGTTCCATACACCCTTAATACCCGTCTCATAATAATCATGAATGGTATCTCGTTGCTGTTTGGGTAAAGCACCTGCCAATACAGCATGACCCAGGTTAATAAACGGATACCATTCATAATGATGAGCTGTATCTTTTCCTAACCAGGGTGTAACCGGTTCCTGTTTGGCATAATTAAAGGCATCCTTTAGTAAAGGTTTATGTTTACCTGGATTATTTTGATATATACTTGCTGCTGCCAGCTCCATATCATCCACCCAATTACCTTCAGCATAGATATAAGGCGATCTTACAGACGCTGTTTGTGCCACCCCCGGCATTTTCTTTCCATAAGCATAAGCAGCCAGCGATTTTTGATACAACTGTTTCGACAGTTTCACATCTTTTTTCTCGTACACTTTTGAAGCCAATGCAAATGCACTGGCAAATTTACCAGCCGTAGAAGCAGTACCTGTAGTGGCATTCATAAACTTTCCTCTTACCTGTGGTTTGCCTGAAACAAAATATACCGGCCTTTCAATACCTCGCCCGTAGTAATTGGTATCTTCTTTGGGAATACGCATTTTCATATGATCCCTGTCATCTCCAATCTGGTTAAACATGATATTATCTGATGGATTCATTTTCATCAGCCAATCGATCCCCCATTTGGCTTCATCCAGTATATCCGGTACATTATTTTTTCCATCAAGTCCATTTGCTTTTTTGGTATCCGTAAACACATGACCAAACTGCTGATAAGCAGCCAACAAGTGCCAGGTAGCATTGGCAGATGTGGTACTGTATTGCAGGTAATCACTCGCATCATGCCATCCTCCACCTACATCTGCATAAGAACTGTCGGGCATGGGACCATATAATGTATAACCATCGCGGGTATGACAACTGTCTTTTAAATAAGGATTGAACAAAGTTCGCTGCTGACGCATATAACGTAAACAGAAATCAGCAGCACCTTTATATACATCATTATTAATAGCAAATACAGGAGATTTTGTATCGCCAGATTTTAAATAATACCGTCCGGGCTTGTTAAAAGTCGTAAAACGAATACGAGATGTCTGACTGAAAGGCCCATAAGCACCAAAAGCCTGAACACTCCTAATCGTGTACACTGTTTTTTCTGTAGTTGCATCCACCAACTCAACAGAAGAAGGCATTTTATTTTCCTTACTGCACCATACTGCTACTTTAATGCCGTCTGGTGTATAACCCAGTTGATTTATACGTATCCAGTTTTGCTGCTCTTCTGTTTTTCTGAATGCAAGGCATATAATAATCGACACAAATCCTGCCAGCAAGAATATCCTTTTCATGTGGTTGTTTTGGGAAATTAAAGATACCTGTTTAGCAATTCTCTGCGAAACCTCAGCGCCCTCCTTTCTCTGCGGTGAACTTACGCGAATGTTCACCGCAGAGAAAGGAGAAAAAGAGTTTCGCAGAGTGTTTTTTAAACTATTTTCGCCCCTCAAACGATTGAATTATGAAACTGGTATCTTATTTATCAGACGGACGTGATCAACTTGCTTTTTTAGTAGATGGCTATTTATTTGATTGCGATATGGTACATCCGGAATTACCCAATAGCATGAATATGTTTTTACATTATTGGGATGACATGTTTCCCATTGCACAACAGGTAAACGAGGCCATTAAAGATGGAAGAATCAGTAAAGAAAAAGGCATTCCCATTGAGGGGCAACATTTACTTGCACCTGTACCATTTCCTACCTCCTGCAGAGATGGTTATGCATTTCGTCAGCACGTAGCTGCAGCACGCAGAAACCGCAAAGTGGATATGATTGCCGAATTCGATCAGTATCCGATCTTTTATTTTACCAATCATCATAGCATTCAGGGCCCGGGCGATATTCATTGCATGCCCGATCACTTTGAAAAATTAGATTTTGAACTGGAAGCCGCTATTGTAATTTGTAAGAGTGGAAGAAATATTCCGGCTGAAGAAGCGGATCAATACATCGGTGGACTCATGATCATGAATGATATGAGTGCACGTAGATTACAGATGGAAGAAATGTTGTTGAATCTTGGTCCAGCGAAAGGGAAAGATTTTTCTACTGTTATTGGCCCATGTCTTGTTACACTCGATGAACTGGAATCTTTTGAAATACCAGCCAAACCCGAACATGTTGGCAAAAACTGGAACCTGGGTATGAAGTGTTGGGTAAATGGTATACAGGTAAGTAATGGAAATGTGGGTGATATGGACTGGACTTTTGCAGAAATTATTGAACGTTGTGCCTATGGTGTTCAGTTGCACCCTGGTGATGTTATTGGTAGTGGAACAGTGGGTACCGGTTGTTTTCTTGAACTCAATGGTACAGGTAAACTCAATGATGCCAATTATCAGGAACAGTGGTTACAGCCTGGTGATGTGGTGAAGATGGAAATTGATGGTATTGGTGTATTGGAAAATACGATTGTAAAAGAAGACACTGATTTCTCTATTTTGGCAAAGAAGAAGCTGTAAAATCAGGTATTTATACGGTATTTTTCTTTGAGTTGTTTTGATATTTTGAGCTGCGTTTGCTTCTGGCCTTTCTTCAGCAGAGTGATATGTGAAACCTCACCGCAGAGAAGGGAGAAAACAGAAGGTTCGCAGAGAGGATATGGATAAACAAGAATTAAATAGAATAGGAGGCATTATTCTGAATGCAGCCATTACTGTACACAAGGAATTAGGGCCAGGCTTGCTTGAATCTGCATATACTATTTCATTGGCAAGAGAATTATCGTTAAAAAATTTACAGACAAGAACACAAGTTCCTATTGAGCTTTCTTACAAAGGTGTCGAATTAGGTAAAGTATATGGTATTGATCTGTTAGTAGAAAATGAGATTATAATTGAGGTGAAATCTGTTGATGCCACCCACCCAATATTTGTAGCACAGCTTATTACTTATCTAAAAATATCCGGCAGACATTTAGGTTATTTCATCAATTTTAATACCCCTCTCTTAAAAGATGGTTTCAAACGTATAGTCTACCAATTCTAACCCTGCGAAATCTCCGTTTCCTCCCTTCTCTGCGGTGAATATTCTCCGTCATTAATGGTAAAAAAACCTCACCCCCTCTTTTAACAAAAAAACTAGCCCCTGATTCCTTATATTTGATACATACTTAAAACGACGTCATATGAAAAAGATAATTGTACTTGCTATGGCTGCTTTCCTGGTTTCAGGTACTGCATTTGCCGGTGGTGGTCATAAACACGATGGTAAAAAATGCGCCAAAGCAAAAGAATGCAGTAAAGATGCTAAAGAATGCTCCAGCAAAGACGCTAAAAAAGAAATCAAAAAAGCAAAGAAAACTACAGCGAAAAAAACAACCGCTAAAGCCTAATCAACGTTACTCTATAAAAAAGGATACTTTAGAAAAGCATCCTTTTTTATTTTATCCCTGCGTAACCTTCGTTTCCTCTCGTTCTCCTGCGGTTCCTTTCTTCGTTAGGGTGACGGCAGGTACCACAGAGGAGTATGGTTAAAGTATATCTTCCAGTTCTTTCAGATGATAAATAGTATAAGTTGGTTTTACATGCGCTTCAATATTTAGATGGTTTACGAAGATGGTATCTATACCTGCGTTGATGCCACCCTGTATGTCCGCATCCAGGTTATCGCCAATCATGATACTTTCGTTTTCGTTGGCTCCTGTTTGCTGAAAAGCATAGGCAAAAATTTCCTTTTGTGGCTTAAGGCTGTTACTTGCTTCTGATGTAATCACCGCCTCAAAATAAGCATGTAAACCTGAATTCTGTAGTTTATTATGCTGCACTTTTTCAAACCCATTGGTTACAAGATGCAGGTTATATCCTTTCTTTTTCAGGTATTCAAGTATTTCGAATGTATAAGGGAAAATGGCTTTTTTTGATGGTAACATTTCCAGAAATGCAACAGACATGCTGCGGGATAACTGTTCATCGGCCAGTTTATAATCCAGCAAAGCCAACCACATTCTTTTCCAACGCAATTCATCCTGCTTAATAAACCCTTTTGTATATCGGTTCCACAGCCGTTCGTTATGAAAACTGTAACGGGTAAAAAAAGCATCAAAATCATTTATTCCCCTGTCCTTTAAATCATATTGATGATAGAGGTCCTGTAAGGTAGCTTTTGCATTGGTTTCAAAATCCCAGAGTGTATGATCAAGATCGAAAAATAAATGTTTGTAGCGCATCTTCAAATGTAATAACAACTTAGCTGAACTGATCAGTCTGTATAAAATTTCAAATAACTCAGCGTAATCTCTGCTCCTCCTTTCTCTGTGGCGAATATTCACCGCAGAGAACAAGAGGGCACGGAGATTTCGCAGAGATATTAAGGACTGGTTAAGAATAAATGTTTTATTTCGTAGTAGAAAAATCTACCCGCATCATGAATGTAATTGTAACAGGTGCTTCTAAGGGAATTGGTAAAGCCATCACGGCGCAGTTTGCAGCAGCAGGACATCAGTTGTTTTTATGCAGCCGTGGTGAAAAATCATTATATGATACGATAAATGAATTACAAACCCGTTTTCCGAATGCGGTGATTGTTGGCAGACCAACAAATATGACAAACAAAAACGAGGTAACAGCTTTTGCCAACTGGTGCCTGCAAAAAGGAACACCTGATATACTCGTTAACAATGCCGGTCAGTTTATTTCAGGTAGCGTTCACAATGAGCCTGATGGATCTCTCGAAGAAATGTTACAATCCAATTTATTCAGCGCCTATCATCTTACCCGTCAGCTTTTACCTTCTATGATAACTGCGAAACGAGGACATGTTTTCAATATCTGCTCCGTTGCTTCTTTACATGCTTATGCCAATGGCGGCAGTTACAGTATCAGTAAATATGCAATGGCAGGCTTTAGCCGAAACCTGCGTGAAGAGATGAAGTCATATGGTATAAAAGTTACCGCCGTTTATCCCGGTGCAGCTTTAACTGCCAGTTGGGATGGTTTTGATATTGATCCCAAACGGATTATGGAAGCTGATGATGTGGCGAAAATGGTATATGCCGCCAGCCAACTCTCTCCAATGGCCGTAACTGAAGACATTGTGCTCAGGCCGCAGCTTGGAGACTTATAAAACGAGGAACAGCAGATTCTCACTACTGACTATTCACTATTCAACACTTTAAGGCCCTTTCTGCCTCGCAAAAAGAGGATATAATTATTGATGATTCCCCTTTTACTTTTCATCTTTCCCGTAAATAACAATTCCTTCATTCACACCTAACATTCCCTTCATACTGCCGTAGCAATTTTGCTAAACTCCACGGTGTATGGACAGACGTACTTTAGATGTGGTGGTGATGAGCGATCTTCATTTGGGCACTTATGGTTGTCATGCCAAAGAAATTGTCAATTACCTCAAAAGCATTCAGCCGCAGATTCTTGTACTGAATGGAGACATCATCGATATCTGGCAATTCAATAAACGCTACTTCCCCGTTGCGCATATGCAGGTGATTAAAGAAATCATGAACCTGTTAAGTAAAGGAACAAGGATTATATACATCACCGGTAATCATGATGAAGCCTTGCGTCGTTATTCCGATATGCATATGGGCAATTTTCAACTGACCGATAAAGTGGTGATGGAAATCAACGGAAAAATGACCTGGATCTTTCATGGAGATGTATTTGATGCTACCACGAAAGGTAGCGCTAAGTTATTGGCAAAACTTGGCGGACATGGATACGATTTACTCATACTCATCAACAGTCTTATCAATCGTTGTTTGAAGATGATGGGTAAAGAGAAAATGAGCTTCAGCAAAAAAGTAAAAAACAGTGTAAAAAAAGCGGTCTCATGGATCGGCGATTTTGAACAAACAGCGGCAGAACTGGCCATTGAAAAGAAATACGACTATGTAATCTGCGGACATATTCACCAGCCACAAAAAAGAATCATCAGCACAAAAGATGGTACCGTTACCTACCTGAATAGCGGCGACTGGATAGAAAACCTCACGGCACTGGAGTATCAGAATAATGAGTGGAGCATTTATCACTACGATGAAAAACAGTTTGCTGCTACAGCCGCACCTGTAGTAACCATGGAAAAGAAATTGCCACAACTCAATGTGGTAACAGATGAAATCGCCTTATTCATTCACTCCTTAGCCATACAGTCATGAGTACGAAAATATTATATGCCGTGCAGGCCACAGGAAACGGACATATCAGTCGAGCCATGGAACTCATGCCTTACCTGCAACAATACGGTCAGGTAGATGTTTTTCTGAGTGGCAGTAATAGTAATCTTCAGCCAAACCTACCAGTAAAATACAGAAGCAACGGACTGAGTCTTTTTTATGATAATACCGGCGGACTTGATTACTGGCGCATGTGGAAAGAATTAAATCTGAAAAGAATATGGAAAGAAGCAAAAGCATTACCTGTTGAACAGTACGATATTGTACTGAACGATTTCGACAGTATTACATCCATTGCATGTGCGTTGAAAAAAATACCAAGCGTTGGCTTTGGTCACCAGGCCAGTTTTCAGAGCAAGCATACACCGAGAACCGGTAAAAAAGATTTTGCGGGTGAAATAGTATTACAGCGGTATGCAAGAGCATCTGCCTATATTGGTTTACATTTTGAACAATATGATGATTTTATTTTTTCGCCTGTTATCAAAGAAGATATCCTGAAAGCCAGGCCAACAAATAATGGTCATATTACAGTATATCTTTCGCATTACAGTGATGAAGTAGTTGTGCAGGCTTTACATAAAATACAGAATATACACTTCGAAGTGTTTTCTAAAAAAGTAAAGCAGCAAGAGAAAAAAGGAAATGTTACATTGATTCCTATCAGCAACGAGGGCTTTACACAAAGCATGATACATGCACATGGCATTATTACCGGCGCCGGTTTTGAAACGCCTGCGGAAGCTTTATACCTGGGTAAGCAATTACTTTGCCTGCCCATACGTGGTCAGTATGAGCAATTATGCAATGCTGCCGCTTTGAAAAACTTCAATGTAACCATAATCGATAAAATCACCGATGGGTTTTCTTTACAGGTTGAAGATTGGTTACAAAAGAGTGCAGTAAAACCATTAACACTATCACACAGCACTTACGATATTGTTCAGAAAGCAATAGAAACAGGAAGAAGTTTCCGGAAAAATTCTGAGCAGGAATTCTTCCCCGATATTTTTTCCTACAAAAATAAACCAACTCCCTCTGCGTAAACTTCGTTATCTCATGTTCTCCTGCGGTGATTATTCGAGTAATTTCACCGCAGAGAACGAGGGTTAACAGAGGTTTCGCAGAGTTGTTTAGTAATTAATAATTTATAAACAGAGGAGCACCTGCCAGGCTTTATCTGCCTGGTTTTCATTCAGCAATTCTGCTGCGTATTTATGCAGCTCTGTTTCCATCTCTGATGGACTTACCGCATAATACTGGAAAATATTTTTTACCCTGTCATCAGTGAAAGACGCATCAATATCAGGTAATACATGCACATTGGCAAGCATCCCTAAATGATTACCGGTAAGTATAATACTATTACGTATGCTATCAGGCAGTTGATCCACACCAATACCTAACTGTGTATTAGGTTTAGGCACTTTAAATAAATTATCGGGACTTACTTTACAATACCAGTCGCCACCAAGTCTTGCTACTAATTGCAATTTTTGCTGATCAATTTTCCCATCATCTCCCAAAATACTTTCATCCACATGCATACATAACACTTCGGCAATTACCAGCTGACCTGCACCACCATTTTCTCCCAGGCTTTTTACTTCATTTATCGTACACTCGAGTTTAATCTTAGCTTCTTTTACCATGGGAGGCTTCACTTTTGTAGCCGGTTCACTGGTAAAACCGGCTTTAATAAACTCATTCACTCCTTTCGCGAATTCACAACTTGATAAACTCACCTGCTGCACCATATCGTAGTCAACAATATTGATGACACATTCAGGTACTTCCAGTACATTTTCAAGTGTATGTTTTGTGGTGTTATCGCGTCCTCTTCTTGAAGGTGAAAAAATAACAATAGGTGGGTTAGATGAAAACAAGTTAAAAAAACTAAACGGACTCAGGTTTACATTACCGGCTTTATCGATGGTACTGGCAAAACAGATAGGCCTCGGTGCAATAGCATGTTGCAACCATTGTTGTTTTTCCATTACAGGCAGGGAACTGATGTCTATCGTTTTCATTTAATGCTTTTACCCTGCGAAACCTCTGTTTCTCTCGTTCTCTGCGGTGAAATTATTCGAGTAATCACCGCAGGAGAACATGAGGATGCAGCGTTTTCGCAGGGGAGGTGTTTAGAGAAGAATTTATTCCCAGCTTGCCAATACGGTTACGCCGCCTTTTACTACCTGGTTCATACTTACGTCTATCTTAGTGCCAATGGGTAATAAAATATCTACACGGCTGCCAAATTTTATGAAACCATATTCATCACATTGTTTTATCTGCTGCCCAACAGCGGTATAATTACAAATGCGTTTGGCCAATGCTCCTGCAATTTGTTTGTAAAGAATGGTTCCGTAATTATTTTTTACGGCAACACTCCATCTTTCATTTTCAGTAGATGATTTTGGGTGCCATGCCACCAGGTATTTTCCTTTATGGTATTGATTGTACACTACTTCACCACTCATCGGGTTACGGTTTACATGCACGTTGGCCGGACTCATAAAAATACTCACCTGTATTCTTTTGTCTTTGAAATATTCTTCATCAACAATCTCTTCAATTACCACTACTTTTCCATCGGCAGGGCAAATGAGTTTTTTATCATCAAGCGTATGCACACGATTAGGTATCCGGAAAAAAGAAATCAGGAATAATAAAAGTCCCAGCGTAATCACAAAAATACTGATGGCCAACCAGGGAATTGAGGCACTAAAGAATGTAAATGATGCTACATTAAGCACCCCGAAAATCAGGGCACCGATACCAATCGTCTGGTATCCTTCACTATGAATGGTCATGAGTTTAGAATTAGGCAACAAAGGTAAAAGAATGATGCAAAACTTTGTTTGTTTATTAACGAAGCAAAAACAGCAGTAACCAAACGTAAGGTGTGGCGAGTAGCAATGAATCGAAGCGGTCCAAAAAGCCCCCATGTCCGGGCATAAAACTGCCACTGTCTTTTACGCCGGCCATTCTTTTCAGTTTACTTTCAAATAAATCGCCCAGTGTGCCCATTACCGAAGCGGTAATGGTTATGATGATCATCTGAACCAGATCAAGCGTTAACCAGTATACGGCAATAACTGTAACAACCAATACAGCCAGTATGGCACCTCCAACCGTTCCTTCCCAGGTTTTTTTTGGTGATATGGATGAAAATGGTGTTTTGCCTATAAAAGATCCAACAATATATGCCATGGTATCATTGATCCAGATGGTGGCAATAATCAGCATGGGTAATAACCAGCTGCTGTTTGAAAATTTTGGAGAAGAAATTTCATTGTAAAGATCGATGAGCAACCCCCAGGAAAGTGAGATATAAAGTAATCCCCCAATAGTGTATCCAATCATTTTCCAGTCGGGCATACGACCTTTAATGAGTTTCAATAATACCAATCCTGTTAATGAAACCAATAATATCCAGCCACCTATTTCGTGCAGAAAAATATTACCAATTTTGTATTGGTCATCTGTCATCCAACACATAAAACCCAATCCTGCTGTAATGGCCCCGGCCAGATGTGCTGTTGAAATACCCTGGTATCTTGGATCAATTTTACTGATAAGCGATTTATACTCTACCCAGCACCCCACATGTATCACGGCAAACAACAACAGAAAACTCCACTGGCTCCATAATAATCCACCCAACATTACCAGCACAAAAACAATGGCGGTTAAAGCCCGGGTTCTGAAAGTTTGAAAATTGAAAGCCATAGTATGAAGATAAAGCAGATAGTTTATAGTCCATAGCCAATGGTCCATAGTTTATTTAGTCATCCTCGCATTTACCATATACCATTGGCTATGAACTAAAAGCTATCTGCTAATTCAAAAGCGTTTTATCAATAAGTTCTTTAGCAGTTGCCTGTAAGTGAGCCGGAACAAAAATTTGTATATCGCCGAACATTGGGTAACTACTATCCTGTTTATTCAGTATTTGAACCGGTATCTGGTTTTCTTCGAGCATACCTTTAATGATAGCCGCTTCGGCATAAACACGGGTAGAGAATATTTTTTGCCAGTTATTCATTCAAATTGATTGAATCAGATGATATAACAGGAGAAGTCGTTATGAGTTTCTCTTTATATAATTGTTTAAAGAGTAGTATCAATAAAGCCAGTCCAACAAGCCCCCACCATATGGGCATGGTTTCGTCCATGGCTTCTTCCACAGATTTACCTTTTGATTGCACAATGTATAATTGTGTTACAATAAATCCATTATGCAGAAAATGTTGCAGTGTACTTAACCAGAGGTTATTGGTGTAATAAAAAATTAATCCCAGAATCATACCCAATGCAATCCTTGGCAGAAAACCGAAATAAGAAAAGTGAATGGCGCTAAACAGAATACTGGTGATAATGATGCCAACCCAGGCATTTTTGGTCCACTGAATAAAAATTTTCTGAAAAGCTCCCCTGAACAATACTTCTTCAAAAATAGCAGGTGCGAGTGCCATCACCAGGATGGCCAATATAAAATCGCCGGCATTTTTCATAGATGCCATGTTTAACATAACATCCTTATAAGTTTGTTCCAGTTCTTTTGCTTTTTTGAGCCATTTGCCGGATAAAGGAATATCCTGGTTCAACATTCCGAGGGCGCCGCTCAAAATCATTCCTGCAAATGTTATCAGTATCACGAGCATAATTTGCTTCCTACTCATTTTCAGGTTGAACCCCAAATAGTTGAGAGGGGGGGTGCGATCAACAATTTTTGCAAATACAACTGCAGGAACAAAAAAGGCCAATAATGTTGCTGCCGTATTCAAAAACCTGGAAATATTGGCATTTTCAGGCTTATTCATGGCATCGGGTACTTTTAAGAGAGGAACATCTAACAGGCTGGAACCCAGGGCTGCCATTATTACTGATCCGATAATCATTCCTACACCTACCAGCCCGATTAATAATAAAAACTGGACCGGATAACTAATCTGTGTCTTCTGATTCATGTGGTTGAAGAATAAGCGTGTAAATTTGCAGCCTGTTCGGGCCGGCATCTAAGATAAGGGTATCAGATCATATGTAAACCCCGGTTAAACGGGTTAATGACCATCCTTACATACATACAGGTTTCGGATATGAACAGCCCGGACAAAGAAACAGAGAAAAGAACAGAATGTTGAATCATGGTTAAAATTGATAAGATAGAACTCCCCGATTTCCCCTTATTACTTGCACCAATGGAAGATGTGAGCGATCCACCGTTCCGTATTGTGTGCAAGGAAAACGGTGCCGACCTTATGTATACAGAGTTCATCAGCAGTGAAGGACTGATCCGCGATGCCATTAAAAGCAGGAGAAAATTAGATATTTTCGATTACGAAAGACCTATCGGTATTCAGATATTCGGGGGCGATGAAGACAGCCTGGCCATGGCCGCTAAAATTGTTGATGTAACTAATCCTGATTTACTGGATATAAACTTTGGTTGCCCTGTAAAAAAAGTAGCAGGTAAAGGTGCTGGTGCTGGCGTATTAAAAGATCTTGACCTGATGGTGCGTCTTACCGATGCTGTTGTAAAAGCAACCCGCTTACCCGTAACGGTTAAAACAAGACTGGGTTGGGATGAACAAAGTAAAAATATTGAAGAAGTAGCCGAGCGTTTACAGGATGTGGGCATCAAAGCATTAAGCATACATGGCCGTACACGTGCACAAATGTATAAAGGTGAAGCCGACTGGACACTGATAGCCAAAGTAAAAAATAATCCCCGAATCCATATTCCCATATTTGGTAATGGTGATATTGATAGTCCGCAGAAAGCACTGGCTTATAAGAATAAATATGGTGTAGATGGTATTATGATTGGTCGTGCGGCCATTGGTTATCCATGGATATTCCGGGAGATCAAACATTTTGTTCAGACAGGTGAGTTACTCGATGCACCAACTGTTGAAGAAAGAGTAAATGTATGTAGACAACATTTGCGTAAATCTATTGAATGGAAGGGATCAATTGTTGGTATCAATGAAATGCGCAGACACTATGCCAATTACCTGAAAGGTTTGCCTGGTATAAAAGACTATCGCAACAGGCTGGTTACTTTAAAAACCATGGAAGAAGTTGAAAGCGTTTTGGATGAAGTGGCTGTTAACTATAAAGATTTTGTGATGGAGAGACAGGTGCTTGAGTTGGTGAATTATCATGAGAACTGCCCTCTATAACTCACCTCTAACCCCTCTCTGCTTCGCAAAGAGGGGGATATGTTAGAATATCAGTTATTCTAATGCAAGTCGGATTTTTTGAAGCGTCCCTTTTATGTCATGGTTAACCTCATGATTTAGGATTCGTAATACCTTCAAGCCAAGTTCATTCATGATATAGTCTCGAGACGCATCATAATCTTTTTGCTGTTCATGTATCAATCCATCAATTTCTATAACTAACTTTTTTTCAGCGCAATAAAAATCAGCATAAAAAAAGTGAAATTGCCCTGAAGTCTCCCAAACTTTAATTGGATGTTGTCTTAAAAATTTAAACCCATCTAACTGCCTGTTTCTTAGTAACTGCCACATGACCGATTCTTCAGGTGTTTGATTTTTGCGAAGGTACCTGGCAAAATATTTTGAACTCAATGGAGATACTGGTGTTTGCATAGTGTTGGTGTTTTATTTGAACTTACAAAACAACAACATCTCTATCCCAACCACACGCTCCGCCTCATCCTTATTGAATTTCTTTTTTTGCGCAGCAAAAACATCCCCCTCTTTGCGAAGCAGAGAGGGGTTAGGGGTGAGTTGAAAGAATTTTGAGTATGCCATCATCCATCGGCGAAACCCCTTGCGGGAAAAAAGCTTCCAGTACTCCATTTTCACTCACAATATATTTACAGAAATTCCAGGTTGGTTCCTGTTCGTTCCAGCCATTCAGCGAAGCATTACTCAGCCATTGAAACACAGGATTCTGGTCTGCCCCTTTGATAACACTGCTTTTTTTAGCCAGTAAGAAACTAACGCCGTAGGTTATTTTGCAAAACTCTGCTATAGCTGCATCATCGCGCTGCTCCTGTTGTTTAAAGTCATTGGCCGGAAAACCAATAATCACCAGGCCCTTGTCTTTGTATTGCTTGTACAAGGCTTCCAGTTCAGCATACTGACCCGTGTACCCACAGTCGCTTGCAGTATTCACCAATAATAGTTTCTTACCCTTCAATGTTTCCAGGTGAAGCGTGGCGCCATTATTAAGTGTAACCTGTAGCTCGTAAAAAGAATGGATGGGCTGCATTTGTTTTTTGTTTAATAATCCTTTTGAATACCCACCAAATAGTTTCCCCGGCAGCATGATGATGGGATAAAATGTTTTAAATAAAGACTGTCGCCAGGTCATATCTTTTCTTTTAAGTAATAAAGCTACGATCAGTATAACAAGAAATACAATGAATAGTTTTCTTATGATCGTCTTGTTGTTCATGTTGTATCTGTAATGATCAAATAAATTTCTTAAACAGTTTCAGCTTCCCTTTAAAGGGCGGGTATTTCATGGCCGGATCGAACCAGGTAGGTGTTTTTAACACAGCTTTTTCATGACTGAATGTGTCAAAAGAATATTTACCATGATATCGCCCCATTCCGCTAAACCCTCTTCCGCCAAATGGTAAATGATGATTGGTTACATGCCAGCTTGCATTGTTAATACATGCTGCACCGGAAGGCACTTTTTCTACCCATTGTTTTGCTTCTTTGTTGTTGGAAGAAAAAACATAAAAAGCAAGGGGGTTAGGGTTTTGGTTGATAATAGCCAATGCCGCTGCTTCCGTTTCATAACTGATAATGGGCATTATAGGGCCGAAAATTTCTTCCTGCATAATGGCACTGCCTGGCTTAACATTATCAAGTAAAGTTGGTGCAATGAATAAGCCATCAATAGCATGGTCGCCACCATGTATAACTTTACCATCATTGAGGTACGACAATAAACGATGAAACTGTTTTTCATTAATTATTTTTCCATATTCATCACTGTTTATCGGCTGTTCTGTAAAAAACTGAAGAATTTTTTTCTTCATAGCATCCACCAGTTGTTCTTTAACTGATTGATGAACCAATATATAATCGGGCGCCACGCACATTTGCCCTGCATTTGAAAATTTGGTGATCACGATACGGTTGGCGGCCACATTTATATTTGCGCTGGGGGTAACTACACAGGGACTTTTCCCTCCCAGTTCCAGTGTAACCGGTACCAATCGTTCCGCTGCCATTTTATAAATGATCTTTCCTACTGATGTGCTTCCTGTATAAAAAACATGATTAAATGAAAAGTTATTCATCATTTCCGGAATAACACTGGCTCCATCACCAGGTACATATAAAATATATTCCTTTGGAAAAACTGCTTCCACTATTTTCTGCATAACAGCTGCTGTTGCAGGCGCAAATTCACTCGGTTTAAGTACTACACAATTACCCGAGGCAATGGCGCCTACCAATGGCATTAATAATAGTTGCAAAGGATAGTTCCATGGGCCAATAATCAATACCACACCCAATGGTTCTTTTACTACATAACTGCTGCTGGGTAAGTTTAGCAGGTTGGTCCCTTTTTTTTCTGGCTCCATCCATGCACTCAGCCATTTAATGGCATGATTGATTTCATTCAATAAAAATCCATTTTCGGTTATCCAGGCCTCTTCAGGGCTTTTTTTCAGATCGGCATACAGCGCAGCATAAATTTCCTGCTCATGATCGGTCACTGCTTTTTTTAATGCCAGCAATTGCTGTTTACGAAAAAAACAACTACGTGTGGCACCCGATGAAAAAAAACTACGCATGGCATTCAGTGAAGTAAGCAGATCTGTTGACATATTTACAAGTTAAGCAAATCAATAAAAGCTGCAAGGTTCTTTTTTAATAAATTGCAGATCGGTTTAATAATCGAATTACAACCGAATCATTCAACAAACAATAAAATATATCATATGGAATACAGAAGAATGGGCCGTACCGGTTTACAATTAAGCGTTTTGAGTTATGGAAGCTGGGTTACCTTTCACAAACAGATAGATGACAGTATTGCTGATGAGCTGATGGGAATAGCTTACGATAACGGGATTAATTTTTTCGACAATGCAGAAGCCTATGCTTTGGGTGAGAGTGAAAAAATGATGGGACGCATCCTGAAAAAGAAAAACTGGGATCGTACTTCTTATACCGTTTCTTCTAAAGCTTATTTTGGATGGAGGGGTAAAGACAATAAACCCAACCAAACCGGACTCAGCCGCAAACACCTGATGGAAGCCTGTCACGAAGCATTACAGCGTTTACAACTCGATTATCTTGATCTTTATTTCTGTCACCGCCCCGATACCAATGTGCCCATTGAAGAAGTGGTATGGACCATGCACAATCTTATACAGCAGGGTAAAATTTTATACTGGGGCACCAGCCAGTGGAGTGCTGCCGAAATTATGGAGGCACACAGGGTGGCACATCAGTATGGCTTGATAGGCCCCACTGTAGAGCAGCCACAGTACAATATGTTTGAACGTTTTAAAATGGAGCAGGATTATTTACCCGTATTCAAAAACGCCGGGCTGGGAACCACCATCTGGAGTCCGTTAGCCGCCGGGTTCTTAACCGGTAAATACAATAATGGTATCCCGGAAGGTTCAAGACTGGCCATTGAAGGTTTCGACTGGTTAAAAGACCGCTGGGTGCAGGATGCCAAAATTGAGAAAGCCAAAAAACTGGTGGTACTGGCACAGGAAATGAATGTGAGCCTGGCTGAACTGGCCATTGCATGGACCATCAAAAACCCTAATGTAACCACAGCAATTTTGGGTGCTACCAAAAAACAGCAACTCGAAGAAAACCTGAAAGCTTTGCAGGTATTACCACTGCTGACAGATGAGATGATGGAAAAAATAGAAGCCATACTTCAGAATAAACCTTCCATGGATTTAGCGTAAATAATTGAATAGCATAAATTTAAAGCGGTTAACCTTATTGTGTTAACCGCTTTTTTATTGACGGATATTTGTCGCAAAAAAAAATCATACCTCCTTACCGGCCTTTTAAAGCTTCAACATGCTCATTACCCGAGCAACTCATTGAAACAGAATATTACCATACAATCGGCTGTTAGGCCTGGTAACTTTTGAAAGTTCCGGCACTTTCAAAAGTTAACCCGCAGAGGCTTCCGCTTAGCCGAAAGAGATGCTTTTGGCAGACCACAAGAACATATTGTATAAATATATTGCATTTTTTTAATGTTTCAATGCTCCTGCGCTATTTCTCCGTTATAAGTCCGTTACAAGTCCGTTTGAACTTCGGATACCCTTAGGGTTTTATTCGATGTTCATTCAGATACCCTTCAGTTACCATCAAGGTACACAGAAGGGTTTCCCTTGTCTTGTACTGAAAAATGTTTAGGGTCACTATTTTATCTTTTTAACGGCATCGTCTTCATATCTTTTGATAGTTCTGTTTCTTATGTAAACTTTTCTTCGCAGCATGTAAAACACAGCTGATAGGAGTGAAAAGCGATTCTGTTCATCGTGTTTGGATAACTTGAATTTCTTTTTAAGGCCATTAACTTTTGGAAAGTTCCGGAACTTTCCAAAAGTTAATGCGCACAGCAATTTTGGGTGCCCCCAAAAAAGCAATTAGCAAAAAACCTGAACACATTACAGGTATTACCACTGCTGACAGATGAGATGATGGCAAAAATTAAAGCCATACTTCAGAATAAACCTTCCATAGATTTAGCGTAAATAATTGAATACCATTTATTTAAAATCAGTTCGCCTTTATCAGGCAGACCTCTTTTTATTGATGGATATTTGTCGCACAAAAAAAGTTATACTTTCTTTCCAACCATTTTAACCTGCTATACTCTTAATACCGGAACGATTCATTGGAAAAGGATATCACCATACAAACGGCTGTTGTGAGAAAAGCCTGCCTGGGAGATCAAACATCACAGGCCTGGCTGTATAAGCAATATAGTAAGGCCATGTTCAATATCTGCACCCGTATGACGGGTAACCAGAGCAATGCTGAGGATATTTTACAGGAATCGTTCATGATTGCGTTCCGTAACCTGAAACAACTTAAAGAACCCGCCCAGTTTGGTGGATGGCTTAAACGGATCGTTGTAAATGAATGTATTCGTTTCTGTAAAAAAAATACCTGCCAGACAACATGGGATGAACAATGGAATGAAACGTTGAGCAATGAAGAACCCGGATGGTGGCAGACGGTAGATATTAAAATGGTTCATCAGGAAATTAAAAAATTACCTGATGGCTGCCGGCAGGTTTTCAACCTCTATGTACTGGAAGATTATAGTCATAGAGATATCGCTAATCAGCTCGGCATATCAGAGTCAACAAGTAAAAGTCAATACCACCGGGCCAGACAATTATTAAAAGAAAGAATCAGTAAACAAATACAGGTACATGGATGAGTTAAAAAAATACCTGCAACAAAACCGTGAAGCACTGGATACAGACGAACCCTCACCAATGGTTTGGGAACGTGTACAGCTGGAGCAGCCGGTAAAAAGAACCGCCATCGTGGTTATCATTACACGTTGGGCAGTAGCGGCCTGTGTGCTGGTACTGGCAGGTATTGGCACCTGGAGTTTGTTGAAAGAAGATAAAATACAGGAAACTTTACAAACATCAACAGCTTCTGTAGAACCCCAAAAACAGGAAATAAAGGAAGCTACTGAACCGGTTGTTTCAATTCCTGAGTCAAACCAGGCAACCAATAAGGTACTGGCATCGGTTGTACCTGTAAAGAAGGCAGCCCCGGCAACAAAACCAACTGTTGAACGTGATGATCTTATTGCTTTACATAATGTAGAAAACAGTTTTAAACAGGTCATCAACCTGCAACGCAACAAGGTAAGTACCATTCCTATGTATGCTGAATCGGCAGAATATTTTGCAGATTTTAAAATACAGATCAGGCAACTGGAAAAGGATGAGAAAGCGGTAAAAGCAGAAATCGTAAAACGAGGGCTTACCGATGACCTGTTGAATCAACTGATTAATCTATACCAGATAAAACTTTCAACGCTTAAGCAATTACAAACCGAAATGAATAAAATAAACAACCGTGTAAAACAGATACGTCGCCCGGTTGACAGTGTTAAAACTTATTTCATCAACATCTAAATACCCTTCATATGCCATTTACTACTATTAAAATTACCGGCTCTATACTGAGTATGTTATTTGCTGCCACTGGCTTTGCACAGAGTACCACTTACATATCCGGTCAGGGAAACCTACAGACAGCTAATATAAGATCTATTGCTCCTGTTGAAGTTATTGCTGCACAAAACACTTATGCTTATTCATTGAATGATACTGTTAATCTCAAATCAAAAGAAATAAGCCAGGAAATTAATATGCCTAAAGGTGGAGAAATTTATATTGAAAATAGTTCTTTGGCTATACAGGTAAAAACATGGGATCAACCCAAAGTGAAAATAGTAACCACTGCCTATTTGGCTAAAGAAAGCTCACTGACAGATACCGAATGTTTTGAAAGAATAGGTATTAGCCTGAAATCGTTGGGTACATCAGTAAAAATAAAGTCTAATAATTCAGTCTTCGCATCCTCGTATACGTATTCAACCAACGAAAGAATTTCTTTATCACCAGTAACTGTAATGAGATACTCAAGCAACAGCGATGCACGCTATGGAAAAGTTATCCGTTATGAAGATTTAGCTAAAGAACAAAAGAGAATGCTGACCATTTATGTACCGGCAGGAAGCAAAATGGATATTGAGACAAAGTATTCCGATGTACAACTACCTGCCGGAATTGGTGATGTGTTATTGGATATTACCAATGGTAATTTTGAAGCAGAGAACCTGAATAAATTACGCCTGCGCTCAAAATATTCCAATGCCAATATGCGTGATATTAAAGAAGCGGAAATAGAATTTGCCAATGGCCGTTTCAGTGCCAATAATATTGATGATCTCGATATTGAAAGCAAGTATGCCACTATTGAAATGGCATCGGCCAAAAAAATAAAACTGGTCAGCACCAATGATGAGTTTGAAGTAGAAGATGTTGCTGATTTACATGGCCGGAAAAATTATGGTAATCTTCGTATTACCCGTTTGTCTGGCTCACTGGAACTGGATGGTAGTAATGCTGATATTAAAGTGAGAAATGTGGGTAGTAATGTTAAACTCATTAAAGTAGATAACCGTTATGCCGATATCCGTATCCCGCTTCGCGATACCAAAAATTACTCGGTGAATTTCCTCGGTCAATACAGTACAGTATATGCCGATTTTGAAAAAAAAGAAGCAGAAGTAACAAAAGCAGATTTGGCGATTCTTTCTAAAAAACCTGCTACTCGTACTTTTAATGTAAATGAAACCCCTTTAAAATCTGCACAGGTTGCCGGAACAATTCAGGCTAGTACTATTGCTGCAGCACCTGCTCCTTCAAAAAGCAATACACTAACCACAACAAAAGGAACAATAACGGCAATAACAGTACCGTTAAATATCAGCGGCTCTAATACCCCTGTTAAGTTTTCTGCCGCAGTAGGCGATGGCAAAGGCCTGAAGATCGATCTGAAATGTCAGAACTGTACTATAGACTTCAAATAACCAATTACGCCTCCCAAGGTTCATAGAACTCCTGTGGAGAGTCTGTTATACCTATATATACCCCTGAAGAGCGGTCACTTGCCGGCCGCTCTTCTATTTTTAACGATGGCTTGTTTCTTCATGTGCATTATATATCTCACACAGCCGATTTTCTCATGTTGTTAACGATCGGTTCGTGCCCCGTTTCTACGGGGCACTTGCTTTTGGGCATGGTCTATGAACCATAGTCCATAGACCATGCTTATATTTGACCTATCTTAGCAATAAGAACCTCCACTATGACCGAGCTCTATACTATTATATGGATCATTGCCTCCCTGGTACTGATCGGTTTTTTTGCCGGTTATGAGATTGCATTTGTAAGCGCCAACAGGCTCAGTATTGAACTGAAGAAAAAACAGGGTAAACAAAGTGGATTCATTTTAGCTGACTTTGTAGAAAACCCCGCCAAATTTATTGGCACCTGTCTTATTGGTTTAAATACTGTTTTAGTTGTTTACGGATTATTATTTGATGAGTTCCTGAAAGGTGTTGCCTGGAACCCGCTGAACGTTAAAAACGAATACCTCAAACTCATTATCGACACCATTATTTCGGCCGTTGTTGTATTGATCTTCGGAGAGTTTATTCCTAAAGCCATCTTCCGGGCAAGAAACGACAGCTTACTCAGTTTTTTTGCACCACTGGCTAAATTTTTCCATACCATTTTTGAGCCGCTTACCAACCTTTTTGTAAATCTCTCACAATGGATACTGAAATATATTTTTAATGTTCGTGTGAATGATAAAACAGAGGCGTTTACTAAAATAGATCTTGAACATTTCTTTCAGCAAACCAAGGAACAGGATGAAGACAGCCAGGAGTTGAATACAGAATTATTTGAAAACGCACTGAGTCTTCCTACCATTAAAATAAGACAGTGCCTGGTTCCACGAACAGAAATTGAAGGAATAGACAAAGATATTTCCATTGAAGGTCTGCGTCAGCGTTTTGTACAAACAAAGCTTAGCAAGCTGCTCATCTTTGATGAGAACATCGATAATATTCTGGGTTATGTTCACCAGACCGATCTGTTTAAAAAGCCTTCCTCAATACAGCAGATATTACATCCTATACTTGCCGTTCCGGAAAGTATGAGTGCAGCTGACCTGATCAATAAATTCACCAAGGAAAGAAAAAGTATTGCATGGGTGGTTGATGAATTTGGTGGCACGGCAGGTATTGTAACCATGGAAGATTTGCTGGAAGAAATTTTTGGTGAAATTCATGATGAGTATGATGTGGAAGAGTTTGTAGAAAAACAATTGGCGGAAGATGAATTTATTTTCAGTGGTCGTCTTGAACTGGATTATCTGAAAGAAAAATACAACCTCGAATTTCCGGAGAACGATTCTGAAACACTGAGTGGGTATATTATTCAGAAACATGAATCCATTCCCACACAAAAAGAAACTATTATCATTGATGATTACCGTTTCGATATTCTCAGTGTAAGTGAAACGAGAATCGATACGGTTAAAATGAAAATACTGCGTTAATGCAACAGCGCGCTTACCTGGCCATCAGCCTTTCTCTTCGCCCGGTGCTGGATCCGGTAATAAAAACCCTTCAACGGGTATTCGCCGAATATGGCATTGAACTATTTGTTTTTGCAGATCAGTACCAATTCTCTCCTAATCAGGAAAAAGAAATGATGCAACAGGCATTCCTGGAAATTGAACGTTGCGAACTGCTTATTGCCGAATGTTCCGAAAAAGCCATTGGTGTGGGTATTGAAGCAGGTTATGCCCTGGGAAAGAACAAACAGGTTTGGTATATGCGCCAGCAAACAGCACCACATTCAACCACCATTGCCGGGGCTGCCCATAAAAGCTTTATTTATCATAATACAGATGATCTGGCAGATCAAATAAGAAAAGAATTACATACAGCAATCTGAAAAGGCCATATTTCGTGTTGCTCTTACCCCTAACTTTGCCCACTCCAAAAGCAGTTGACGGGCATGGGCTTATTTAACAGAAACAATGGAACAGAACAGGCGGAGATGAGTTTTATAGACCATCTTGAGGAACTGAGAAAACATATTATTCGTTCCATTCTCGCTATTCTCATTTTCGGCATTATTATTTTTATCTACCGCGACTGGGTGTTTGATTATATCATAACGGGGCCCATTCATGCCGATTTTATCAGCTACCGCGCGCTTTGCGATTTTAGTCACTGGGCGCATCTGGGCGATGTTTTATGTATGCCACCTGTTAAAGTAGATATGCAAACCACCACTTTTGCGGGTCAGTTTCTGAGCAGTATTACCATGTCGCTCGTTGGGGGTATCATCATTGCTTTCCCTTATATCTTCTGGGAATTCTGGCGTTTTATTAAGCCTGCTTTAAAAGAAAAAGAATTAAAAAATACACGTTTTATCATTTTTTGGGTTTCCTTCTTTTTCTTTTGTGGTGCAGCTTTCGGCTATTTCTTACTGGGGCCTTTTACCTTTAATTTCCTCGCAGGTTTTCAACTCGGTACCAAAGGTGTACTGGTAACACGCCCAACACTTACAGACTATCTTGATAATCTTACCAATCTTATACTTGGCTGTGGTATTGCTTTTGAACTGCCCGTACTCGCCTACCTGCTTACTAAAATAGGATTGATCTCTCCTTCCTATTTACGCAGAACCAGAAAATATGCCGTGGTAATTATTCTGATTGCAGCAGCTATCATTACCCCAAGTCCCGACTGGATGAGCCAGCTGATTGTATTTCTACCCCTGTTTTTCTTATATGAACTGAGTATCATTATTTCGGCTCGGGTATCAAAAGAACAGGAAAGAAGAGACCAGGAAGAGTGGAGCTAAATATTTTAGAACCTGTTTAAATTTTTCAATCCCTATTGTTGGCTGTGAGCTTCGGGCTATGAGCCGTGAGCTTTTTGTAATGATGTATAAGGTATCTCAATTCTATTAACTCATAGCTCATAGCTATTACATAAAGGTTTAATTTTAAAATCACCCTGCCCGTTTATGTATTTTTTATACAGCTCTTGGTCTAATACTTTAATTTCATCTTTCAATTCACACACATGAATTATGTTTTTGATGCATCTAAACCCATTGCTATTGGCTCAGACCATGCAGGTTTTGAGTACAAGGAAGCCATAAAAAACTGGCTGATCGGAAAAGGTTTTACCGTGAAAGATTTTGGTGCACCCTCTTTGGAGTCTGTTGATTATCCCGATTTTGCTCACCCCACTGCCAGCAGTGTGGAGAATGGCGAAACGGCTTTTGGTATCCTGTTTTGCGGCAGTGCCAATGGCGTAGCCATTACCGCCAATAAACACCAGCAGGTACGTGCGGGACTGGCCTGGCAGAATGATGTAGCTTCTCTGATTCGTTTACATAATAATGCAAATATTATTTGCATTCCAGCGAGGTTTGTTGCGTTGGCCCTTGCTCAACAAATGATAGAAGTGTTTATGAGTACTGCTTTTGAAGGCGGACGTCATGCAACACGAGTTGGAAAAATTGCTTGTTCATAATCTTTAAACACTACTAATAACTATGCGAATTATTGTACTATCTGCGTTCCTGTTGTCTGCTACAATGGGTATCGCACAAAAAGCTGATCCGGCTACTTATGCCAAAACCATCACCATGGGTGATCTGAAAAAACACCTCACTATTGTTGCCGGACCAGAAATGGAGGGCCGCGAAACAGGAACTGAAGGAGAGCGTAAAGCAGCCGCTTACTTAGAAGCCGAGTATAAAAGAATGGGTTTAAAACCAGGTAATGGAAATAGCTACCAGGCAACATTTTCTTTGTTTCAGTTAGAACTAACAAGCAGTAAATTGTCTGTAAACGGATTAAATTTTACAGCAGATAAAGACTATGCCGTTTCTGTTTCTATGATTGCAAACGGTACTGCTACATATACAGATGTTGTATTTGCCGGTTATGGTATCAGTGATTCTACCCGTAATGATTATGCTAACCTCAATGTAAAGGGGAAAATTGTTATGGTACTTGAAGGTACACCGGGTAGCACAGCTGCTGTTAATCCGAGAGGTGCGGCATCCATATTTGGCAAATTAGGTGTAGCCAGAACAAAAGGCGCAGTTGGCGTATTAGTTGTGTCTAAAAGTTTTCCTAAAACAACACCCGGTCAAACTAAAGGTGGTTTGTCTTTAACAAAACCAACAACTGAGCCGGCAGTAGCGATTACTATTTCTGAACAAATAGCCAGTGCTTTATTGGGTCGCACTTCTGCTTTAACCATTCAGCAAATGGGTGAGTTGAATAAAGGTATTTATCGTTCTGAATTAAAAATTACTGCTGATAAAAAAGTAAACGAAATTGAAAGCCGTAATGTAATTGCAGTTTTACCGGGTACCGATAAAGCAGATGAATATGTATTTGTTACCAGTCACTTCGATCATGAAGGTATTAGGAATGGAGCTATTTATTATGGTGCTGATGATGACGGCTCCGGAACTGTTAGTGTACTTGAAGTTGCTGAAGCATTTGCTACAGCTAAAAAGAAAGGCAACGGACCACGTAGAACAATGGTATTCATGAATGTATCTGGCGAAGAAAAAGGATTATTGGGTTCACGTTATTATTCAGAGCACCCCATCTTTCCATTAGATAAAACTTCTGTTGATCTGAATATTGATATGGTTGGTAGAATTGACCCCACTTATAAAGGCGATTCTATGAACTATGTATATATAATTGGTGACGATAAACTGAGCAGCGACCTCACACCTATTACCAATGAAGTGAATACCAAGTACAGCAATATGGAATTAGACAGAAGATTCAATGATCCAAAAGATCCAAACCGTTTCTATTACAGAAGTGATCATTTCAATTTTGCTGCAAAGGGTGTTCCTGTAATTTTCTACTTCAATGGCACACACCGCGACTACCATCGCCCTACAGATACAGTAGATAAGATTAATTTTGATGTAATGGAAAAAAGAGTGAGATTAATTTATCACACTGCCTGGGTAATTGCCAACAGGGATACCATGTTAAAACGTGATATTCCTTTGAATATGCCTCCAAGGTAAAAAAGACAAAAGTCAAAAATTAAAAAAGACAAAAGTCAAAAGGAATAGTCTCTTTGACTTTTGTCTTTTTTAATTTTTGACTTTCTCTCTGGATAACCTTTGTTACCAGCCTAACAGATAAGCAAAGATTAATGGCACTACAATAGTAGCATCGCTCTCCACAATATATTTAGGGGTATGAATATCTAATTTGCCCCAGGTAATTTTTTCATTAGGAACGGCACCTGAATATGAGCCATAAGACGTAGTAGAATCACTGATCTGACAGAAATAGCTCCAGAAAGGAACATCGTGCCATTCAAGATCCTGGTACATCATGGGTACTACGCAGATTGGGAAATCGCCCGCAATACCACCCCCAATCTGGAAGAACCCAACTCCTTTACCAGCACTGTTCTGGCGGTACCAGTCTGCCAACCATACCATATATTCAATACCATTTTTTACGGTACTGGCTTTCAGTTCATTCTTAATTACATAACTCGCAAAGATGTTACCCGTGGTGCTGTCTTCCCACCCTGGTACAACTATGGGGAGGTTTTTTTCTGCTGCTGCTACGATCCAGCTGTTCTTTGGATCAATTTCATAGTATTGCTTGAGCTCTCCACTTAAAACGGTTTTATATAAAAACTCATGCGGGAAATATCGCTCTCCTTTCGCCTCTGCATCTTTCCATTGTTTTACCAGGTGTTTCTGTAAACGACGGAAGGCTTCTTCTTCCGGTATACAGGTATCGGTAACACGGTTATAATGGTTCTCTAATAAATTCCATTCATCCTGTGGCGTTAAATCACGATAATTGGGTACTCTTTTATAATGGCTATGTGCCACCAGATTCATTACATCTTCTTCGAGATTGGCCCCTGTACAACTGATGATGGCCACTTTATCCTGGCGAATCATTTCAGCCAGACTGATTCCCAATTCTGCGGTACTCATGGCTCCTGCAAGGCTTACCAGTATTTTACCGCCTTCCAGCAAATGGGTTTCATAACCTTTAGCGGCATCAATTAAAGCCGCTGCATTAAAATGACGATAATGGTGTTGAATAAATTGAGAAACGGGCCCTTTATACATTTTACTTAATTTAAGAGGGCAAAAGTAATTTTTTTATACCGTATGTGAAAACCTCACTAATATACATGTATTATTAAATTTCAGACAACAAAAAGCCCCGGTACTGCGTACCTGGGGCTTTTCAGATTAACCAAACACCAACTTAGTTATTCTTATCGAATACAGTTACCTGGCCATATAAAGAAACTTCCAGGATTTTTCTGTCTGATTCATTTTCTACAGACAGGTAATATTTTCTTTCGCCGTTTAATTCGAGCTCAATGGTCTCCGTTACCCGATATTTAGCATAGTTTTTCTTAATTTTCTGAATAGCAGATAAAGGCAGACGTTTGAATTCAGTTTTTCTGGAAGTACCAATTACATCTCCATTACTATTGTAAAAGGCTTCAACTTTTTCGCCCTCTATTGTAAAATCTACCTTAGTGTAATCGGCAGTTATCGACCAGTTAACATCTGTTGCACCGGTAAATTGTGCCTTAAAGGCATTCAGTACACGGAAACTTACTTTGCTGACATCGGCAGCTAATACACTGCTACCGATAGTAACAGTGATAAGTGTGACCAGAATAAACTTTTTCATAATGATTGTTTTTGAATGATGGTATGTTTACTTTTTTTATTTCCTAACGACAAACCAAAGCTACGCACAAGAATATCGGTCAGGTACTAATTGTGATTAATTGAAGAATAATAAAGACCCAACTTTATAAGTGGCGTTAATTTGTATGTTAAGCCATGTTAATAATTGCCTGAAACACAATACAGCAAAACATTAGAAGCAAATTCATAAGAAAAATATAAAAGCCGTTATGGTGTGGTTAATTTTTAGCAGTGGTAAGAACTATCGTACGGGTGAAAATGGATTTGTATCTTTAAGAAAACCGTACACATGAGGCGTTTTTTTACATCTCCGTTACTGGCTATTGTGTTACTGGCCGTGCCAGCCATACTGGTTGCCATTCTCTATTCTGGATTACCGGAAACTATTCCTGTACATTTCAATGCAGAAGGACAGGCCGATAAATACGAACATAAATTTTCCATCTGGATATACACCGGTATTTTATTTACAGTTGGGCTGGGAATGTATCTATTAGTAAGCAATATTCATAAAATAGACCCTAAAAAAACAGCCAATGTTTCTGCTGATACTTATAAAGCTATTGCAATGATTGTTGTAGTATTTCTTACTGTAATAAATACCAGCATCGTATTATCTATGTCGAATACCTTTACAAAATTCGGTATACTAAAAGTAGTATTACCTGCTGTTGGTTTACTGCTTGCCATAATGGGCTACTTTATGCATAACATAAAACCTAATTATTTTATCGGCCTGCGTTTACCCTGGACATTGGAAGATGAAGATAACTGGGCTGCTACTCACCAGTTGGCTGCTAAACTATGGGTACCTGCCGGTTTATTAGTGGCTGTTTTAGCAATTGTATTTCCATTCATGGTTGCTTTTATTATTACGATGGTAATTACACTGGTCATCGTTATTATTCCGGCCATTTATTCTTACCGGTTCTTTAAGCAAAGAAAAAAATGAACTATTTAGCACATGCCTACCTGTCTTTTAATGACCCGGAAATACTGGTAGGTAATATGATCAGCGATTTTGTAAAAGGCAAAAAACAATACGATTTTCCGGAAAGTATCCAGAAGGGTATACGCTTACATCGTATGATTGATGTATTCACCGACCAGCATACCGTCACCAAAAAGGCCAAAGCTTTACTTCAACCGGCCGTAGGACCTTATGCCGGTGCGTTTATTGATGTAGTGTATGACCATTTTCTCGCGACCGATTCATCTATACATCATGCAGAAACATGGATGGAATTTACCTTGAAAACCTACCAGTTACTTGATCCTTATAGCGGGCAGTTCCCGGAAAAATTTGCCCGCATGTTCCCCTATATGAAAACCCAAAACTGGCTCTATAACTATCGATTTACCTGGGGCATTGAAAGAAGTTTTGAGGGTGTAGCCAGAAGAGCGGCGTATCTTTCACCAAATAATGATGCTTTTCGTTTATTTGAAATACATTACAATCAGTTCAAACAGTATTATGACTCATTTTTTCCTGATGTTAAAAAAATGGCCCTTGATTTGCTGAATGAACGATGAAAAGCAAGCCTCTTTATCTTTGTAAAAATTGTAACTACATGAAGTGTTTATTGTTGAGTATTACTCTTTTGTTCTCTGTTTGTCTGACCGCACAACAAAAACCAACTGATCTGGATAAGTCGCCAATGGATATGAGCTACTGGCCTGCTAATTATCCCATCCTTAAAATGAGCGGTAAAGTTAAAGACATACCCGTTGCACGTGTTATTTATGGTCGTCCACTAAAAAGTGGAAGAGATATTTTTGGTGGCATCATCAAATACAATGAATTATGGCGTCTGGGAGCCAATGAGGCCTCTGAAATAGAGTTTTTTAAAAATGTAAAGATCGACGGTAAAACTATTTTTAAAGGAAGATATACCTTGTATTGTATTCCCACAGAAAAGAAGTGGACACTGATACTGAATAAGGATAATTTCTGTTGGGGAAGCTTCAGCTATGATGCTAAAAAAGATTTAATAAGGACCGATGTGGATATCAGTAGAAATACTGAAATAACAGAAGCATTTACCATCTATTTTGATGAAACAAAAAGCGGCGCACAAATGGTTATTCTCTGGGACGATATGAAAGTGGGTTTACCCATCTCAATTATTGAAGATGCTGCAACCAGGCCTAAAAAAAAATAATCCCCCAGGCTGCGTAAACGCTGTTAACTCTTTTTCTCTCCTATTGGGTTCCTGACTTCACCCTGACGAAGGAAAAGACTGTAGAGAAAGAGAGTTAACTGAGGCTTCGCAGAAATATTTAAACTATTATTATGAAACTTGCCACGAAATATATCCATGCAGGCACGGAGCCTGACCCGTCTACGGGTGCAATTATGACCCCTATTTACCAGACATCTACCTATGTGCAGGAAGCACCGGGTGTAAACAAGGGTTATGAATATGCCCGCAGTCAGAACCCAACACGTAAAGCACTGGAAGATGCTTATGCTGAAATTGAAAACGGAAAATTTGGTCTGGCATTCAGTAGTGGTGTGGCTGCAACTGATGCTGTTATTAAATTACTTGAACCGGGTGATGAAGTAATTGCTGCCAATGATATGTATGGAGGCACTTATCGTCTTTTTACCAAAGTGTTTGAAAAATTTGGTATCAGATTCAGGTATGTAGATACAACAAATCCTGCAAATATTTCATCCGTTATAACAGCAAAAACAAAACTCATCTGGATTGAAACGCCCACCAACCCATTGATGAATATTACCGATATTAAAGCCGTAGCTGCCATTTCAAAACAGGTGGGTGCATTGCTTTGTGTTGATAATACTTTTGCCTCACCCTACCTGCAAAACCCACTCGATCTTGGTGCCGATATTGTAATGCACTCTGCCACTAAATATTTGGGAGGTCATAGCGATGTAATACAGGGTTGTCTGGTAATGAATGACGCTGCTCTCAGAGAGAAATTATATTTTATACAAAAGAGTTGTGGTGCTGTTCCCGGTCCGATGGATTGTTTCCTTGTATTAAGAGGCATTAAGACCCTTCATGTACGTATGCAGCGTCATTGTGAAAATGGAGAAAAGATGGCCAGCTTTTTACGCAATCACCCTAAAGTAAACCAGGTGTACTGGTGTGGTTTTGTAGACCATCCGGGTTATTCCGTAGCCAGTAAACAAATGCGTGGTTTTGGTGGTATGATGAGTTTTACATTGAAAGACGACAGTGTAGAAAATGCAAGAAGGGTCTTGTCATCTACCAAAGTATTTGCACTGGCTGAAAGCCTGGGAGGGGTGGAATCATTAATTAACCACCCTGCTTCCATGACACATGCATCGATACCCCGTGAAGAACGTATTAAAAATGGTTTGAGTGATAGTCTTATTCGTTTAAGTGTTGGCATTGAGGATATTGACGACCTCATCGCCGACATCAATGCAGCCATTGGATAACTTCTCTGCGAAACCTCCGTTCTCTCCCATTCTGCGGTGAGTTTCCTCACTACAGCCTGATGAAGAAAGAGGCGCGCTGAGTTTTCGTAAGGTATACTATAGTAGTTTTAGTTTTTCAATAGCAAGATCAAGTGTCGTTTCTTTTTTTGCAAAACAAAAACGCACCACTTTATCATCTTTTTTATCCCGGTAAAATGCAGATACAGGAATGGTGGCCACACCATAATCAATAGTAAGTCTTTTGGCAAATTCAGTATCGGGTTCATTACTGATAGCCGCATAGTTATAACATTCAAAATAACTTCCGTGCGATGGAATGCAGGTAAAAGAAATGCCGGCCATTTTATTCCTAAAATAATCTCTTTTGGTCTGTATCATCTGACCCAATGCCAGGTAGGCATCAGCATCATTAAGGTATTCGGCAAGGGCAACCTGTTTAGGGGTGTCGCAGGTAAAACAATTAAACTGGTGTACTTTTCTGAATTCATGCATCAACTCAGGTGGACTGATACAATAACCCAGTTTCCAGCCGGTACAGTGATAGGTTTTACCAAAAGAAAAGCAAACAAAACTGCGTTTTAATAATTCCGGATAACGAAGTACACTCTCATGCTGTAACCCGTCGAAGATCAGGTGTTCATATACTTCATCACTCAGAATTAAAATATTTGTGTCTTCAACAATCGCAGATAATTCCTGCATATCAGCAGCCGAAAGCACGGCACCTGTTGGATTATGCGGAGAATTGATCATGATCATCCGGGTACGTGGATTTATTTTTTCTCTCACTATATCCCATGGAATAGAATAAGCAGGATAAGTTAATGGAACACGAATGGCTTTTGCTCCGTTGATTTCAATAGTAGGAATATAACTATCATAAGCCGGTTCAAAAACAATCACTTCATCTCCGGCTTGCAATACAGTAGTTAGCGAGGTATAAATAGCATAAGTACCGCCAGGAGTAATGGTAATATCTGAATCGGGATTAATTTTTGTACCATATAAAGTTTCCACTTTAGCAGCCAGCCGTTCACGCAACAAAGGATATCCGTTCATATGCGTGTATTGGTTATACCCGTTTCGTATGGCTTTATCAACCAGGTTGGTTAAAGCTTCCTGCATGGGAAAATCAGGAAAACCCTGACCAAGATTAACAGCCTTATGTTGTACCGCTAACTGGCTCATCACCGTAAATATGGTGGTTCCTACCTGAGGGAGCTTGGAATGAATGGACGGGAAATGCATCAAATCAGATTATTTTAAGGCAAAATAATACATCCTGCTTCTCCCTCATTAACTATCAGAAGAATAAATCAGGGTACAATCATATTCGCCAGTCGTTTCAATTCTATTTCAGCAAGTTTTGCTGTATAGTTCAGGTTTACCATTCTGAAACTGGTAGCTTCAAAACTCTGTTGTGCCTGTCTTACATCAATAATAGTGGCCTGATTCAGCTCAAATCGTTTCAGAACAAGGTCAACCAACTGCATGGAGAGTTTATAGTTTTCAATTTCTGTTTCCAGTTGTTGTAATGCATTTTTATACGCCTGGTAGGTTCGTACTGCTCCCGTTTCCAGTGTTTGCTGTAAAGTCTCTTTTTGCAATACTGCATTTCTTGAGTTTACTTCTGCTACCTGTAACTGGCGTTTAAAAACGGAACCATTATATATCGGTATACTCAGGTTTACACTTAAAAAGGGTCCATAACTCTGGTTCAATAAAGCAAAACCTGCTCCACTCTTGGTATTATTGAAATTGTACCCGGTATTGGCCCTCAGTGTTGGTTTACCTAATGCTGCTGTTTCTTTTTCAATCAGTTCATTAATTTTTATCTGTTGCCCGGCACTCAGCATCTGCGGATTATTTTTTAGTGCCGACTGCACGGTTGTAAACAGTATATTTTTCTCTACTACTATAGTGTCAATAATAGTAACAGATGAATCCGGGCTTAAAAAAAGAAGGTTAAGCAAATCTGTTTTACCCTGCTGAATAACAAGTTCCTGCTGTAGTTTCTGCTGTACCTGGGCATTCAGGTCAAGTCTTGCCTGGAAAATATCTGCATTATTAGAAAGACCGGCTTCTTTTCTGGCTAACAAAATATCCAGTCTTTTCCGGAACACTTCTATCGACTGTTCAATGGTTTTTATAAAACCCTGATTTCTTACAATATCATAGTAACGGGTGGCAACGGCAGCCATGGTATTCTGTACCTGCACATTGAGTAACTGTTCATTTTGCTGAACCAGCTCTCCCAGTCTTTTTTTGGTGGTAACCACACGGTATCCATTAGAAAGCAATATGGTGCCGGTTACTCCTATCGACAGGTTATTGGAACCAACATTATTACGGATAGTATTTCTGGAAGCATCAGAAAATTTCTGGTTAATAGAAATAATCTGTTCATTATCATTTGCTGTAGCAGTTACTGTTGGCAAAGCACCTGCAATACCCGGATGGTTATTGATGGTACTGATCTCGAGGTTATTTTTAGCCAGTTGTATATCGAGACTGTTTTTTAAAGCAATCTGTATAGCATCTGTTAAACGGAGAGGCCCCTGTGCATAAGCCAGACCGGCATTAACACAGCAAAAAAGGAACAGAATTTTTTTCATTGCAATGAAGTTAACAATGGCCGGGCTTGGTTTTTTTTATTTTACACCAATGGGCCATTAGCTCACGAAAGTCCCTACATTCATTCCTTCCACTACTTTTAGCAGGTTTCCAGGTTTATTCATATCGAAAACAATAATGGGAAGTTTGTTTTCCATACAAAGGGTAAAAGCCGTCATATCCATTACTTTCAGGTTATTGGTAATACATTCCTGGAAGCTGATTTTATCGTATTTGGTAGCTGAAGGGTCTTTTTCCGGATCGGCAGTATATACACCATCTACACGGGTACCTTTCAGAATTACATCTGCCTTCATTTCAATGGCCCTTAACGAACCTGCGGTATCAGTAGTAAAGTATGGGTTACCAGTACCAGCACCAAAAATTACCACCCTTCCTTTCTCGAGGTGGCGTAATGCTTTACGACGAATATAGGGTTCGGCTACCTGTTCCATATTAATGGCACTTTGTAAACGGGTATATACACCAATCTTTTCCAGCATAGCCTGCATGGCCATAGCATTGATTACAGTAGCCAGCATACCCATATAATCGCCATGTGCCCTTTCAATACCACTATCTGCTTCATTCATACCCCTGTAAATATTACCTCCACCAATTACTATGGCCACCTGAACACCTAGGTTGGTTACCAGTTTAATATCGTGGGCATATTGTTCAATGATCTTGGGGTTAAATGGATCTCCGGTAGGTTGGTCGCCTAACAGGGCTTCACCGGATAATTTGAGCAGGATACGTTTGAACTTAGGAAGCATGCGACTGATTTGTTTGCAAATAACCTGAATTTTTGGCCAAATGCCAAATAGGAGATGGAGGATCACTGATATGGGGTATGAGACGGAGTTTTGTGAATCGAAGTTTTAGGGAGGAACATAGTGTTTTTAAAATTTTTAAACCTGAAACATAGCCTGTGCCTTTCTCCTGTTTATTGATGTGAGTTAAGAAATTTCAGTTGCGCTTATACCAGGTGAAAGAGCTGCACTCATATACAAAAACATGTGGCTTGTATGAGAGCGATATTTTTTAATATGAATCAAAAAAGTCAGAAATAAATCTTCCGTAATTTTAGCTACCAAATTTATCCTCGTACTCTGGTGTATAAAAGAGTTCATTCCTGGTCATTTTAAAGGAGTAATTATAACTGCAGAATACCGGGTACTAATTGGTTAGTAAAATACATATGCTATTTAACCTCCGATTATTAAACCATACACAACTTTTTCTGATAGATGGAATTGGGGCACTCCTATCTGCCATATTGTTATGGTTGGTCTATTATTGCAGGAATATTTTTGCAGTTCCCGATTCTATGTACCATCAGCTTATTGCTTTTCCTGTATTCTTCACCTGTTATTCATTAACCTGTTCACTGATAAAACCACGTAGCTGGAAAATATTTCTTGTTATAGTGGCCGTATGTAATGTTTTATATGCCGCCTATTCACTGTTATTGATAAGCCATCATGCTGATCAACTTACTATATACGGTATCATTTATTTTTTACTTGAGATAGTGGTTATTATAGCCCTTGTTTATGTTGAAATAAGCTTTTTAAAACAAAACAGACCTTCAACCCAGCTTCACTGATTTATAACTTTTATACCCTCATTTTAAAAAATACAAGGGTCTCCTAAAATAAATTTTGAGAAACCAAATAGTTGCATTTATATTTGCAACCGAATAGTTTCATAATAAAAAATACCAGTATGCGACGCGATGTTTTCCAGGCTATTGCCGACCCTACTCGAAGAGCTATTATAGCACTGATAGCTTTTCAGGCCATGACACCCAATGCCATCGCCGAACATTTTGACTCTAGCCGCCAGGCTGTTTCCAAACACCTGCGCATACTTACAGAATGCCGGTTAGTAGAGCAGGAACAAAGCGGAAGAGAAATTTATTATACCCTCAATGCTAAAAAAATGAAAGAGATCGATAAATGGCTTGAACAGTTTCGACAACTCTGGGAAAACCGATTTAGCCAGCTCGACAAAGTATTAAACATGCTTAAAACACAAAAAAAATGAACCGCACACTTTTATTCGACTTCACGGTTAACAAAGAAAACAATACCATTCATGTTGAACGTGAATTTAATGCCAACCTGAATTTTGTATGGGACGCCTGGACCAAACCTGAGCTACTTGACCAGTGGTGGGCTCCCAAACCTTACCAGACCATTACCAAATCGATGGATTTTCGTGAAGGTGGTTACTGGCATTACCGCATGCTGGGTCCGCAAAGCGATTGTCATTGGTGCCGTGCAGATTATGAACATATCGATACACATGCTACTTTCTCAGGTCTTGATGCATTTTGTGATGAAGAAGGAAATATCAATACCAATTTCCCACGTGCCCACTGGACCAACCGCTTTACTGAAAAAGATGAGGTAACAACAGTTAGCATCGTTATTGCTTATCAGACACTTACTGACCTGGAAAAAAGTGTGGAAATGGGTTTCAGGGAGGGTTTTGCGATGGCCATGGAAAACCTCGACCAATATATACAGGCACAGTTTCAATTACGTTCCGAAATGAAAACAGCGGTAAAAGCAAGGGTTTGCACCTACCTCAATTTCGATGGCAAAACAGAAGAAGCATTTCGTTTTTATCAGTCTATTTTTAAAACTGCATTTGTTGCCGGTGGTATCCAGCGTTTTGGTGATTTACCTGCAGATTCCAATCATCCGCCTGTAGCAGATGAAATTAAAAAAATGGTGCTGCATGTTGAATTACCAATAACGGGTGGTCATATTTTAATGGGTACAGATGCCCCAAAAGAAATGGGTTTCACACTCACACAGGGAAATAATATGCACATCAGCATAGAACCTGAAACCAGGGCAGAAGCCGAAAGGTTGTTTACTGGATTATCGGCGGACGGAAAAATCGACATGCCCTTACAGGATATGTTTTTCGGCGCCTATTTCGGTAGCTTTATTGATAAATATGGTATCAACTGGATGATTAATTGTTGGGGCAAATAGACCGAAAGTCCGGGAGCCGGAAAGTCCGAAAGATTTTGAATAAATTTATAGGTAACTGTTTTCTCCCTGACTTTCGGACTTTCCATCTTCCCAACTAAAAACCAACCAACATGAACAAAACCAAACTAATCTATTGGGTCACCACGGGCTTATTTTCTGCATTTATGATCTTTACTGCTGTTCCCAATATAATGATGGATGCTGCATCTAAACAGCTTATTACAGATTACCTGGGCTATCCAGAGTATTTCATCCCATTTATTGGGCTGGCTAAAATATTGGGAGGGCTGGCCATACTTGTTCCATACTTTAAAAAAATAAAAGAATGGGCCTATGCAGGTCTTGCATTCGATTTAATTGGCGCCATGTATTCTGCTATTAAAGTAGGCGGTATTGATCCGGGTATGAGTATCATGATACTTGTATTTGCGGCGGGAATTACTTCATATATCTATAATCAGAAAGTATATAAAGCATAGTTGTTTTTTTAAAAGCTTATTGCCACTGAATACACTGAGGTACACTGTTCACAGGGACTCCTTTAGAGAAGTTTTTCTGTGCTTCTCAGTGCCTTCAGGGGCATAAAACATTATTCAGTTTCCTATCAGTAGCTTTACGGAAACCAGTATTCCATGTTATCAAAAAGCCAGGAAAAGCATTTACTACAAACCTGTTTTAATACAAAAAGCAATAAAAACATTCGGGATCATATAAGTCAGTTTGGTGTACCGGATGGAGATACCACCGATGAAACTTTATACTTCATCACCAAATATATTAAAGCCATTAACAGGCTGGTACTAAGAAACAGTTTTGTAACAGAAGTTGGTTTACAATACCTGAAAAAAAATGAGCAGGTATTTTATCTCCACCTCAACATGGTTGAGTATCTCTACATTAAACATACCGATATAACAGTTAAAGGCATTTATCGTCTTCTGAAAAATCTACCTGCGTTGCAAACACTGATTGCCAATATAAAGAAGGAAGATGCAGCACTTACTGACCAGTGGGTAAAAGACTTTCCGCATTGCGAGCTCTCCTTAAGCCTCTAAAGCACTCTCTGCGAAAATTTTGCTTTCTTTATCTGCGGTGAAGCTCCTCTTGTTACTCTCGTAAAGCAAGAATATACCAGGAAAGAGGGCAAGGAGGGGCTAACGAATCCTCTTGTCTGTTTTACCAAACTACACACTTATCTGTTCTCGAGAAACCTATTAAGGATTAAGGGGTAGATAAGTATTAGAGGATTGAGAATGAGTATATTCTCAAGACTATCTTATAAAACAACAAAAGAAAAGTATCTTGTAAGAACATTATCAAACATAATTTCTCATGACCCTCATCGCAATACTATTCCCCTTTCTTTCTTTTATACTCAGGAGAAAAATATTTACGGGTATACTGTGTTTTATTTTACAGATAACCATCCTGGGCTGGATACCTGCGGCCATCTGGGCAGTTATTTCATTGCAGAATGCGAGGGCCGACAAACGTACCAACCGGCTGGTAAAGGAAATGCGAAAAAACGCAGGGTAGTGTTGAAAAACTCCGGAATTTTTCAACACTACCCTGTACGAAAAAGGGAGATGAAAACTCATCTCCCCCTATAAAAAATTTACTCAAATAAAATTAACCTAAAGCTACACGCTTAAACTCGGTAACTTTTACATCACCTACAGATTTGAGGTAAGCTTCTACGGTAATACCACCATCTTTTACAAATGCCTGTGCCAGTAAGGTATTCTCTTTGAAGAATGCATTCAGTTTACCCTCTGCAATCTTGGCGATCATATCATCTGGTTTTCCGGCCATTTTAGGATCGGCTTTCATGGTATCTACTACAATTGCTCTTTCTCTTTCAATAGTTTCAGCAGGAATACTGTTGGCATCAACCGCAATAGGGTTCATCGCAGCAATCTGCATGGCCACGTCTTTACCCGCATCGGCAGCTTCTGTACTCATTCCTACCAGTACACCCATACGGAAAGCACCGTGTATATAAGAAGCCACATAAGGCGCTTCAATTCTTTCAAATTTGGCAATACCGATTTTCTCACCAATTGCTGCCAGTTTATCGTTGATCATATCGGCAACTTTAGCACCGCTGATGACTATTTCATTTAATTCTTCTGCGCTCTTTACATTGTTAGCTACTGCAGCATCAGCAATGGATTGTGCAAAAGCCACGAACTCAGCATTTTTAGAAACGAAATCGGTTTCGCAACTGATACAAACCACAAAACCGGTTTTGTTATCAGCTGATGTTTTTGCGATGATTACACCTTCTTTTGCTTCACGGTCGCTACGTTTTGCAGCAACTTTCTGACCCTGCTTACGCAACCAGTCAATAGCGGCTTCAAAATCGCCATTGGTTTCCGTTAATGCTTTTCTGCAATCCATCATGCCGGCGCCTGTTGCCTGACGTAATTTGTTGATATCAGCGGCTGTAATTGTTACAGTACTCATGGTATGTGAAATTTATAATGTTGATTGGAATGAGTTCTGAGGATTGTGCAAAATTATCTGCTTTTTCAGAGCTCCTGTTTTATTAAATGATGAACAGGCATTGTCAAATAGAATGCCTGAGCAAAAAAGCGACGATGTGTATACATAAATTGGGTCATTATGTCATTACCCTAACAGATAATGACGTAATGACCCAATATTTATTACTTCATTATCTGCTTCCACCACTGGCAGGACGACGGTTACCCGGAACGCGGCGTTTTGGTGCACCTGCTTCAGCAGGGGCTCCGCTACCACCACGACGACCACCACGACCAGCTTCGGCCTGGGCCTCAGCTTCTAAGCGACGAGCCTTTGCTTCGTTCTCGTTATTGCTCTCTTCTGCTTCTTCTTCATCTTTAGATGCCTGACGCTCAGCCAGACCTTCTGCGATAGCAGCAACGATATAGTTGGTAATGATTGCAATTGATTTGGTAGCATCGTCATTCGCAGGAATAGCGAAGTCTACTTTATTAGGATCGCAATTGGTATCTACCATACCAAAAGTTGTGATTCCTAAACGCTTGGCTTCAGCCAGCGCAATATGTTCGTGCCCGATATCTACCAGGAATAAAGCTGCAGGCAGACGACCCAGTTGTGCAATACCACCGAGTACTTTCTCCATTTTATCTTTATCGCGGCTCAGGGTGAGACGTTCTTTTTTAGTAAGGCTCTCAGCGCTGCCATCAGCCAGCATTTTTTCGATGCTCTGCATTTTCTTTACACTCTTACGAACGGTATTGAAGTTGGTTAACATACCTCCTAACCAACGCTCAGTTGCAAAAGGCATGTTCACACGCTTGGCACATTCGCTTACGATTTCTTTCGCTTGTTTTTTAGTAGCCACAAACATGATCTTCTTACCGCTTTTAGCGATCTGTTTAACAGCCGCAGATGCTTCCTGCAGATGATCAACAGTTTTATTCAGATCAATGATGTGAATACCTTTCTTCTCAGCAAAGATGTAGGGTAACATCTTAGGGTTCCACTTCTTTTTCAGGTGACCAAAGTGTACGCCGGCCTCCAGAAGTTGCTGCTGTAATGAAGTGTTATTTTCCATCTTGTATGATTATTGTAATTTTTTGAATTTATTTATCAGCTTCAGGCTACAAGCCTCAAGCTGCAAGCAGTATTTGCTTGTAACTTGTAGCTTGAGACTTGTGGCTTCTCTCCTGTTAACGCTTACTAAACTGGTAGCTTCTACGTGCTTTCTTGTGACCGAATTTCTTACGTTCAACACCACGTGGATCGCGTTTCAGTTGACCGGCTGCCTTTAATGATGGACGGAACTCAGCACTTACTTCCAGCAACGCACGGGCAATACCCAGTTTTGCTGCTTCGGCCTGGCCCTTTAAGCCACCACCCTGTGCATTGATTACCACATCGTATTTACCAAATACTTCTGCAGTTTTTAAAGGCGCTTCTACCTGGTTCTGCAGGTATACCAGCGGAAAATATTCTTTATAATCTTTATCATTTACAGTGATCTTACCATCGCCCTTGCTGATGAATACACGGGTAACAGCTTCTTTACGGCGACCAACTGCGTTTTTTTGTTTTTCCATTTATCAGGAATTTGTAATTAGCTAATTTGTTGTGGATTAGAACTTCAGTTCTTTAGGTTGCTGTGCAGTATGCGGATGTGCAGTACCTGCATAAACAAACAATTTCTTGATCATTTTACGACCGAGACGATTTTTAGGTAACATACCTTTTACCGCTCTTTCCATGATCACTTCAGGACGACGCTTAATCAGATCCTGTGCAGTTTCTTCTTTTTTACCGCCCGGGTAACCAGAGAAGTTGATGTATTGTTTGTCTTCGAATTTGTTACCTGTGAAAACAACTTTCTCAGCATTGATAACAATTACGTAGTCACCACAATCAACGTGTGGTGTGTAATAAGCCTTGTTCTTACCACGAAGAACAGCGGCAATCTTTGAAGCAATACGACCTACGGTTTGATTAGTACCGTCAACCACATACCAGTTGTGCTGTACGGTAGCCGCATTTGCATGCTTGGTGGTGAAATGAAGTTTACTCATAATATTTCTTTTTTAGTGAACCCGGCGCTATCCCGCCGGTTTTAATATCCCGAATTTTCGGACGGCAAAGGTAGGTGTGTATGGGTGCATTTTCAAAAGATTTGGAAGCTATTTTTAACCGAACCTTTGCAATTGATTGATTTTCAATAAAAAATTTGAGCAGAAATTTATATTGATTAAAAAATAAGCCACAGATTCACAGATTATTGTTCAGTAATCTGTGAATCTGTGGCTTATTACATTTAACAATGGAGCACATTCAGCATCCATAGCTTGTGCCTTGTTGCTTGCAGCTTGTAACTTTTTTCCGCATCTTATTTCTTCAGGAACCCCTGGTATCCCAGTCATTCTTACCGTTACAATATTAGTTGAAACGCATGTACACAACCCTCATTTGTTGTATTTAATCATGCAGAGGTTCTGCCAGGTGAAAATAGGAGCTTTTTGTTTTATCTAAGGTTTCAATAATGCGTCTAAAATTTTCTGAGGTAGGTTTCAGGTCAATGTATTTATCGATAATATTCCTTTGCCTGTATACAATAAAAGTGTTCTCAACAGCCGGATTCAGTTTGTTCAGGTTCGCTTCCGTTTTTGTATCGTTAAAAGAGGGTACAAAAGTGAGCGCCATATAGGTAATACCAAGTTCATTACCCATTTGTGTCAGCGCTTTCTCACGTTCCGTTTTGCTGTACGATTTTTCGTTGCCATAAATAAAATACACTTTCAGGAATTTTTGCCTTTTTATACTTTCCGCTTCCAAAAAACGAAGCCATTGTTTAATCTCGTTCCAGTTTGGACGATTACCTACAAAGTACAGGATGCCATGATACCGCCCGTATTTACACACAGGACAAGCTGTTGATCCCTTATCCGGTCCGTATGCATGCATCGGCCCAAACGAAGGCTGGCTCTCTCCAATATTCAATCCTGATTGTTTTGCATCTGCAACTTTTTTCGGGTAATTCGGAATATTCAACCCCAGTATAATATTATGTTCGGCCACCTGCAACCTATCATTTAATAAAATACGTAATGTACCGCTTCCGCCACGGGGTGCTGTTTCAGGATATTTTTTGCGATGCGGAATCAGTAACGGGTCGTCATCAAAAACAAGATCATCGATCCAGTATTCATTTTGAATACAGGGTTCCTTAATCATTAAATGAATATGTGCAGGTATTTGTTCACCCGGGTAAGGCGCTGGTCTTATGGTATGAATAGCATATTTCCCATCCGCACCCGTTTTAACCCAACCGCGAATATGCCCGTGACGGGTCTGGTTTTCGGGTTTGTCGTTGCGGGAAGAATAATAACCATCATTATCTGTCTGGTGATAATAGACGATCACATTTGCAGCAGGCGTTTTACCATCTATCTGTAAAACGGTTCCTGTTACCACCAGTTTTTGTCCTTTCTCGTACCAGCCCGCACTGGTATCAACGGCAGGTATATTTTTAGGCATGCCCAGGTACATGAGTTCACAATAACCCTCTTCACATTCACCGCCTACCCGGTTTGATTTGTTGACTGAACCTGGTTGTTTTTTTTGGTTTTGCCCGTTACAACCCATCAGTAAAGCGCAAAAAAGCCAAAGCAGCGAAGTAAGCATCATTCTTTTCATAGTCATTTCCTTTTTGTAAAATTCTGTTGTTAACCAACTGATCCACAAATGAAATACTGCGAAACGAGGTGATTATACCGTAAGATGATGACGTTTTTCAAAACCAGATTTAAAAGCAGCGGCATAGTACCTGCTTACCCTCAACGTAGTGTGATCGGAAAGTGTAATATCATAATCACCATTCAACCTGGATTGATACGCCGTTACTTCACAAATATTGACGATATACGATTTGTGGATGCGTATAAAACGATGCTGGTTCAGTTCCAATTCCATTGATTTTAGCGTGCCTGTATATAAGTACTTTCTGGTGTGGTGATATATATTAACATAGGGCGAATTTGCAGAAAAATATAAAACATCAGCAGCCTCAATACGCAATTTCCTGTTATTTCCCTCTGTTACCATAAAGTATGCAAGCTTATTTTGTTTGATGGAGTCTTCCTGCAGAGGATATTTATTTTGCCCCAGAGACCTGTTTTTATAAACAATACCCTGCGGCACGAGGATTCCGTAAATAAGCAGGGTTTCAATAAGGTATCCGCTTAATCCAAAATGGAAGGTTTGTTTGTATGAAAAACTGTGGTCATAAAAAATGGTCGACAGTAACCAAACCAATGCCGGGTAGGCAAGTAAATGTATGGTTACGAGTGAAACAGCTACCAGCAGGTTGGTCAACAATGTTCTCACCTGTTTCACTAAGTTGAAAAGAATATGCAGCAAAGGGAAGAACAATATCCAATAAGAGCTGAACAAAAGCGATTCCGACAAATAGAATCCACTGCTTTGAAATTGGGCATACAGAAAATCCGATAATACAGTAGCAGCTACCAGCAGTAACAGACCAGCAACCACTATCTTATTTCTTTTTTGCCTGTTTTGTAGTGCCAGGCCAGCTTGCTGTATGGTCATATACCAATGTATTTATGACAAGGTAAATTGTTGTACCGTTTTGGCAAAGTTCTAAATTTTTCTGAAAAAAAACGGCCGGACCTAAGTCCGACCGCCCTCTTTGTCAATAAAAATCCGCGCTGTAGTTCTTACTCCTGTTCTGTCAATTTTTCAACTTCTCAATTCCAGCCTCCGCCAAGCGCCTTGTAAATATTTACTTTGGCACTTAACTGCTTCATTTTTATTTCAATTAACTCCATTTTCGACTCCAGTGCTTCTCTTTGTGTTAGCAATACTTCCATATAATCGGCACGGGCTGAATTAAACAGGCTGTTGGAAATTTGTACAGACTGTAAGAGTATATCCACTTCTTTTTGTTTCATGGTATGGCTCTTACTGAAATTGTCTGCTTTTGCCAGTTGGTTCAATACTTCGGTATACGCATTTAAAATAGCCTGCTCATATTTATATACTGCCTGTGTTTGCTGTGCATTGGCATTGTAATAAGTAGCCGTAATGGCATTCTTGTTTACCAATGGCGCCATCATATCGCCAGCCAGGTTGTACAAAATCGATTCCGGCTTAATGAGGTACAATGGATTGAATGCCTGAAAACCAAGACCAGCCTGTATACGGAATGACGGATAGAAATTAGCCCTTGCCACCTGCACATCAATTTTAGCTGCTTCCAGTTTTAGCTCCGCCTGTCTTATATCGGGTCTGTTTACCAGTAATTGAGAAGGCACACCTGTTTTCATCTCTTCCAGTTGCATATCAGTAAACAACGATGGATTTCTAGGAATAACCGTTGTATACGAACCAGTGAGAAAACGAATACGATTTTCATTTTCTGTAATTCGCTGGGCTATCTCATAGCGAAGGTTCTGTGTATTAAGTAACTGTGCCTCAAACCTGTTCACTGCAAGCTGTGTTACCTTAGCTGCCTCTTTCTGCTGTTTAACAATTTTCAACGCATTGGTTTGCAGTTCAATATTCTGCTCTACAATCATCAACTGATTATCAAGTGCCATTAGCTCATAATAAGACTCAGCTATTTCGGCAATCAGATTGGTAACCATAAAGTTTTTACCTTCTATGGTAGAGAGGTAACGCAGTGCTGCCGCTTTGGTAGCATTGTGTAATTTATTCCATACATCCAGTTCCCAACTCGCTACTGCGCCTATCATATAATCGCCCAGTGGTTTAGGGAATGCTTTACCGGGTTTTATTTCAAGCCCTTCTTCTACCGCACCATTGCGCGTATATTCACCGGCTTTATCGTAACCGATACCTGCCTGTAAGTTTACAAATGGCATGTATTCTCCTTTTCTTACCCTGATTTCGTTTCTGCTGATTTCCATTTCCTGAAGCATAATATTCAGTTCCTGGTTATTTTTTAAAGCAGTATCGATCAGTACAGCAAGACCCGGATCGGAGAAATAATTGCGCCACTTTGTGGCTACCATATTAGTCGTATCTGTTTGCTGACCAAACTGTACAGGTATGTTTGCTGTTTCAGTTTTCCCTGTTATCTGCGGCACTTTACAGGCTGCAAATACAGAGAATGCCGCCAACATCAGCAATAACTTATGTTTAGTTAGTTGATTCATTTTTATTACCAATTTTTTTGATGATTTTCTTGATTCTTTTTGCCAGTGAACTTTCTGAGCTACTTTCAACAAAGTCTTCACTAAGTGGGTTTTCATCTTCATCACGGATCAGTTTCTTACCCTCTGTTAGTTTACCAAAAATGTAATACAAACCTGGTACGATTATGACCCCGAAAATGGTTCCGAACAACATACCACCCAATGCAGATGTACCAATAGTATGGTTACCCTTGGCACCAGGGCCGCTGGCAAATACCAATGGAATCAATCCCGCAATAAAGGCAAATGAAGTCATCAGAATCGGACGGAAGCGCACCCTTGCACCTTCAATAGCTGCATCAAGTACGGAAGCGCCCTGCAAATGTTTCTGTACTGCAAACTCAACAATCAATACCGCATTCTTACCCAACAAACCCACCAGCATAATTAAGCTGATCTGCGCGTAGATATTATTCGATAATCCCATCCACTTCAATAATATGAATGAACCGAATACCCCAACAGGCAACGATAAGATTACTGCCAGTGGTATTATAAAGCTTTCATACTGTGCAGCCAATACGAGGTAAACGAATAACAATACCACAATGAAAATATAGATGGCTTCATTACCACGTCGTGCCTCATCGTACGACAAACCTTCCCAGGCTATATCATACCCTTTGGGCAGTGTTTCTTTGGCTACTTCCTGAATGGCTTTAATTGCATCGCCACTGGTATAACCATTTGCAGGAACACCTCTGATAGATGACGATGTATACAAGTTAAAGCGGGTAATTTCGTTGGGGCCCTGTGTTTTCTTCATCGTCATGAATGCTGAATAAGGAACCATTTCATCGCGGTTATTCTTGATGTACAGGTTCAGGATATCTGAAGGCAGTTTTCTATATTCAGGAGCAGATTGTGTATACACTTTAAAGAATGTATTGAATCGCACAAAACCTTGTTCATAAGTACTGCCGATCAGGATATCGAGGTTATCCATGGCTTTACCAATAGATACCCCCTTCTGCATAGCCAGTTCATTATCTATAATCAGTTCATACTGCGGGTAATTCGCTGCATAGAAAGTAAAGAGACCCAACAGTTCTTTTCTTTTCTTCAGCGCATCCATGAACGCAGTGTTCACTTTATCGAAGTCCTGGTAATCTACTGTACTATTCTTGTCTAACAAACGAAGCGAGAAACCATCTGAAGAACCATAACCTGGTACGGATGGTGGTTCAAAATATTCCACCACCGCTCCGAGGTCTTTGGTTTTTTCTTCCAGCTCTTCAATAATTTCGTGTACCGATTCTTTACGTTCCGACCAGTCTTTCAGGTTAATGATACAGGTACCGGCATTAGAACCACGACCTTCGGTTAATATTTCATAACCTGCCAGCGACGATACCGACTGAATGCCATCTACTTCTTCTGCTATTTTTTGCAGTTTACGCGATACATCATTGGTTCTTTCAAGTGTACTTCCCGGAGGTGTTTGAATGATGGCATAGATCATCCCCTGGTCTTCATTCGGAATAAAGCCCGAAGGAAGCGTTTTGTTTACCTCGAAAATGCCAAATGCAAAAGCAGCAAGCATGCCATAGGTTACAAGACGTCTGTTAACAATCAGTTTCAACAACCAGGTATACCTGTCGGTTAGTTTATCGAAGCGCTTGTTGAACCAGTCAATGAACATACGCACAGGCGATCTTCTTTTTTTCTGACCATGTGTGTTTTTAAGGATCATGGCGCAGAGTACTGGTGTGAGTGTTAAAGCCACCAAACCAGATAGTACAATAGAGCTTGCCATGGTAATAGAGAACTGGCGATAGAAAATACCTACCGGACCTGTCATAAATGCTACCGGCACAAACACCGCTGTCATAATCAGTGTAATGGCAATAATGGCACCACCAATTTCACTCAATACACGTTTAACCGCCTTATATGGTGTGAGGTGTTCTTCTTCCATCTTCACGTGCACGGCTTCCACCACTACAATGGCATTATCGACCACAATACCAATGGCAAGTACGAGTGCAAAGAGTGTAATAAGGTTGATGGTTAACCCAAACATCTGCATAAACACAAATGCACCAATAAGCGATACAGGTACCGCCAGGATGGGAATTAAGGTTGAACGCCAGTCGCCGAGGAATATAAACACCACAAATGCCACCAGTATAAACGCTTCAACAAGCGTATGGATGACTTTTTCAACCGAGGCGTCCACGAACTTGGATACGTCGTAGTTGATATCGTAACTCATACCTGGCGGGAAATCGGATTTCAGCTCAGTCAGTTTTTCCTTTACCTGCTCAATTACCTTACTTGCATTGCTACCAAAGTTTTGTTTGAGTACGATAGATGCGGCAGGGTAGCCGTCTTTATTGGAGTAGATATCGAAAAACTCACTACCCAACTCTACTTCAGCAATATCTTTCAGCTTCAGTATCTCACCATCGGGATTTGATTTGATGATGATGTTTTCATACTCTTCAGGCTGATTAAACCTTCCTTTATAGGTTAATACATACTCGAGCGACTGTGCTGTTTTACCAGAGCTTTGGCCAATTCTACCTGGTCTGCCAATTACACTCTGCTCGTTGATAGCTTCCATTACTTCATCGGTTGAAATATTGTAAGCACGCATCCTGTCGGGTTTCAGCCACACACGCATGGCATACTGACGGCTGCCCAGTATCTGTGCACGTCCCATACCACTGATCCTTTGCAGCTCGGGCAAAATATGTACGTTGGCATAGTTATACAGGAACTTTTCATCAGCGTTTTTGTCTGTACTGAACAGGTTCACATACATCAACATACTCGGCTGAATAGGTGTAATGATTACACCTTCACGTTGTACCAGTGGTGGCAGGTTATTCATTACCTGATCTACCCTGGTTTTAATGTTTACCACCGCAGCATTGGGATCTGTACCAGGCTCAAAAATAATCTGGATGGTTGCCTCGCCGGCACTGGTAGCATCGGAAATAATGTATTGCATACCCTGTACTCCATTAATTGCTCTTTCGAGGGGAATAAGCGTAGACTTTACCAATACATCGGCACTGGAGCCAGGATATGCAATGAAGATATTTACCCGTGGAGGGGCAATTTCGGGGAACTGTGATATCGGTCTTGTATTTACTGCCAGAAAACCCAGGAAAATAATAGCCAGGGATATGGCAATAGCAAGAACCGGCCTTTGAATAAATTTATTAAACATCTTACTTTGGTTTTAAGGTTCTTACATTATTCTGCATGTAACGTATTCAGGTTGGCCAATACTTTTTGCTGATCCATGAATTCAAACTGGATTTTCTGACCATTCTTCACTTTCCTTAATCCTTCCACGAGGATTTTATCACTGTCTGCTAGTCCATCTATTACTACATACAGGTGTGGAAGCTCCGTACCAACTGTAATTTGTCTTGATTGAACTTTATTGTCTTTATCGATTACGTAAACAAACTTTTTATCGAGAATTTCAAAAGTTGCTTTCTGTGGAATAATCAAAGCATGTTTTAACACAACAGGCATGAGAATATTACCTGTTTCACCATGCCTTAGAATTTGTTTCGGATTCGGGAAAGTTGCCCTGAAAGGAATATTACCTGTTTCATTGTTGAAGTCGGCTTCAATGGTTTCAACCACACCATTCTGGTCGAACAGTTGCCTGTTGGCCATTTGTAGTTTTACTACAGCATCAGTGTTCGATTTTTTCCGGGTAACATAATCCAGGTATTCAGCTTCTGGCACATTGAAATACACCCACATTTTGCTGTTATCGGCAAGTGTGGTCAGTAATTCTCCTTCATCTACCAAACTACCCAAACGTACATGGAAACGATCCATAATACCATCGAAAGGAGCCCTGATTTCTGTAAAAGCCAAATGTGCTTTTGCAAGCGATAATTCGGCCTGGGCTTTATCGAGTCTCGCTTTCGCCAATGCCAGTTCGTTTTTTGAAACGATATTACTGTCGGCCAACTGTTTGGTATTCTGGTATTCGATTTTAGCATAGTTTACTTCGGCTTCTGCTTTCTGTGTTTCAGCCTGGTATATCAAAGGCATTACCTGAAACATCAGTTGTCCTTTTTTCACATACTGGCCTTCGTTAACGTAGATATTCTGTAGGTAGCCTTTTTCAAGTGTTCTTAATTCAATATGTTGAATAGAGTGTATCTGACAAACATATTCCTGGTGAATAGTGGTGTCTTTCTGCACAGGACTTGTTACAACAAAACGGGTTTCTTCCTGTTTTTCAACTTTATGTTCTTTACAGCCGGCTACAAATAATACGGCTACACTAATGGTAGAAATAAAAAATTGCTTCATGATTTTTTTGATTGACTAAAGAATATATAAGAGGCTGTATCCGGTGAGAAATCACGCGACACAGTTGTACATCATGCCATTGGCATTATGCATATTTTCAACATCAAAAAAATCAGGATAGGTAACTTTTCCAGGAATGATGAAGTACAAAAAGAGGAATAGCTATGCGTTGTTGTATAGCCTGGGTATAATGAAAGGATTGTACTGCCTGTATTTCAGTTGTTTGCTGTAGAGTGAGCAACTGTATAAAATAGATGGTTGAACAGATTTTTTTATCGTCTGTGGCCTGATCCTCCAGTTCTGCTATACAAGATTCCGGGTCCTCAGGTAATGGAATTGGTTCGGAGGGATTTACCGGCAGATCTGCCGGATTGGTTTTGGAAGCAATAATTGTTTTCCCGGTTTTAGCCAGCTGAAAAGCACCTGTACTGACATTTGCTTTTAGGGAACCTGCAAAAAACATAAATAACCAGGTCATCAAAACCAATGAACCTGCGATTGTTTTGCAGGTGTGTCTGATGTGGTTATGCTTACGATTTTTACTCTGGGTCAACATATTCGTTAGCAAAAGTACCTATAAATAAGCACTGAACTAGCAGAAAATCTGTTTTCACGTTTTATTGACATTAAAAAACAATAAAAGCCGGCTCAGCAGATTATACCAGTTTACGCAGGCTCATCATCATTCCCAGGTGCAACCCTTCATGGTAGTTATTGAACTCCAGTGCATCTGCTAAAGATGTAAGATGAAAACCGGTAACCGTCATTCTTTCAGTAAAGCCGGTGAAAACACCTTTTTCAACATCGGTTCTTGTTTGCTCACAAAGCGTAATCAGCAGTTGTTTAAGTTCATCAACTTCTGTTTGCATAATAACTCTCTCTGGTTTGCTACCAGGTTTATACAGCTCGAACAATTCATCAGTTACATTCATAGTATGGCTCGACAAACGATAGACCAATGATTGTTGCACCACGATGATATGACCCACATTCCAGATAATATTATTGTTAAACCCTTCAGGAACCTTATTGAGTTGTTCCAATGTAAACGGTTCTATAAAACGCAGGTAATTTTTGCGACTGGTTTCCAGAGTTTTAAAAAGTGCGTTCATCAGAATTAATTGAATTGCTAAGGTACAGTCGCTTTATCAACTAAATCTTTAATTATATAAACGGCTAAGAGAAAAAAAGACATTTTATACAAATAAAGATGCTCTGAAACCCCTTGCCGCATAATAGGAACCTGCACCATTATGATACACAAACACATGATGATAACGACAATCGCCGAAAATGGCGCCACCATGTTTACGGATAGCTTCGGGTGTTTTTAACCAACTGGAGGTTTTGGTATCAAAGTTTCCGAGTGTCTGTAGGTTTCTGTATGCTGCTTCATCTAAGATGTCAACACCCATTGCTTTGGCCATATCAATAGCAGTATCAGCAGGTTTAAATTCTTTACGGTTATCTAATGCCTCACGATCGTAACATAAACTTCTGCGGCCTACCGGACTTTCTGCAGAACAATCAGCAAAAATAAATGCACCTGTTTTTTTATCCTGCCCAATCACATCGGGCTCTCCACCTGTTTTTTCCATTTCATTGAGCGACCAGATTTTATCAGCATTGGCTTTCAATCTTGCTTCTACTTTGCTCCATTCAATGCCTTTATGTCGCTTTGTGTTTTTTTCAAAACGGACTTTTAAAAGATTCATCAGTTCGTTGGCTTGTTTCGCTGATAATTTCATACATATATAATTTTTACTAACGGTTTTATTGCCCCCTCTTTAATTCCTCACAACCTGTTTTATCAATACTATAAGACAAGTTTACAATTTTCCACCCTGTTGATGTCTGAATCAATGTAAAAATATCTGTACCACAATGAGAGAATTTTTCATTCACCCGGAACTCATACGGTACCCATGCCATAGCGATACCACTATGTATTTTAATTTCAAACCGGTGAGGGATTTCTTTTATCTTATTTTTTGAAATCAATTTATTAATATCAGCTCTAAAGTCTCTCACATCATATTTTTTCGGGTTTGAAGCATTCGATACCCTCCATATTTGTCCATCAATTAATACCACACTTTTAAATAATACTGTGTCTTGCTTTTCTAATGACAGGAAAAAAGAATTAATAGTTTCTTTAATCGCTTTTTCACCTGATACATCGGATGTTTGGGCATGGGTTGTAAAACTGATATAAAGAAACCAGATCAGGATGATTTTTTTCATGTTGCATTTTTTAATGCTAAGTAAATTTGTTCTATAGCTGCAATTAAGATAGGGAAAGATTGGAAGGAAAGTTTAAGTCTTACATAAAATGTCTTCAAATATTCCCGCCTCATCAACACTTTATCCAATAACTTCGCCAACAATCAATCATCATTCTGTTGTACCATAAATTCAAAGCCAGTCAATTGTTTACCGGCACAGAAATGCTGGATGAAAATTTTGTGCTGATTGTAAAACATGATGGTACTATTGAAGCGATTGTTAGTACTAATGAAGCAGGAGAAGATGTACAACAATTAAATGGAATTCTCTGTCCCGGTTTTATCAATGCACATTGCCACCTGGAACTCAGTCATATGAAAGGGCTGATTGCAGAACATACCGGACTTGTTGATTTTGTATTACAGGTAGTTACTCAACGACATTTCCCGGAAGACGAAATTTTAGCTGCGATTGAAAAAGGAGAAAATGATATGCTGGCAGCAGGCATTGTTGCTGTTGGCGATATCTGTAACAATACATTTACACTGTCACAAAAAAAACTGAACCGCTTACACTACCACAACTTTATTGAAGTAAGTGGCTGGAACCCGTTGATTGCTGAAATGCGAATGGAAAGATCACTGGAGCATTACCATGCTTTTCAACAAACCTTTCCTACTCATACCAGCTTGTCGCCACATGCACCTTATTCTGTATCACCTGAATTATGGATTTTGATGCGGCCTTATTTTATTGAACAGGCTCTAACCATACACAATCAGGAATCAAAAGCAGAAAATGAATTGTTTCAAAGTGGAACAGGCGATTTTATCCGTTTGTATGAAACAATGCATATCAACAACCCTTCTTTCAAAGCTCCGGGAACAAATAGTCTGCCCACATACTTCCATCAAATGCAGCAGGGAAAACATGTAATGCTTGTTCATAACAGTTTTATAAACCAGGATGATATTGATCTTGTTCTTGAAAGTAATGTACCTGTATCATTTTGCCTTTGCCCCAACGCCAATTTATATATTGAAAACATTTTGCCGGCAGTTGATCTTATGCTGCAAAACAAATTAACTATCTGCATTGGCACCGATAGCTTAGCCAGTAATCACCAGTTAAACATACTGGAAGAAATAAAAACACTGCTGCTACATTTTCCACATATATCGCTGATCACACTTTTACAAGCCGCCACATTAAACGGCGCCAAAGCATTGGGTATGGATGATCTTTTAGGAAGTTTTGAAAAGGGAAAAAAGCCTGGCGTTCTTTTGTTAGAAAGCACAAAGAATGTTACTAGACTTTTTTAATCTCCTTTATTGCGCCGGATTTAAATCCGGGGATGGGAAAATAATCAGCTTAAAACTTCCTGCAGAATGGCAAGTGTTTTAAGTTCACCAAAGTCTGCAATATGCAATGCCATATAGGTTTGATAGGATTCCAATAAATTTCTTCTGATGGCGCGGTTCAGCTTTATATTCTCAAGCTGGTTATAAAATTGCAGTTCGTTTAGTTGAGATGTTACTTCTGCCTGTAAACTTTCCAGGTAATAAGGATGTGCAGGTATATGAGCAACAAATATACCTTCCTGCAAATCGAAAACAGGTGTTGCAGCAGTATAGTTTCCCTGTGGTTTAAACCCAAGTTCAGTTGCCAGGTGCACAATAAAATAGAGAGGGAGATTGGCCGTTAAAGTTTCATTTCCTTTGTCTAATTGTTTGAGACTGTCTTCAATCAGGTAAAACAATTCAGGATTGGCCTCGGGTTGTTTCAGGCTATGTTGCAGCATTTCAATCATGTACATGGCCACAGCGTATTTTACCACATCTGACAATACCGCTTCATATAAATAACTCCAGCGATACTCTTTTACAAACTGCAATTGTTTCAGCTCATTATGGTACACTTCCATATCGAGTAAAGCCGATGGCTGAAAATAAGATGCTTTGCCGGATGATGTTTTGGTGCTTTGCCTTACCCCTTTCACCAGGTAACTCTGTATGCCAAACAATTCTGTATAAACAGTGCTAATGATACTGGTATCACCATACTTTACTGTTCGCAGCACTATGCCTTTGGTTGCGTGGAGCATGGGTTGGGGTTTTAGCTGATAGCTTATGATTCATGGCTTATAGCAAAAATATATCCTGCTATAAGCCATGAACCATAAGCCTCTTATCAGACAACTCCTGTAAACTGTTTTAAAAATCTTACATCATTTTGTGAGTAAAGACGAAGATCGTTTACCTGGTATTTTAACTGCGTAATACGTTCAATACCCATTCCGAATGCAAAGCCTGTGTATTTGGTTGAATCGATACCAAAATTTTCCAGCACTTTAGGATGCACCATTCCACTTCCCAGTATTTCTACCCAGCCGGTATGTTTACAGATATTACATCCGTCGCCACCGCAGATCAGACAACTGATATCCATCTCGGCGCTGGGTTCCGTAAATGGAAAATAACTGGGTCTGAAACGCACTTTTACATGCTGACCAAACATTTCCTGCACAAAAAAGTAAAGGGTTTGTTTGAGGTCGGCAAAACTTACGTTCTCGTCAATATACAATCCTTCCACCTGGTGAAAGAAACAATGTGCACGCGCGCTGATGGTTTCGTTTCTGTACACTCTTCCCGGACAAATTACACGTATGGGCGGCTTCTGTGTTTCCATAACACGTGCCTGCACACTACTGGTATGAGTACGCAATAACCAGTCGGGGTTCTGACTGATATAAAATGTATCCTGCATGTCGCGCGCCGGATGATCCTCGGGCAGGTTCATGGCACCGAAATTATGCCAGTCATCTTCAATCTCAGGTCCTTCTGCAACTGCAAAACCCAATCTGCGGAAGATGGAAATAATCTGGTTACGTACTAGGTTCAATGGATGTCTTGTTCCAACAGGAAAAAGATCGCCAGGCAGCGTAATGTCTTTTGCTGTAACAGCGTCGTCGGCCTGATCACCTGATTCTTCTTTTAATGAATTGTAACGTGTTTCTGCAAACTCTTTAAATTCATTGAGTATTTGCCCGAATGCTTTTTTCTGCTCTACCGGTACATTTTTCATTTCACCCATTACTGCTTTTACCAGTCCTTTGGTACCGAGGTATTTTATACGGAAAGCTTCCACCAAATCGGGGGTATTGGCCTCAAAAGCCTGCATTTCCTGTTTATACTGCTCTATCTGTTGCACAATCTGTTCCATGTTGCGAAGATAAACAGCCCGGCGGAGTGCTGAAAAAATGATTTCTTTAACGCTTGCCCGATCGAAATCTGCCGCTCAAAGCCCCGAAATGCTTACATTTGTTGCTGCATTTATTAACACTACATGGAATATAATACTTCTAGAAGTTACCTGGGTATGCGTGAATATGGTCGTCATGTACATAAAATGGTAGACTATTTACTGACCATTGAGGATCGTGAAAAAAGACAGCAACAGGCACAGTCTGTAATTGAACTGATGGGTTTTCTGAACCCTCACCTTAAGAATGTGGAGGATTTTCGTCATAAATTATGGGACCACCTGTTTTTTATCAGCGATTTTAAACTCGATGTTGACAGTCCATACCCTATCCCACAAAAAGAAACGTATAAGCTGAAACCCGATCCGCTTCCTTATCCTAAAAGGCATCCGAAATATGCTCACCTGGGGAAAAACCTGGAAGTGGTGATTGATAAGGCACTGAAAGAAGAGGATCCGGAGAAAAAAGCAGGCTTTGCACATGCCATAGCCTATTATATGAAACTAGCGTATAGCAACTGGCACAAAGAGCTGGTGCATGATGATGCCATCAGGAGTGAGTTGAACAGTATTACTGGTGGTGAACTTGAATTCAGCAATACCCCATATATTAAACACCGTAACCAGAATTTTGAGCGCGATGAATATGGTAGTGGCGGGCGTGGCGGGCGCTGGCAGCAAAACTTTGGCGGACGTAACCGTAATAGCGGTAATAACAATAACCGCAACAACAGTGGTGGCGGACGTAATAACAACAATAACCGCAATAACAACGGTGGCGGACGTAATAACAACAATAACCGCAATAACAACGGTGGCGGGCAGTTCAAAAAACGTTATTAAATTATTCCAGATGTTTTTTTTCTGAGGCCCCACGATAAAATCGTTGGGGCTTTTTCATTCAATTATTCATTTACAGGCGGCCATTTATTACATTCGTATATACAACCATTTAAGCAAGTATTATGGGTTCATTTGAAGTACGTGGCGGCAATCGCCTGAAAGGAGAAATTATTCCACAAGGGGCCAAAAATGAGGCATTACAAATATTATCAGCCGTTGTACTTACCGACGCTGAAATGACCGTTTCAAATATTCCAGATATTCTCGATGTAAACCTGTTGATTGAATTACTTCAGAACATGGGTGTGAAAACAGAAAAACTAAACGCTGACACTTACCGTTTTAAAGCCGACAATATTGATATGGATTATCTGTCGTCTGATGGCTTCAGAAAAAAAGGTGGCCGCTTACGCGGTAGTGTAATGCTGGCCGGACCCATGCTGGCTCGTTTTAAAAAAGCGTATATACCAAAACCAGGTGGCGATAAAATTGGAAGACGACGACTTGACACACATATTATTGGTTTTGAAAAACTAGGTGCAAAATTTGAGTATGATGATGCACAGAGTTGTTTCAAATTATCGGCACAACAACTTAAAGGCGGTTATATGCTGCTGGATGAACCTTCTGTAACCGGAACAGCTAATATTGTGATGGCAGCTGTGTTGGCAGAAGGTATTACACAGATTTACAATGCCGCTTGTGAGCCATACCTGCAGCAGCTTTGCAGTATGCTTAACCGTATGGGTGCAAAAATAAGTGGTATCGGCAGCAACCTGTTAACCATTGAAGGCGTCGCTGAACTTGGGGGAACTGAACATCGCATGTTACCAGACATGATTGAAATTGGAAGCTTCTTAGGTCTTGCAGCCATGACACAAAGTGAGCTTACGATAAAAAATGCCGGTGTAAAACATCTCGGCATCATTCCTGAAAAGTTCAGTCAGCTGGGCATACAGTTTTCCATACAGGATGATGATATTTATATTCCTGCCCAGGATGTATATGAAATACAGACTTTTATGGATGGTGGTATTCTTACCATATCCGATCATCCTTGGCCGGGTTTTACACCCGATTTACTCAGTATTATATTGGTTGTTGCCACACAGGCAAGAGGCAGTGTATTGGTACACCAGAAAATGTTTGAGAGCCGTTTATTCTTTGTAGATAAACTGATTGATATGGGTGCACAGATTATTCTTTGCGATCCACACAGAGCCACTGTTATTGGTTTGGGCAGGAAAAACAATCTTCGTGGTATTACGATGAGTAGTCCTGATATTCGTGCCGGACAGGCATTATTGATTGCAGCTTTGAGTGCAGAAGGGAAAAGTGTAATACAGAATATTGAACAGATTGACAGGGGCTACCAGCAGATTGATGAACGACTGAGAAAGATTGGTGCAGATATTAAACGTGTTTAATAGTATAAATTAGGGTTTACCGGGAAGTTTAACGATAGATACCCAGTAATCTTCAATACTGCGTATTACATCCATGAATTTATTAAGGTCAACCGGTTTTATCACATAACAATTGGCATGATTTGCATAAGATTCCTGTATGTCCGCATCTGCTGAAGATGTAGTTAGCATGATAACTGGAATGGTTTTTAATACGGGATCATTTTTCATGATGTTTAGTACTTCTTTACCATCAATTCTCGGCAGGTTGATATCTAGTGTATTGACAAATTAATTATGAAACATAGTGTTTTGCGAGTTTTTTATCCGCATCCTGCCGTGTAAATTTCCATTCTATTACACACTTTTCTTTGTTTCGTTCCCTTGACCATTTTTGCACTT
>JBMOKQ010000064.1:0-4366 GCA_049324295.1 Bacteroidota bacterium
ACACTCGCCAACATACACACAGGTAACAACTAATAGATACACTCAGGCTGTGTAGCACACGCAACGTCCCCAATCTAAAGCCTTCGGCTTAAGAGGGTCCATAGGACTCCTTTGGAGAGACGATGCTGAGAAAAAAATGCATTGCGCATTATTCCAAACATTGATAAAACCTTATTTCCTGATTAGGGAAAAAATTTCTTCTCACCCCGTAGGTGTTACACAAGGTAACTCAATGTATGGGAACTGATTTTTTATGACCCCGTGTGGGTCACAAACCTTCGCATAAAGAATGAATTATTTTGTAAACCGGTATTAATTGAAATGTGTTTTATGCGTGTGTATGTTACCCCTCCGGGATAATACATTTCCCGGGAACATTTGGGCGGCGGCTACCTTGTGTAACCCCTACAACGGGGTTAGGGGTGATCTAATTTCATTCTTCGCAGGGTGTTCCCCGCATCATCTCTCCAAAGGAGTCCTATGGACCCTCCTATCACCGCAGGTGAGAGATCGGGGACGTTTTTCTCTGCAGCGTGTTCTCTTTTTTAAACATTCCCCGCAGTTCTTCCGAAGCATTATTGAAGGGAAAACAGAACGCAGATTCCTCATGATTGTTATGATCTGTCATAATCATCCTTGTTCAATTGAGTTGTAGGTAATAAAAGAGTTTCAACATTTAAAGGCCGATGAAAACAATCGCCTGAAACTCGAATGGAACCTGCAATGCACTCTTTTCGAAAATCAACTACCGCATTCACACCGATACTATCGCGGCATACCCCCCCGATACCGATGGCAATATCCGCGACCTGGCTTCTATTGAACAATTAGTGGTATTATCCAATCTGGAAAGTATCAATACTGCTTTTATGCAACACTGACTTTCACAGCCGGAAAGAGTAAAATAACTCAACCAGATAGTCATCAGTCAAATAAAATCATTGGTAGCGAATAAACAAATCAGGAAGCTATCAACAAACACAACCCCTACAAAAAAGGAGATTGAGTACTCAATCTCCTTTTAAACATAATCCTAACCCATCCCAGTCTCACTTTAGCTTCACATCCAGGTACACTGAATGTCTGCCATACGTTTCATAGAATGGTTTGAATACCACATCATCAATTTTAAACTGTAATAACTTCGGATCTCCGCTGATTGATTTACTGATATCATTTGCATCCAGTGTTATTTTTCTCCATTCTTTTCTTGCTTCAGGTTCCTGTGCCGCAAGTAATATCGGTCCATAAAACAAACTGGCAATATTCTGCTGATCCATTACCGGATCGAGGTGAAACCGGAAAGGCATTTTCAATTCAATGACATCCCCATTTTTCCAGTTGCGACTTATTTTCAGGTAACTACCTGGCCTGGTCTGCAGCTTTTGTTCCTTACCATTAATCTTCACTATAAATCCGCCGGTGGCCCATCCTGGTACACGTACATGCACATCAAATTTTCCACTTCCCTTTACTGTTAATTTTGTCTGGTCTTCATTAGGAAAACTGGTAGTTTGTTCAATTGTTACATTACGTTCTGTCCAATCCAGTGTTGATGGTACATAAAGGTTTACATAAAGCACCTTATTGTCTTTACTTTTAAAGTAAATAGAGTTTTGCAGCTTGGTACTGCTTTCAATAGCAGTACCATTACAACAGGTGAAACCTGTCATATTAGGGTTACCAAACTGTTTGATAGAACCCGGTTTCAGCGGCACATGATAAGTATTGGCCGGCGTATGCTCTGCTACCGATGCAAGGATATGGTTATACAAACTACGTTCATAATAATCCATGTATTCAGGTTTCTGATCAAACAGGAACAGGTTACCGGTAAGTTTCAGCATGTTATAGGTAGCACAGGTTTCATTCTGTCCACCTGCTGCGAAACCATTTTCGTATAAGGTACCAGGTTGTGCAATAAAACATTCTGCATTGGCCGGGTTACGTGCACCTGCAACACCACCAATACTGTACATATAATCATTCACCATTTTATACCAGAAATTATCGGCTATACGATAGTATTCAGGATTGTTGGTGGCGAGGTATGTTTCTACACTTCCCACTACCTGAGGTATATGCTGGTTGGCATGCAAGCCACGGAACAGATCCACATTTTTGGCGAGTCCGTGCGAATGTTTGGTATCACCAAAAAACACCCTGATATTGTCAAACAACTGTGCCGTCTTTAAATGATTGGGCGATCCCGTAATACGATACAAACGAGCCATCGATTCATTCATACCGCCAAACTCACCTGCTATATACGTATTCCACATTTTTATAAGTGTATCTGTTGGCACTTTACTCAAACGGGCATATACCCATTCACCCATGTTTGATGCAATCTCCAGTGCTTTTTTATTACCGCTTACTTCATACACATCGGTTAAACCGGCGAGCATTTTATGCAGTGTATAATAAGGTGCCCAAACCTGGGTTTTCTGTCCGCCATACTTGGCTCCTTTTTCGAGCATAATAAACTGATCGGGCGGATAAGCACTAATAAAACCCTTGCCCCAGTTCCAGTAATCGTTGCGGATAGCCGTATCACTCAAATCAGAATCATACTCTTTTTTACCCGGTCCAACAGGTACAAGCGCAGGGTTCGATACACCTGGCCCACCTGCTGTTTTGGGTTTGCCTGATAATTGAGCTAATTCATACAAAGTATTCACCATCTGCTCCATTTTCTGCGCGAAATTGGCCTGAAGTGTTTTATCATATCCTGTACCTGCATAAGCCTGTGCAATAGCAGTAAGGTAGTGACCGGTTGCATGACCTCTTAATTTGGTATCGCGGCTATCCCATACACCCAAAGGTTTTGCGCCTTCGGGTTGTTGCTGTCCAAATGCATGACGGAACATATAAAGGAATGAATTGGGATCGGTTTTAGCCAGTGTGTTCACAAACTTATCGCGGTTCTCCACAAATTTCGATTGATGTCCATGCGGATCATTTTGTAATGTAACCTGTTTTAAATCAAATGCCTGCAGTTTTAAAACTGGTGCTTTAAATTTACCCGGAGCTTTAACCGTTACAATTGCTTTAGGTTGAAAACCGGTGCCGGCCACACGTCCGGTAATGGTGTAGGTACCGGTTTTTAATACTGCAGTATTATCTACATCCGCCGGCCATACAACACGCACTTTCGGGCCTTTGAATCCGTCTTTATAAGTACCGGTTGTATAACCTGGTAAGCGTGGTAAACTGCCTGCTTCTGTTTCTACTTTTACATCCGATACACTGGTTAAATAAGCGGTATACAATTGGGGTTCTGTAGCTGCAAATTTGGGGAGATACTCTTCTACCCTGCGCTGGTTCACACCTCCCTGGTTAATACCCCTGCGTGAGTTATTAAATACGCTGCCGATCTGTGTGGTATTTAATGGAACACGATAAATACGAAAATCGCGAATCATGGCATCCAGGAAAGGATCTCCCGGAACTAATGATTTACCGATATAAAGTTGCTTATCTGCAGTTTGCTGACCAAATACATCAGTGAGTTCTTTGGGAATTTCTTTTGATTCACCTACCGCTTTACCATCTACATAGGTAACCAGGTTTTTTGAAGGGATATCAATTACAATGGTAAGATGTATCCATCTGTTTTGTTCTATGCCCGGAGCTGCTATTCCTTTCTGATCTCCTGTTGTTACTGCTGCAAGTAACCCCTGTTGTGCGCCGGCTCCGGCAGGTGCTGCAAAAAAATGTTTGGATGCATTTTGTCCGAAGTCAAAGAAACGCTGACCAGCTTTCTGAGATCTGAGGTTGATCCATCCTGTAATACTAAGCGATTCAAGATCGGTAAGTGCTTCACCGGGTAAACTGATATAGGAGCTGCTATCACCCGATAGTGATAATACTTTTCCAAAACGCGGATCATCTGCAAATTTCACCTGTGTACCCGGACGACCATGCAGGTTATTTCTCGACCAGTCACGGGTATTACCATTAAAAAGATAACGCGCAATCAATCCGGTTTCACCAATACCATCCAGTATCTGGTCGCCGCTTTGTGCAGAAGCAGTAAACATACCCTGTACCAAAACTGCTATCAACAGCACGATACGCAAACAAACTTTATACATTTTCATAGTGTACTCGTTTTCATCAGTAACCATACATCTAAAGTTAGTTATACATCAAACCTGTTCAAAGCAACCAGCATGATGCTGTATTAAACCATACTTTAAGTTTGATAATCGTTTATCTGACAATTATTCATAAAACTATGCGAATCAGGGGTTGAAATTGGAATAAAATAGACGTGAAAGAAATTCGTTAGATATTCATGCTAACAAATAATCTGATTCGAATTTACGATCACGTCTGTAACAAATATAAAGAGCAAATTCAA
>JBMOKQ010000065.1:0-67743 GCA_049324295.1 Bacteroidota bacterium
AAAAAGCAGCCTAAAACTGCTTTTTTCTTCACTTTCCTACTGATATGTTATGTGGAGCATATCAACAGCTAACAAGCAAACAAAATAAAGGGGCTGACTTAAAATTTTACTTTTAAGACAGCCCCTTTACAAGTTGAACCAACCCTAATGGACACTCTAATAGCTGTGTAGCAAAGAAGATAGCAAGGCGTTACAAACAAGTTTTTTAACTTAAAAATCTTTTATATGAAAACCTTTTTTATTTTCCTAACTTCTTTCTTACTATTAAATTTTAGCTGCAAAGAAGACCCTACTAAAAATGCAGTACTGCCGCCTGCTACACAGGAAGGAAAAAATACGATTGGTTTTACTATTAATGGAGAAGTATGGGTGCCGTATGCAAAGTGTGTTTTGGACAAGATCCATGTCGTGAGTATTCTGCAAGATATGGTGTATCAGGTGGTGCAGTGCCGAATGGAATTGACTTTCAATTTGCACGTGTAAATGGTGGCAAATCATCTACGTTGTCAATTCCTTCCGCACTTATAAGCACGATAACTTCAGCAGGGGATAAAACAGATTCTATTGGCGTGGATTTTCAAAGGGAAAACTGGAGTGGTAACTCTGGTATTTTTGGAAGCCCTCTTTTTGGAAGTAAATTCATAATAACAAAGATTGACTTTCAAAACCGAATTATTTCCGAAGAGTTTGACCTGATTCTGCTTGAGCAAAACGGCAGTGGCAAAATCATTGAGTTAAAAGATGGCCGTTTAGATTTTAAGTTCAATGCCTACAAATGCAGTAACTGATTCCTCAACCAATAAATTAATTGTTTATGAAAAATGTAAGGCTTCTACTTTTTACAATGTCATCACAATTCATATTATTAGCGCAAGCGCAAACAAATAAAGGTAGCCTTATAATTAATTTAGGGGCGTCCTCAGGCTACGGTTATCCAACAGGATTAAAATCCACAGAAAATAGCGGGATTCCTACTTTGGATTTTCACGCAGAATATTCTCTTCATAAAATTTTTAGTTTCGGACCTTACATTGCTTATACCTATAGTTTCGACCAATTTGATAATCCTCAAGTTGGTTATAAAGATGTCTGGAAGGGATGGGACATTGGTTTAAGAGGTACACTGCATGTTGGCTCTATCTTTCTACAAAATGAAAAAGCAGATTTATATATAACCAGCTTTGCCGGTTATATAACACGTGCCCTTGTTTATGATCGAACAAATATTTACAGGGATAGTCTGAATTATAAAACCAATGATTTTGGAGCCGGAGGGATAGTAGGGTTTCATTACTTTTTTAATAATCGTTTGGGACTTTATATTGAGACAGGAATTTCTAAAGAATTTTTTATCGGCGGAGGCGTAGCTTACAAATTTCAAAGAATAACAAAATAGATATTTAAATGCAGTAATTAGTTCCTCAACTAATAAATCAATTGTTTATGAAAAAGTTTATTCTTGTGCTTTCCTGTTCGTTCCTTCTTTGTTTTGCTAAATGCAACAAGGATAAATTGCCTAAAGTAGTATTGCCACCTGTTACTCAGGAAGGCAAGAATACAATTGGCTTTACTATTAATGGCAACGTATGGGTACCATATGAGAGATGTGGTTTTGGGCAGAATCCTTGTGGAGAAATTCATGTAGATTATAGCATTCCTTCTACATTTCTAAATGCAATCGATTATATGTTTCGCAGGTCAACAGGTACAGAGTATTCCTCTTTATATATTTCCTCGGTTATGACAGGCACTATTACTTCAGTTGGTGAAAAAATAGATTCCATTTCAGTTGTTTTTAGGGGAGAAAAGTGGACAGGCGACATGAGTAGTTATCAGTACCCCCAACCGGGAAGTTATTTTGTTATAACAAAGTTTGATAAACCAAATCAAATTGTATCCGGGCAATACAAACTGATATTACGTGAAATAAAAGATAATGGAAGTGTTGGAAATAAATTGCTAACCATAGATGACGGCCGATTTGATTTTCAATTTAATGCTTGCAAATGCAGCAACTGATCCCTCAACCAATAAATAAACAGTTTATGAAAAAGTTTCTTCTTGTGCTTTCCTGCTTCTCACTGCTTTGTTTTGCTAAATGCCGTAAAGACAAAATACCTGCGGCAATTTTACCGCCTGCCACTACAGAAGGTAAAAATACAGTTGGGTTTACAATTGATAGAGAAGTGTGGGTGCCGTATGCGAAATGCGCTGCCTTTTCAAATCCTTGTAGGGAAATTCATGTAGAATATGGACCTCCAAGCGCTCCTTATGGCGCCCTTAATTTTGCATTTACCAGAATTCAAAATGGTAAACGTTCAGATTTAACCATTTCTACTGGCACATTTGGAGTAACCATTTCTACCATTGGCGATAAGACAGATTCAATTGGAATAAGTTATAATGATAATGAATTAAGTGTCGATGGCTATTTTATTGGCCCACTCTCAGGCAGCAAATTCATTATTACGAATATTGACTTTCAAAATCAAGTCATTGCAGGGGTATTTGATTTGATATTACAAGAAAGGAAAAATAATGGCACTATAACAAATAAAATCATCATTTTAAAAGATGGCCGATTTGATTTTCAATTTAATGCTTGCAAATGCAGCAACTAATTCCTCAACCAATAAATCAATTGTTTATGAAGAAGATTCTACTATTTATTACCGCAATTACAGCGGCTTGTCAATCTTATGCACAATTAGAAGTGATTGATACCAACAATATTACAAGAGAAAGATGGAGAGATAGTGTTTTTAGAATGGATAAAAATCAGGTGCCAACAGGCTTTTTGTTGGAGTATTCTATGTTTGGTCTGGAGAGCAATAAGTACGACGGAACAGGAAACGATGATGATACTATTAAGAATGATGGGCGGATCTTTGAGTTGCACAATACTCTTTGGTATAGCAAGGTAAACAACAACGCCACAATTGATTTAACCGATTCAGTTTTCAGCAAAGCCTTTTTTGCTAATCTTAATAGCGATGTTATTCCACTTACATTTGTTTATCAGAATTACAACCGCATCAGACAGTCATCATTAAGCGAAGGTTTATTTACAATTACTCCTGATAGTGTTGGCATCGTTGATGTACCGGGCAGGCAGATTTCTCCTTACGATAATTATGAATTGTTTGCCTTTGCACCTTTCAAAACAAAGATCACAAGGTTTAATGCCATACCATTTACACTACCCAATGAATTGTTTTATATGCAGGGTATCAATACTGTGGAAATAGATTTTGATGACGGGGCAGGATTCCGCACCCTGACAAAAGGCAGCACTGTAAATATTTATTACAATACAGAAGGATTAAAATATTTAACAGCCAGAATAACCACTGCTAATGGAACAAGAATAGCAAAATGTATGGTTGACTATAAACGACCTGCTGAATATGTGCAGCCTGACTATAGTTGGAATATTGAAGTTGATCCCGTTTATACGGATGACAATCAATATTTAGGTGGAAATAAATTAAGAACCAGTGAACTTGTAAATCCATGTGATTATGGAAGCATGATTGACAAGCTTATGTGCCTTCAGAAACCAAATGCGAACATTCGAGTCGTAAACGGTTGCGACCGAGTATTTGATAAACCAATCATCATAGTAGAGGGATTTGACCCAACTAATGATTTAACTATAGATGAAATGGTTCGGCGATTTAGTCAAAGAAGTTTTATGGCAACTATGCAGGCTTACGGCTATGACTTTGTTTTTGTTGATTTTACTAAAAACACCACTTACATTGAAAACAATGCAAAAGTTTTGGAGGCTGTAATTAATAAAGTCAATCAAACAAAAGTTGGCAATTTTAAAAGTACGGTGATAGGTTTTAGTATGGGTGGTTTAATTGCACGCTGGTGTTTGAAGGATATGGAAGACCGCGGCTTGCAGCATAATGTTGAAAATTATTTCAGTTATGATGCGCCGCACCAGGGAGCAAACATTCCTTTAGGCATGCAATACATTTTTAAAGAAATGGTGCGGGACTTGCCTTATCTGAGATGGAACAATTCTTTGCGAAAATTAGACGATGCATTTAAAAGTCCTGCTGCAAAACAGATGTTGGTTACTTATGCCGATTACAATCATGGTCCTTTTAATTGGTTCCCAAATCTAAACACTTTGAATAATTTGAGGGCTGCCTTTGCAAGCAGGTTACAAGCAAAAGGATATCCACAACAAACAAGAAATTTTGGGATGGCATTTGGCCGGGGCGATAACACGCCTAATACTAAAAATGCAGGCAATGGTAATCAGTTCACTAATGCCAATCCTTTTCATCCTAAAGATGATATTTTTTGGGGCGGACTTTTTACTCTTCTGGTAAATGCGGAAGCACAGGGTAGTGCTGTTCCTGAAAACAATGAAAAAGCTACCATTGCTTATTACAGTTTTTTTGGAATAACATTCAGAAAAATATTTGGTATTCCATTTCCAACTGTCACCTTAAGAGTAAGAAGATTTGATTACACAGGACAATATCCTTATGATGATGCCATGGGTAGTTTTGAACAAACGCAAACGGATTTTGTACAAAGTTGGTTTGGCGGACTTTCGGGATCACCAACCACATTTGGACATGACGGACACAATTTTGTGAGTACAGCCAGCGCATTGGATTTACAAAACCAGGGATACAGTTCTGCCAATAACTGGCAGAGTGGTAATATGTTTCTGAATGTTGACAACCAGATACTTAATCCAGGACAGGTCGGAGGTAATACTCCATTAACTCTGCCAACATCTTTTAATGCAGTAATAACAGGAACCTCAGATTGCGCTTCAATTGGATGTAGTACACCCGAACCATATACAGATGAGAATAGCCAGTGGGTTTATCCTACGAATGTTTTATGGAATCATTTTCATAATGCGGATATTACATATCAGTTTGCGCAATTTATAGAACGAAATATTTTGAATTCGCAGCCTATAAATTGCGCAGGTGGGAATGGGCTTTGTAACAGAAATCCAACTATCTCAGGGCCTGATTTGATGTGTACGACCGGGCAATATGAGCTAATTAATTTGCCGTCTGGGATAAGAATTTTATGGGAAAGTCAAAATGGAAATTTCAGAATAGATAATGGGCAAGGTACAAATAGGATTAATGTGTCCAAAGTACAATCAGGAACAGACGTAGTAAAAGTAACGCTTACAAATGATTGCGGAGCATCTCTTGTATTAACAAACCCAATTACAGTAGGAACACCCTCGCCAACTATTGCCGTCCTTAGTTATGACCGTCGCTGCGGCACGTTTTTAGAAGCCCAGACAAGCACTTTACCCTCAGCAACAGGTTATATATGGAATCTCAATTTCGGTCAGGTTATAGAAGATGGAACCGATTATTTTTATGTATCCCCTTTAGTATATAATCCACAAATAGGTTTTACTTATTACAACTATTTAAGTGTACAAGCAAGAAACACATGCGGCGTTTCTGATCCAAGTGCAACAAGGCAAGCTACTGTCGGCCCTGTGCCTTCAAGCTGCGGTGGCGGCCAGTTGAGGTTATCGCCTAATCCAACAAGTAGCACATTAACAGTAGAAGCTATTAACAACAGTGAATTTACCAAACTTAGAATAGTTGATAAAATGGGACAGGTAAAAAAACAATTTAATTATGCTGCATCTAAAAAAGCGACACTTAATGTTACTGATTTACCGACAGACGTTTATCGAATTCAGGCACTTATTAATAACAATTGGACAACAGTATCGTTTATTAAACAGTAATTGACACAAGAGTATGTATTTTCATTCTTCGCAGGGTGTTCCCCGCGACGTCTTTGTTCCCCATCGTCTCTCCAAAGGAGTCCTATGGACCCTCTATCACCGAAGGTGAAAGATCGGGGACGTTACGGCAGAGGCTACACTGCGACTTAACTTTTGGAAACTCCGAAGGAGTCCTTTGGACTTTCCAAAAGTTTTGCATAGGGTCAGTCGTGCCATTTGTATTTGCGGTTAATAGGTTTGGCATGATAGTTCAGAAAAGCCTGTTTACTTCCGGATATTGCTAAAACATAATCACGTTTAAGTTTAGTGCTGGAGCTCCGGTAATTTGGACTTGGCCATATAATACATATTAATGCAAATCAAGGGTTGAAAATGGTCAAAGGAGGTATAATGAAGTAAAAGCAAAGAGCGTTTTAGTAATGTGTTCGAAGCAAAGCTAATAGCTCTCTACCATTTTCAACCTCTGTTACTCCTCGTTCCTATCTCTGTTCCTTCTCCGCGGAGGTTTATGCTGTAACCAGAGCCAAAGACCTGTTTTTTCGTTTTGTAAAAGTGTAAGACCCATTTACCTATACAAAAACACCCTAACACCTAACACCTCACACCTAACCCCTCACCCCAGAGGCTCTCCCGGGGAGGAATTGAGGAGGCAATGAGGAAGCAATGAGGAGGCAGCCCGTTATAACCCGCACCAGATAAGGATCGTTAGTTCAAATCCGAGGAAGCAATGAGGAGAAATAGACCATCGACTCAATAAAATTGGGGGTTCCACGGGGTACTCCGGGGAAGCAATGAGGAGAAGAAAATGCTGAACCCTTGATTGTATTGCATTATAGGCCACAAAAACAACTAATAAGGAATTTTATTGCCATTAAAAAAGACCCGCCATTCGACGGGTCTTTATATTTCACCGGGGGGACTAACCTATTTTTTTATTTTCATCAGCTGTACCACTTTGCGTCGGTTACCTTGTATAAACTCGGCAAAGTAGCTTCCGGCATGATAATTATGTCCGATTTCAACTGTACTGTTAGAGGCCAGTTTGGCTCTTCCATCTATGATCCGGCCACTGATATCAATCACCTTCAGGGTTACAGGTGCATCGTACTTGCTTTCCAGTTTCAGTGTGAAGTAGGTTGAAGTCGGATTAGGCATCACCTTTACTTTCAATTCTTCTTCTGTTGTTGGCAGTGATGGTTTCTTCACAAATTCATCTGTAAGTGTTGTAACAGCAGCTGAAGATGTAACTACAGTTGTTGGTACTGAAGCAGACCCACAACTATAGCTATTCCATATTACATACTTTCCTTCACTTTCAATTTCTTCTGCTATAAATAAGCCTGTCATGTACACTTCATCTTTACAATCCCTGTCGCTATGACTCCGGTGATCACAGTTCTGGTGGCCATGTCCTCTGTGTTTACAATCCTTAGAGCTATGCGAACGGTGATCGCAACGATGTCTTCCTTTGTCATTATCATCGTCATCATCATGGCCATAATTACCTCCGGTTACTTTGATTTTTCCATTCGGAATGTAAATATTGGCTGTCACCCTTGTATCATCACCTTTAACATGGAAGTTTTCTCCATCCTCACATTTATCGCCCATATAGAAGGTTACAACATATGCTTCAGGATTCACAATTACATCGTTTCCGATACTAACCTTTCCATTTAAGCGAACACTGGTTGATTGGTTAAATCTTACATAAGAGTAACCTCCTGATTTTGGACCTCGGTCAACCTTTAATTCTTCCATATATACAACCGCAGAAGTAAACTTAACACTCGCACCTTCTTCCAGTCGAACTTTTCCGAAAATGCTTCCGGTAAGTGTAGCATTTGCTCCTTTCTTAATAGTTACATCATCATAATTACCGGTCAGCGTTACAGTAGTGTTCTGATTTACACGAATGTCTCTCAGATATCTTGTACTGCTGGTATTGTATTGCATAGTAGGCAGTGTTACAGTAGCTACACCGTAAACTTTACTGTTGATGATGGATCCTTTATCGGTATCAATTTTTGGTGCTTTCACAAATGCTCCTGCACCGTTTACAGTAGTGTACTTTTTAAACTCTGCTTCACCTTTTGAAGTCATAATACCCACACTTCCCGATGCTACTGTATTGTAATGTCCGAGCGTCACCTCTTTTTTAGCCAGTAATGTATAACTACTGCTAAGATTTTGTTTCTGGTAGTTATAAGTTGCACCGAATTCACTTCTGCAACCATTTCCATCAGTTACAAATAAGGTGTAAATACCATCAGCATCCGTTAATCCAAGACTCAACTGTTGTGCAGCGGACTTAGGACTATTGTTATACAACCACTGATAGCCGAACGGACCATTCAATGTAGAAGTTCCGGTCAAAGTAAACTGGTTACAAAAAACATCAGGTGATTGTATATTGATTCCGGCCACAGGTAATGGATTAATAATGACCGTGAAGCTACAAGTGCTAACATTACCATGAATATCAGTCACTGTAAAGGTTACCGTTGATGTTCCTATTGCGAAACTTCCGCTTGCATCGGTACCGGTTCCGTTTCTATTGGTTGCACCGGTTACTGTATATGTGGTGCCGGCAATACCACAGTTGTCTGATTGGTTCAGTACAGGGATCGTGTATTGTGTATTACCACCTGTATTTGCACAGAATACCTGATTCGTAGCACACGCAAGCACCGGTTGCTCATTGTCTGTTACCACAATTGTTTGTACCGTACTATTGGTATTATTATGAATATCTGTAACAGTCCACGTAATAGTTGTTGTACCAACAGGATAAACATCTGTTAATGATTGCGCGTCATTTCTTATACCTGTTACAGAAGCTATACTGCAATTATCTGATACAGTTGGTGGTACTACGTTAATAGCAGCATTACATTTTCCTGCATCATTATTACTGTTGATACCAGTTGTTGCAATCGTTGGTTTTTCATTATCTGTAATGGTTACCGTTTGTTCGGCAGCAGCCTTATTTCCGTGAATATCAATTACTGTCCAGGTAACAGTTGTTGTACCCACAGGGAATGTTGCTGGCGCATCACTATCTACATTAGCTACTCCGCAATTATCCGCTGTTACCGGTGAACCAAGTGTTACTGTTCCGGTGCAAAGGCCTGGCGTATTATTGCCTTGTACGTTTGCAGGCGCAGTAATCGTTGGGTTCTCATTATCAATAATCGTTACCGTTTGTGTGGCATTAGCCTTATTTCCGTGAATATCGATTACTGTCCAGGTAACGGTTGTTGTACCAACAGGGAATATTGCTGGCGCATCACTATCTGCATTAGCTACTCCACAATTATCCGCTGTTACCGGTGAACCAAGTGTTACTGTTCCGGTGCAAAGGCCTGGTGTATTATTGCCTTGTACGTTTGCAGGCGCAGTAATGACTGGTTTCTCCTTATCTGTAACGGTAACTGTTTGAGTAGCAGTACTCGTATTCCCAGCCGCATCTTTTACAGTCCATGTTACCGTAGTAGTACCCACAGAGAATGAAGCTGGTGCATTATTACCAACAAATGCTACTCCGCAATTATCGGCAGTTACTGGTGTACCCAGGTTTACAGTTGCAGAACATAAACCCGCATCTGTAAACTGGCTGATATTTGACGGTGCCGTAATAGTTGGTAAAATATTGTCTTCCACTGTTACGATCGCTGTACCGGTTGCTTCATTTCCATTTACATCAACAACCTTGAGTATAACTGTATTCTGCCCTCTGTTTTCACAGCTAAAGCTTGTTTTATCCAACTGAACGCTTGCAATACTACAATTATCAGTCGAACCATTATTGATCTGTGCAGGCGTAATACTTGCAGTACCATTTTGATCTAACTGAACGGTAATATTACGTGTTACAACTGTTGGCTTAAGATTATCTACTACTGTTACAACAGCAGTACCCGAATTACTATTTCCATTAACATCAGTTGCGATGAGCGTAACTGTATTATTGCCCACTTTGCTACAATCAAAAGTATTGACTGTTGAACCTCCACTATAGGTAGCAGAAACATACAATCGTTTCGCTGTTCCAAAACAAGGATCTCCGAATACTGAATTATTGGCCGCAATTGTTACTGAATTTTTATTCAGCGCCAATGACTCTACTATTGCTTTACTATTTGTTGCATTACAACTACCGATTGTAAAGTTTCCACAATTTCCGTTCGGTGTTCCATAGCTGGCAAATGTAATCGATGTAATAACAGCCCCGGCCGGCGCCTGAAGTGTTAGATTAGATCCTTCTACTGCAGTGGCACAAATGGTACCTGTATTCAATAAGGATAAAGTAACAGGTCCACAATTATCGCTGCTGCCATTATTCACATCCGCTGGTGTGATGGTAGTTTGTCCTGAAGCATTCAGGTAAGCAGTGAAATTTTTAGTAGCTACTACGGGTTTTACATCGTCTACTACCGTAACATCAAATGATGTTGTAATAGTAGTACATGCATTTGTAGCGCTCACTACAACATTGGTAACACCCTTGTTGAATACCTTACCACTACCTGTTCCTGATCCACTACCTGTAGTAGCTCCGGTAAAGGTATAGGTAACATCCGGTGCTGGTACCCCGCTAACAGAAAGTGGGTAATTAACCACTGCGTTGCAACTATTAGCGCTGGTACTTGCTTGTAAATAGATATTTATGTTGGAGAATACCGGATTGGTACAGGTAATCTCTGCTTTTACACCGAAACTGTAAGCCGCTTCATTGCAATCATCATTATTGATGGTTACGGTAGCTGTTTGTGAACCAACAGTAACTGAATTAAAGCTGAGTGTGAAAGAAACAGACTCTCCCGGATTAATCGTAATCGGCAACGTAATACCCGACCTTGTAAAGCTTGTATTGCTCACTGCAATCGAGGAAATGCTGAGTGGTGCAGTGCCGGTATTGGAAATCCTATAATTCCTGCTGATAGGAGTACCCGGTACCGTTCCACCAAAATCTGTATGATCTGTAGTAGATGGAGTTAGGTCTCCACTAACAATTTCAGCATCGTTACCGTTGAGTATGATCTCAGAAGCTTTAACCATTACAATGAAGCTACAGGTACTCCTGTTACCTGACTCATCAATTGCTTCAAAGGTATTGGTAGTTTCACCAATTGGGAAAACAGACCCTGCTGGTAAACCGGCTGTTTGTTTAATCACAATCTGACCGGCACCCAGTTTGGTACCATCCACCCATTTCCATCCCGCGAAATTCTGTAAAGCATTACCAGGCTCTCTATATTCCGGATCATTACGATCCTGATAACCACCTACCCATGTGTTGCCACCATAAGGCGCCAGGAATGTACTTTCACCTAATGTATTAATGGATGCCAGATCGCCACCAATACTCTGTGCCGCTGTGCGGGCACCAGTCCAGGTGGATGTTCCTGAAGAAATATAATAGGTATGTCCGCCAAATGTTCCAATCAAAGTATAGTTGCTGAATACAGTTGAAATCACACTGTTAAACTCAACAATAAAACGATTCTGAGATGAATTTGGAAGATCGTTCCATGTACCATTGGTATATAATTGAATATAGTCTTCCGGTAATCCGTTATAGTTATTCGGTTCATTGGTACTAAAGAAATTAAACGCTCCCCCGGTACAATTGTCTGTAGCTTTTGGATTGATATAGTCTACCACTGCTCCACAGCTATTGGCTGTGTTATCTACTACAATTAGTGCAGGACAGGTAATAACCGGCGCTGTAACATCTTTCTTATCTACCGAAATTGTACACTCGCTGCTGTTACCCGATGCATCGGTTACCGTAAAGGTTACAATCAATGCTCCTTTATCATTAACAACCGTTCCTGCAGCAGGGCTTTGTGTAATTACCAATGAACCTGTAGCTGTACAATTATCTGATACGGTTACCAGGTTTCTATAATCAGGTAAGGTTGCTTTACAACTAGCATCCAGGTTTAATGTTTGATTGCCAGGACAAGTAATGACAGGTTTAACTGCATCACCAATCGTAACAGTTGTATTTGCAACTCCACCACATTCTGTTCTATAAGTAATGGTAGCGGCACCTGCACTAACACCAGTCACTACACCTGTATTGGCATTCACAATAGCAACAGCAGTATTACTGCTGCTCCATAAACCACCGGCAGTGGCATTGGCCAATGTAGTATTGCTACCAATACAAAGAGAAGTATTACCGGTAATAGGTGATATAGGAGCTATATAAGGTGAGCAGTTTGCCGTACTGACAAAACCTGACTGTACCCAGTTTGAATTGTTTCCAGTTAATGCAAAACCACTGAGTGTTCCATGACGGTTATTACCACTCAGGTCTGTCAAAGTTGTTTCAGTTGAATTATTGGCACCTACAAAGCCCTGGTTAAACCGGTAATATTCCTGTAAACCGGTTTGTCCGGTAAGATTTAATTCACAGTTTCTGCTATTATTAATTTCTTCCGCACAAAGCACACGACTCCAGATACGCACTTCATCAATATATATATTACCAAAACGACCGGTATTATGCCTGGGGTCTTTACCAATATGTATGATGGAATTAAGATTATTCAGGATACCGGTACTGATACCGGGGCCGGTATTCCCCACCTGTACACCATCTACATAAAATTTAGTACCAAATTCACTGGCCACACCTACATAATGATGCCAGCCTCCCGCTCTAATAGGTACTGTTACTCCTCTCCAGGTTCCGGCGTCATTGACCAGGAAGTCGATACCACCTGTAGTATTCGGATGCATGAGCCATACATTGGTAGACATATTATCACTACCTGCTGTTGACTGTCCCATCACAGAACCATAAGGCATGATAGCTGATGGTGCATTCATCCAGAATTCTACGGTAATGGCTTTGCCAAATTCCCTGAATGGATTATTGATGGTTACATGATCATTTACTCCATCTGTTTTTAGTGCAGTAGCTGGGGAGCTAACAGTAAGTGTGGCAGACGAAACACCACCACATGCGGTTGTATAGGTAATGGTAGAAGTGCCCGTACTCAATGCATTTACAAAACCTGTATTTGCATTAATAGTGGCAACAGCCATATTACTGCTCGTCCAACTACCACCTGTAATGGTATTTGATAAAGTGGTTGTAGTACCTAACCCCATTGAAGTATTACCCGTAATAGGTGCAGTAGGTGCCACAAATGCAGAAACAGTTCCTGTATTGGTAGAACCGGATGTTACCCAGTTGGACTCGGTTCCATTTAATGTAAAATTATTGAGTGTTCCATTTCTATTATTACCACTCAGGTCATTCAGGATATTTACCGAAGCATTATTTGCATTAGCAAATCCCTGATTAAACCGATAATATTGTTGAAGCCCATTTTGACCTGTGGGATTGATCTCCACATCTTTATTGGCATTTATTTCCTCCGAACAGAGCGCACGATTCCAAATACGTAATTCATCCAATATCATGGTAGCATAACGGTTGTCTGGATCGTTGTTCGCAATATGCCGTGTAGCAAACCGTACATCCTTACCGATATGGATCACAGAAGTTGAACTGACTAAAATTGTATTTGAAATACCCGCTCCTGTGTGTACTAAAACTCCATCTACATAAAATTTAGTACTGGTAGCACTCGCCACAGCTGCATAGTGATGCCATGAATTTGCGGTAATACTACCAGTAGCTGTTTGTAAAGTACCTGCATCATTTACATAGAAAGTCATAGTACCGTTTCTATTTGGATGCATCAGCCATACAGTATTATTAGAGGAATTATTATCCGCCTGACCCATCACAGAACCAAAAGGTAAATTAGCATTGGGTGTATACATCCAGAACTCAACCGTCATTTCTTTCTGATAAGCTTCGAAAGGATCATTGACACTTACATAATTCAATCGGCTATTATCATCTACTGTTAAACTCGGATCAAATTTTAGTGCAGTAGCTGGGACTGTTTGCGAAAATGTACTGAGTGACAGCAAAAGAAATATGCAGGCACTCAAAAGCCTGGGTAAACTTGTTTTCATAATAAGGGATATAAAGTAAGTAGTAAAATTTCGATAAACGGGAACAGTACTGTATCCTTGAATCTGTGCTTCACCACCGATGGGTATAAATGTAGTGGTACGAGATAACCGGAAGCTTCTCATTGCAGTTAGTTTTAGTTGTTTGTATTTCCGAAATACTTTTGTTTGATATCATTCCTCCTCAAAAACCATTTTTACAGGAAAAATGATAAGAACAAAAGCATTGAGTATAATATAATACCAAATTACAGGATAAACCTGTCGTTACTAAAGCGATTGTGCAAACACACTTAATAAGATTACTCATTGCAACCTTACATTATTCAGCCTCCACGTACAATCACTCAAATGGATACTGTACAACATATGAAATATCATTTACGGATATAGCCGTTGAACAGATAGGATTTTAAAATGGAAAAAGAACTGAGACAACAGTTCCTATTGGATTTTTACAGAAGGGTCTTTTGAAGAACCAATCATTACTCTAAGATATTTCACCCCACCCTGATTTGTTAAAAAAAAGATTAAAATGATGTGAACTACACAAAATGAGGTGCGAATGGTAAAATACAGATTATCAACCTTTAAAATCATTGGCCAACCCAATAAAGTAATTATTTTGTGCGAATAGTATGCGAATTATCCTGCTCATCATATTGTTGGTAACACTAACTCAACTCAGAAGTCAGCCATCGGATGGCACCTACCTTGGTCAGCTTTCCTGGCAAAAAGTACCCGGTCAGAAAAAACCGGAAGCACTTATTTATAAAACCGACAACTACCCTATTAAGAAAATTACTTATACAGACAACTCCGATACTTTTTTTTCTAAAAAAGTTAATCCAGGAACCATCCTCATTAAAAAGGGACCTACTTTACCTGTATCGGAAGGACTTAAAATAACAGGAAAAAAAATAACTGCTCCACAGGTGATCCAGGCACCACCCTTGCAAATAAGAGATGAGATTGGCTTTAATATCAATTACACCGATAAAAAACATGGATTTCCTGCATTAAATGCGTATGATTTTGCGGAAGACGATGAACATAATATCTGGATAACAACAGAAAAAGGTGTGCTAAGTTATGACGGATACTTTTACCATTATTACCTGCAACCCGATGATATGCCGGGACTGGACAAGTCTTTTGTTTTATTCGATCACCAGCAGCGGCTTTGGGTAGCCACTAACCATGGGCTTTACTTCTTCAAAAATGATTCCGTATTCAATATTCAACATTCATCTATTGATTTTTCGAGCGTTGACTGTGAGGAGATAATCATTGATCAGTTCAAAAGAATATGGATACCTACAAAAAGTTATGGAGCCATTTGTATAGATGGGAATACCGTTAAAGTGTATGATAAAAGATGTGGTCTGCGAAATAATTTCGTTGAGGCCATGATGGTCGACAAAAAAGGTAATTTATGGTTGGCGAGTCGCGAAAACGGTGTTGTATTAATTGAACCAGACCAGATGCGGATGTTTTTCAGTAATACAAAAAGTATGAGTTACCATAATTTTTTGTCTTTTTATGAAGATCATAATGGTGTATGGGCCGGAAGTTATTTATCCGGACTATTCAGGTTCGGCCCCACAGATACTTTACAATTTTCGGCAGAAGGGCGATTCAATGAAGTGGTACTCGACATAAAAAAAGCGCCCGCAGGAGGTATATGGGTATCCTTTTATGGCCATGCACTTGTTTATTTATCCGGAAATAAAATTTTAAGACTGAATCATACAAACGGACTTCTGAACAGGCTGCCGATGCGTTTATTTGTAGACAGTTTTGAAAATGTATGGGTGAGTAATATAGAAGGTTTTTCAAGAGTGAACGATAACAGCTTTTATCTTGGCCGGTTTAGCCATCCTGTTATCAATCATATGAATACCATTATTACCGACACCATACGAAAAGGAAAATGGATGGTTAGTTTTGGCAGTACCCTCCTTTTTAAAAAAGGTAATAAAACCATTTCACATACTTATAGAAGTCCAACCGGCATTACTCCCTTTGCATATCTTAACGGAGGAACACTTAATAAAGACGGATCTTTTTGGATTGGAACTTACGGCGAAGGATTTGCACTTGTTACTGAAAATAAATTTATTCGTTACACATACTCAGCGCTTATTGACCATCATGTGGTGTTATCAGTTAAAACAGATAATACCGATAAGGTTTGGTTTTGTCCCAAACGATTTGGCTTAATCATGTACGACAAAAAAAAATTCTGGCATTATACCAAACAATCAGGATTACTTTCCAATAACGCATTGAACCTCTTTGTAGATGCTGACAAAACTGTCTACTGGACTTTTGTTCAGGGTGTACAAAGATATAAAGATGAAACACTGGAAACTTTTTACATTAATAACCGTCCCTTTAACGACAAAATAAACCAGATGATTGAATTAGATAAAAACAGGGTACTTTGGGGTACGGAAAACAGTGGTCTTTTATTGATAGAAGGGGAAAAAGTTTTCCAATTTACCGGGAAAAACGGACTGGCTTCAAATACAATAAAGTTGTTGATTAAAGATGCATACGGTAAAGTATGGATTACCACCAACAGGGGAATAGAGTCATTTAACCTTACTCAACATTCACTCACCAACCATACCATCTACAATCAGTCAAATGGCAGTTACCTGTTAGATGTACTGCAGGTTCATCTTGATACCAATGGTTTACCTTACTGGGTTATTGGCGATAAAAAATTAATTTACGACACTGCATTTATACGTAAAAACACTAGACCTATTTTAAACTTTAGACAGATTATCCTGAATAACCAAACCAAAAAAGCCACCACTCATATTGCTATCCTCCCGAACCAAAAAGCTACCATTACCTATAAGACCATTTTCTGGGGTATGGAAAATAATTTACAGCTGAGTTACCTGCTGGTATCACAGAAAAATGATACCACAGAACGACCTATTCAGAATACAGACAGAATTTTAATCAGTGATATCTTGCCAGGTAAATACAAAGTTTTATTAAAAGCAGTAAACAATAACAAAACCTATTATTCTACTGCCATTAACTTAACCGTAAATAATTTCTGGTATAATACCTGGACATTCAGGATTACAATGGGAGCTATCATCCTTATGTCAATAATATTTTATTATAGAAGAAAGTCTAAGGCACAGTTACGGATTAATGATGAACTTCAAAGAAAAGTACAGGAGCAAACAAAAGAGATTGAAAAAGAAAAAGAGGCGCTTCTGGCAAGTTACCAAACCATTGACCTGCAAAACAAAGAAAAAGATGTATTGATTGACGAGATTAATCATCGCGTGAAGAATAACCTACAATTTATTCTGGCCATTCTCGAAATGCAGGCCGGCAAACAATATTCCCGCGAAGCACTGGAGGCATTACTGGGAACTTCAAGAAGAATCAATGCCATGTCGCTGGTACATGAACTATTGTATACGAAAAAAGACAATACCGGGCTTTCTATAAAATCTTATATCTACGAATTGGTAGACAACCTGAAAGAAATGGCCGATGCAAATGTTGAGCCTGTTAATATTGAATTGGATATTGACCCCATCATTATGGATTCTAAAAAAGCGCTTGCCATTGGCATGATTGTATCAGAACTGGTCAGTAACTCTTATAAACATGCATTTAACAATACCCGGAAACCGAAAATATCCATTTCACTAAAAAAAGAGCCGGATAAAAAAAGAATCACACTTACTGTTCAGGACAACGGACGAGGATATTCTTCCTCAGAAAATTCCGGAAGTGGATTAGGCAGAAGACTGGTGGATATTTTCAGCCGGCAATTGGAAGGCAACTATGAACTGAGTACTGAAGATAGTTTCAGTTACACGTTACACATTAACCATCTCTAATATGAAAAACATCAAAATACTGATTGTTGAAGATGAAGTGTTAATAGCAGAACACATCAAAGATTATCTCACGGGCTTTGGTTTTAGTCAGTTGTTTATGGCACATACCAGGAAAACAGCTATCCAGACAATAGAACATATTCAACCTGACCTTGTTCTGCTGGATCTTCATCTTGAAAAATCAAAAGATGGTATTGATATAGCAAGATATATTGATGAGAACCAAAACATTCCTTATATTTTCATTACTGCCAATGCCGATATACTGATTGTTCAGGAAGCCATTAAAACCAAAGCAGCTGGTTATATTACAAAACCCATCAAAAAAACCGATTTTTTTGCATCCATACAACTGGCACTAAAACCCGTAATACAGTCAGACTCCGCCTACCTTATGATAAAAGAGAACAATGAAATCATCAAAATAAAGCTGGATGAAATCTTATACATAGAAAGCAACAGCAACTATATTTTTGTTTTTACAAAGACTAAAAAAGTTGTCACGCGCCAATCACTGGAATGGGCAGAGCTGCAGTTACCAAAAAATCAGTTTATCCGTATTCACCGGTCATATATCGTAAACATACAGGCCGTTGAAAAGCTGAGTTCAAAATTTGTTTATATCAACCAGGTTGAATTACCGGTATCCAGAACACATAGTTCTAAAATAAATGAGTATATATTATCGAAGAGATAGCAATAGTTCTTTCAACCTTGTATTTAGCTTTTGTTGCGCTTCCTGAATAATAACAGTACTGTTCAGCGTAAAGCAGCTAATTTCATTCATCTTCCCTAATGCATCCGTATAAAATTTGGCCCACACTTCAAGAATATGTGTTTCCGTTTCTACATTTCCACCACTGGCGATTGCAATATTACTTAAAGCAGCTTCTACCGCTAATCTTTTTAATGCCGATTGTTTATATTCTTCTACCAGGTATTGAAACAGGTTTTCATTATTGGCAGTAAGTGTATAAGCGGCAGCCAATGCAGCAACACCAACATTCTTCATTTCCCATGCAGACACTTTATCGATCCGGTCAGCATCGGTATGATAAAACACATCTGTAAAATGCCACAGCAATAATCCCGGTATTTTTGCATTCAGAAAGGGTGTATGATCCGACCCTCCTTCAAACGGATTGGTTTTTACTACCCACCCATTAGTAGCCGCCTGATCGAGACAACGACTCAGCATAAAATCATTAAAATAATGTGGCACAATGGCCGATTCAGGTAAAGGTCTTCCACCCCATTCTGTGTGCTTTTCCTCTCCTCTTGTCCATACGGCAGAGGGATCGGGCATTTTTTCAATCAGGAAAGTACCGCCTGTTTTTTTGGTATCTTCTCCAACCATATCAAGACTCATTCCCCATTTAATTCCCTTCGCACGAACAGAATCCTCTACAATATATCTTCTGGTGGAGCTGATTTCATCCCCCCATAAAAAACTGATACTCCGCTGGGGCACGACCATTTTACTTTTAAACAGTTGAGCTGCAACACTGGCCATTTCTGCAAGTGTACCCACTCCGGATGCATTATCATTCGCGCCCGGCTCCTGCACATGTGCCGAAAATACAAAACGCTCATCGGGTTTTTCACTTCCCCAGATATCTGCTACTATGGTAAGTTCATCTGCCAAATATGATTGGGCCTGTATTTTCACTCTTAACCTTACCGCGCCCTTTGTCAGCAATTTTGTCAAACGATTTTTTGCTGAAGTAGACAACAAAATACCAAAACCTTGTTTTTTTGTACTGTCTACCTGTGCTATTGATGAAAACTGAATAGAATTGGGATGTTTTTCCGGTTGTGTATAAACAGGAACAGAATAACCCATCACACCAACCGCATCCTCGCCTGCTACTGCCCTGTCAACCTGCGAAACTGGTTGATCAGAAAAAATAATCTTCCCTTGCAGATCATGCGAGGCCAATATATCAGCCGATATTTTAGGCAGATACAATAACTCAGCCTCAATGCCTTCTCTTGCTGTTGACGCTGAATTGATGGCAAGCATATTTTTATTGTTTTTGAAAGAAAGTAAGGGCTCTTTTTCTCCAACAATTTCAACTACAGCATCAACCGGTTCCCATGTTTTTCTGTGCATGGGTCTTTTCTCAATCCGGTAGGTTAGCCTGTCACTTATTTTTGCAACTGATTCATTGATATAGCCTGCTTTCTTTAAAATATTCTCTACATAGTAAATACTTTCATTAAACCCTGTATTACCCGGCAATCGCCAGCGTTGTTCAACATAAGCAACTGTTTCGAATGCCTGCTCTTCTTTAAATGCAGCTCTTATACGATCATAGTAATGCTTTAATGTTGGGTCAGACTGTGCAGACGAATCAATACAGGCAAAAATAAAAAGATAAATAAATAGTGTACGCATAGGATTGTTATGAGTAGTGGGGGGCTATCGTGAAGTATGAATCATGAAATGATCCGATATTCATCATTCACGATTAACGATTCACCATTCAAATCTTATATAACGTCCATCGCATCATACACAATCACTTTGACCCAAAGATGGCTGTAGTTTTGTATAAATGCCTGGTGTATGGGATGATCCTGGTAAACTTTTTGTCCGGCCAGGTCATCAAAAAACATCAATTCAGAAACATCCCAACTGTTATCTACCACTTCTCTTTTTTCGGTGCTGGCCGGGTAGCCAATATGTAATTGCTTGATAGTTGAAATGGCTTTGAGGGTTAGTAAGCCCTCCACAAGTTTTTTACGGTCTGTTTCAGAACCTGGCTGTTTTAACCAGAAAAAAACATGATGTAGCAAGACTTTAGATTGTAGAGTGAATGAATGAGGATTCGTGGTTACCAGAGCACCTGCCCCTAATACAGTAGCCTGTTCAATAAAATTACGTCTGGATTGATCTGTCATAAAAAATAATGATTCGGTCATTTTGTGTAAATTTAAATAATCTGTTTATTACAACCTGACCATTCCTCTTTTATATTAGAAAAACATTAGAATGACAGGTACTTAACAGTATTCTGTAAATTGCCCACTTCTTAAGTGACCACTTATGACTGAAGAACGCAAACTATTGATTATTGAAGATGAGAAAAAAATTGCCAACACCTTAAAAAAAGGGTTGACAGAGAATGGGTACCATGCAGACGTTGCTTTTGATGGTATAATTGGTAAACGTTTATTCGACTCTAATGATTACGACCTTATTATACTGGATATTAACCTGCCGGGCATGAATGGGTTTGAATTATGCAAAGCCATTCGTAACAACAATCAGCAGATACCCATCATTATGCTCACGGCGATGAATACCACAGAGGATAAAATTGAGGGTTTTGATACTGGCACCGATGATTATATGATTAAACCTTTTCAGTTTAAAGAATTACTGGTTAGAATCAGGGCATTGCTGAAAAGAACCATGAATCAGCAATTACCTACCGGAAATATTCTCAGGGTAGCCGATCTTGAAATGAACTTAGATACCAAAGAAGTGAGCAGGGCAGAACAAGCCATCTCGCTCACCGCTAAAGAATTTCAGCTTCTGGAATATTTTATGCGCAACCGGAACAGGGTTTTATCGAGGGCAGATATTGCCGAGAGGGTCTGGGAAATAGATTTTGACACCCAAACGAATGTTATTGATGTATATGTAAATTATCTGAGAAATAAGATCGATAAAAAATTTGATACCCGCCTAATTCATACACAGGTTGGCATGGGTTATATCATGAAAGAACCTGCCTGATGAAAATAAAATACCGGATTGCCATATTATTTACTATACTGGTTACGCTCATCCTTTTTTTTGTATGTGCATCTATCTACTATTTTTCAAATCTGAACCGTGAACTGGATTTCAGAAGTCGAATTCGCAACAGAGCACTTTCTACCATCAGCCTGCTCGTAAAAGTGGAAGGTATTGATAGGGAGCTGCTTAAAAGAATTGATAAGAATATGCTTATTGCCCTGAAAGAAAAAAGTGTAATCGTATATGATGGTCAGAATCGGGAAATATACCGTTACAGGGACGATGGTGCCAATTATGAAAGACCTAGTCAAACTGCATTGCAAAAATCTAGAGATAACGGGGAATACATTTACAGCGAAGGACACCGCGATATTATAGCCGTTGCGTACAGATCGGGCGGACAACAATATGTAGCCGTAGCTGCTGCCTATGATGATGTTGGACTCGAAAAAATGGAGCAATTAAAATTCATATTGCTGGTTAGTTTTGTGAGCGGATCATTAATCACCTTATTATCAGGTCTTATATTTTCTTCCAGGCTTGTTCGCCCAATTAAAAAAATTACCAATGAAGTAAATGAGATATCATCACAAAATCTTTCGAGAAGAATTGTATTGGCCACAACACAGGATGAACTGTATGAACTATCATATACGTTTAACCAGTTACTGACCAGGCTTCAGGAATCATTTGAAATTCAAAGAAGGTTTATTGCCAATGCATCACATGAACTGTCTACTCCTCTAACATCTATTTCGAGTCAGCTCGAAATTACTCTCCAAAATCAGCGAAATGCAATGGAATACCAACAGATTATCCAATCGGTTTACGAGGATGTAAAAAACCTAAACCGGTTAACACGCAGTTTGCTGGAACTGGCAAAAGCAAGCGGCACATCTGATGGTATGGAACTGACGCTCGTGAGGATGGATGAGTTATTAATGAAGCTTCCGGTTGATATGCATAAAACCAATGAGTTCTATAAAGTAGAATTGCATTTCGATAGTTTCCCTGAAGACGAAGACAGTCTGCTTGCTTTTGGTAATGGTGATCTGCTGGAGAGTGCCATTAAAAACGTAGTAGTAAATGCATGTAAATATTCGACCAACCATACAGCTAATGTAGCGTTAAACTTCTCCAGCGACCATCTTACTATTGTGGTATCCGACAATGGTCCGGGCATTCTGGAAGAACACAAGCAACTCATTTTTCAACCTTTTTTCAGGAGTGAAAAAGAAAGTTCATCTGAAGGGTTCGGACTTGGTCTGTCTCTCGCCTACAGGATCATTAAATTACATAAGGGCAATATTGAGTATAAGGCCGCCGAGCCTCATGGCAGTATTTTTAACATTACATTGCCTATTGCCAGGTATTTCCATCTAATTTAATTATTCATCTTCCTAAACCAGGATTTCAGCAGACAATTAGCGGATAATCTTTTTATTCTAATCTCTTTCTAATCTCGTATTAATCCATGCCTAATAGGCCTGTGGCATATTGCATTCAAAATATTTAACACTGTTATTATTTGCTCAGGGTTTAGTTTAAAGCCGCTCTTTTCTAAGAGTGGCTTTGTTTTTTTTAGTGCTCACTTATTATAATCATCTTCTAATTTCAGGTTAATTCCATTTTAAGAACGGAGGCTCATTTTTGAAGCATGATAACGATTATAATTCCAGTACTTAACGAAGAAAGAACCATTGCCAAAGTGGTTCGCTACTGCTGGTCGAAACCAATGGTTTCAGAAGTAATTGTAGTTGACGATCAGTCGTTCGACAATACGGTGAAATTGGCTACCCAGGCAGGAGCAAAAGTTATTACAAGCTCTCAATTAGGTAAAGGGTCTTCCATGAAAGATGGGCTTGAACAAGCTAAAAACGACATTATTGTATTTCTTGATGGTGACATAGACCCCTATCCCGAGAAAATGATTGAGCAGATGACCCACCCTATTCTGGAAGACAGGTACGATTTTATTAAAGCTTCTTTTTCAAGAAACAGCGGAAGAGTAACTGAACTGGTGGCCAAACCATTGTTAAGTATTTTTTTCCCATCCCTCTCCCATTATTCACAACCACTAAGCGGCATGATTGCAGGTCGGAAAAACCTTTTTGAAAAAATAGTTTTTTTTAATGATTATGGTGTTGATATAGGTATACTGATAGATATGCATCAACAAAATGCACGCATTTCCGAAGTAAATATCGGTTATATTGAAAACGACAGTAAACCATTACAGGCACTTGGAAAAATGAGCAAGGAGGTAGCCAGCGCCATCATCAAAAAAGCATTCAAACAAAACAGTAAATCTGTATCGATGGAAGAATTTCAGTCGATCAACGTTATACAGGACCAGATGGAATTGGCTTTTTCTGAGGAATTAAAAGATGCGCAGAAAATGGTTGTATTCGATATGGATGATACCATTCTGAAAGGTCGGTTTGTGGATACATTTGCCAGTAGATTTAACCTAACGGAACAATTACAGGACATAAGAAAAAAAATAGTAGACAGAACAGTAAGAACAAAAGCAATAGCCCGACTTTTCAAAGGAAAAACCATACAGGATCTTCTAGTAACTGTTGACAGTATTGAGCTAATAGCGGATGTTAAAAAAGTAATCGTATCACTCCATGAACGCGGGTACATTGTAGGCATTATTACAGACAGTTATGACTTTGTGGCCAATCATATTAAAAATAAAATTGGAGCTGATTATTTTCTGGCCAATGAATTGGAGTTTTCAAACAATATCGCCACAGGCGAGGTAAAGATTCCTTCCTTTTTTTTTCGCCATGAAGAAAGCTTCTGTCTGCATAACATATGCAAATCCAATGCACTCGACCATATTCTGCAAAAATATGGTATAGATCATGGCAACTGTATTGCTATTGGAGACAGTGAAAATGATATCTGTATGGTAAGAAAATCAGGATTTGGTATAGCTTTCAGATCAAAGGATCAATACCTGAAACAGTCTGCCGATCTGTTGATTCAGGAAGAAAGTTTCGCGGCATTATTGGCTTATGCCGTTCATTGATATTCTAATACATTTCTAATACTGGTTTAATTATGCCCTAATCAGACAACAGTAGGTTTGAAGATTCAAGTATGGCAACGTTTAAAAACATATTGATCCCTGTAGAATCACTTTACAATGCACAGATTGCAGCCGAAAAAGCACTGGAACTGTCAGATTCTACACAAACAACATTACATCTTGTTACTATTATCCGGTTTGATTCATTCTGGCAAAAGTTGTTTTATACCGATGTTATTTCGCAAATACATCCACATGTAAAGAAGAAAAAACTATTGGCGCTGAAAAAGCTGGAGGTACTGCAAAGCAGGATTGCCGCCATATCGCCACATATACCCGTTGAAAGTTCCGTTATTACAGAAACAGCTATTAGTGAAAATCTCTTGCGACATGCATTACAGCATGAAATTGACCTGGTAATAGCAACCAATCAGAAACACCGGTCGAAATTTTCTTTTTCAAATAAAGATATAGGGGAAGATCTTGCAAGAAAAGCAAATATTGCAGTACTCACTATTACAAAGGGATGTTTGAATCACCCGATAAAATCAATTGTACTGCCTGTTACATCCTTTGTACCGGAAAGAAAAATAGATATGGCACTGACTTTTGCCAGAAAATTTAATGCTCATATTCATTTGGTAACCATGCTCGACAATAATGATGTTAATACAAAAATCAAGATTGATGCTTTTTACCTGACCTATAAAATATTGTCAGAAATGGGGCATTCACCACAATATAAAATTCTGCATGGCAGCGATTCTGATACGGCTCTCATCAGATATGCCAACCAGATAAAAGCAGACATGTTATTGGTGAATCCTGAAAAAAAGAAAATTCTTCCCGGGTTTTTCCAGGGAAAAATATCAGATATGACACAGCCTTTTTCGGCACTGCATATTCTTACACTCAAACCTTATTTAAGAAGAAGTATCTAAACAGCAGCTTTATGAAACGCACACTTTTTATGGCTATAGTTCTGATAGCCTCGGTTTCCTTATTTGCCCAGCATACAGATCAGGGAAGAAAATTATACAGTTATGAGAGATATGGTTCGGCGATACAACTACTAAAAAAAGTAGTTGCCGCGAACCCGGCAGATATTTCCGGATGGTACTGGCTGATAAAATCGCAATTAGCCGCGGGTTACACCGATAGTGCCTCTCTTACCCTACAGCAAATACCGGCTGTTCTTTCAACACAGCCTCTTGCCAAAGTGATCAGGGGGGAATTATTATTACAAAAAAATGATTCCCTAAATGCCATTGTTTTTTTAAACGATGCCATGGGTACGAAAAGAAAAAAAAATCCTGCCATACAGTGGGCTGTGGCAAGGGCCATCATAGATGCACCCAAAGGGAACTTCGCACAAGCCATTACGCTATTGGAAGAAGCAGGTAAAAAGGATAAAAAGAATACTGATATCCACCTTGCACTTGGCGATGCATACAGGAAATTATATGATGGTTCGTCAGCTGTAAAAGCATACCAGAAGGCCATTGATGCCGATCCCGTAAATGCTTATGCATATTATATGATGGGTAAAATATACCAGACACAAAATAATGTGGAAGTTTTTACTGAATATTACAATCAAGCAATTAAGGCTGATCCTGATTTTGCACCTGTTTATTATCCACTCTACTACTATTATTATTTCAGGGATGTTAATAAAGCACTGGAATATTTACAATCATATATCAACAAATCGGACCCTACAATTGAGCATGATTATATGCTGACTGATCTTTATTATGTATCAAAAAAATACCGGGAGGCCATTCAGACAGCGCAGCAGATTCTAACAATAAAAAAAGAAGATACCAAACCACGAATCTATAAACTCATGGCTTATAGCTACGATGGGCTTGAAGATTATAACAATGCTGAAAAATGGATGAAAGATTATTTTACCAAAGAGGCCGACAGCAATTATGTATCGAAAGACTTTGAGCTGATGGGGAAAATTGCCACTAAGAACAATACTTCAACAGACGCGGCCATATGGTATGAAAAAGCCTTTCAGGTAGAAAAAGACTCCATTATAAAGCTCGGTTATGTAAAAAAAATAACAGCTTTATACAAAGAACAAAAAAAACATGCTCAACAGGCACTATGGACTGCTCAGCAATACAAACTAAATCCAGCATTTAACAATGTTGATCTGTTTAACTGGGGTGTTGCCTATTATAATGCTAAAGATTACCCGATGGCAGATAGTGTGTTTGGCATGTATGCCAGCAAATATCCTGACCAGACTTTTGGCTTTTACTGGCGCGCCCGCTGCAACGCAGCTATTGATACGGCCATGGCAACCGGCATTGCTATTCCTCATTATGAAGACATGATTGATGTGGCTTTAAAAGATACCGCCAATGCCAACAATAAAAAATGGCTGATACAGGCTTATGGTTATATAGCCGCATACAGGGTGAACACAGAAAAAAAATATGATGATGCTCTAATGCTCTACGATAAAATACTGTCGCTCGATCCGTCTAATGATGATGCAGAAAAATATAAAGAGATATTGGAAAAAATGAAAGCCAGTCAGCCCGACGGCTCAAACTAGTTGGATTTTTAAGGGTTATAGGAACCGGGTCGGAACAAATGTTCCGACCCCTTTTTTTGGCAGACTACCCTAACTTTAGGGTATGAAAATTCAACTCTGGTCAGTTGGCAAAGCGCATGAAAAATATGTACAAGAAGGAATTGATGATTTTACCAAAAGGATCGGCAATTATTTTCCTGTTCAATGGCAGATCATTACTGCACCAAAACAAGCGGCTAATTTTTCTGAGCCGGCTTTAAAAAAAGCTGAAGCGGCCATTATTCTGTCCCAACTGGAAAAAGATGATTTCCTCGTGTTGCTCGATGAACGTGGTAAACAATTCAGTTCCCCGGAACTAGCCGATTTTTTACAGAAAAGAGCCAATGAAAGTACCCGTACTATTATCTTTTTAATTGGTGGCGCTTTTGGTGTAGATGAAACGGTAATTAAAAGAGCCAATATAAGCTGGAGCCTCTCAAAACTCGTGTTCCCACATATGCTGGTGAGACTTGTATTAGCAGAACAGTTATACAGAGCCTGTACTATTTTGCGCAATGAAAAATATCATCATTTTTGAAAAGTGGCTGTGAGCCATGAACTCCAAGTATACAAGCCTTCATAAGAAGTAGTCAACTACTCGAAGCTTATAGCTCGTAGCTTATCCCCAGTCTTTGCAAAACTATTTAAAGAAACACCTGTACCGTTTCACAAACTGTTTTATCTTTCAGCCCTCAGTCTGGTAAAAGATATCTCAGTTATGAAGATTGCGGATAATACAGATCAACTTTCCCTATCAACTCAACTCAGGCGAAAAAGGTTTCATTTTTTTCTCGGCCTTATCAGTCAATTACCACGACCACTGCATATTCTTGACATAGGAGGAACAGAGGCTTACTGGAACATGATGGGCTTTGATGATCCGGATGTTCACATTACCTTACTCAATTTATCTTCACAACAGGTTTCTAATACACAGAGGTTTACCAGTATTGCCGGTAATGCTACACAGCTTGATGATTTTGCAGATCAGTCGGTAGACCTGGTTTATTCCAACTCGGTTATCGAACATTTATTTACACTTGAAGCCCAACAAAAAATGGCAGATGAAATAAGACGCATTGGCAAATCTTATTTTATCCAGACACCTTACCGTTATTTTCCTATTGAACCGCATTGGGTCTTTCCTTTTTTCCAGTTCCTGCCACGCAATATAAAGATTGGTCTTACACGAAGGTTTAACTTAGGGCATATCCCCCGGGTTCCTGATCGTATTCAGGCCGCCAGGCAGGTAGATGAGGTAAGACTGATGACCATCACCGAATTAAAAAAAATGTTTCCTGAAGCTTTGTTGTACAAAGAAATATTTATGGGACTGGTGAAATCGGTGGTGATGTATAAGATATGAGTTGTAAGCTGCAAGCATCAAGCTTCAAGCTCATAATCTTAATACACCAACACATGCGTCTGTTTAATCACACCCATCACAAATACACTCTGTACATGCCCGAGGTTTTCGGCCTGGCTGAGTTTATTTACGTGAAAATTGTAATAGTCGTCCATATTTTCCGCTACTACTTTCAGCATAAAATCAAACTCTCCTGAAATATTATAACATTCAATTACTTCCTGCATTTCTAAAATACTTTTGATAAAACGTTCCCCGGCATTCCTGTTATGTTGCTTGAGTGAAACATAACAGATCACCATCAATCCTCTTTTTACTTTGGCATGATCCAGTAATGTGGCATATTGACGTATCACTCCCTGCTCTTCCATCCTTTTAATCCGTTCATGTACCGGGGTGGTACTCAATAATACTTTATCGGCAATTTCCTTTACCGTGGCCCTTGCATTTTGCTGCAATACCCTGAGAATGGCCAGGTCCTTTTCATCCAGCGTTAAACCGGCATTAGTGGATTCGGCTATGGATCGTGTTTTTGCCATCTTTTTTAGTATGTTTATTCTTAAAAATAGTTTTTTTATTCTATTTTATTCCAAAATAATTAAATAATACAGAATATTCAGCTATAAATATAGATTTGCACTTCATAAAAACACTATCATGTCTAATTTAACCTCTTCCATTGATTTCAGTTTGAAATATAAAGTGGCCGATTTCAGCCTGGCTGATTGGGGCCGTAAAGAAATTCGTCTCGCCGAGGCAGAAATGCCAGGTTTGATGTCATTGCGTGCCGAATATGGTGCTTCTCAGCCCCTGAAAGGTGCACGTATTGCCGGTTGTTTACATATGACTATCCAGACTGCTGTATTAATTGAAACACTGGTTGCCCTGGGTGCTGAAGTAAAGTGGAGCTCTTGTAATATCTTCTCTACACAGGATCAGGCCGCTGCTGCTATTGCCGCTGCGGGTGTTGGTGTATTTGCCTGGAAAGGACAGACACTTGAAGAAGCTGACTGGTGTATTGAACAGACTTTATTCTTTGGTGGCGCCGATCGTCCATTGAACATGATCCTGGATGATGGTGGCGACCTCACCAATATGGTTTTCGACAAATACCCCGAGCTGGTTCAGCATATCAAAGGTTTATCTGAGGAAACCACTACAGGTGTTCACCGTTTGTATGAGCGTATGGCAAAAGGTACTTTGCCTATTCCTGCGATCAACGTGAACGACTCTGTTACCAAATCTAAATTCGATAACAAATACGGTTGCCAGGAATCACTGGTAGATGCAATCCGTCGTGCTACCGATGTAATGATGGCCGGTAAAGTAGCGGTTGTTGGTGGTTATGGCGATGTGGGTAAAGGTTCTGCCCTCTCTTTACGTGGTGCAGGTTGCCGTGTAATTGTTACCGAAATTGATCCGATCTGTGCTTTACAGGCAGCAATGGACGGTTTTGAAGTAAAGAAAATGATCGATGCGGTTAAAGAAGCTGATATTGTTGTAACTGCTTCAGGTTGTCGCGATCTGCTGACCGAAAAACATTTCCGTCTGATGAAAGACAAAGCGATCGTTTGTAATATCGGTCACTTTGATATTGAAATTGATATCGCCTGGTTAAACAACAACTATGGCCATACCAAAGACACCATCAAACCACAGGTTGATCTGTATAATATTGATGGTAAAGATGTAATCATCCTGGCTGAAGGCCGCCTGGTTAACTTGGGTTGTGCTACCGGTCACCCTTCCTTTGTAATGAGTAACTCATTCTCTAACCAGACTTTAGCGCAGATTGAACTGTGGACCAATTTCAAGAACTATGAGAACAAGGTATATGTGTTACCTAAACACCTCGATGAAAAAGTGGCCCGTTTACACCTCGCAAAAGTTGGTGCCGAACTGGATGAACTGACTGATGAGCAGGCCGATTACCTCGGTATCTCTAAAGTAGGTCCATTTAAAGCAGACCACTATCGTTATTAATATTTTCTGTGATTTTTATGAGAGCCCGGTATGTATGTACCGGGCTTTTTTTTGGAGGAAGACCAAAAGACAGGGAGTCCGGAAGAAGTTTTACCTAATGCAATCTTCTTTCGGACTCCCTCTCTTTCGGTCTTTCGGACTAAACAATAATTCCTTTTTCTTTTTCTAAACGCTACTTACTGATTTGTCTTATTTTTCCATTTCAAAATTGCCGTACATGAAAAAATTGTTTGCCTTTCTTTCATTATCAATAATTGCATTTGTTGTTTCGGCTCAACAGTCCGACCCAATTCATATTATTCCTGCTCCTTCATCGTTTATTATGGGTAACGGTGAGTTAGTATTAAATAGAAATATGACCATCAGCTCGGAAGGCGAAGGTTTGCAACAAATATTAAAGCTATTTGAGGAAAGGTTATTAAAAGCTACCAGTGTTTATTTGAATCCTGTAAAAACGAACGGGCAATTACAGTTTAATCTTTTGAGTTCACCTGATACGACCCTGGGGTCTGAAGGATATCGATTAACGGTATCTACAGAAAACATGAAGATTAGTGCGAATACTACAGCTGGTTTATTTTATGGAATCCAGTCTTTTTTCCAGTTATTACCAAAGGAAACAGAATCAAATACGGCACTATTAGTAAATAAAAAATATCCCTGTAAAATTCCTGTAGTCAGCATCACCGACAAACCCCGTTTTGGCTGGCGCGGATTGATGTTTGATGTGAGTCGCCATTTCTTCACAAAGCAGGAAGTAAAACAGTTTATTGATGAAATGGTGCGTTATAAATTCAATCTCTTACATCTGCACTTAACAGATGACCAGGGATGGAGAATACAAATCAAATCATTACCGCAGCTTACTGATATCGGTGCATGGCGACCTTTACGTGAAGGCAAATGGGCCAATACACCTGATCCATTGCCCGATGAACCAAAAACCTATGGTGGTTTTTATACGCATGATGATATCCGCGAACTGGTTCAATATGCCAAAGAACGTTTTGTGAATATTCTGCCTGAAATTGATATTCCTGGTCATAGTATGGCGTTGCTGGCATCAATCCCCGGTTTATCTGCCACACCAGGAACCAAATATTGGGTGAATGCCGGTGAGAAATTCATGGAATGGCCCGCAGGAGCTCATTTCTATGCATTAAAAGACAATAACCTCTCTCCTGCCAATGAAAAAGTATATGAGGTGCTGGATAAAGTATTTACAGAAGTGGCCCAGCTCTTCCCCTTCGAATACATTCATATGGGTGGTGATGAAACAGCTAAAAATTTCTGGGAGAAAAGTGCAGAGATCAAAACCCTTATGCAGAGAGAGAACCTGAAAGATATGGATGCGGTTCAAAGCTATTTTGTAAAGCGCGTAGAAAAAATCATCAGTTCAAAAGGTAAAAAAATGATGGGTTGGGATGAAATACTGGAAGGTGGGCTTGCTCCCGGCGCCTCTGTAATGAGCTGGAGAGGTATGAAAGGTGGTATTGCAGCTGCCAAGGCCAACCATACCGTGGTAATGTCGCCCACCGATTTCGCCTATCTCGATTACTACCAGGGCGAGAAAACTGCAGAGCCGCCGGTTTATGAAGGGTTACGTTTACAAAAAGCCTACCGGTTCAACCCTTTACCCGATAGTATTGATCCCAAATTTATACTTGGCGGACAGGATCGATGCGTGTATTACAAAAGAATGGTTTGATAGTATTGATCCCAAATTTATACTTGGCGGACAGGGTAACCTGTGGACAGAACAGATTCAGAACTTCAGAACTGTACAATATATGTTATGGCCCAGGGCCATGGCTATTGCAGAATCGGTATGGTCGCCCAATGATCGTAAGAACTGGCCCGATTTTATTAACAGGGTGGAACAGCATTTTGAACGCCTTCATTTTGCCAAAATCAGGTACAGCACTGCCATGTATGACCCCATCATTACCGCTCGTTACGATGATAAAAAAAATCTGGTACTGCTGATTGAAAAGGAAATACCCGATATGGCCGTTCATTTTTCCATCGATGAAAGCAATCCCGACTATACTTACCGTCAATACCAGGCTCCTTTTACCTTACCCAAAGATGTAGCCAACGTTAAATTCATATGCTATAAAAAAGGAAAACAGGTTGGCAGGCAGATTAATATTTCGGTGGATGAATTGAGGAAGAGAGCACTTAAGAAGTAGCTGTGGGCTTTGAGCTACGAGCTACGAGCCGCTAGCTTCTAGCTGATTGTACTGGTCCAGAGATATCTACGTATACTAAAGCATGAATATTATTTTCATGTCTCATCCAGAACGGCCTACTGGTAGCCGGCAGCTCATAGCTCGTAGCTTTTTTTGCCGAACCTCCCGCCGTTCATCCTAAATGGCGAATCCACTTATCACTGTTCATCACAGCAAGAGGGTCTTTAATATTTCTTTAAGAAATCGGCTGTAACCCTTTACAGCAAAGGGTTACATTACCATGTTAACAATGCTTAACATTGGCATTAACACCGCTCATACTATCACCCACCCTACGCTTGTAACTAATCACAATTCACTTCGTCTATATATTACTCAGTTCTACTTTTGACTTGTTAATTCAATCAAAAGAAAAACGACAAATTACTTATAGACACATTAATAAGAAGAAAATGAAAAAGTTATTTATCCTCACCTTAGCCGTAATTACCCTTGGAACCAGCGCTTTTGCTGATACCAACAAAAAAACAAATTACAATGGTGCCGGTCACTTCAAATCAACCTTTACTTCAGCTAAAGAAGTAAACTGGAGCGCTAATGCCAACTTCGAAAAAGTGAGCTTTCTGGAAAATGGTATTAAGAAAGAAGTATTCTATACCCATCAGGGTGAATTGATTGGTTCTGCAAAGACTTTTGCTTTTGACAAATTGCCAAAAGCTGCTCTGCAAACCATCACTACGAAATATACTTATCCTGAATTTCAGTTGGAAGATGTGATCCAGTTTAAAAATGCAGACGGAGACAACAGTTACTTCGTTTCTATGGATAACGCTACCATGAAGATTATTTTAGAGATTTCAGCCTACGGTCAGGTTACCGTATTCTCTAAAGAAGCTAAATAAACAGCCCTTGGCATTGATTCGATATGACCCGGCCCGTAAGCCGGGTTTTTTTATTGTCTTGATAAGCTCTTAACATTTATGTTTGAATAAATACCGATTCCTTACCTTCCCGTAGATTATTACCAACTGAAAAACGAGACCGGTTAAGGAATGTTTGTGCGTACTATTTTATATCGTTTGTTCATGCTTGCCTGCTGCAGCACTTTTTTTTATCCTTGTTTTGCACAAAACGGGCTTCAGGAGGATACTATTTTTTTTCTCGCGCATAAAAAAGGATTATTGGGTAAACTGGGCCGTGCAGTTTCTATTCGCGGTCAGGAAGATATCATCACTGAAAATAAAGGTGCCATAAAAAATGAAACCGTTTTCCAGCCTTACCGTGGAAAAATTATCCGGCAGATAAGGGTTGAGAAACTATCTTTCGACAACTCGGTCAATGATACTTCCCGCTATAGCAGACGGTTAATGAACGATATCAGTGATGCACTCTACACAGGCACCACCAATAAAACCATCTTACGCAATCTATTCTTTGTTACAGGCGACACCCTGTATCCATACCTGATGGCCGATAATGAAAGGTTCCTCCGTGAACTATCTTATTTACAGGATGCCAAAATTGTTGTATCAAAAGTACCAAACGATTCCAATACAGTTGATGTAGTTATTCGATGGAAGGATCTCTTCCCAATTGGCGGCAGTGCAGAAATTGGTTCAGCCACCAGTATGAGTCTTGAACTGAACAATGATAATCTTTTTGGATCGGGGGACCGCATTCAGTTCAGGGGATTATATGATATGGATCGTAAACCCAATTTTGGTTCAGGCATTGAATACATCAAAAGAAATATGGGTGGCAGTTTTCTAAATCTCGCATTTGGCATTCAAAACCAGGCTCCTGCATTCAATAGTGGAAGAAAAGAAGAAAAAGCATTGTATGTACGTGGCGAATTACCATTGGTGAGTCCTTATCACCGGTGGACAGGTGGCTTTGAAGTTGGGAAATACCTTACCGGCAACAGTTATCTTACCGATTCTTTGTATAAAGCAGGATTCAAATACAATTATCGTTTATTAGACGGGTGGCTTGCATTCAATATTGGCGCCAGAAAGCAGTTGAAACAAAATCTTACTTCCAGGCTGAAAAGATTTGCAGGTATACGAACCGTTCAGCGATTATTTAATGACATACCGGAACAATTTAAAACCACTTACAATTTCTATTACTCCAATGTAGAAGCCATTCTCGGTAGTTTTACTTTATTTGAGCAGGATTATTATCACACCAATTTTTTATATGGTTTTGGAAGAAATGAAGACGTGCCTGAAGGTTTCAGTTTATCAGTTCTTGGCGGATGGGTACGAAGAAACAATGTTGAACGCCCTTATATCGGATTCGACTACCAGCGTGAATATTTTTCAGATAATAAAAACTATGTTAATTACACTATACGTTTTGGTACCTATTTCAACAAAGATCAGTTTGAAGATATCAGTGGGTTAACAAGTGTGGAATATTTTACACGTTTACGTAAGATCAGCGGCAGCAACTGGTTTACCCGTCATTTTTTAAGTGGCAGTGTTACCCAGCAGGTAAGAACGGTTTTAAACGAACCCCTGAGACTTACCAGTATTTTTGGTATTCCTGAATTAAACACCAGTCTTGTGCGTGCCTCTACCCGAATCAGCGCCAATTGCGAATCTGTTTTTTACAATACCAGTAAAACCTTTGGATTTAGTTTTGCTCCCTTCGTATTTACCAATCTTACTTACCTCAAAGCCATCGGTGAGGGTTTTAACAAGGGCGATATTTATGCATCATTCGGCACGGGTATCCGCACAAGAAACGAGAACCTTGTTTTTGGCACCATGGAGCTAAAACTTTATTATTATCCAAGAACAACCGGCAGAATGACACCCTGGAACCTGACTTTCAACACCGGCCTCCGGTTCAAATACAATAGCCAGTTATTGCGTAAACCCGATTTTATCAAGGTAAACTGATTTTTAACAGACCGGTCATCATAAAGCCATATTGTACTTCAACCTTTTCCAGTAATTTTCAGTTATAAACATAAACAAGTATACCATGAAGCAATTATTCTCTCTGTCAATCCTGATGGGATTAATGTTTACCACTATCTCTGCCTGTGCGCAAGGTGGCGGCGATCCTTCAAAAAGACCCAGCCCTCCCGCTAAAGCAACGGAAACCATTGCAAGTGGTGCCACTATTACCATCGATTACAGTTCACCTTCGCTGAAGGGACGCACCATCGGTAAAGATGTAGAACCTAAAAAAGGAGAAGTATGGCGCGCAGGTGCAAATGATGCCACTATATTTGAAGTAAGTAAAGATGTTACCATTGAAGGTAAAACATTACCTGCCGGTAAGTATGCATTCTTCGCTTTAGACAATGGAAACGATTATACACTCATCTTCAACAAAACTGCTAAACAGTGGGGAGCTTATTCTTACAAGCAGGCAGAAGATGCTTTACGTGTAAATGTTAAACCAGGTAAGTCAGATGCTTCTGTAGAAAAATTAACCTATACCATCAGCAAAGCGGGAGTTGTTACGCTGGCCTGGGGTACATTGAAGGTTGATTTTACGGTAAAATAAATCAGTATATAATTTAGTACGGGGCCACAGATTCACAGATTTATCTGTTGAATTTGTGGCTTTTTTATTTCTATTCCGGTAAAATACAGAACCTTTGCATCAGCTATTTGTATGTAAAGAATGGTACAAGCATATAATTTTCTTGCCGGTTGGCAACTGTTTCCTGAGAAATGCGATTTTCAATCGGGTATCCCTCCCAAAAGTGGTAACTATAAAATTGAATCCATCAATAATGGTCATGCACTGGGCATTAGTATTAACTGGGTTTCGATGGATAATGAAGCCTATTATACCCAGTATAGCATTGTTCCCGATGGAACCCTCAGCGCTTTTGACAACACCGATCTGGCCGATATGGCTGAAGCTTCCATTATCAATTCCTCTACCCTGTTGTTTCGTTTTTTTAAAAATGAAGAGATCATCCTTGAAGTGAAACATGAAATTATGCCCAATGGTTATCTTAAACTTACCCAACAGGGTAATGATAGTTCAGGGAAAGCGTTTGTAAATATTGAAATATACCATAAGCAACTCAGCGTATTGCCATATGCGTCTTCGGTTGCAGGCGTGGCTATTCGTCCAACCAAGGAAGGCATTATCAAACATAAAGCCTTATCAGCAATGGAGGACCAGACCAATATGCAACTCGATCAGATAAGACAACAGATTGAACTCTTAGCAAGACAGGCGCAGGAAATAAGAAAAAGAAAGGAACTGAGTATGATGATTTACGAGGCCAAACTCAATTTCAAACCACAGATCGGACATGTTTATCACTTATATGAAAAACATAACGGGCAACATATTCTTTCGCTTATATCGCCACAGGAATGGGGCGGAACAGGTCCTTTCCGGCAGTTTGTTTTTTCCGTGCGCTTACTGGCAGATCATACCTGGGTGGAAATAAGTAATTGAAATTATATTTATTGAATAAAAGATACCAGTATGGTGATAGATCATTTACAAAATGCGGCTCAGTATTACGGTTTAGGCAATGGCATTGAAAAAGCACTGCGTTTTTTACAGGAAAACGATTTATTGTCATTAGAGAATGGCAAACACACGATTGTTGAAGACCGGGTTTTTGCTATTGTTCAGGAGTATGAAACAAAAGATCCGGCACAGGAAAAACTTGAATCACATCGCAGGTTTATTGACGTACAATATGTGGTTAAAGGTGAGGAAAGAATGGGACATGCATTACTGCAAACGCAAATCCCATCACGCGCCTATAATCCGGATGATGATTATATGTTGTTTGATGAGGCACCCGATTTCTTTTCCGTGATAAAAGAAGGGATGTTCACAATTTTCTTTCCTAATGATCTGCATATGCCCTGTATTCAGCATGGTACTGCGGTACAGGTAAAAAAGATTGTCTTCAAAATAGCCGTAGGCTTTTAATCATAAAGAACAACTCACCTTCTCCTCCGGAAGCATCCTTATAAATAGGATGCAATTTCCTTTACGGAAGCCCTTTTTCTGTAATCGGGATTGAAGAATACATATTTGATCTTTCCGTTCTTCCCGATTACATAAGTAGCAGGTACGGGAAGATTTGCGCCATTTTCTCCGTTGGCAACAGTAAAATCTATCCCGAAATTTTTATACCGGTCGATGGCTGTTTGAGGAACAGTAAAATTCACCTGGTAATCTTTCATAATTTTCATCTGCACATCACTGATAACCGGAAATGAAGCTTTTGTTTTTTTAATTGTCTTTACCACATTCTCTTGTATTTCCGGTGAAATGGCCACTACGGTTGCTCCTTTACCGGTAATCAATGAAAGAGAATCATTCATCTGGCTCATTTGTTTATTACAATAAGGACACCATTGTCCACGATAAAACATTAGTACCACATCTCCTTTTTGTAAAGCCACTCCGAGTGAAAAAGATTTCCCGTTATTATCGGTTGTTGTAAATGAAGGTGCTGTATCTCCAACCTTTAATCCTCTTGGCTCTGGTGATTGTGCAATAGCAAATAAAGAAACTAAAAGGGCAATACTTGTTAGTGTGTACTTCATGGTTATTTTTTGAGGCAGTGACGGCTGGGTTTTTACTTCCTTACAAATAAACATACTATCATTTCCCCCTGATTCCGGAAAGACTGCCATTTTTTTCAAATAACCTGTCTACTTTTCTTTCTGTGCTATCATCTTTTACCACCGGTGGTGCATGATGCGGTTTAATACGGGCATCAATAATCATGGGCCCATGACAACCCCAATGTTTGTGTTCAATAAATGAATCAACACCATTTATATCATGCGAAGGATTGCAACGGGTATATGTAACCCATAAATAATTGTTCAGATTTGCCGCAGTAAAAGCAGCATCATCGCATACAATTATCTGCACAACAGTCTTTAGACCGGCTACCACCGGGTTAAGTGTTGCTTCGAGCAGCATCATTTCTTTTGCAGCTGATACCGTATCGGTATAAGGATTGAATTGTAAACAAATAACCCCGGGCATAACCAGATGAGCTGGTCCAAATGTATTTCTTTCTGTGAATGCCGCCGGTATTTCTGTAGCGAGTGTTCTTGCAACATCGCCATAAGCAGCTATTACTACTTTACTGCCTGTATTCAGCCCGGTACCTGAATAATCAAGTGTATCGATTGTTGTATTGGTATAAAAATGAATATCCCTGCTCAAATCAATCCTTTCAAAGAGGTAGGTAAAAAATTCTTTTACATGATGTGTGGTCAGTTGCTGCGTATCATCAGCTGTAATAAATAAAAATTTAGCCAGGCTCAATTGCCCGGTTCCAAGAATATGATTAGCAATAGTTAACAGTTCTGCGGGTTGTTTTGAGGGCAAATATGGCGTATAACGTTCGCTACCAATCGCTAATAATAAAGGATGTACCCCTGCAGCATCAACCGCATGCACTTCTTTTACACCGGGTATTTCCTGCGGGATGGCATCACCGGTTATTTCATGTATCAGTTGTCCGAAACTGGTATCTTCCTGCGGTGGCCTGCCCACCACTGTAAATGGCCAGATGGCATTTTTTCGTGCATATACTTTATGAACACGCATCAATGGAAAAGGGTGCCTGAGGCTATAATATCCAAGATGATCCCCGAAAGGGCCTTCTGGTTTGTTTTCGCCCGGATACACTTCCCCGGTAATTACAAAATCGGCATCGGTGCTGATACAAAAACCGTCTTTGTAGGTGTACCTGAATCTTCTTCCACCCAATACACCGGCAAATGTCATTTCACTGATACCTTCCGGCAAAGGCATTACAGCAGATACTGTATGCGATGGAGGGCCACCTACAAAACAACTTACTTTCAGTGGTAACCCTTTTTTATTGGCCTTTGACTGATGAATGCCAATACCTCTGTGTAACTGGTAATGCAACCCTATTTCACGATCGGTTTCATACTCATTACCATTGAGCTGGATACGATACATACCGAGATTTGCCTTCATAATACCCGGCTGATCCATATCTTCTGTATACACTTGTGGCAATGTAACAAATGCTCCCCCATCCATGGGCCAGTGATGAATTAAAGGCAGATCACTGATCCGGATCTCTTCAAATAAAACAGGTTTATTAAATGGATTTTTTAAAGGCAGTGCCTTCAATGCTGCTAAACCCGCTCCAATATTCTGAATAGGATGTTTAATGGCTTTGATGGGATCGCCTTTCAGTTCAATCAGTTTCTGAACCGATGCCAGTGTATCTCTGAAAATAAAACGGCTTCGCTCCAGTGTCCCGAAAATATTGGATGCCGCCCTGAACCCTGATCCTTTTACGTTCTCAAACAACAAAGCAGGCCCTCCCATTTCATGCACACGCAAATGTATGGCGGCCATTTCAAGATAAGGGTCCACTTCTTCTTTTACACGTACCAACTGACCATGCCTCTCCAGGTCAATTAAACAGGATTCAAGAGATGAATATGCCATAATTACAAAACACGATTCAGTAAGATTTGTTGAAAAGCCTTATACATATGCAAAATACACTATTACCGGCTCTTGTTGATGCTTTGAGTTTTATTTACGATCTTGTTATATTCCAAACCCAAAACAAACTGCCATGATTCATCATTTTACAGACCATGTTAACTGGTTACCACTGTTTCTTGGCTCATTAGCCTATTTTATGCTTGGTGCCATCTGGTATGGACCGCTTTTCTCAAAAACCTGGATACGTTTATCCGGTATCAATATGGAAGATCCCAATATGAAAAAAGGGGTTGCCGCTACCATGATCACCAGTTTTGTTTTTATGGTCTTAAGCTGTATTGGTCTTACCATTTTCAGACAGTTGGTTCCCATGAACGGCTATGCAGATGCATTTCACCTCGCTGTACTCATCGGTATCTGTTTCAGCACTCCTGCCATCAGTATTGGCTACCTCTACAATAAAAAGCCTTTAGGGCTCTATTTTATTGATTGTGGCTACCATCTTCTTGGCTTAATTGCCGCCAGTATGATCATGCAATATTTCGAATAAGTTATTGAAACCAGGAGTCGGGATACGAACGCAAAATCCCGACTTCTGATTAACTTTACCGCATGACAAAACTCAGTGTTAACATCAACAAATTTGCCACGCTTAGAAACAGTCGCGGAGGCGATAACCCAAATGTGTTGAAAGCGGCTGTTGATGCGGAAAAATTTGGAGCCGATGGCGTTACTGTTCACCCCCGCCCCGATGAAAGACATATACGATATGACGACACCCGTGCCATCGGGAAAATTATTACTACAGAATTTAATATTGAAGGCAATCCTACCGAACAGAAATTTGTTGATCTTGTACTTGAAACCAGACCCCACCAGGTAACATTGGTTCCTGATGCACTCAGACAGCTTACCAGCGATCATGGATGGAACACCATTGAACATAAAAATTATCTGGTTGATATCATCAATGTATTTAAAAAAGCAGGCATACGCGTATCTATTTTTGTTGACCCGGCACTTGAAATGGTAGAAGGCGCTGCATTAACCGGTACCGATCGTATTGAATTATATACAGAAGGTTATGCTAAACTATTTGCAGAGGGTAAAGCTGTAGAAGCTGTTACTCCTTATGTGAGTGCCGCCACCAAAGCAAAAGAGCTTGGACTGGGTATTAATGCAGGGCATGATCTTGATCTTACAAATCTGAAATACCTGAAGCAACATATCCCTTATCTCGATGAAGTAAGTATTGGTCATGCATTGGTTTGCGATGCTATTTACCTCGGTTATGAGAATACGGTTCAAATGTATAAACGTCAGTTAGTATAAGTTTTAATGGTAGATTCATTCTTTAGCCCCGGATTTCAATCCGGGGCTAAAGAATGAATCTACCATTAAACCCATTTCTATTAAAACTTGCACTTGTGAAAAAAATCATCATAGTCCTATCTCTTTTCCTATCCTTCCGATCCAGGTCTCAGAACATACAACCCGTTTACCCTGTTCCCTCAAAAGAACAACTGGCATGGCATGAAAAAGAATTTTATCTCTTTATTCATTTTGGTCCAAATACTTTTACAGATAAGGAATGGGGCGAAGGCAATGAACGACCCGATATTTTTAATCCAACACAGCTCGATTGTGGTCAATGGGCGCGTATCGCCAAACAGGCTGGTGCAAAAGGCATTATTCTTACTGCCAAGCACCATGATGGTTTCTCTCTTTGGCCCAGCAAATACAGTACACATACAGTAAGAGAAAGCAAATGGATGAATGGGAAAGGCAATGTGGTAAAAGCCTTTACTGAAGCATGTAAAAAAGAAGGGATTGAAATGGGTATCTATTTGTCTCCCTGGGACAGGAACCATCCAAAATATGGCACGCCGGAGTACAATGATGTGTACATCGCAACCATGAAAGAACTTATCCAGCAATACGGTCCTTTTTTTGAGTTTTGGTGGGATGGTGCCAATGGTGAAAGCCCTAATGGTAAAAAGCAGGTGTATGATTTTAAGCGATTTGAAGAAACTGTATTTAAGTTGCAGCCCAATATGATCATCTTCAGTGATATTGGCCCGAGCATCCGCTGGTGTGGCAATGAAAAAGGTTTTATTGGCAATACCAACTGGAACCTGCTCGATACAGCGGGATTTACAAGGGGGCTTGGCGCCCCGCATGTAGATACTTTGAACCAGGGGAATTTTAATGGTAAACACTGGATACCTGCAGAAGCTGATGTGTCTATCAGGCCAGGATGGTTTTACCATACAGAAGAAGATGATAAAGTAAAAACACCCGAAACCTTATTCAATATTTATTTACGGTCTGTTGGTAATGGAGGTAATTTATTATTGAATGTACCTCCCGACAGAAGAGGGTTGTTTCATCCAAATGATTCAGCGGCATTAATGGGTTTTGCGAAAATGAGGGCCGAAGCTTTCCGAAACGATTTGTTTGTCAATGCAGCTATCAGTACCAATGACAAGCAACAAACTGGTTTAACAAATCTGACTGATAAAAATATCCGTAGTTTCTGGACAGCTCAATCAGGCAAAGAGGTTCAACTCACTTTTACAGTCAGTAATGTACAAACATTCAATGCCCTTAGCATCGAAGAAATGATTGATTATGGACAAAGAGTCATTTCATTCAGTATTGAATATTGGAACAATGGTCAGTTTGAAAAAATATTCAGCGGAACTACTATTGGAAGAAAGAAAATAGCCAGTTTCAATACTATTAAAACCAATCGGATACGTGTTACCATACATGAAACAAAAGCACCGGTAGTGCTGAGATCTGTGAGTGCCTATCATATCAAAACCCTGCCGTAAACCTGTGGTTCAAACATGAATGATTCAACATAAATAGGTGCCCTATTGAAAGAAAGAAAAATCATCCACTAAAATCATTCTCTCAGCTCCGGACTTAAGTCCGGAGCTGAGAGAATGGATACATTCAATTTATTATCTTTACACCATGACACAAAACTCTCCCCTCGTTGGTATCATCATGGGTAGCGACAGCGACCTGAATATTATGCAGGCTGCTGCCGATATGCTAAAACAGTTTGGCATTTCGTTCGAACTAACGGTGGTATCGGCACACAGAACACCACAACGCATGGCTGAGTATGCTGAAAAAGCAAAACCAAGAGGGTTACAGGTTATTATTGCAGGCGCAGGTGGTGCGGCTCATTTACCGGGTATGGTAGCAGCTATTACTACTTTACCGGTAATTGGTGTTCCTATTAAATCATCGAATTCAATCGACGGGTGGGATTCTGTATTGTCCATTTTACAAATGCCTAATGGTGTACCGGTTGCAACTGTAGCATTGAATGCCGCAAAAAATGCAGGTATCCTCGCTGCACAGATCATTGGTGCTAACGATAATGTTGTAGGAGAAAAATTAGCCGCTTATAAAAAGCAGATGCAGGAAGAAGTAGGCACTAAAATAGATGGGCTTAAACAACAATGGCCCAATAGTTTTGATCACTAAATATTCCCTTCAAGGGTAAGTATCATAAATTCTGCTTCAAGACTCAAGGAGTTTTGAAGCAGAATATCTATCCAATCACTTCCGTAGCGGGCATACCAGCCGGAAACATTCTCTACCCTTTCCTGCAAACTATCACCAGGAAAGAGTTGTTGTTTCAATGATTGTATCTGTCTTTCTTCTGTTTCAAATTTTCGCTTTTCCGCCCGCAACATTTTCTTTTCCAGTTCTGTTAATCGCTTAGATGCTTTTACCAGTAAAGCTTCAACATGGGCCATGAGTGTTTCATCAATAGAAGCGGCCTGTTGTTTTATCTGTTCATATAATACAGTGAGTTGGGCCGTTTCATTGGAAAGATTGAGTTGTTTACCCGTTCTTTTTTTAACCAGTTGCTCCAGCAAGAGATTGGCTTTACTGAAAAGTAACTGGTGCGTAAGTTCCAATTGCTGCATACGTTTCTCCTGCTCTGATGTCATTAACAGGAATGAATTGCGCAATACCAGTACCGGATAAGGTACATTGATCGCTTTAAATACTTCTTTCAGCTCAAGCCAATAAGCCAGCTCTCCACCACCACCAATAAAAGCAATATTCGGCAGGATGGTTTCCTGAAAAGCTCCACGTAATATTACATTCGGACTAAAGCGTTCCGGATATGTTTTCAGTTCATTCAATATCTGTTCTTTGGTAAACCGGATATCTAATGCATTCACCACAAAATCGTCTCCGTCTTTTTCAATTCTCTCTCTCCGGTTATTGACCAGGTAAAACAGGTTGATTGCTCTTCCACCTGCCTGTACTTTATAATTTTTCCCTAGCTCGCTGATAGTGTCATTTACAATTTTATGCGAAAAACCTTCCAGCAATTCTTTTTGTATAACAGCGCTAAACGCTGATTTTAAATTATGCTGATCTGGTATTAAAACAACCAGTCCAAACCTGCCAAATAATGCATTCACCAGGTGTAATGTAGCTTCCTGAATAGTTCTGCCGTTTGTATAAGCCTCTCTGAATAATACTGAAAGTTCTTTTCCAAAAGGCAATACACCTGTTTGTCCTTCTATGGCACTTAACAATTTAATCAACTCTTTATCAACAAGCATCCGTCCAACGGCGCCTGTTTGTATAGTGTTCCAGCTTAATTTATTTCCGTCAATACTGATCTGTCCGAGTTCATCAAGATCGGCATCTTCACTTCCCATATAATACACCGGAACAAAACGATAGGCTGGCATTTGTTCAGACAAATATTTTGCCAGCTGAATAATATGTAAAATTTTATAGACAAAATAAAGTGGTCCTGTAAAAATATTGGGTTGATGAGCAGTTACAACAGTAAAGGTTTTGGCATCGGCTAAAGCCTCCATATTACCGGCTACCGCCTTATCGGTATTAATCGATCTGTATTGCTCCTTCAAAGCAGTCACCAGTATATTTCGGGGTGTAGCAAATTGCTCACGCGCCCTGATGGCATCCTGTATTCCTTCAATGCCGGGCAGATGAGCATAAAAAGGGCGAAGTGTTGCTGACTCTGCTAAATAATCGGCCACAATCGATGAAAAATATCCGGTGCTTTCGTAAGATAAACGGGTACAATGATGCTTCATAAGGAGGCGTAAAAGTACAATTTACTGCAAATACATGAAGCCATTGGTCATTTTTAACAGGGATGGAGGCGTGAATGATGGACGTGAATGGTCAATGGTGAATGGTGAATATATAAAAGACTCCTGGGGGATGAATAAGGGGTTTGGTGTTGATCGGCGATCAACATGGGCGGGCGACCACTCTTAATGCACCCCACATTCACCATTGACGATTCCCGGAATATCCCTACATTTATCTTTACTACATTGCCATATGGAAGCTTACGGAAAAATCATCCTGATTGCCATGCCGGTATTTTTATTGCTGGTACTTTTCGAAAAATGGTATGGCTGGTATAAAGGCAAAGAGACCGTTCGTACACTTGATATGATTTCAAGCCTTAGTTCGGGGGTCACCAATGTTACCAAAGATGTACTGGGTCTGAGCATTGCCATAATCAGTTATGAATGGATGGTGAATCACCTGGCTATTACGAAAGTACCTCGTGGTTTCCTGACTTATTTTATCGCCTTTATAGCCCTGGATTTTGCCGGATACTGGATTCACAGGATTGCACACGAATACAATTTCTTCTGGAACAACCATATCATTCACCATAGCAGTGAAGATTTCAACCTCGCATGTGCATTAAGGCAAAGCATTTCTTCGATTGTAAAACTTTTTACCATTTTTTTATTACCCGCTGCATTATTGGGAGTACCCGGACAGGTGATAGCCATTGTGGCGCCTCTTCATTTGTTTGCTCAATTCTGGTATCATACCCAGCATATCAACAAAATGGGTTTCCTGGAAAAAATTATTGTAACACCTTCTCATCACCGTGTACACCATGCTATTAATAAGGAATACATGGATAAAAACTATGGGCAGATTTTTATTTTCTGGGACAAAATGTTTGGAACCTACCAGGAAGAATTACCGGATGTACCTGCTGTATATGGCATTACCAGACCCGTTCGCACCTGGAACCCGATTAAGATCAATTTTATGCATATGTGGTTGCTGATCAAAGATGCATGGAATACAAAAAACTGGAAGGATAAGTTCCGCATCTGGCTCATGCCCACAGGCTGGCGCCCCACAGATGTAGCCGAAAAATACCCGGTGTATAAAATTGAAGATGTGTATCATTTTGATAAATATGAAACAGGTACTACAAAAACCCTGCTTACCTGGTCATGGATACAAATGGTTGCTACACTTTTATTGATTAGCTACTGCTTTGGTAATATTGCAGCTATAGGAAGCCCGGGTATATTTATCTATGGCGGTTTTATTTTCTTACAGGTATATGCTTTTACTGAGCTGATGGACAGAAATAAAAATGCTTGGATATGGGAAACACTCAAATTTATTTTTGGCATTTCAATCCTGATCCGCACCAACGACTGGTTCGGAATGAGCCAGCTTTTCAATGGAGCCGTTTATATTATGGCAGCCTACCAGACACTTTCACTATTGGTTGCCTTCTATTTTTCATGGATAGAAAACCCGGGGCTGAGCAAACAGAGAAATAAGAAATAAAGAATAAGAAATGAGAAAGTAAGATTCTGCCTCAGTTCTTCAGTTTCTTATTTCTTATTCCTCTGTTTTCTACACTACTTCTCCTTCCAGGTCGTAGTCGTAAGCTTTGGTAATTTTTACCTGTACAAAATCGCCAGGTATTAATTTTTTGGTGGACTGAACCACTACTTCATTATCTACTTCCACACTATCGAATTCTGTTCTGCCCAGATAGCGTCCGGCTTCTTTTTTATCGATTAATACTTTGAAAATCTTACCTACTTTTTCCTGGTTCTTTTCAAAACTGATCTCCTGTTGTACTTCCATAATTTCCTGCGCACGTTCTGCTTTTAGCTCTGCAGATATATTGTCTTGCAGGTCATAAGCACTTGTATTTTCTTCATGACTATAACTAAAAATACCCACACGATCAAAGCGGTATTCACGTAAAAAATCTTTCAGCTCCTCCACATCTTCATCTGTTTCTCCCGGGAAACCAGCAATTAAAGTAGTACGTAAACAAATGCCAGGTACTTTCTCTCTGATCTGCTGAATGAGTTCTCCCATTTCTTCTCTCGTAATATTTCTGCGCATGGCTTTTAGCATATTATTACTGGCATGCTGTAACGGCATATCGAGGTATTTACAGATATTGTCCCGTTCACGCATTACATCCAATACTTCCAGCGGAAACTTACTGGGGTATGCGTAATGTAAACGTATCCATTCAATACCTTTTACATCTGCAAGCGCATTCAATAATCTTGGAAGTTCTCTTTTCTTATAGATATCAAGCCCGTAATAAGTCAGTTCCTGTGCAATCAGCATAATTTCCTTTACTCCTTTTTTCACCAACCCTTCTGCTTCTGCTACCAATTCTTCAATGGGCTTGCTCACGTGCTGACCACGCATTAATGGAATGGCGCAGAACGAACAGGTACGGTTACAACCCTCACTGATTTTCATGTAGGCATAATGTTGTGGTGTACTCAATAATCTTTCACCAACCAACTCCGACTTATAATCGGCTTCAAATTTTTTGAGGATCAGCGGCAGTTCCATGGTACCAAACCATGCATCTACTTCCGGCATTTCAGACTCAAGGTCACCACGGTAACGTTCACTTAAGCAACCTGTTACATATACTTTATCCAGCTTACCTCTTCTTTTCAGTTCTACCTGATCGAGAATGGTATTGATGCTCTCTTCTTTTGCCTTATCAATAAAACCACAGGTATTCACCACCACAATATTGTGATCCCATTTTTTATTCTCATGCACCACATCAATAGCATTGGCACTCAGCTGCCCGCTTAACACTTCACTGTCTACCAGATTCTTGCTGCAACCGAGGGTGATAATATTAACCTTATCTTTCTTAAGTGTTTTTGATTTCATACGTGGCGGCAAAGGTAGTAATTAGGTGGCAGAAGCAGGTTGCTCCAGAACAGCAGATCGAAGAATCATAAATACATTCAGCTGTTTCCCATGATCAGTTATATCGTCCAGTTGTTGAAAACCGGCTTTTTGTAACAGTACAACAGAAATCTGGTTAGCAGGTTCTGTAATAGCGAAAATTTCAGGTCTTTCACTTTTAGCTGCCAGCCATTGGAGTCCGCCTTGTAGCAGCTCTTTTGCCCATCTCCGGCCCTGTGCCCAGGGCATGAGTGCATAGCCCACATGAAAAGCATCCCGGTCGGGCATCATTAACACAGAAAATGTACCTGCAAAATTTCCGGTAGATTTTTCTGCTACATGATACCTGCCGATGGTTGATCCATCCCTGTATAACTTTATATTCTCCAATAGAAACAGTGCACATTCTTCTCTGCTTTTTACGGGTCTGATATGTCGCATTACATCTGAATGACTGTTTAACTGATAAAAATCTTCTTCATCCGATTCATCAAATCGACTGATAATCAATATATTAGTATCAAATAGATGCATTTTTTAATCTTTTTTTAATTTTTATGACCCGATACGACACAAAGAAAGCATTTTTGTAATGCAATTTCTGACCTGATATTATTATGAAAAACGTCTATCATTTCTTTTCAAAGCCCGGTTTTTTGTCGTCCAGCTATAGCCTGAAATTTTTATTCATTGCATTTTTAGGCGTACATATACCCCTTATTATACTTATTATATCCATAGTTTTCAACTGGATGCCATTAAAAGGATGGAATGTAATAATAGTGGTACTCATTGCCACGCTGATAGCTACCGGATTAACCCTTTTTTTATTGAGAGGTTTATTATGGCCTATTTTAGAAGCAAAAAATGCTTTATTGAATTATACACGAAAAAAAATTATCCCGGTTTTACCTGTTCAATATACTGATGAAGCCGGTACATTATTACAGCAGGTACAAATAAGTATAGACTCAATGGATGCGCTGCTGAAAGAAAGAAAAGATATCCTCACATTACTATCGCACGATCTTCGTACACCGTTTAGTCAACTCTCTGGTTTAGCCGAATTGTTACAGACTGAAAAAGATCCGGAGCTTATTGTAAAGTATGGGGCAATGATTCAAAAAATGGCTGACGAGCAACTGGTATTTATTCAGGATATTATACAGATACTCGAAACGGGAAAAGACGATGAAATAGCTCATGTATTTGAGGTGAAAGATATCGGTAAGATTATCGCCACATCTATAGCTATGCAGCAATTATCTGCTGAAAGAAAACAGATACAGGTTACAGTTCATCCCATTCCATCAATTAGGGTAAAGTGCAATACAAGATTATTGTCACAGGCCATTTCCAATATCATAGGAAATGCCATCAAATTTTCTCACCGTGGTGGTGAAATCATTATTAAAATTCATGTATTTAGTGGTCATATACATTTATTGATAGCCGATAAAGGAATTGGCTTTGAATCGGGTAAAGCTGAGTCTATTTTTCAAAAATTTACTGCTGAAGGAAAAACAGGTACCAATGGTGAAGTATCCTCGGGAGTGGGATTATATCTTACCCGAAAAGTAATACAAAACCACGGTGGTCTGATTGCTGCTTTCAGTGAAGGTAAAAACAAAGGAGCCGTATTTACCATACAGCTCCCTATTGCCAACTAAAGGCTTCGGTTCTCTTTCTTTCTCAGTTCTGCGGTAGTATTCCTGGTGTCTCTTAAATGAAAAAAAAAAACCAGAGAGTAATTAAATTTTACTTGTGTATTTCACTGGAGAAATGAAACCTGATGTCGGGGTTATTGGTAATCTCGGTATTCAGGAACCATTCACTTTGTGCGAGATACACCGGATGACCGTCTTTATCTGCTGCTGAATTTTGTTGTTTGAACCGCAGAAAATCATCTAGCTTTTTTTGATCAGTACTTATGAGCCAGCAGGCTTTATAAAATGGTAAGGTTCTGAATTCACAGGCTGCACCATACTCCTGCAGCAATCGGTATTGTATCACTTCAAACTGAAGTTCTCCCACACAACCGATGATCTTTTTATTACCACCAAACTGGGTGAATAGTTGTGCCACACCTTCATCTGTCAGCTGGCTGATACCTTTCTCCAGTTGTTTGGTTTTCATCGGATCTTTATTTACCAGTTCCTTGAATATTTCAGGAGAAAAAGTAGGTATGCCCGTGAAATAAAAATCTGCTCCTTCTGTAAGCGTATCTCCAATTTTAAAATTACCCGTATCAAATAAGCCTACCACATCACCTGCATAGGCATCTTCAATTATGTCTTTATTACGGGCCATAAAGCTATAAGGGTTGCTGAATCGCATATCCTTATCAAGTCTTACATGATGGTAATATCTATTGCGCTCAAATTTTCCGCTGCAAACACGCATAAAAGCAATACGGTCACGGTGTTTGGGATCGAGATTGGCATGTATTTTAAAAATAAAACCACTGAATTTATCTTCTCCAACTTCCACTGTTCTCTCCGAGGTATTCCTGCTCCTGGGTACAGGAGCTATCCGGATAAAAGTGTCAAGCATTTCTTTTACACCAAAATTATTCACAGCACTACCAAAAAATACAGGTGCTATTTTAGCGGTGAGATAGTCTTCTACTTTTAGCTCTCCATATACACCATCAATGAGCTCTACATCTTCTCTTAGTTGTGATGCATCTTTCTCTCCCACTTTTTCATCCAGTAAAGCAGAAGAAAGATCATCAATAGCAATGGTATCATCATCATCTGCTTTGGTGCTGGCTGTAAACAAACGAAGACTTTTTTCATGCAGATTATATACTCCTTTAAATTCTTTACCACTGTTAATGGGCCAGGTCATGGGGTGAAGTGAAATATGTAATTCCTTTTCAATTTCCTCCAATAAATCAAATCTATTTTTACCATCACGGTCCATCTTATTGATGAAAACAATTACCGGCGTATCCCGCATGCGACAAACTTCCATTAGTCTTCTGGTCTGATCTTCCACCCCATTCACACTATCTACTACCAGTATTACACTATCAACGGCAGTAAGTGTTCTATAAGTATCTTCAGCAAAGTCTTTGTGACCGGGTGTATCCAGCAAATTGATCAGGATATTACTGTATTCAAAAGACATTACCGATGTAGCCACAGAGATACCTCTCTGTCTTTCAATCTCCATAAAATCGGAGGTCGCATGCTTTTTAATCTTATTGCTTTTAACGGCACCGGCTGTCTGAATGGCTCCACCAAACAATAACAGTTTTTCCGTCAACGTAGTTTTACCCGCATCGGGGTGCGAAATAATGGCAAATGTTTTGCGGCGGTTGATCTCTTTTTCGTACTTCATAATGCTAAGTCCGAAAGTCAGGTAGACCGCAAGACTGCAAGTCTGAAAGTCCGGAAGAACGCTCATCTATTGACAGTTTCTTCGGACTTTCGGACTTCCTCATTTTCGGACTTCCTCACTTTTCAGGCCGCAAAGTTATGATTTGTAGGGGAGAATTGAGGCCTAATACTTCATCTGCCTGGCTTCCGCTTTTCCATCTTTTACGGTTACGACCCAATAAGTATCGTATACCGACTCATCAAGATTGGGGAATTTATTCTCTTTAAGCAGCAAATTAACCAGCATGGGGGTGGAATTGGAATGACCCGCTACTACTATTGTTTTTCCCTCCATTTTAAGCAATTCATCTGCAAATCCTCGGAGGTTTCTCGGATCGTAAACCTGTATCTCCTTACCTGCCTTTTTTGCAAGCGGTGTTACGGTAGATTTTGTTCGTATATAATTAGTTGAATAAATAGCATCGGGTGCATATGCTTTTAATACTTCAGGAATACGAGCGGCCCTGGCTTCGCCATCAGCACTCAGTTTAGGGTCGGCCTGCATCATTGTTGAGCCCTGGACACTGGTATCTTTTTCAGCATGACGCATCAGGATAAATGTACTGGTTTGTGCATCTCCATTAATAGCAGTCAATACCAAAAAAGAGATAAAAACAAGGGTAAACAGTTGTTTCATGCGTTAAAATTTATGCTACAAGATAAGTGCAAATCTGTTTTCCTTATAACCGTCCGTATATTTTAACCCTTTATCTGTTGATTTTATAAGGTATCCTTCACATCTTATTTTAACCAGACCAACTATTTTTGAATCGGCTGATTTGGTATCATTTTTGAACAGGTTATAAAAAAGCAATATGAAAAGAATCGTTACACTCCTCATGTTCGTGTTTTTGCAATTACATACAGATGCCCAGGGGTTGGGAGGATTATTAAACAAGGCCAAAAAAGCTGTTTCCGGTAACCAGACAGGTTTAGCCAATGATGATATTGTTGCAGGTCTGAAAGAAGCACTGGTACAAGGTTCATTAAAAGGATCAAATCTTTTATCGCAGACCGATGGTTTTTTTGCCAATGCAGCGCTAAAAATATTACTTCCACCTGAAGCACAGAAAGTAGAAAAAACTCTCCGTAGTGTTGGACTGGGTAAGCAGGTTGATGAAGCCATTCTCAGTATGAACCGTGCAGCAGAAGATGCCTGTAAAAGCGCCGCACCTATTTTCACTAATGCTATTAAACAAATGAGTGTACAGGATGCTGTGGGTATATTAAAAGGATCAGATACAGCAGCTACTGCCTACCTGAAATCGAAAACAACCAACCCGCTTACGGAGGCTTTCCGTCCGGTAATTGAAACTTCATTACAGAAAGTGGATGCCACCAAACATTGGAACAGTTTAGTAACCAGCTATAATAAATTACCTTTAGTACGCCAGAAACTCAACCCCGATTTATCGGCATATGTTACTGAACGTGCCATGAGCGGTATTTTTTACCAGATAGCGGTGGAAGAAAAAGAAATCAGAAAAAATCCGTTGGTGAGAACAAGTGATATTCTCAAGAAAGTGTTTGGAGCGAAATAAGAAAAATGGCTGATATCGGATATCAGATGTAAGATTTGATTTTGATAGTAGTTTATTGCCACTGAGAACACAGAAATACACAGAATCGTTCAGTGTTTTTCTGTGCCTTCAGTGGCAATTAATTTTATGCAAACTGTATATCATCTGCAAATGGCATTCTCCTGAAACGCTTACCGGTTGCAACGAACAGGGCATTGGCCAATGCAGGGGCAATAGGCGGAAGTCCCGGTTCTCCAAGTCCCGTAGGGTTTTCTTCAGATGGCACAAACGCCACTTGCACATCCAATGGCGTACTGCGCATCTTTACAAAATTGTATGAGCCAAAATTCGTTTGAACTGCTGCGCCATCTTTGAAGGTGAGTTTAGTGAACATAGCATGCCCCAGTCCGTCAACTACCGCACCTTGTACCTGGTTTTCAGCACCACTCAGGTTTACTACTTTTCCGCAATGCACCGCACAATAGACTTTGGTTATTTTTGGTTTGCCTTTTTCCATCTTTAATTCTACCACCTGTGCCACATAACTATTAAAAGAAAACCAGGTTGAAAATCCACGATAAGTATTAGGTGCCGACTTACCCCAGTTACTGATTTTAGCAACCAGTTCTATTACACTGATAAATTTATCAGGATCATAGGCCAATCTGCCAACCGGTTGTTCTTTGGCCTTTCTTAATAGTTCAAGTCGTAATGCAACAGGATCTTTCTTCAATTCTGTTGCCACTTCATCCATAAAACACTCGTTGGCAAATGCCTGTACATTATGTGTTGGTGCACGCCATGGACCTGTGGGAATATTAGTGGGCAGACTATGACTTTCAATCCGCAGGTTCTTCAAAGCCCCTGCCGGATATGTATCCGGGCTCCTGCCATTATTCAAACAGGCAAATGACTGTTGCCATGCTTCCAGGTTACCATCTTTAATAGCTGCCTTGAAACGGAACATACCGCTTGCACGATAATAATCGTTCTGCATATCATCTTCACGTGTCCATTGCACTTGTACCGGGCATTGGGCAGCCTGTGAAATCAATGCAGCTTCTACCCCATTATCAGGACGCAGTTTTCTTCCGAATCCTCCACCCTGTCTGGGTAATCCTAATGAAACATTTGCCGCCGGAATATTCAATTCCCGTGCAACAGTAGCTACAAGATTTTGCGGTACCTGTGTAGGTCCGTACAATTCAGCTTTACCGTCACGTACATTGGCATAAAAATTCAAAGGCTCCATTTGTGCATGCGACAGTACGGGTACTTCATAATATACATCCAGTACTTTTGAGGCAGAAGATAAAGCAGCATCCACATCTCCATCATTACGATTGGGTGTGGCTGCGGGTTTACTCAATAGTTCCTTAAAAGCTTTCTCATGGTCAGTTGTACTTTCCAGTTTTGATGCATCTTCCCAGTTCATTTTCAAAGCTGCCCTTCCTTTAATGGCGGCCCAGGTATTATTGGCCAGAACAGCTACACTGTTTTTTACCTGTACTACTTTTTTCACACCTGTTACTTTCAATGTTGCACTGTCATCAAATGACTGCAATTTTTTCCCGTGTGCAGGTGGCCGTGCTACCACAGCAAACAACATCCCTTCTCGTCTTGTATCTATTCCAAAAAGGGGCTTTCCAGTTACAATGGCCTGTGCATCTACATCTTTGATACGGGTTCCGATAAGTTTGAACTCTTTCGGATCTTTTAAAGGAACATTGGCAGGAACCGGCATTGAAGCTGCTTTAGTAGCCAATTCACCAAAAGACATTTTCTTGCCGGATGTTTTATTTACCACAAAACCATTCTCCGCATAACAGTCAGCAGCAGCTACACTCCAGGTATCAGCCGCTGCAGCAATCAACAATACCCTTGCTGTTGCACCCGCCTTTCTGAGTGGCGTATAACGACTTCTGATAGCACCACTACCACCTGTTGTCTGGCTTCCATATTTTGCATCGAGTGGCGCTATTTCAATCTGAATTTTTTGCCAGTCCACATTCATCTCTTCTGCAATGAGCATAACAAGGGATGTTTTTACTCCCTGACCAATTTCAGGGTTAGGCGACATCATGGTAATTGTACCATCAGGTGAAATTTTGATATATGCATTGGGCGAAAACGGAGTTTCATCTGCGTCCTGTTCTGCCTCATTTCCCAATGTTGAAAAACCAACCAGCATACCGCCTCCGGCAATCATGCTGACCCTCAGAAAGTTTCTTCTTGATACAGGTGCTGTTCTCATAACTTACCTCCTTTTGATGCAGCCAGGTGAATGGCTTTACGTATGCGCACATTGGTTCCGCAACGGCAGATATTGGTAATAGTGGAATCTATTTCTTCGTCAGTGGGTTTGGGGTTCTTTTTTAATAAAGCTACTGCCGCCATAATCTGTCCCGACTGGCAATAACCGCATTGTGCAACATCCATTTCTACCCATGCCTGCTGCACCGGGTGATCTCCTTTTTCACTCAGTCCCTCAATGGTTACTACTTTTCCCGTACCGGCTGCCGAAACAGGCAACTGGCAGGAACGAACAGGGCTTCCATTAAAATGAACTGTGCATGCACCACATTGGGCCACACCACATCCATATTTGGTTCCCACCAGGTTCAACTGGTCACGTAAAACCCAAAGCAATGGTGTATCGGCATCTGCTTCCACAGATACTTGCTTATTGTTTACCGTTAGATTGTACTTTGGCATAGATGAGATGGATTTATGTGATTTGTAAACTACTTATTATCTCAGAAAAACAGAAACCATTCTAAAAAAAATCGGTCAATGGCTTTTGAAAACTTCCCATTGTTCAATAACTGAGGTGATACAGGCTTTTATTCATGCCTGCTTCCATCTGTTACTTTAAAAAAATGTAATACATGAGGAAATAACGCATCCATCGTTTCACTGACTCCTTTTACCGATCCCGGCATCGTAATTACAAGTGTATTTTTAATATAACCGGCAATTCCTCTCGATAACATGGCATAAGGTGTACGTTGTTGCCCATAATTTCTTGCAGCTTCCATAATACCCGGAACAACCCTGTTGAGTAAAGGCTCAACCGCATCTGGTGTTACATCTCTTGGTGACAAGCCTGTTCCGCCAGTTAATAATACAAGATGATAGCCTTTCGTTGCATATGAATTTACATGTTCCTGAATTTGTTGAATATCATCTGGAATGATCTTGTATGCGTCTACTTTTATACCCAGCCGTTCCATTTTTTGTACAATCGTCTTGCCGGAAATATCTTCCTTCTCTCCTGCCGAAACAGTATCGGAGCAAACAATTACTGCACAGGATAATGTGCCGGTATCAACAGAAAGATGATCTGATTTACCTCCTTTCTTTTGTTCCAGCCTGATATTCGCTATTTCTACTCCTTTATCCAGCGGCTTCAGCATATCATACATCGTCAATGCTGTTACAGAAGCTCCATGCATGGCTTCCACTTCAACACCTGTTTTATAAATGGTATGCACTTCTACGGTAATAAGAATACTGAGTCCTGTTATTTCATGTTTAATCGAAGCAAACTCTATGGGCAAGGGATGACAATCCGGAATTACATCACTGGTTTTTTTGATGGCCAGTAATCCGGCAGCACGTGAAAACTCAAATACATCGCCCTTTGGTATCTGTCTGTTCTGAATGGCATCAATTGTTTCCTGTTTTGATACAGTAAGTGTTGCTGTAGCAATGGCTTGTCTGAGTGTGTTTGATTTTGCTGTTATATCAACCATAATTATTGATTCACTTTCCACTGATGTGTATTGTCTTCAAACAGTTCTGCTCCCCATACCGGAAGTTCGGCTTTAATTTTTTCTACCAGCTCAGAACAGGCTTCTATAGCGGCTTTACGATGCGGCGATGATGTAAACACAAACAAGCATATTTCCCCAACCTGAACTTTACCAAGGCTATGGTACACATGCATACAGGTTAGTTCATACTTCTCAAAAATCGCTTCCCTGATCTCATACATTTTTTGCAGGGTCATGTCTTCATACGTAGTGTATTCAATTGCAGTTACTTTTTTGCCATTGATTTCATCCGCTCTTACCTGCCCAAGAAAAATACTATGTCCGCCGATTCCTGTTTTGGAACTGTGTTTCTGAATATCATCTGCAATAAAAGATGCAGGTATTGCCCCTTGTCTGAATATATTTTTCGGCTTCCTCTTTTCCATTTTATTTTTTTTGACAAAAATCTTTCCAGGCAAGAATGCCTCCCTTTAAACTATATAAAGTTTTTCTGTCGCCAAACTGTTCAGACAGCAACTGAACGGCTTGCCGGCTTCTTTTTCCTGACTGACAAAATACAACAACTGTGTCATTTTTTAACTGTTCGAATGCTGTCTTCATCTTTGCCAATGGTATATGGAGGTGTTGAAACTCATTTACGGTCGGAATTTCATGTATTTCACGTACATCAACCACATCTATATTGTTTTGCTGAATGAGCAGATCAAATGCTGCTGCATTAATTTCATTTACCGATATAGGCGATGAACATAGCCATGCATAATCTGTTTGTCTGAATACGTCTTCTGTTGCTGGTATCAGCGAGACCGTATGTTGTTTCGCTGTAATCTTCAATGTAAACAACTGGTTTGTCATAACATTATAAGTGAGCACCTGATTAAATAAAGAACTGCCAATAGCTGTAATCAGTTTAATTGCTTCACCTGCCTGCATCGAACCTATCATTCCAGGCAATACGCCTATTACACCTGCATCAGCACAGTTTAGTACTTCATTTTCTTTGGGTGGCTCCGGAAACAGATCACGGTAGTTGGCCGAGCGGGTTTCCTGTTCTAATGGATAATTAAATACCGCCACCTGTCCTTCAAATCTTGAAACAGCTCCATATACCAGTATTTTATTCATCAAAACACAGGCATCATTAATCATATAACGGGTGGCAAAATTATCGGAGCCGTCAATTACAATATTAAAAGAGGATAATAGTGTCAGTATATTTTCTGTAGTAGCATTTTCAGGATAAGACAGTATGGTTATTTGAGGATTTAACCTTCTTAAATGAACAGCAGCTGTTACTGCTTTATTTTTTCCGATATCATCTATAGTAAATAATACCTGTCTGTGCAGGTTACTGAGCGACACAGTATCTCCATCTATGATACCAATAGTTCCCACACCGGCTGCTGCCAGGTATTGCAATACCGGACAACCCAAACCTCCGGCACCTATTACCAATACACTTGCTGCCGACAATCGCTGCTGTCCCTGCTCGCCAAAATCTGGCAGGATCATCTGTCGCTGGTATCGTTCGTATGAAATATTGGTTTGCATATTATCCTCCTGAAAATGGCGGTAACAGTGCCACGATACTATTTTCAGATAAGCTGGTATTATCTGTTATCATCTCCTGGTTAACCGCCATTACATATTTTGACTGAACCAGTGCCGGAAATCGTTTATGCAGTTCAGCTATTAAAGATGCGGTATCAGTGTACCCCTCGAAGATCAATTCTTTTGAACCAACTATTTCCACCAACTGACCAAATAACAGTAGTTTTATTTTTTCGTTACTCATATTCAATACTGAACTTTATTATTATCATGCCCCGGTAAATAATAATTTATATGCAGCTACCATTAAAACAATAGCTAATATTTTTTTCATTACAATTTGTTGGAATTTCATAGAACCAAAATAGGCTCCTGCTATTCCACCCGTAAAAGCCACTGCCACGTACACAAACATATCTCCACTGAACTGCATACTATTTGTTAATTGCCCCATCAGTCCGGATGCTGAATTTACAAAAATAAAAAGGGCACTGATGGCTGCTGTTTGTTTTTGATTAGTCCAGTTAAAGAAGATCAGCAAGGGTGAAAGAATAATACCTCCTCCTATACCAATCATCCCAGATAACAAACCTATCAGACCTCCCATCAGTAAGGCACCAGAAAAATGAGCCGGTTTGAGTTCCTGTGAAGTGTTTTTTGTGGGCATCAGTAACCTGATCATGGAAAACAGTAACAACAGGCCAAGTATTTTTTTGTAGATCGTTGCATCAATGGTAATCAATCCCCCAGCAAATGCCATGGGTACCGATGCCAATGCCAGCGGAAAAAAAACTTTCCATACAAAATGTTTGCCTCTGTAAAACTGAAAGAAAGCAGTAAGTGATACGAATAGGTTCAATAATAACGCCGTTGGTTTCATTACTGCAGGTGCCGCACTAAACAGGGCCATTAATGCCAGGTATCCACTGGCACCACCATGTCCAACAGATGCATACAGAAATGCAATAACAAGCAATAAAGTACAAAACAAAAACAGGCTGTCCATGATCAAATAAGTAAAAGATGAATACTGACCGGTTCGGCTTCTTCACAATCCGTTACCTGTTCACCGATTTCAATTAAACAATTGGCGCTTACAAATGAACGCATCCGGTATGATTCCTGTGCGTCAAGAGCCAATACAGACTGCCCATCATACCAGCCTTTTAAAAAATATGTAAGTCCTGAAGGTTTTTGATAAGATTTCGCCATCGGCACCTGTTTAACCGATAAACTCTGTTCCTTGCCAATCATATTCGTAATAACAGGTAATACATACATATAAAAACAGGTAAGCACCGATGACGGGTTACCCGGCAACCCGAACACCAGCTTTGATGCTTTTGTGCCAAAGAAAAGTGGTTTACCCGGTTTTTGTTTTATTTTATGAAACCTGGTAGTGATACCGCATCGTGTTGCTGCTTCCACCACAAAATCATAATCGCCAACACTCACACCTCCGGTTAACAAAACAATATCCGATTGTATTACTGCCTGTTCCAGTTCATTAACCAGTTTTTCTACTATATCCGGCACATGTACAACCTTAACATGTTTGATACCCGCCTGTTTCAACACAGCCATTAACGAAAATGAATTAGAATCATATACCTGTCCATAAGCCAATGGCTTACCAGGCGCTTGTAATTCATTCCCTGTAATAATGATGGTAACTGCACACGATGGATATACATTTACTTCTGTTATACCCATTGCTGCCAGAAACCCAATAGCAGCAGGTGTTAAAATGGTATTTGCTGACAATGCCAATTCCCCTTTTCTTATTTCAGAACCCTGTAAACGCACGTTATTTCCCTGGCTCAACTGCTCATCGTGAATATGTAATTGATCGTTTATAATACTGGTCTTCTCCTGCATCACTACCGTATCGGCACCATCAGGAACTGCTGCACCTGTAAAAATGCGAATCGCTGTTTTTGCATCAATTGCCTGTTTATTATTGCTGCCAGCTGCCATTTCACCTTTAACCTGTAAAACAGGATATTGTTGCCAGTCTGAAAAAGAGAAAGCATATCCATCCATCGATGACTGCGGATAAGCAGGTATATCAAGGGGCGCCATTATATCTGCAGCCAGTCTATAACCCACAGTTTCCTCCAGTTTTACAGGAACAGGCGGTAAAGCTGAAATATATTGCCCAATAATTTCCCTTGCTTCTGATACACTGATCATAGTCTGTCAAATATTTTATAGAACCTGTATTTAACCACCAATGGTGATCATACTCCTGTTTTGAATAATATCGGCTTGCAGTTGTTCATAATCCTGTGTGAACTGTCCTCCAAGTTGTGCCGCTTTTGTTGATATGGACTGATGAATGAGCGGCAACACAGCTTCTCCGTTTCTTAATGGGGTTAATAAATCAACCTCATCTTTTGAAAACAAACAATTCTTCATTTTACCATCGGCCGTTAAACGGATACGGTTACAATCTCCACAGAAATGGGCGCTCATGGTGCTGATGACTGCAAATGTTCCCTGGTGACCCGGCACCATAAATTTCTTGGCCGTATCATTTTTATCTGCCTGCAATGGAATAAAATCATATTGCGTTGCAACAACAGCTAATATTTCTTCCATGTTGAATACTTTGTTGCTTGTCCAGCGGTTTCCACTAAATGGCATAAACTCTATAAAGCGAACATGTAATGGCATATCTTTTGTCCATTCAATAAAATCGATGATCTCGTTATCATTTACGCCACGCATCACTACCACATTCACTTTGGTATGAAAACCATGCGTTACCATCAGTTCAATATTTTTTTGAACAATATTGAACTGATCTCTTTTAGTTAATAATTGAAACTTTTCGGCCTGTAGCGTATCTAAACTAATATTTACAGATTGTACATTTGCTTCTTTTAATACTTCTACAAAATCGTGTAATCTTGTTCCGTTGGTAGTAAGGGTGAGTGTAACCGGTAATTGTGCCAGTCTTCTGATAATTTCTTTTGCATCTTTTCTTACCAGCGGTTCTCCGCCTGTAAGCCTTATTTTAGTTACACCCTGGCTCACAAATAATTTTGCCAACTCCTCAATTTCACCGGTCTGCATCAATTGTTGTGCCGAAGCAAAATCATAATCGTCTTCGGGCATACAGTAAAAACAACGAAGATTACAGTTATCGGTGAGCGATATCCGTAAATAATTATGTACCCTATGATGCTTGTCTACAATCATGTTTTATACTTTAATCAATCGCTCATAATCCTCTTCTGTATCAATATCAATATCTCCAAGTGGAAAGTTAACCAATCCTACCCGATGCCAATCCTTATTTAACAGCTGCCTGGCTCCTTTATCATCCTTCAGTTCCAGCAGTTCCCAGAACAAGCTACGATGAAACAATACGGGAGTTCCTATTGTATCGGCGTAGTTGCAGGCAATAATCGGTTGATTTGTTTTTTGCCAGGCACCAATCATCTCTTTAAACAGGTTAACTGAAATATAAGGCTGGTCGCATACCGTGATAATTACCATTTCTACCAATGGAAATGCAACCTGCAGTTGTTCAATCCCTGCAACAATAGATGTTGCCATTCCTTCCTGCCAATGATGATTAACGACTGTTACAATATTATTGGGTTCTTTCACATTATCATCCTTATTCAACACTACCAAAACGGGCCCGCTTTTCAAATCGCTTGCAGTAGCAATAATACGGTTGAGCAAAGTCTGGTTATGAAATAACAATTGCTGTTTGGGTTTACCAAGTCGCTTCGAGGCACCGGCCGCTAATATCAATACAGCAGTTTCAGCAGGTTTCATAATGTATTCAGACAGACAATGAAGATATTTCCGTTTTGATTACAAGGTTGGCATGATGATGTATGGTATCAGGTTTTTCACGTAAAGGCATTATTGCTGCCGATGTAAGTTTTGCCTGGATTTCTGCTACAACAGATATGGCAATCTCTTCTGCTGTTTCGGCACCAATATTTAATCCAACCGGCCCATGAATAGCATCCAGTTGCTGTTGCGACAACTCTATTCCTTCCTCTGCCAGCTCATCGATCATCATACGCATTTTTTTGTGAGGGCCCAATACACCAATATACCGTACTCCTTTTTTCAACAGGGCCTTCAATATCGCCAGGTCGTAATTATAATTGTGCGACATCAGTACAAATACTGTTCTGCTGTCAATGACTACATGTTCAAGAATATGATCGGCTTTTGCATGTACCACCATACAGGATGGCATCGGAAATCTTTCCTTATTGGCATACATGGGTCTGCCATCTATAACAGTTGACTGCCACCCAATAATTTCTGCCATTTGCACCAGTGGTAACACGTCATTACCTGCGCCGATGATGACCAGTGATACAGGTGGCTGAATAAACTCAGCAAATACAACCAATTCATGCACGCCATCTAGATATTTACTGAATGAAGATTTCTGCTGCTCCATTACCAGCTTCATTTCATGCTGTAATCTTGCTGTACCTAACACAGGTATCTCACCAAACTGCTCTCCCTGTTCGGTTAACAAAAAACAGGAGCCGTGTTGCGGCATTTTTTTATCCTGAATGGAGAATAAAGTAATCATCAGGCTTTTTTGTCTTACAGCAGTTGCCTTTACCAATAAATCAATAATCACTGTACCCCGTTCACCCTGCAATGGTTCTATCAATATCTGAATCACTCCCTGGCAACCAAGTCCCATACCAAATTTAGCATCGTCATCATCAGCGGTGTCATAGGTAACCAGCATGGGTTTGTCGGAGAGTATTACATGCAGGGCTTTTCGAAAAGCATCTCCTTCCAGGCATCCACCACTGATAGAACCGGTTAGCTCCGCTTCTTCGGTAATCAGCATTCTTGCTCCGGGTCTCCTGTAAGAGGAACCTTCTACATGTACCACGGTTGCCAGTGCCGTTTTTTTACCGGCCGCTGTTGCCTGTTGATACGCTTGTATGATGGAAAGTATTTCGTGCATGCTGTCTTCTTAAAAGTATACAGCTTATTTACGCTGTGCCTTTACCATGTCAGGAGTAATGGTACCTGGAATTTTATTACCCCAATCGTTTTTGATATAATTCAGCACATCGGCAATCTGTTCATCATTCAAATATTCCTGTGCGGGCATGGCCCCCAGATACTTTTTGCCGTTGATGGTCATGCTTGCCGTTGAGCCTTTTAATATTACATCGATCAGTGTACTCGCAGGCTTTTTCATGTAATCAGCTTTTGCCAGTGGGGGGTTGATTTCAGCCATTCCTTTACCATCTGCCATATGACAGTTCTGGCAATAGAGTTCATATACTTCTTTACCCCTGCTGATGCTTTGCTGTGTATTGTTTTGTACAACAGCACTGCCGGTAACAATAAAACCCGTTGCCATGATCATCATTAATATCTGTTTCTTCATACGTATGCTTCTTCTTTTTTAAATGCCTACCTCTTTACCAAAAGGCTGGTTATACAAACGTTTCCCCGTTGCTTTATACAATGCATTGGCCACAGCTGCAAAAATGGGTGGAAACAATGGCTCACCCAAGCCTGTTGGATCTTTTTCATTTTTTACAAAATGTACTTCAATGGCTTTGGGTGCCTCGTTATGACGGATCATGCGATATACATTGAAATTATTTTTCTGTGGTACCCCGTTTACAAAACTGAGTTCACCATATAAAGCATTACCAATACCATCTATAATACCACCTTCCGACATATTAGCGGCCGCATCTGGATTTACAACGATGCCACAATCAACGGCAGCATATACTTTATCTACTACGGGTTTATTATTCTTCATAACAATATCTAGTACCTGTGCCACATAAGAATTATGACAGAAATAAGCTGATACCCCACGCGCTTTTTTTGCCCCGGGAGCACCCCAGTTAGATTTTTCTTTCACCAGTTTCAATACACCTGCATATCGGTCCGCTTCATAATCGTTGTTTTTACCTACCGGATTTTTAGAGGCCCTGTCTAACAGTTCCAATCTAAAATCAATCGGATCTTTTTTGGCCAGCTCTGCCAGTTCATCTAAAAATGACTGTTCGGCACTGGCCATAAAGTTCGACCCCGGTGCACGAAATGCGCCGATGGTAATATTGGAATTGATTTCCCATTCCTCTGCCAAAAAATGATCTACGGCACCTGCAGGAAACCTGTTGTGTGACCCGTCTATGGGACTTTCAGGAATACCTCCTGCTTTTACATGAAAAGCAATGAGTTTATTGTCTTTATCTAATGCCGCCCGGTAAGTGGCCGTGTACATAGGACGATAGATACCATAAGTCATATCATCTTCTCTTGTGTACACAAGTTTTACCGGTGCATTTATTTTTTGAGAGATAACGGCAGCTTCCACGAGGTGATGACCATAGGCACGCAAACCAAATCCGCCACCCATTCTTGCCAGCCTGATATGAATTTTATCGGCAGGCAATCTAAGTCTTGCGGTAAGCGCCTGCATGATAAACATGGGTATCTGGATGGGAGCATATATCTCGGCCTTATCCGCTGTTACATGTGCAAAACAGTTAACAGGCTCCATGGTATTATGTGCAAGGAAAGGTGCACTATAAGTACGTTCCAGCACTTTCGCTGCTGTTTTAAATGCAGCTTCCGGATCACCATCTTTACGCAATACCTTTCCCGGCTGTTTGGCCTTAGCCGCCATTTCGGTCTTATGTTTAGTGGTACTTTCCAATCCACCCGGAATAACAACGGTACTTTTACCTGTCCAGCCATTCACCACCACAGATTTATCGGCCAGGTTCTCCCATTCTACTTTTACTGCTTTTTTTGCATTCATCACTTCCCATGTGGTCTTCCCTACCACCACCACCATATCAGTAAATGAAGTAGTATCGAACGCATTTCTTTCATAACTATCGGCCAGTGTATCTATTTTGAACACATCTTTTATACCTGGCATTGCTTTAGCAGCTGTGGCATCAAAAGATTTTACTTTTTGCCCGAATGCAGGCGGATGAATAACCATGGCAATTAACATTCCTTCTGTCTTATAATCCATTCCAAACAATGGTTTACCGGTGATGATATGTTTACCATCCACATTCTTTTTAGATGAGCCGATGATAGTAAACTCACTCAGTTTTTTTAAGGGTACATTTTTAGGAACAGGAAGAGTGGCAGCTTTTGCGGCCATTTCGCCATAACCTGCTTTTTTACCGGAAGACTTATGAAACAAGACTCCTTTCTCAGTGGCAATTTCTTCCACAGGAACATTCCAACTAAGTGCCGCTGCGCTGATGAGCATTTGTCGGGCTGTGGCACCTGCAGTACGAAGCGGTTTCCATGCGGTGCGAATGGCCTGACTGCCTCCTGTAAACTGTCGTTCAAATTTTTTAGGTGCAAAATCTGCCTGTTCAACAATTACATCTTTCCAGTCTACATCCAGTTCCTCTGCCAATATCATGGGCATAGATGTTTTTACATTTGATCCGAATTCAGGATTGGATGAAACCAGCATTATCTGCCCATTTTCGCTGATTTTAATAAAGCTGTTTAATTCCAGCGTTTTATCTCCGGCAGCCCCAGCCATTTCAGCCGCCCCGATTAATCCGGCGAATGAGCTGAAGCTAATCAGTAAACCACCACCTGCAAGTGAAGATGTTTTTAAGAAGGATCTCCTGTTGAAATTATTTTGAGTTGACATTTTAAACAGAATTTAAATGATTAAGATTGGGCCGCTGTTTTAATGGCTGCTTTAATACGCAGGTAAGTAGCGCATCGGCAGATATTGCCCGTCATGGCTGCGTCTATCTCTGCATCTGTAGGGTTGGGTTTGCTTTTTAACAAAGCCGCTGCCGACATGATCTGCCCTGTCTGACAATAACCACATTGTGGCACATCATGTTCCAGCCAGGCTTTCTGTAAAGGATGATCGCCATTTTCTGAAAGACCTTCAATGGTGGTTATTTTTTTGGTGCCCACTCCTGCAACAGGCAGCTGACATGACCGTACTGCCACACCATCGATATGAATGGTGCAGGCGCCACAGGCGGCCACACCGCATCCGTATTTGGTTCCGGGAAGATTGAGGTGTTCACGCAGTACCCATAATACGGGGGTACGCGGATCAACATCTACTTGTTTTTCTTTCCCGTTTACATGTAGTTTAATGATTGCCATGTTTGTATGATTTATAAAATCAGTGTTGAATTGTTCAGAACAGGTTTAAGGAACAGAAAGTTCCGATTTTTTTCTCATTCACAATAATTGAATATCAATTATAAAATCTGCTATTTTTTACATCCGTTTCGCTTACAATATTGATGATCCGCCAAAACAAAGGTCTTTTTAATTGCAAGCCATCAATTATATATGTTCCGGTTTCTCTTACCATAATTCCGGTTGGTACCGTCTGAAATCTGTATCAGGCTGTTAAAATTGTAAATTTGATCATATTAAACAAGCTGTGATGGAAGATATTATTCGCCGGTTTGAAACCATCGATCAATACAATACTTTCAATAATAATGAAACACTGCACCCACTGGTGAGCGTGGTTGATCTGTCAAAAGCCGATCCCAGAAGCGGATCTCGTATGTATTTCGGTTTTTATACCATTTTCCTGAAAGAAGTGAAATGTGGTGATCTTGTGTACGGCAGGCATATTTATGATTACCAGGAAGGCACACTGGTATTTATTTCACCCGGACAGGTCGCCGGCGTTAAGAGTAATGGCGAATTGTATCAGCCCAAAGGGTATGCACTTGTTTTTCATCCCGATCTGATACATGGCACTTCATTGGGTAAACATATTCAACAATATCATTTTTTTGAGTACCAGTCGAATGAGGCACTGCATTTATCCGACCGTGAAAGAAAAATCATACTCGATTGTTTCTCAAAAATTGAATATGAATTAGAACGGGCAATAGATAAACACAGTAAAAAACTCATTGTATCAAATATTGAACTTTTCCTGAATTACTGCGAACGCTTCTACGACAGGCAGTTCATTACCAGGGAAAAACCTCACCAGGGTGTTCTGGAAAAGTTTGATTTGATGTTAAAGGATTATTTTCGAACCGATAAACCTCACAAACTTGGTCTGCCTTCTGTTGGTTATTTTGCCGGAGAGCTTCACCTGTCGGCCAATTATTTTGGCGACTTAATAAAAAAAGAAACCGGGAAAACGGCACAGGAATATATCCAGGAAAAAATAATTGACCTGGCTAAAGAAAGGATTTTCGATATAGACAAGTCTATTGCCGAAGTAGCTTATCATTTAGGTTTTAAATATCCCCAGCATTTTACCCGTCTGTTCAAACAAAAAACAGGTATTTCGCCAACGGAGTACAGAACATTACAATAAATAATCCTTATGCGAATCAGGGGTTAAAAATTAGTCAATAACATTAAAGCTACAGTCAGTTTTCCGTATAAATGCAGTTTAAGTCCATTAGTAGATCTGACCTTTGAAGCATTTTGAATTTGTGTTTTTTCATT
>JBMOKQ010000066.1:0-4044 GCA_049324295.1 Bacteroidota bacterium
AGTTTTTGACCGAAACTATTTTTTCAAACTTAGGGTTAGAGCTGAATTGCAATAAAATAAAACGGCTATACAGCCACTGCCTTAACATCGGCTCTATGGCAGCTTAAAAAATTACCGAACTATTGATTATTGACAACTAGGCTAAATGGGAAAAATTGAAAATTCGGAACTATTTCTTTCGGTAATAGAATCAAATAAGGGTATTATTTACAAAATTGCGAATGCTTATTGTAAAAATACGGAGGACAAAAATGACCTTGTACAAGAAATTATTCTAAGGCTTTGGCAGGCTTTTAAACAATACAATGATCAATACAAATACTCAACCTGGATATACAGGATTGCCCTGAATACTGCAATTTCCAATTATAGGAAGGAAAAAGTAAGAGAAAAACACTTGTATCCCGCCATTTCGGAGACTTTCTTTGATTTTAAAGCTATTTCTTATAGAGAAGAAGAGGAGTATGCCTGCAAGTTACTACATCAATTTATTCAAGAACTTAAGGAGTTAGATAAAGCATTAATGCTTTTATATTTAGAAGGGAAAAGCTACCATGAAATAGCTGAAATAATAGGTATTTCTGAAAGCAATGTGGGAACAAAAATTGGTAGAATTAAAGTGGCATTAAAGAATAAATTTTCATCGATAAATAATTAGTTCAATGCAAGAAATAGATTACATCCAACTCTGGCAACAGCAAAACGAAAAAATAGAACAGAGTTTACAAATCAATAAAGCCTTATTAAAAGATAGCTTAGCAAATAAAACATTAACTACACTAAAGCCCTTGAAGTCAATTCGATGGATCGGCGTTATTGTTGGTATTCTATGGTGTGCTGGTATAGCTCTAGTGGTGATCGCATCATGGGCTACAACTAATGTATTTTTTAAAACCTCGCTCATTATTAATTTCTTCATAACTGCACTAGCTGTGGGTTTATATGTTTACCATTTAGCGCTTTTAAATAGTTGTGATACCAGTCAGAATATATTTGCATCCCAACAAAAGTTAATTAAGCTAGAAGAGTCTAATCTTTTAACCTTGCGCTTACTATTATTGCAATTACCTGTGTATTCTACCTGGTTCATAACTTTTGAATGGATCCATGATTCACCAGCTACATTTTGGGGTATTCAAATGCCCATAGTTCTGTTTCAAACTTTTATTGGTATTTGGCTTTTTAGAAATCTGAATTATAAAAGTCATGATAAAAAATGGTTTAAATGGTTTATGAGTAAAGGGGAGTTTGCTTCTATTACAAAATCTGTGAATCTTTTGCAGGAGATAGAAAATTTAAACAAATAATAGTAGGAACATTAACCATCAACAATACACTGATAATCAACAGGTTATTGAAGATGTTGTACTTAGTATAAAAATATTTTTTGAATATTAGCATAAATTTATTGTTTATCAATAAATATTTATTATATTTGCAGAGTAATTAATATTCAAACAATGGTATCAAAAACAAACAACTTCATATTTTGGGGCTTATATATTGTGGCCTGGCTCATTTTTATCGGCTTGTCTATTGAAGCGGGAGGCTTAATGGTAAATTTCTTTTTTAGTCTGTATAACCCTGAATTTGTTCAAAATCTTTATCAAAAGTTAGACTTAACTGAAATGTATAAGGAAAGCAGATTAGCTTTCTTTGGCATCTATAGCTTTATTCTAACCATTTCAATTTTAAAAGCTTCCCTGTTTTACATAGTCATCAGGCTAATGCACAAAATGAATTTATCAAAACCATTTAACAGTTTTGTTGCCAAACAAATTTCACAGATTAGTTATTTCACACTTTCAATTGGACTGCTGAGTTATATTGCCAAACAGTTAGCTAAAAATTTAATGCATTACGGTTTTGTTACCGACAACTTGAGCCAATTTTGGGCAGACAGTCAGGCATTTATTTTAATGGGAGCTGTAATCTATATTATTGCAACTATTTTTAAAAAAGGAGTAGATATTCAAAACGAAAACGATTTAACCGTATAAGCTATGCCAATCGTTGTAAACTTGGATGTAATGATGGCTAAGCGAAAAATGTCGCTTAACGAGTTGTCCGAAAAAGTTGAGCTAACACTTTCTAATCTTTCTATCTTAAAAACGGGGAAAGCAAAAGCAATACGTTTTAGCACTTTAGAAGCTATTTGCAAAGCGTTGAACTGTCAGCCGGCTGATATTTTAGAGTTTGTAGATGAATAACATCGTTTATGTAATCAATTAATTTTTTGTTCTTACTTACTTAAAAAATCACAAACAGTGATAATGGATACCCCTATGTGTATAATAAAGAACACAATCATCTTAAAATAATTCAAAAATGAAATCGTCAATTTTTTTAAACGTTACAAAATCGTTATTCTTTTTTGGGATAATTACTGCTTTCACTTTGCCAGTAATTGCACAGCAAAATCAAAATAGAAATGGGAGTATAAAACAAGTAACACCGTCTATGGATATTCATACTGCTGTTTTGAAAGGGGATATCGTTTCAATCAAGCAATATATTTCCGCTAAATCTAACCTGAATTTAAAAGAGCCGTATGGAGGAAGTACACCATTAATAAATGCAGCAACCTTCGGAAAAATTGAAATTGCTCAATTACTGATTGATGCAGGTGCAGATTTAAATATTCAAAATAATGATGGTTCTACCGCCTTAATATCGGCTGCATTTTTTTGCAGACCCGAAATTGTAAAGATGCTTTTGACAAAAAAAGCTAATAAAACTATTAAAAATAAATATGGTCAAACTGCTTATGATGCTGTGATCATGCCATTTAGCGATGCAAAGCCTGCATATGATATGATAGGAAGCGTTTTAGCCCCGATGGGTTTTAAACTTGATTATGGATATATAACGAAAACAAGACCTGTAATTGCACAAATGTTGAAATAAATATGAGTATGGAAAGAAGATATGATATAGATTGGCTCAGGGTAATAGCTATTGGGCTACTAATGGTGTATCATGTAGCAATTGTTTTTCAGCCTTGGGGCTTAATGATTGGCTTTATTACTAATCAACAACCCTGGGAAGCTTTATGGAGGCCGATGACGATGCTTAATGTGTGGCGCATTCCATTGTTATTTTTTATTTCAGGTATTGGTGTTTATTTTTCTTTTCAGAACAGAACCTGGCAACAACTCTTGAAAGAACGTGCTACAAGAATTTTTATCCCCTTCTTATTTGGGATTGTAGTAATAATACCTTTGTATGTATATATTTTGCAACACTACTACCAGTGGACACCGAAATACACTCCGAGCTCAGGTCATTTATGGTTTTTAGGGAATATTTTTTCATATACAGTATTGGCTTTGCCCGTATTGAGTTATTTGAAAAAACAAGAAAACAGGTTAATTACAATACGAATAAAAAAATTAATGAGTAGCCCTTGGGGTTTGCTATTAGTGATAAGTTGCTTTGTAGTAGAGGTACTATTGGTTAAGCCTTTTCAATTTGAATTATATGCTACAACATGGCATGGCTTCTTTTTAGGACTTTTGGCTTTTTTGTGGGGTTATTGTTTTGCCTTAGCTGGTAAATCATTTTGGAGTATGGTTGCAAAATATCGCTGGTTGTTATTAATGGTAGCGATTTTGTTTTGCGCATTGAGGCTGATGCAAATAGAGCTATTACCTCAAAACATTCATTTACCCATTGAATCCTGCTTGTGGATATTTAGTTTTTTTGGATTGGGGTACACCTATTTAAATAAAACGAATAAAGTATTGCCTTATTTAAGCAGGGCAGCCTACCCGGTTTATATTATGCACATGATTTTTATTGGATTATTCTCAACACTTATTTTGCCTTTGAGTATCACTGTTCAATTCAAATTTGTAATCATCCTTTTGGGAACGGTGGCAGGGAGTTTATTTGTTTATGAACTAATTATAAAAAGACACTAGTGTCCGGTTAAAATAGTTAACAGTTCTTTGAAAGCCTTGGTACATAAGGGTTACAGTCAAAAACAGGACGGTGACGATTTGAAATGACCTAAATCATAACTTACTGTAAATCAGCAAGTTT
>JBMOKQ010000067.1:0-3938 GCA_049324295.1 Bacteroidota bacterium
TTTGACCGAAACTATTTTTTCAAACTTAGGGTTAGAGCTGAATTGCAATAAAATAAAACGGCTATACAGCCACTGCCTTAACATCGGCTCTATGGCAGCTTAAAAAATTACCGAACTATTGATATAAAGAGCAAGGAAGAATATGATTATTCACCCCACGCAACTAAAACCTCTTCTGCATGTTTTTTGGAAACAGGTTTTTGTATGATTTTCCTGATCTTCCCTTTTTCATCAATCAGGAAAGTAGTTCTGATGGTTCCCATGAATTCGCGGCCTATAAATTTTTTAAGTTGCCACACACCATATTGTTCATGAATCTTTAGTTGCTCATCTGCTATCAAAGGGAAAGGCAGCTTGTATTTGGTTTCAAATTTTTTATGCGATTTAATATCATCACTGCTTACACCAATTACCTGGAAACCATTTTGCTTCAATAGAGCATAATTATCTCTCAGGTTACAGGCCTGATCGGTACAGGTGGGCGTATTATCGTGCGGGTAGAAATACAGTACTATTTTCTGTCCTTTGAAATCCGTCAAAGCTATTTTCTCTCCATTCTGATCAATTCCCTTAAAAACAGGGGCCTTTTTGCCTTCCACGGGTAATGCCATTTCACAAATTTTGCACAAAGTTAGGGGGAGGAAGCGGCAAGCCCCAATCTACAAGCGACAAGTTTTTAGAGAATGGATGTTTCCTTTCCCTATTTTCCTGCTTGCGACTTGTGGCCTGGCGCTTGTAGCTTAATACCCCGCTAACTGCTGTTAGTCTTCAAAAAATAATCCCCCCCATAACCCTTCCTTCCTTACATTTGCACAATTTATTTTTTCGTCGCCATGCCCAAAGATCAATCCATCAAATCCGTTCTCATTGTAGGTTCAGGCCCCATTATTATCGGACAAGCCTGCGAATTCGATTATTCAGGTTCCCAGGCGGCCAGGAGCTTACGTGAAGAAGGTATTAAAGTTATCCTGATTAACAGTAACCCCGCCACCATCATGACCGACCCGATGATGGCCGATAAAGTGTACCTGCTTCCACTAACCGTTGAAAGTATTGAACAGATACTGGAAGAAACACAGATAGATGCGGTTTTGCCTACCATGGGTGGACAAACAGCATTGAACCTTTGTAAAGAAGCAGATGAACTGGGTATTTGGGAGAAATATGGCGTGCGAATGATTGGTGTGGATGTGGCTGCTATTGATACCGCAGAAGATCGTGAGAAGTTCCGTCAGTTGATGCTGAAAATAGGAATAGCCGTGGCACCAAGCCGGGTGGCCAACAGTTTTTTGGAAGGAAAAGAATTTGCACAGGAAATTGGTTTTCCGCTGGTTATTCGTCCATCTTTTACCCTGGGTGGTACCGGTGGAGGTTTTGTGCACGGTAAAGACGATCTCGATGCGGCACTGGAACGTGGTTTAAAAGCATCTCCCATACACGAGGTACTGGTGGAGAAAGCGGTACTGGGCTGGAAAGAATATGAGTTGGAACTCTTACGTGATATGAATGATAATGTGGTAATCATTTGTACAGTTGAAAACCTCGACCCAATGGGTGTTCATACAGGAGATTCCATTACAGTGGCACCTGCCATGACACTCAGCGACACTGCTTTCCAGGATATGCGTAATAAAGCCATGCTGATGATGCGTTCGCTGGGCAATTTTGCCGGTGGATGTAATGTTCAGTTCGCCCTAAATCCTGCAACAGAAGAACTAATTGCTGTAGAAATCAATCCACGTGTAAGCCGTTCATCGGCACTCGCTTCAAAAGCTACCGGTTACCCTATCGCCAAAATTGCCGCTAAACTGGCTATTGGGTATAGTTTGGATGAATTGGAAAACCAGATCACCAGAACCACTTCTGCTTATTTTGAACCTGCCCTGGATTATGTAATTGTAAAAGTACCACGCTGGAACTTCGATAAATTTAAAGGTGCCAACGATACACTCGGCTTACAAATGAAAAGTGTAGGTGAAGTAATGGCTATTGGACGCAGCTTTACCGAAGCCATACAGAAAGCCTGTCAGAGCCTGGAGAATGAAGCGGTTGGACTTGGTTATTATGGAAAGAGCCTCATGAAGAGTGAGGAACTGGTTGAATACATCAAGACTCCGAAATGGGATCGCATTTTCCGTATTAAAGATGCGCTGATGCAGGGTTCAACTGTAAAATCTATCTCACAGGCAACCGGTATCGATCGCTGGTTTATTTACCAGATACAGCAGATTTGTGTGATGGAAAAAGAGATTGCCAAATACAGTCTTGATACTATTCCTGAAGACTTATTAAAAGAAGCCAAGAAAAATGGTTTTGGCGATGCACAGATTGCCAATATTCTTCATGGCGACTGTACCGATGAGCAGGTATATGAAAAGAGAAAAGCATTGGGTATTACCCGTGTCTACAAAATGGTGGATACCTGCAGCGCCGAATTCGAAGCTAAAACACCTTATTTCTATAGTACGTTTGAGGGGTAGTTTCGTGAATGGTTAATGGTGAATGGTCAATTTAAGACCTATTTTTTGACCATTCACCATTGACCATTCACCGCTCACTAATTGCCCAATATCCCTTTTCTTTGCAAGGATTTTCAAAACAATACACAAGTATGAAACTTAAAGACATTCAGGTACTTAATGAAAAAGAAACCCGTGGTGGTTTTGGTGAAGGCATCCATGAATTGGCAAAAGAAAACGAAAATGTGGTAGTATTAACGGCCGATCTCGCCGGTTCTTTTAAACTCGGACCTTATATCAAAGATTTCCCGAATCGTTTTATACAGTGTGGTATTGCAGAGGCCAATATGATTGGTATTGCTGCCGGTTTAACCATTGGAGGTAAAATTCCTTACACTACTACTTTTGCCAACTTCAGCACGGGTCGTGTATATGACCAGATTCGTCAGAGTGTGGCTTACAGCGATAAGAATGTAAAAATCTGTGCATCACATGCCGGTTTAACATTAGGTGAAGATGGTGCCACTCACCAGATACTGGAAGATATTGGACTGATGAAAATGTTGCCGGGTATGACTGTTGTGGTGCCTTGCGATTTTAACCAGACCAAAGCGGCTACCAAAGCTATTGCCGATGTGCATGGACCGGTATACCTGCGTTTTGGCCGACCCAAATGGCCCAATTTCACCAAAGAAGATGGTAGCGATTTTGTCATTGGTAAGGCGCAGAAAATGAGTGAGGGAACCGATATTTCTATTTTCGCCTGTGGTCATATGGTATGGAAAGCCATTGAAGCCGGAAGAATACTGGAAGAAAAAGGTATCAGCGTAGAACTGATCAACATACATACTATTAAACCATTGGATGAAGCGGCCATTATTGCTTCTCTCAGCAAAACAAAATGTGCGGTTACCGTTGAGGAACACAATATCATTGGCGGACTGGGTGATGCAGTTGCACAGGTAGCTGCCAGAAACTGTCCTGTGCCTATTGAATACATCGGTACCAATGATACATTTGGTGAAAGCGGTAAACCCAATGAACTCCTTGCCAAATACGGATTAGATACGCCATTTATTGTTGCCGCGGCTGAGAAAGCAATGAGCAGAAAATAAAAAACATCCATCTTATATAAGGAAAGAGCGTTTATGAACGCTCTTTCCTTATTCCGGTTCTTCCTATAAGAACAGGAGTTGCACCAACCAGATATCACTATATTTAGCACAATAATTTTATTACTGAGGAAGTATTTACTTGTACTATTTCTTACAGTTTTGTAAACAATAATTTACAGTCAGGTAAAACTTTCGCTGGAAGAGAAAGAAATAATAGTGAATGACTTTTCTGTTAGCCTAGTGTATTGACAAATTAATTATGAAACATAGTGTTTTGCGAGTTTTTTATCCGCATCCTGCCGTGTAAATTTCCATTCTATTACACACTTTTCTTTGTTTCGTTCCCTTGACCATTTTTGCACTT
>JBMOKQ010000068.1:0-66056 GCA_049324295.1 Bacteroidota bacterium
GTTTTTGACCGAAACTATTTTTTCAAACTTAGGGTTAGAGCTGAATTGCAATAAAATAAAACGGCTATACAGCCACTGCCTTAACATCGGCTCTATGGCAGCTTAAAAAATTACCGAACTATTGATTTCAAACGAGGAGATTTATTAATGGAATAACCGTTTTTTATAGTCTCACTTTTACAATAAATACACTTCATTCTATAAATATCACGAAAATTTGAATTTGTGTGATATCAATTTCAAATACTTCTTCTATGAATACTATTGAATAAGCTATTCATTGATATAGAGCCAATCTTCATTTTCACCAAAATTCGACACTTTTTAGAACTTTCAATTTCTTATCATTTGGCCAGAAACTATGATTTATGGATCTAAATGAAATCGCTACAAAAGCTGACATATCGATTTTACTAAAAGAAATAAAATCGCTTAAAGAAGAACTTACTAAAAATCAGCACAATTCTGAGCTAAAATTTATACGTTCTGCTGACGTGAGATCAATGTTAAATATATCAGATGGGACACTTCAACGATTGAGAGTATCTGGAATATTAAACCCTAAGAAAATAAATGGTACATGGTTTTATAAAATTGAAGAACTAAATAATCTACTAAAATGAAAAAAACTAGAAGAAAACCAGCAAAAACAATGTGGCTTCCTTTTACTGTCACTATGCAACGTGATAATATGTTATCGCCTACTGAAAAGCTTTTGATAGCAATAATTACATTGCTTGATAAAGAAGATGGCTGTTTTGCGAGAAATTCTGTACTTGCAGAATACCTAAATGTTTCTGTACCGACTGTAATAAAAGCAATAAATCGATTATGTGAACTTGAATATATTATAGTGAATGAAAAACAAAAAGGACGGAGTAATATTAGAATTGTTTGTGATGAAATAAAAATAGAAATGAGATAAATTTCTTTAATTTCTGGACTAAACATTTTTTTGCTCTGATGTTAAGCAGTTTAATACATATATATATACTTATATTTTTAAAAAGAGATAGAGTTTTATATTTAGCTGAAAAATCACGCCTTGAAGTTTTTATCTACAATCAAAATGATGTTACTAAATACATTTCGGAAAACTTCAAGGCCTGATTTTTCAGCATTCTTTAAAAAGAAAACCCCAGGCATTAAATGAAAAAAATGACAAGAGTAATCTTTGTAGGTAAACTTCAATACCGAAAAAAAAATAGATTCGAGGCTAAAACGTTGATAGAAGTTGAAAATCGGTTTTTCAACATCGATTTATTAAAGGTTCAATTTTCTCTATAGTTAAATACAAAAAGGTTACCTAAAGGGTAGAAAAATTGATTTTTTCACCTTTTAAAAGGTTGACAAATGGGTCGAAAAGTAACCTAATTATGGGGGGATAAGTAAACCTGTTTAGAATCGAGCAGCTTTTATTGCTAGTTATTTGAAAGTTTTACAACAGCTGTTTTACCACTCCAGAACCCCCCACTTAAATGTAAATCATAAATCTTCTTTTCGGCAACCTCAAAAACTAAAAACCCTCTTTTTTGTATTTTGGGATTACATTCTTTTAAAAAGAGGGTTGATTTTCCCGTCATTTCTAAAGCTGATTCACCATCAGTTGAACTTAAGAATTCTGTTCCTGTTTCATCAGTCAACTTAAAAAATGAATTGTCTAGTTTATGCTGTTCTGTATCGTTATTTCTAAATGTTAAATCAATTATTAAATAAATTCCATCAGCAACTTGATTATACATTTCATCACCAATAGATTTTTTAAATTGTATTCCATTAACCAAATAGGAAAAATCACCAACTTCAATTTGATCTCCAATTTTTTGATACTCTACTTTTGGTTCATTGCTTGGTTTCTTTTCTTCCTGATTATTTGCTGGTTCATTTACCTTTTGACCTACTTGTTCATTATCTTCTAATTGAGATCCAATTACTCCAATAATGAATAATACGCCAATACCAATTAGGATTTTTTTACCCCAACTTGTTTTTTTCTTTTGCTGTTCCATTTGCTATGTTTTGCATCTGGTAGCTTCCCTTACCTGATTGTATTAAAAAAATCTGCGTGGAAGCTGATCTACTTGCCTTCCACGCCCGACCAAGAGCGTTTGCACAAAATAGACAGTCCCACGCATTGTGGTGCTGTTCATTCCTGTGCTTTATTACTTGGTCGGTTTGGAAGACAGAATAAACCCGCAGATGTTTTATATGATATTAAACGTTACTTCTATAAACCTTTTTTATTTTGATTGATACTTATGCGACTAAAATACAACTCTTCGTTTTAATGTCCGTAAAATCGCTTTAAATGCTGATTTATACATTTTCTCTTGTTCCGAACCCTGTTTTTTGTGTTTTCATTCCTTACTGATCAAAAACTCTGATAAAATGTCCTAATCGTTGTCTGTTTTTAACTAATTTACATAAATTATTGAAAATCAAATAATTATGATTTTTATACGAATCCCTTCCTCTCCGCAGAAAAATCCAGGTAATTGTTATTACCTGGGCTTTTTTGATAATATAGCTTCGCATATGCTACTACAGTTTTTTCAACCACTGATACATTATTTCCTCCATTTCGGTTTACCGGTAATTGTAGCACTCTGGTTTTTCAGACCTAAATGGAAAAAAGCAACCCTTATTTTCTGGTTAACCATGCTGGTAGACCTCGACCATCTTCTTGCTACGCCTTTTTTCGACGCCTGCAGGTGCAGCATTAATTTTCATCCATTACACAGCTATCCTGCTATCGGCATTTATATCCTGCTTTTATTCGTTCCCAAATACCGGCTTATTGCCATTGGATTGTTGATGCATATGGTAACAGACCAGATAGATTGCTGGCTGAGTTTGAACTGCGGTTGCTGAGATGATTACGGGTGAATGATTACTTCACATACAAGGTCATCTCTTCGCTATCATGTTCGGCGATGTAGAAGATGAAAGGTAATTTGATGATAAAAGAAAGTTCACCGGCTTCATCCATTTCACGGATAGCTTTATGGAGAAATAATCTCGACTGGTACTGGTAATACATCATTAAATGATTACCCAGGTTTAAGAGATTGTTTTCTTCATCTTCTTTCTCAATCAGGTCGCCGCAATCGGGCCATACTTCAGAAAAATCGGGGCCCTTACCAAAACCATCGTAATGATCGGGAGGGAGCTCGTGATTCAGGTAACGGGGTTCAAGAATAATAGGGTAGGTAAACTGTTCCTTAAAAAAATTAATGCCTGAATCGAAATGAAAATACCAGTCATAAGAAAAGGAAACGGCCCCGGATTTTGCAAATTGCTGAACGGCGGCTTCCTCGGTAAAGCATGACCTGAGTTCTTCTTTAAGGTAAGCTATTGCTGCTTTTTCATTTATGGTATTCGCTTCAATGAAAGCGGCATATTCGTTGATGGCACCTATTTCGTTGGCCTTTTCAATCAGCGTATCTTCAATACCATCAGCGTCCATAAAAATGAGGGTACCTGCCTGGTACATCTTCAGCATTTCCGTATACTGCTGAAACAGGGGGCGGGTGAGCTGTTCGTATATTAGATTTAACTGATCTTCCAGTTTTTCATATACAAGATCGTTCAGTGATGCGTTTGCCATATTGTTAGTTCAGACAGCAGGAAATCTAAAAACGCTGTATTAGCTATTTCACCGGTAGAAAAACTTCGGCCATCATACACCTGGCGCTGCCTCCACCATTGGTTTCAATGGTTTTAATATCGGAATGTAATATAGGGTTATAAGCTTCTATTTTCGCCAGCTGTTCTTGTGTTAAACTATTGAATGCCTGGCTCGACATCACAAGAAAATGTTGCCCCTCTTTATTCTGTACCTGTAACATATTACCGGCAAACTGGTTCATCTGCGCGAAACTGATGCTGATGATTTCTTTTCCGGTATCAGTAAGATGCTTTAATACGTTCTCGCGTTCATGCTTATCAGGTATTGAATCAATACAAATAACAGCATATTTATCTGCCACGCACATCATTACATTGGTATGATAGATGGGTGCACCGGCACTGTCGACCGAAAGAAAAGAAACAACTTTATAAGCTGCTTTCGCAGCCCAATTGTTTAGTACTTCAATGGCTGTTCTTGGCGATAAACAGGCATAGGCAATTTTATGTGAACGATCCAGCACCATACTGCCGGTTCCTTCAAGAAACAGTTCCTTATCCTCATAATCTGCAAGACTAACCGTATTTTTTACAAGAAATTTTTCGTTAATGGCCTCCAATACATGGGGTTTCCGTTCGAGACGACGGTTAACGGCAAACATAGGGTAGAGAAAAACGGTACCATCCTGGTGGAAAGATATCCAGTTATTGGGAAATACAGAATCCGGTGTATGAGGTTCAGCTGTATCGGGTACAACTGTTACATCAATACCGGCAGCAGTAAGTACTTCAACAAAATGTTCAAATTCTTTTGTTGCTTTTTCTGCAACTGCATGATCATCAGAAGCCTGCTGGAAACTATTGTTTACTGCCGTTTCAGCATTAAAATTGAAACGAACAGGCTTTATCATCAGGAGATGGGAGGTGGTTTGTTGGTGCATGTTGAATTTGTTGAATGGTAAAACGTGAATGGTCAATGGCGAATGGTCAATAGCGTATTTATTCACGATTGATCATTCACCCGTAAACCAGACTAAATCTCTTCCCTCCACAGCGGCATACTCATACAATGAAAGCCACCACGGGCACGGGATAGTTCGGCTGATGGCATTAGTATTAAAGTATCGGTCATGGTTTGTGGGGATACGGTACCCGCTTCAAGTTGGGGTAACATATCTTTAACGTGCACAATGGTAAATCCTGCTTTCCTGAAAGCTTCGGTTGTTTTGTCGTTTCTGTCGTAACCAAGTACCACACCTTCTTTTAGCGCAAGCAGGTTACAGGAGTCTGTCCACTGTTCACGGGCATTGTATGGGAATTCATTATTGCCCGAAAAAATAAATTGCACTTCATTTTCACAATGAAGATCATTAATACTGATATCGACCAGTAAATCTTCCAGGCTGTCAAAAAATACAGGGTTATCCGGACATTTTTTATGAAACTGTGTGATCTTTATTTTTTCCTCTTTCTTGATCTGTAAGATACGTTCTACTGTATTGTCGTCTTCATGCTTTACTGCTTTCCGTGAAAAATTACCCAGCATCACCCATACATCTCTCTTTACCTGTGTGAATACCGTATCGATATGCATATAATCCCTTTTTTTGGGAATACGGACGATGGTAACTTTATCCATCAACCCTTTCTCAAACATCACATTGGTAATCATTGCAGCGGCTTCTGCAGATGTTCTTTCACTTACACCAACCAGTAAATGGTTTGGACTTACCACCATTATATCGCCGCCTTCCAAAGTTGTTTTACGATCATCTTCTTCCTCTTCGGGCATCAGGAAGCTCTGGTTAGAATCAGTCAGTTCAATGATGTTTTGTTTCCATTCGGAAAACATGGGGTGGTAAAAGAATATGTATTTGGAAAGTAATGCTTCCCGTGTACGTGCTTTTTTAGCCGGCTTATTCAGCAATACATGATTTTTGATCGTGATGCCAATATCTCTCGTGAAAATAAAATTTGGAATAGGAGCAAATAACAATTGTTTTTCTTTCGATGTACCCGAAATAAATGTTTTTGCCAATTCACTTGGAGAATAATGAAATAACTGCTGTTGTATTTCAAACGTACATCCTTCTATAGCAGCTACAGATGCAATTAATTGCGAACGTATATCTGTATTGTCCAGTACTTCTGCCAATAGCCACTGTAGTTCAACTACTTTGTCTGACCTGAAAAAATCGGGAGAATCGGGTTTAAAAAAACTGCGATCGTTTTGATCCACCTTTGCCAGCCTGCCTTTAATTTTTTCAGGGTCTAAAAAATAGAGTAAGAGTTTTGTATAATAGTCGTATTCATCTTTCCTGATGGTGTCGAGATGGACAATGTCTTCAAATAACCAGTCCTGTGCTTTGGAAGGAACTACTTTTCCCAATCCACTATCCGGACTATGTACCAATAATCGTTTTAGTGTACCTATTTCAGAGGTAACATGCAATGTATGAGTCATACAAGAATTGTATTAAATGAGTAAAAATGGTCTGGGTATTAAACGGGAGTAGTCGGTACTCAGTGATCGGGCATGGAGTTCAGACCACGGTACATCCATGCAAAATGAGCGGTAAGCAATGATATGGTTGAGCAATGATGCATTTAAAATACGAAGTTAAGGATTTCTTTGTAAGGGATTTTTTCCCCTTAAACTGCCTTCATTTTCAATGATTTGGAAGCGAACAAAGAGTTCTTCACTGTACCAGTTCTCCTGGCGGGTTTTACGGATTACATCGGCATGTTCCTGCATGCGGTAAGCAAAATTTTTCATTGCTTCTTTTGATTCCCAAATACTGAAAGTGGCCTGTTTTATCCGGGGCACTTCACCAATACCAACAGATGTAATAAAACCGGCACTGGTATTCATTTTTTCTGCAACAGCATCAACCTGTTTCCAGAAATGAGATAACCTGCTGATGCGGATAGTGGCCCGCGTAAGTACGGCAATGGTACCGTTGTAATCAGATTGCTTCGGTAATGTTCCAAATACTTCTTTGCCATCCCATAAACCATGTCCTTCCAGTGGTTTGAGTAAAATTGTCCATTTTTCGCAACCAAAAAAATGCCAGTAGCTTTGAATAAAATGTGGGTGTTGCTGATCTGCAGTTGCTTCATCCCACACTTCCAATAATGCCCATTGACGCCAGTCGGGTGTTTTATCAAAACTTCCGTTTCGTCCGCAGCCCATCAATTTCCAGAAGACTGATTTCTGTTGTAACCATAAAGGAAACCTGAACAGGGCCATGGAAAAAAATCCAACCCAACCCATCCATTCCGGGTATCTGACAATGGTTAACCTGGTAATCACTTGTGATAATGAAGTTTAGAAATCAATCTAAGATACAGGATGCAAGGTTAATGCCGGCCCCGGATTTAAATCCCGGCCAGGGATTACTGTTTTTCCTTAATTTGCTGTTATGACCAATCTGTTACTTATCAACATTCATCAACTCATTAATGTTCGTAAACACCCCGAATTATTAAGGGGTGAGGCATTAAAAGAATTACCGGTATTACATAACGCATGGTTGCAGATTATCAACGGCAGGATTGCAGATTATGGTACCATGGATATTTGCCCTGAGGCAGCAGAAGTGCTGAACCTGGAAGGAGCAAGTGTTTTGCCCTGTTGGTGCGATAGTCATACACACACAGTATTTGCTGCAAGCAGGGAAGATGAATTTGTTGATAAACTAAAAGGTCTGAGTTATGCCGAAATTGCTGCAAAAGGAGGAGGTATTTTAAATTCTGCACAAAAACTGGCCCTTACAACAGAAGATGTATTGTTTGAACAGGCCAAAAAGAGAATCTATGAATTGATGGCATTAGGTACAGGTTCTATTGAAATTAAAAGTGGATATGGATTATCGCTTGACGCGGAACTGAAAATGTTACGTGTCATCAAACGATTAAAAGAAAGCTTACCCATACCGGTAAAAGCTACTTTTTTAGGGGCGCATACTTACCCGTCTTTGTTTAAGGAGGATCATGCATCTTATATTGATCTTATTATCAACGAAATGTTACCCGCTATTGACCGTGAACAACTGGCCGACTATATTGATGTATTTTGCGAAGAGGGTTTTTTTAGTCCGGAAGAAACCATACGTATTGGTGAAGCAGGAAAACAATATGGATTAAAAGCAAAAATTCATGCCAACCAGTTACATCTGTCGGGAGGTGTACAGGCAGGTGTTGCGCTGGATGCATTATCGGTTGATCACCTGGAAACAATGGATGAAGCTGCTATTACGGCATTGGCATCTTCCAATACCATCGGCACTTTATTACCAACGGCTGCCTATTTCCTGCGAATGCCCTTTCAGCCCGCACGCTCATTGATTGATGCCGGTGCCGCTATTGCACTGGCTTCCGATTTTAATCCGGGTTCAAGTCCAAGCGGAAACATGAACACCGTGGTTTCCATGAGTTGTATACAAATGAAAATGTTGCCCGAAGAAGCCATCAATGCGGCTACATTAAATGGGGCTTTTGCCATGGGACTTGAAAAAGAAGTAGGGAGCATTACCATTGGCAAAAGGGCCAACCTCATTATTACCAGGCCCATACCATCTGTAGCCTATATTCCATATGCGTTCGGTACGAATCTGATTGATAAGGTATTGATAAATGGGAAGGAGGTGAATGGTGAATGGTGAATTGCCAATAGGGAATAATATATTTTTTATGATTGACCATTCACGATTCAGCATTCACGATTACTATCTCACTAATTCCGTATATTCAATTAATAAAACCTGACGCTTTGCAACTGCCACATCTGAAAATTTATACCAAGAAGGATATCCTGTCTGTAACCCGTATCCGTCGTTTTGAAACCAAAATAGGAGAGCGGGTGCAGGTATTGCATCATGCCGGAGATTTGGAATCCTCTATTAGCCAGTCAACCGCGCCCTTTGTACTGGTGGGTATTCCGGAAGATATTGGTGTATTGGCGAACCAGGGTATTGGAGGATGCGATTCGGCATGGATAGCGTTTTTGCAGGCATTTTTTAACACACAGAGTAATGATTTCTTTGAAGGAAGCTGTATCCTGGTGATTGGTCATTTTGATTTTAATGATGCCAAACAACTCATCGAGCATAATGCACAGAGTTACGATGAGAAAATTGCAGCATATCGTCATGCCGTGAATATGATTGATGATGAAGTGGAGCAGTTGATTCATATGATCACTCAAAATCAGAAAATACCTATTGTAATTGGTGGGGGGCACAATAATGCCTATCCCTGTATTAAAGGAGCCGCAAAGGGTTTATACAAATCCGGTCAGATACCCATTGCACAGATCAATGCCATTAATCTGGATGCACATGCCGATTTCAGACCCATGGAAGGAAGGCATAGCGGAAATGGCTTTTCTTATGCTGAAGCCGATGGTTATTTAGAAAAATATTGTGTACTCTGTTACCACGAAAATTATCTGCCCCAGAATGTATGGATGGATATGGTAAATAATCCTTTTATTGACTGTATCAGTTATGAGGATATTTTCCTGCATGAAAAAAGAACATTTTTGCAGGCAGTGGCGCATGCAACCGGTTTTACGGAAGATACTTACTGTGGTATTGAAGTTGATCTCGATGTAATTGAAAACAGTATCAGCAGTGCATCAAGTCCGGCAGGCGTTACATTGGTACATGCAAGACAGTTTATCAATTTTACAGCTACAGACAGCAAAGTAGCTTATCTGCATATTTGCGAAGGCGCTATTCAGTTATCAGACGGGCGTAGTGGTCATACCACCGGAAAAATGATCAGCTACCTTGTTTCTGATTTTGTTAAGTCGATGTTTACGAGTAGGTGAGGGCGTGAATAGTCAGTAGTGAGTAAGATTTATCCTACACTCACTACTGACTACTCACTATTCACTTCTCGCTCCAGCATCGTATTTTCGCATCAAATTTCAGACATGTCGATTAATGTGGAGATGTATCAGCAGATTAAACAGGAACTGGCTGCCAAACAGGTTACACTGGTGGCAGTGAGTAAAACCAAGCCTGTAGCCGATATTGAAGTATTGTATGCTTTGGGGCAGAGAGATTTCGGGGAGAACTATGTACAGGAGCTGGTTGATAAACAAGCACAGCTTCCTCCAGATATTCACTGGCATTTTATCGGACATTTACAATCGAATAAGGTAAAATATATCGCCCCTTTTGTACACCTGATTCATGGGGTTGACAGTTTGAAACTGTTAAAAGAAATAGACAAACAGGCGGTAAAAAACAATCGTATCATTCATTGTTTACTACAGGTTCATATAGCCAGTGAAGAAACCAAATTCGGTATGGATGAAAATGAATTGACAGAAGCGATTCAGCAATTGAACTTATTTCCTAATGTGAAAGTTTGCGGTTTAATGGGTATGGCTTCTTTTAGTGATGATGAAAACAAATTGCGAACTGAATTCAACACACTTCATACACTTCTTCAAAAATCAGCCATTAGCCATCAACCATCAGCCATCCTCAGTATGGGTATGAGTGGCGATTATAAAATGGCAATAGAAGAGGGGAGTACGATGGTAAGAATTGGAAGCTTATTGTTTGGAGCGAGGGTGTATCAGTAAAAAAAATTGCCACAGAGGACACAGTAATACACTAAATGATTTTGTCCTTTTCTGTATCCTCTGTGGCAATCAATCTCTATTTCTTAGTCTTTGCATAATCAAACACTAACTGACAAAAAGCCTTCACTCCCAAATCAAATCCGCTTTCATCAATATAGAAATCTGCAGTATGGTGTTGGGGTGCTTTATTTGCATCCTGATTTTTAGGCATCCCACCAAGATAAAAAAAGAAAGCAGGTGCTTTTTCTCCATAAAATGAAAAGTCTTCTGCGCCTGTATCCCAGTCTCTTTCCACCACATTTCCTTTACCAGCTGCTTTTTCAAGAGAGGGTAGTGTGAGTTTAACCAATGCCGGATCATTATAGGTAACCAATGTTTTGGTATCAATGCTAACATCGGCTTCTGTACCATTGCTGGCAGCAATATGTTTCGCTGTATTTCGGATTCTTTCATGTACCTCTTTTTGCATTTTACTATCCAGTGTTCTGATGGTACCCAGCATCTCACAGGTTTCAGGTATGATATTGTTTCTCACTCCCGACTGAATAGCGCCTACTGTTATTACTACCGGGGCTTTGGTTAATTCCATCTGTCTGCTTACAATATGTTGCAAGCCTTCAATAATTTGTGAAGCAGATGCAATCGGATCAATGGCTTTCCAGGGTTTGGAGCCATGCCCGCCTTTTCCTTTCACTACAATTTTAAACCAATCGGAAGAAGCCATAAAAGCACCGGTCTTGTACTGTATTTCGCCAACAGGAATGGTTGAATTGATATGTAGCCCAAAAACGGCTTCTACTTTTGGGTTATCTAATACCCCTTCTTTAACCATAAGAGAAGCACCACCTTCTTCATTTTCAGGTGCACCTTCTTCTGCAGGCTGAAACAGAAATACCACAGTGCCGGGTACATCCTGCTGCATTCTCTTTAAAACAGTAGCCGTGCCCATAAGGATAGACGTATGTGAATCGTGACCACAGGCATGCATTACACCAACATTTTGTCCGTTAAACTCAGTGGTAACTTTTGAGGCAAATGGAATGTTTACACGTTCTGTAACAGGCAATGCATCGATATCGGCGCGTAAAGCCACAACAGGACCCGGTTTACCACCTTTTAAAATGGCGACCACACCTGTTTTTGCCACATTGGCTTTTACCTCGTACCCGATAGACCGTAAATAATCGGCGATATAAGCACCGGTTTTTGTTTCCCGGTTCGACAATTCAGGGTATTGGTGAAAATGTCTGCGCCATTCCACCAGTTTAGGTGTAATGTCTTTTACCAGTTGAGGATAAGCAACAGGCATATCCTGTGCATTTGCAAAGCAGCAAATGGTTAAAATAGTACTTAATAAAAGTGTTCTCATGCAATCCTGATGTTAGGGTGGTCAATTAATATTTTGGCAACAGCAATATACGTAGAGATTAACGATCTTTACTCAAGTGTAGAAAAATGCTTATATTTAAATACAAATCCAAACTGCATATGAAAAAAATCATGACCCTATTATTAGTCGGCGGACTTTTATTCTCTGCCCGGGCCAGTGTGGTTACTGATCTTACTACAGGTCAAACCTCCTCTGCTTCCGTTACAACTCCTGTATTCAATGATCTAGTGGTGGAAGACGCACTCCGTGAATTTAAAAGCCTCACACGTACAGAGCGTAAAGCAAAAATGAAAGCGGTAAAGAAAATGCTCCGTGAATATAAAGCCGTTAAAAAAGCCGGCTGTGAAGTAAGTACCAACCAGGTATTATTGGGTATTCTTTGTGTAATACTACCACCACTGGCTGTAGGCCTGCACCAAGGCGAAATAAACGGCAAATTCTGGCTCAGCCTGCTCCTAACCCTGCTATTCTGGTTACCGGGAATTATTTATGCGCTGATTGTAGTGTTTGGATAATTTGAAAATTTGAAAATGTGCTAATTTGGAAATGAAAGGAGTTGAGTTTTAATAAGTAATTAATTTCTAAACATAAACATCCTCTTTTGCGCAGCAAAAGAACCTGCCTTCATTTTCAAATTAGCACATTTTCAAATTTCCAAATTACTTCCAGTCCCAAACCACCACATTCCATTCATCCATATGGTCATGATAGGTGTGGATGGTTTTGAAACCTACCTTTTCATGAGCACGCATAGAGCGGTGATTGGATGTAGACACTTCTGTAAGTAGAAAATCGAACTGGTTTCCGTAAACGGTTCGGTGATGCTGGTATAATTTTTCAAACAATCCTTTACCACGATGTTCTTTGGCAATGCAAATCTGTCCCATCATGTAAAACCTGTAATCATTCATGGGTCTGCCAAGATAGGTGAGGGTTGACAGGTTATTGAGCATTACTTTCATTTCTTTATGCACTTCCGACATAGCATGAGTGGCTGTTAAGGCATAACCAACTACCTGGTTGTTGTAAGATGCAATTACGCTGGGTGCGAAATCATGCATGGCTTCTAACAAACGGGTTGTGTATTCCCAGGTAAGAAATCCCTGGTCAACTTTTGTATGCTCATCTACCACTGATCTCAGATTTATAGACGACAGTTCAGCTATTTGATGAATCTGTTCTTTGGTGCTAACAAGTTCAATGTTGTACATATGCTTTATTGATATTCTCCAAACACTTTCCTTAGCGTATCTGCAATTTCTCCAAGTGTGGCATACTGCTCCACCGCTTCAATTACCAGCGGCATCAGGTTTTCGCCGGTTATTGCAGCATTGCTGATAGCAGCAAGCGCAGTATCAACCTGCTGCTTATTTCTTTTTCCTTTGAGCGCTTTTAGTTTATCTGACTGTATCTGCCTGATGCTGTCATCGATCTTGAAAACAGGTGTTGAATTGGTTTCTTCTACCTGGAACTTATTTACGCCTACTATGATCTTATCGCCGCTTTCAATATTACGTTGGTATTCATAGGCGCTACGGGCAATTTCGTCCTGCATAAAACCTTCTTCAATGGCACTTACACTGCCACCCATGGCATCAATTTTATGAACCAGTTTCCATGCTTTTTGTTCCACCTCACTGGTAAGGTTTTCAATAAAATAACTGCCTGCCAGTGGATCAACTGTATCGGGTGCGCCACTTTCAAAAGCTACAATCTGCTGGGTACGTAAAGCAATACGGGCAGCTTCTTCTGTAGGCAGGCTCAGTGCTTCATCATATCCATTGGTATGTAAACTTTGTGTACCACCCAATACTGCTGACAGTGTTTGTATGGTAACACGACAAATATTATTTAATGGTTGTTGAGCTGTTAAAGTGGCACCGCCTGTTTGTGTATGAAACCGCAGCATCATGGCTTTCTCATCGGTGGCGCCCAGTTCTTTCATCATCTGTGCCCACATTCTACGTGCGGCGCGAAACTTGGCTACTTCTTCAAACAGGTTATTATGTGCATTGAAGAAAAAAGACAGTCGCTTTCCAAACACATTAATATCAAGACCTCTTGCTATTGCTGCTTTTACATAGGCTTTACCATTGCTGAGCGTAAAAGCAATTTCCTGTACCGCCGTACTTCCTGCCTCACGAATATGATAACCTGAAATAGAGATAGTGTTCCACTTCGGTAATGCTGAACTGCACCATTCAAAAATATCGGTGATGATACGCATGGATGGTTTTGGAGGATAGATATATGTACCCCGGGCAGCATACTCTTTTAAGATATCATTCTGTATGGTGCCACTAATTTTCTTCAGATCGGCACCCTGTTTTTTTGCCAGTGCCACATAAAAAGCAAGCAGTATAAACCCGGTTGCATTAATGGTCATTGATGTACTTACCTGTTCCAGCTGAATACCTTTAAAAAGGGTTTCCATGTCTTCCAGGCTGTCGATGGCCACACCTACTTTCCCTACTTCACCTTCTGCCAGTGCATGGTCGCTGTCGTAACCAATTTGTGTGGGCAGGTCAAATGCCACACTCAAACCCATTACACCCTGCGATAATAAATAATGATATCGCTTATTACTCTCTTCTGCCGTAGAAAAACCGGCATACTGTCTCATCGTCCACAATTTTCCGCGATACATATCGGGTTGTACACCTCTTGTATAAGGAAACTCACCCGGGTTTTCATTTGTAGTAACCGGATTATCGGAAGAATGATATACCTGTTTTATTTCTATTCCGCTGTCGGTGGTTATTTTTTTCATGGCAAGGAGGTTTTGTAAGTGAGTGGTCAGTAGTAAATGGGATGTGGTTACTCACTACTCATTCATTACATTAATCTTTTAGCTTCATAACTCAATGCTTCACTTACCATTTCGTGAAGATTTGATTTCGGATCATTTAGCAGGTAATTGAGAATGGCGCGACTCAGCTCAGTAGCAGGGGCCATGCTTGAAACTGTACCGGCAACACGGTGTATGATCAGCAAATTATTTTCCTTCAGGTTGCGGATGGCGTTCCATACTTCAGGAGAAACATAAATCTGCTGTGATATATTGTAATCGAACTCATCTTTGATATGCTTGCTCAGTAAAAACTGCATTTCACTGGCAGACACATCCGGATTACCAAGCCTGCTGATCAGGTTGGGTAAGGCAATACGATCGGTTAATAATGCCAGCCTTTCATAAGCCTGTAAACGAAGCTGAACAGATCCTTTCTGATCCTTTTTTTCTTCCCGCTGGTTTTTTCTTTGCAGGTAGAACAGGTATCCGGCAAAACCGGCAATCATTAATGCAATAACCACTGTTAATAACATCGTAGTATCGAGCATAAGTCGAATTTTGACAAAAATAAGGTCTATAAAGGGGAATTGTGACAAGGCCGGATAAAAGATGGAACAACGGTTTTCCGGGTATCGAAACCCTGGTAAACAGGCAATATTCAAATCATTTGTAAATTTGTATTGTAAAATGAGAATATGAGTGCAATTACAAGTACCCCGGTGAGTTTAACAGAAGGAGCCATCAACGAAATACGCAGACTGATGGGAGAGGAAGGATTTGACCAGTCCCAGGTGTTACGTGTAGGTGTTAAAGGCGGTGGTTGCAGTGGCATGACCTATGTTTTAGGATTCGATCAGTCTACAAATGAAGATGAGCATTTTACCATTGAAGGAATACCTTGTATCATGAATAAAAGCCACCAGCTTTATCTCTATGGAATGGAGATTGACTGGCAGGGCGGACTCAACAGCAGGGGCTTTACTTTTACCAATCCCAATGCCAGTAAAACCTGTGGTTGCGGAACTTCTTTTGCCGTTTAATTTTTTGATTTTTTGCATAAAAAAACTCCTGATTTTATTCAGGAGTTTTTTTATGTCGGATAGTGACGATTTATTTTTTGTCTTCTGCGGACTTACCCAAAGGTTTATTTTTTGCAAAATCAACCAGGATAGGAGCTGCAACAAAGATAGATGAATAAGAACCAGTGAATACACCGATCAACATAGCAAAAGAGAAACCTCTTGTTACTTCACCACCAAAAATAAACAGGATCAATAAGGTGAGGAATACCGTTACCGATGTCATAATGGTACGGCTCAATGTTTCGTTGATGGCTTTATTGATAATGAAACCGTTACTCTGACCTCTCAGTAATGCACTGTCTTCACGAATACGGTCATATACAATCACCGTATCGTTCATGGAGAAACCAATTACCGTAAGAATTGCCGCAATAAAATGCTGGTCAATTTCGAGCGGGAACGATACAAAATTACGGGCATAACTAAACACGATAAGCGTTACAAATACGTCGTGCATCAGAGAGAAAATGGTACCCAGTGAATATCTCCAGTCGCGGAATCGGATGAAGATATACAGACAAATTACCAATACCGCAAGGATGGTTGCTTTTGTAGCACCTGCTTTCAGGTCATCAGAAATGGTAGGCAATACGGTTTGAGAACTTTGCTTGTATTTGGTTTCAAAATCACGGAAAGAAAGTCCGGCAGGCAATTGTTTCTGTAAACCGCTGAATAATTTCTGCTCCACTTCAGCATCAATTGTATTACCGGTTTCTTCAATTTTATAGGAAGTGGTAATATTTAACTGGCTGTTGCTGTTTACTGTTTTGATGATGGGTGATTCGCCGAATATTTTTTTCAGTTGATCACGTACTTCTTCTACATTAACCGGTTTGTCGAACTTAATGGTATAACTACGACCACCGGAGAATTCAACACCCTGATCGAATCCGTTAAAGAAAGTAGATACACCCAATACTAAGATGATTGCAGAGATGATATAAGCTACTTTTCTGTATTCAATGAATTTGAATGCAGCTTTCTGGAATATTTTCTTAGACAGATCAGTAAAATAATCGAAGTGACGGTTTTTATTGGTATACCAGTCAGTGATCAGACGCGATACAAGGATACCGCAGAACAATGACAGCAGGATACCGATGATCTGCGTAGTAGCAAAACCTAATACAGGACCGAGACCAAAGTAGGCAAGGATAATAGCTGTTAACAAAGTAGTAATGTGACCATCCAGTACAGGTGCCAATGAACGTTTATATCCATCATTCACGGCGGCCTGGTATCCTTTGCCTTTTGTTAACTCTTCCTTGATACGTTCAAAAATGATTACGTTGGTATCTACAGCCATACCAATGGTAAGTACCAGACCGGCAATACCAGGTGCAGTTAAGGTAAACCCTAAGGCACTCAGGATACCGATGGTAAACAACAAGTTAAGTATAAGGGCAATATTGGCCACCCATCCACCGGTATTAAAGTATACCAGCATGAGTATAAAAATTACAAGGAATGCAATACCAAATGACAAAGCTCCACCCTTGATTGATTCGCTACCGAGGGTTGGACCCACCTGCTGTTCCTGTACAATTTTAGCAGGAGCAGGTAGTTTACCGCTTTCCAGTATCTCAGACAGATCCTGTGCCTCTTTCAGGGTATAGCTACCGCTGATTTGAGAATTACCTGTTGTAATAGGATCGTTTACGTTTGGTGCAGAATAAACAAAATTATCCAATACAATAGCAATTGGCTTACCCACATTACGGGTGGTCATTTTAGCCCAGATATTGCTACCTACTTTATCCATATTCATTTTAATAGCAATACGGCCACGCTCGTCGAAATCCTGTGATGCACTGGAGATATGATCACCTTCCAGTTCAGCCTGGCCATTATCCAATGTTTTGATGGCATAAAAAGCAAGGATATCTCTCATGCTGGCTTCGGAAGATTCTGTTTTACCATACATGAATACGAGGTTCGATGGGAACCTGGATTTTACAAAATCGAGTTTCAGGTAATCATTTAATGTACCTGTATCTTTCGACTGAATATAACCCAGTGCCGCAGGGAAGATGGTTCTTCCTGAAGCCTGATCGGCATATGGTTGTGCAAACTGAATTAAACGTGCAATAGGGTTCTGGTTCAGGCTGTCTTTAGGAACATTGCTTTTGGCAGATGCGGTTGAAGCTCCTTTATTTAAACCAGATAATGTTGCTGTTTTGGTAGTATCGGTAGATTCTTTTGTAACTGCAGCAGTGGCAGTGGTATCTGCTTTCTGAGTGCTGGTATCTGCAGGCTGAATACCGTTCAGGTAATTCTGCACGGCTTTATCAGCAGCAACAAGCCCTTCCTGTAAATCGCGGCTCTCAAAAGTGTACACTTCAAAGAACTGGAGGTTGGCAGTTGACTGCAAATAGGCTCTTACACGATCTTTATCGTTTACACCTGCCAGTTCAATATTAATAATGCCTTTTGCAGGATCAGGATTGATGGTAGGAGATGCCACACCAAATCGGTCAATACGTGTACGGAGAATACGGAAAGTATTATTGAAAGCAGCCGTAGCCTGTTCTTTCAGGTAATTGGTTACTGCATCATCTGAAGCATCAAATTTTACTTTACCGTTACTGCGTGTGGCAAAGAAAGGAGCCAGGTTACCTGATGGATTTAGTTTCTTGTATTCTTCACGGAAAAGTGTAATAAGATCGGCGCCGCTATTGGCTTTACGCGCCACAGCAACTCCCAGGGCTTTATTAAACACAGGATCCTTACTATAATTGGCCAGCGATTTAATCAGACCATCCAGTCCCACTTCCATAGTAACGCTCATACCGCCCTGCAGGTCGAGACCCAGCATCAGTTCTCTTTCTTTGGCAGTACGGTAAGTGGTTAAACCAAAAGCCAGTTTGGTGTCTTTTGTGCTGTCCAGTAAACGCTGGAGGCGGTCTTTTTTTACTTCTGAAAGACTATCGGCATAAATGGCCTGAAGTTCTTTATTACCGGGGTATTTCTGTTCCGGTGAAGGGAAACGGGCAATCCAGGCCTGGGCCTTTTGATCCATGGCTTTCTCATGGCTACGCACAAACCAGGTAAAAGATAACTGGTAGAGGCAGATTAAAATCAGGGCAATCGCAAAAAATCGCACTAAACCTTTCAGTTGCATATTAGTAAGGGTTTACAAAAAATTTTAGAGCGGCAAAGATAGGGGAATGGTAATGAAATTTACCAGTTCCGCCAAGTTTGGTTTTTGGGGTTCAAAAAAAGGGGTAAATGCTTGGCTGGCAAGCATTCCGACAACCTGTTCCAGGTAGTTTTCCTTGTCTTATGCACAGATGTTATAAAAAAGCAGGGCTGGCAATTTCGGCTCCGTTTTATTTAACATCGGTAAGTGTTACATCGAAAAACAGGGGACTGTTCGGGGGAATAGATCCCGATCCGGCACAGCTATAAGCCAGTGCTGATGGGATAACCAGTAATATGCGCCCCCCCTTCTGAATAAGCGGGATACCTATTTTCCAACCTTCAATTACACCGCTTAACGGGAAGCTGACTGGGTTGGCTGTAGCATCGAAAGTGGTACCATTTAATAATTTACCTGTATAAACTGTAGATACGGTATTGTTTACATTGGGAGCATTACCGGACCCCTGTGTAATAACCTGATAAAGTATACCACTGGAATGTTCGGTATAATTGATATTATTGGTGGTACAGAAAGCCACCATATCAGGCTTTTCCGAAGCTGGCGTTTTAGGCACACAACCTGATTCCTGTTTACCACAGGAAAGAAAAAGGGAAGAAATCACAACACTCAGTAACAACAAGGTTTTTTGCATGGATAAATTTATCTGTTTCGCGTATTAGACCATTTTTTAGCCCGCAGGGCTGCTTATCATTTATTTTTTTCAAGTGTTTTTTTCCTGGCCAGTAATTCACGGTACTGCTGTTCTCTCGATTCCCACCGGAACTTGCGGTACATAAAAGCCATGAAAAAAGAAATACCCAGTATGGCCAGTAAAAATACTACCGAACTCAACCTGGAATTGGCCACCATATTGGCTCTTTCATACCAGCCTGAAAACACAACGGCAATCAGGCTGATACCTAATACAAAACCTGCAGACAAGCCAATCATAAATGGCCGTGTGCTGTACTTTTGTTGTAAGCTGTTCTTTTCCCAGAACTGAATAAATGCTTCTTCCTCCTCCGTTAACATTTGGCAAATGTAAGTGAGCAATGTAAATATTGTTTGAAAACCGAAAGGATAAAAGGCATTTAACTTAAAAAGGAGCTTTTACCTTTTGCACTTTATGATTGCTGTAACATCCATTTATAATAAAAGAGGAGATACATGGAAGCAGGGCTTTAATTTTGTTGCCAAATCGGCCATATTAGTGAAACATCTTTCCGCAGTCAATAAATATTTCTGGAAATACAGGTATCGGTTCTTTCTCGGTATCTTATTTGTTTTACTCTCCAACTACTTTGCCGTTCTTGCTCCACAAATCACGGGTTATGTGGTAAATGCCGTTCAGCAACAGCTTCCCGGCGCCCAACCTGCAACGGGCCGACCCGTTAACGACAGCTTGGTAACTGCATTTATACAATGGGTGAGTCATGCAGAATTCAGCTTTACCTGGCTCGTGGCCGTTTGCAGTATCACCATATTAATATTGGCAGTGTTACGTGGCGTGCTCATGTTTTTTATGCGCCAGACCATTATTGTAATGAGCCGGCATATTGAATATGACCAGAAAAATGAAGTTTTCAGGCATTATCAGTTGCTCGACACGGGTTTCTATAAAACACACAGTACGGGTGATTTGATGAGCAGGATCACCGAAGATGTGAGCCGGGTGCGTATGTACACAGGTCCGGCCGTTATGTATCTCATCAATCTCATCAGTCTTATTGGTTTCTGCGTAGTAAATATGATCCGGAAAGATGCCATGCTTACCTTATATGTATTGGCACCTTTACCTATACTGGCTATTACTATTTATTGGGTAAACAGCATCATCAATCGTAAAAGTGAGCGCATACAGGCCTTACTGGCCAATCTTACTACCAATGCACAGGAGTCTTATTCCGGTATCAGGGTGATCAAATCTTTTGTACAGGAAAAGGCAATGATGGGCTTTTTTCAGAAGAACAGTGAATCTTATAAGAAAAATGCTATTAGTTTGGCCAAAGTAGAGGCTGTTTACTTTCCCAGTATGGCACTTATGATTGGTCTCAGTACCCTTGTTACCATTTTCATTGGCGGAACGCAGGCATTACAGGATCCTACAAGAGTGGGACTGGTGGTTGAATTTGTAATTTATATTAATATGCTCACTTTCCCGGTAAGTGCCATCGGCTGGACGGCCAGCATGATTCAGAGGGCAGTGGCGTCTCAAAAAAGGCTCAATGAGTTTTTACAGACAGAGTCCGTGATCAGGGATGAGAAAGCTGCAAAAACAGAGAAGATAAGTGGCGATATTGTTTTTAATAATGTATCCTTTACTTATCCCCATACAGGAATACAAGCTATCCGGAATTTTAACCTCAGGATCAGAAAAGGGGAGAAAATACTGCTATTGGGAAAAACTGGTAGCGGAAAATCAACACTGGCCCAGTTATTACTTCGATTTTACGATCCTGTATCCGGTTCGGTTGAAATAGGCGGTAAGTCAGTTGAACAACTGCCATTGCAATTATTACGTTCTCAAATCAGTTATGTGCAGCAGGATGTTTTCCTGTTCAGCGACAGTGTAAAAGACAATATTGGTTTTGGTTTGAATGAACCGGCAACTATATCAATGGTGGAAGAAGCCGCAGGTTTTGCAAGTGTTCATAAGGAAATACTGGGTTTCAGCAAAGGGTACGATACCATGATTGGTGAAAGGGGGGTAACATTAAGTGGCGGTCAGAAACAAAGAATATCTATAGCCAGGGCATTGATCAAAAACCCGGAGATAATTGTGTTTGATGATTGCCTGAGCGCCGTGGATGCAAAAACGGAATTTGAAATCATCAGTAATCTATATCGTTTTTTACATGATAAAACGGCTATTATCATCACACACCGTATTTTCTCCAGTTTTAAATTTGATAAAATTATTGTACTCGATAACGGCAGTCTCAGCGAATCAGGAACCCACGAAGAACTGATGCTAAAGAATGGTTATTATGCAGAATTATACCGGCTGCAGTTAACCGATGCCAAAGAAGCTGCACAGAAAGAACAGGTACTGACGGATAACTAAACCAGGTTTACTCTTAATAGTTTAAACTGCCTGAATACTGCTAAAAACACTCATCGTCAAGAGCTTGTGGCTTGCTGCTTGTAGCCCGAATCTCCTTCTTTTATTTAGTTTTCAGAAAATTTTGGTAATTCCCAAACATCCCTATATTTGTCAGGCATAAAAAATCAGAAAACCAAAAACCAACAACTGTGGCGTACGAGAACAACGACAAAAAAATGGAAAGTGTTTACAGCAAGCGAATCAGGGCAGGAAAGAGAAGAACCTATTTTTTTGATGTAAGGGCTACTCGTGGTAATGACTATTACCTCACTATTACTGAGAGCCGTAAGCGTTTTGATAACAATGGTTACGACAGGCATAAAATCTTCCTGTACAAAGAAGATTTTAATAAGTTTATCAAAGCATTGGGAGAAGCAATAGATTATGTGAAGACCGATCTGATGCCTGATTTCGATTTCGACGCATTCAACCATGAATACGATGATGCAGAGGGTGGAGAAGGTCAGAACGACAGCTATGTAGCTGCCGAAGCTGCAACGGAAGAAGTCATTGCTCCTGCTCCTGTAGCAGTTGCTGCTACTCCCATTACCGATGCTGCTGCTGCATCAGCCACTGCTTCGGAAGAAGTAGACAAATGGTAAAAACCACCAAAACCAACTGTGAAGGCCGATCGAGAGATCGGCTTTTTTTATGCGTAGAGAAATGAAAAGGGACACCATTCGCCTTACTGTATCACCACTTCACTAATCACTTTTTCTCCAAAAGCTTCATTTACTCTTTCTATGATCTGGTTTTTCTGGTAGAGCAGTTCATTCTTCAAAGGACCCACACTGGTAGTAATAAATAGTTTCTGGTTGATGATCTGAATTTTGTCGGTATAACGTGCAATGGTTTTACCCATGAGTTGTTCCCATATCTCTTCAATCTGAACGGCGCGGATACCGCTCCTGAGCTGGCTCTTGCGCAGGAAGCCCCTGATTGCATCTCCAATATGGAATTCAGACATATAACAAAGATACAAAAATAGCAAGACTTGTTAATAGCAGAGAAGTCTTAGGTGAACTACGTTTTAAATGATCTTTAATCGAATTGTTTTACCACAGGACACGGTGTGGTACACAGAGTTTCACAGAGGTCTTAAAAGCAAATCTCAGTGAAACTCCGTGTCATACTCTGTGTAACTGTGGTTGTTCAAAGTTTACGGATAAGTAAGAGTTAACTTTTTTCAGTAAATTAATTATTCAATTGAATCATTTGAAAAGCTGTTCCAAGCCCATCCAATTGATGCTTCAATCTCTCCGGGTGAGTATCTGTAATAAATACCTGTCCATCACTTTCTGCACAAACCCAGTGTAGCAATTGCGACATCCTGGCATCATCCAGCTTCTCAAACACATCATCAAGCAGTAGAATAGGTGTAAACCCTTTTTGTTCTTGTAAAACCTGCCACTCAGCGAGTTTAAGTGCAAAGAGTAAACTTTTTCTTTGTCCCTGAGAGGCTTCCGATTTAAACAGTTGTTCTCCCATCTGCAATACAATATCATCGCGGTGAATACCCGAACTCGTTCTTTGCAGTATAAGGTCTTTAGAACGGTTTTGTTGTAAAAGGGTAGGGAAGTCAGTTTGTAATAATGGACTGTTATACGACAAGTATATACCATCACTGTTACGGGCAATACGTTCATAAATACTGAAAGCCAGCGGCAGAAAATGTTGCAGGAATGTTTTACGTATATGAAAGATAGCGGTGCCTGTTGTGCTTAACTGCTCATTGAGAATACTAAACAGGGTCTCATCCATCAAACCACCATCAGCAGTCTGTTTCAACAGACTGTTTCTTTGTTGGAGTATTTTATTGTAATCAATGAGTTGCTGTAAATAATGCGGATCAATCTGCGACAAAACCGTATCGAGAAATCTTCTTCTTTCTTCACCGGGGCCACTGATCAGTTCCACATCATCGGGAGCAATCATTACCACCGGAAATTTACCGATATGGTCAGAGAATTTTTTATAGGGCTCATCATCCAGGTGCAGTTCTTTTTTCCCCGATTCACGAACAATAATGGTAATGTGATGTTCCTGTTCAGCTATATTATATTGTCCGCTGATACGAAGGCCTGCGGTTCCATGATGTACATTCTGTGCATCGGTACGGGCAAAATAACTTTTGGAGAAGCTGAGGTAATAAATGGCGTCAAGCAGGTTGGTTTTACCTACACCATTGGAGCCGCAGATACCCACAATTCTTTCAGTAAAGCCGAAATGCTGGCTTTCATAATTGCGAAACTGAACCATGGATAACTGTTGGAGCCGGAACATAAGCGGCAAATTAACACACCTGTTTCGGAATAATTCATGTGAGGTATCAATGAAAGCGATTATTTTTATTAAAAAATTGGCTTGAAGACGATATTATCTGGTCAGCAACTGGCATTAACGGTAAAAAGACTGGCCCATCAGATACTGGAAAACAATGCATCCTTACAGGATACAGTTGTAATTGGTTTACAACCCCGTGGTATTTTCCTGAGCGACCGTATTGTACATGAACTGCAATCACTGGTAACAGGCGGTAAAATAGAATATGGTAAACTGGATATCACTTTTTATCGTGATGATGTTCGCAAAAGCCTGCACATCGCCAACAGCACCGATATTCCCTTCAGCCTGGAGAACAAACATGTAATTCTGATTGACGACGTATTATACACCGGCCGAACCATCCGTGCTGCTTTAGATGCTTTACTTGCATTTGGCCGCCCGTCTAAAGTATCGCTCTGTGTACTGATCGACCGCCGATTCAGCCGCGAGCTACCCATACAACCCGATTTCACCGGCAAAACCATCGACACCATCATCTCCCAGAAAGTAAAAGTATGCTGGAAGGAAAGGGACGAGGTGGATGAAGTGGTGTTGATTTAAGAATGTCTGATGTAGGATGTCGGGTTTGAAACAGTAGTGAAACTTCAAATCCGACATCCTACATCAGACATCAGCCATCTACTGTATTTGTTTTTGCTATATCTTTGATTTTTAATGAAACTCTCTACCAAACATCTCCTTGGTATAAAAGATCTCACCCGAGACGATATTCAGTTAATTCTTACCACGGCAGAGCAATTCAAAGAAGTTTTACAGAGACCGGTTAAAAAAGTGCCATCATTGCGTGATGTAACGATTGTAAACCTGTTTTATGAAAATTCCACCCGTACCAGGATGTCTTTTGAACTGGCGGAAAGACGTTTATCAGCCGATGTATTGAATTTTGCGGCAACCACCTCATCCGCTGCAAAAGGGGAGACCTTACTCGATACGGTGAACAATATCCTCAGCATGAAAGTGGATATGGTAGTGATGCGACACAGCGCATCGGGCGCCCCGCACTTTCTGGCCAAACATATTCCTGCAGCGATTGTAAATGCAGGTGATGGTATCAATGAACACCCTACACAGGCATTACTCGATGCATTTTCCATGAAAGAAAAACTGGGTAAACTGGAAGGACTGAAAGTGGCCATTATCGGAGATATCATGCATAGCCGGGTGGCATTGAGTAATATGTACCTGCTACGTAAAATGGGTGCCGAAATTACCATTGCCGGACCACCCACACTGATCCCGAAATATATAGAAGAAGCATTGGATGTACGTGTAGAATACAACCTGAAGAAAGCACTCCAGTGGTGCGATGTGGCCAATGTGTTACGTATTCAACTGGAAAGACAGAACCAGCCATTATTTTCCTCCCTTCGGGAATATAACCTGGCATACGGTATCAACAGGCGTTTACTGGAAAGCCTGGGTAAAGAAATCGTCATCATGCATCCCGGACCCATTAACAGGGGGGTAGAACTCGACAGCGACGTTGCTGACGGACCATTCTCCATCGTACTCAACCAGGTTGAAAATGGGGTAGCGGTGAGGATGGCGGTGTTGTACCTGCTTGCAGGAGCGTAGGAAACAGAGTAATAAGGAATAAGAAATAAGGAATGAGAAAGTACATTTTACTTCCTTATTCCTTATTTTTTATTCCTTATTTCTTATTTCTCTGTTTTCTTCCTTTTCTTCGTGGTCATAAACCTCCACCTCATGCGTATCTGCTTATTTCCTGGCACATTTGATCCGGTTACATTGGGGCATATTGACATTATTAACCGGGCCCTGCCATTATTCGACCAGATTTATGTGGGTATTGGTATCAATTCGGCCAAATCGCCCATGTTTAGTCCTGAACAGCGGATGGAATGGTTCAAAGAGATATATCGGGATGAACCCAAAGTAAAGAGCGTGGTGTATGAAGGGCTTACGATTAATTATTGTAAAGAAATTGGAGCACAGTTTATCCTGAGAGGCATACGGTATGTGAGCGATTTTGAATATGAAAAGACCATCGCCGATGCCAACCGCACCCTCGATAAAAATATTGAAACCATCTTTCTCACCGGAGAACCAAAATATACTTCAGTGGCATCCACCATTGTGCGAGATATCTTAAAAAATGGTGGCGATGCTTCTCCTTTCTTACCCGAAGCGGTGATTCGTTCTATTAAAAAATAATAACCGGCTTATGTCAATCTGGTTTCATCAGGCATTAACCATTGCTGATATTCAACCATTGGGTAAAAATACCATGGGTGAACACCTGGGTATGGTTTTTACAGAATTGGGTGATGATTACCTGAAAGCCACCATGCCCGTAGATCATCGCACCAAACAACCTTATGGACTTTTACACGGCGGTGCTTCTGTAGCCCTTGCCGAAACATTGGGTAGTGTAGGTGCAGCTTTAACGGTTGATCCTGAAAAAATGATTTGTGTGGGTCAGGAAATCAATGCCAATCACCTGCGTAGTGTAAGAGAAGGCCTGGTAACAGGCATCGCAAAACCTGTTCATATAGGTGCCAGCTCACAGGTGTGGGAGATAAAAATTTATGATGAAAGAGAAAAACTGGTTTGTATCAGCAGGCTAACGGTGGCGGTGTTGAGGAATAGAAGGTAGATGTTAGTGATAGAGAATAATCTTGCGATTATATTGTACGCTGTTTTATTCTCGTTCCAATTCGTTAAGTAAAAGCAATAAATCTGAGGTCAGAATGATGTCTTTGAAACGCTTGGATTTTAATCCGTTATAAAGTTGCATATCACCTGTCCATAATTTACCTTCCAAATGTTTTGTCAATGCAACAAAAACTGTGTCGTTTGTATCAATGTTTTTCAGTTGCGTCTCTGTTTTTATTAAAAGGTCAGTAGGTATCAGTCGTTCGTCAATAAAAGCGATGTTCTGAATAATCAGTTCTTCAATCTCAGACAGATCAGCATCTGTCAATTTCGTTAACTTTAATAGTTTTTTTCTATGCCGTTGAATTTCTACACGGAGATAGTTACAAGAAAAAAACCGGAAGTGTTGTTTTGAGTTTAAAAGTATTTTACCAATACGGCTGTTAGAATTAAGAATAGCGCTAAAAACAATGTTTGTATCAACAATGATTTTCATTTAATTAGCTTGTTTCTGTTTTTAGACCACCATTTTGTATTTATGTCAGATGCAAGTTTGTCCGCTTCTTTTTGGTCAGTTCTGAAACTTGCTGTTAGTTCTTTGTAGCGTGCATAATTCAAGAAATCTTGTAAGTCCTCTGTATCCACAGAAGCAGGAAGCCGTATAATTACTTCTTTTCTCGTTCTTTCTACTAGCATTGTTTCAATATTATATTATCGAAGTTAAGAAATTTTGATATCATGTTAACTATGAATAATTATCTAAAAAAATGAGTTGCAAAGCCATAAGACTTTAAGAAGGTTGGCTATCCATAATTCCTCTGTTGTCTCGGTCACTAAAGCCAAATTACTGCTGCCTAGTCAAAATTTCTTCCGCTGACTGACTTTATTCAAAAGCTCAACTTTTGTAACCGATGTTAGCAGAGTAGTCAGTCAGCGATCTCGATTTATAGCAACAACATCTGCTTCGAATTTTACATGAGTCATTTGCACTTGGTTGTTGTTGAGTGCAAGAGATATTTCATGAATTCTACTTTTATTTGCGCCATTATAATTTTGCAAGTGAGTTGTTGGGTGTGTGCCAATGTTGATAAAAACACCTTCTGGATAATCTAACTGATTAAACATATCATCCAATTTGTTGAAATCATCCATGGCAGATTTTCGATTACCATTAAGTTTCAATGCAATAACATAGAAATTATTTTCATTTCTATTACTTGTCAAACCAGCCTCAATGGGGATGTGAATAATTATATCGGGACGCTGTCCAATTCCATGATGCTTTACAGTTTTTTGATGCTCTTGCTCGATAATCGTTTCATTTGGAAACATTCTGGTTGTTCTTAATAGAGCAACCAATTCCGCTAATAATTCTCCTTGAAAACCTCTTTCACTATTAAAGAGTCTCGCATTAGTTATGTTTCTCAAAATTGGGATGATATGTCTTTCTGTAAATGTCATATAGGTTATTGCTAACATTGAAAGTACGCAATAATCAGAGAAAAACGTAATTGTGAGAACAATAATATGTATTGAATATCAGTATCTTATGATTACATTCTTTGTTAGTAATCAAATGTAAATGTATAATGTACAAAACAAAAAATTCAAAATTCCCCTAACACCTAACCCAATTCCTCCACACATTTCTTCAATTCCGCCAGATAATTACCGTACAATTTCTTCAAATACCATTTGGTAAAATAATAGAGTACAACGGCGAGAACAACCATATACACGCCCAGGAAAGTAAGCACCTGCCATCTTGCAGAGAAATAGTGTAATACAAATTTATCTACCTCGGGAACAGACACGGGTTCCATGATGGATAGAATGAGTGAGAAGACAAAACATACAGGCAGCATGGCCATGGTAAACTGAAAATATCTTTTTACAAATTCTTCCAGTAAACTTACCACAGTTTGCAGATTGGCTTTTATGGGTTGATGGGAACTGGTAAGCTGTTGGGTTCTTTTATAGAGATAGTACAAAACAAAAGTGAAAAGGAACATAAGTACCGCAAATACAATAAAATAGATACGGATAGACCAATGGTTAGATATAAAGCCGAGATAGAACATGGCAGCAGAAAACAATACACAAAGTATCATTTCTACAATGAGGCTGCGTTTCAGTTTGGCAATGACCGAACTGGTTTTCTTTTTCAATAAGGCTGCAATATCTGCATCCGACCGGCTGGCATGATCTGTTGCCAGCTTTTGGTTGAGTTGATATTTTAGTTCATCAAGTTCCATAACACTTCATTTACGCGGGGGTCATATATTTTTGTGTCGATTCTTTCAGTCTTGTTTTGATGCGGTTCATTTTTACCGCTACATTATTGGCGGTAATACCCATCATGTCTCCAATATCATTATAGTTATAATCATCCAGGTACAGCATTACAATGGCTTTGTCTATTTTCGACAGGTCGCCAATGGCTGTATACATGGCTTTTACCTGTTCCTCAATCGGGTCATATGTTTCATGACCGCTCATATCGGGAACAGATTCAGTAGAATAGATATCCGGTTTTCTTTTTTCTTTCCTGAAAAAGGTGATCGCAGTATTCAGTGCCACACGGTAAAGCCAGGTAGAGAATTTGGCATCGCCCCTGAAGCCTGCATATGCTTTCCAGGCCTGCAGGGTAATTTCCTGGAACAGGTCTTCACGATCCGCATGTGCATCCATATAGAGGTTGCACACTTTATGGATGATGCGCTGGTGCTCATTGAGTAATGCTATAAATTCTTTTTCAGCAGGCATCGGGCTAAATTAGTACAATAGCGGTGTGAGTGTATAACCTTCTTTTTTCAGCAAAGCAATAATGCCCTGTTTGCCTCCAAGATGTCCGGCACCAACCGCAAAAAAACTCGGTTTATCACCCACTGCTTTTTTAATAACCGGGATCCAGTTTTTATTCCGGGTAATTAACATCGCTGTTTCAAAATCAGTTGTTCCGCCGTTATTCATTATAAAGCGATATAATTTTTCGGTATTATTTTGTTTGTACACTTTTATCATTTTCACCATCATTTGTTGAACACTGTCGTATTTCAGCACAGTATTTTTGAGGGCCAGTACCTGAGAGTCGAGTGGTTGGGCATTGATGGCATTTATCTGGTCTTCTATTGATTCTAACCCCAGCACCGGTAAATGGTTTTTCTTTGCAATATTTACAAATTCGGTTTCAGGCTGAACCTTGTCTGCACATTTGATACTGCTGATGGCGAGCAGACTCATCGGCATAAATGGACTGAACTGATCAAAAAGCTGTAAGGGCATTCCTGTGATATTTTTAAAACTGTCACTTACTGCCTTATAATCGGTTTCACCCAGTAATTTGTTTAGACTGGTTTCTTGTAAACGCATTTTAATCATCAGGTTCATCTGCATACCCGGGTCGTCCATATCCAGTTCACCATAAAACTGTTTGGTGGTTTTTATTTTTTCTTCCAGGGCGGGTGAAATGGTAAAATCTGACTTGCACATGATATGAAAAGTGCCAAAAAGATAGGAGGGTTGATTTAACCCTTTACCGCTGATCTTCCATAACAAAGAACTAACCGGTTTTTTCTGTGCTTTTGTAAAAGAGGGCAGCAACAGCACCAGGGATACAAAGCTATACAGGCATTTTTTCAGCAACATGAACAGGTTTTATGCGTTAGTCGCAATAATAGCTCAAATATTACGCAAAAAATAGCCCCGTGTGGAAACACGGGGCGAAACCAAAACCAACTGCATGCGTGCCTGACGGCACGATATGAAAACTTGTCTTATAAAATATTGATCTCTTTAGGAGATACTTTCACTTCTTCTTTCTTAGGCAGGAACAATTTCAGTACGCCATTCTCATAACGTGCCTGGATATTGTCTGCATTGATTTTTTCATCCAGTGTAAAACTGCGTTTGAAAGAACGGAAATTAAATTCCCTGCGGATTGTTTTGTACTCTTTCTGTTCTGCTGTTTCTTTCTTTTCGTAACTGATGGTCAACAGGCCATTTTCAACATTTACTTTAAAATCTTCCTTGTTTCTGCCTGGTGCATTCAGTTCGAGATGATAACCTTCTGCTGTTTCATGAATATTTACAGGAACAGTGGCATAAGCTAGGTTTGCATCTTTACCCCATGTAGCAGGGAAACTGTTAAAGAGCTCATCAAACAAACTGTTGAATGGAGCAGTGTTGTGTTTTACGAGTGTCATATTCTATGTTTTTTATGTTTTTGAATTTGAATTCACATACATCTATTCAAACGCTGTACCATCACTTAAAAATGCATTTTTTGCAGCCTGGTTGACTATATTCATTATTTTAATACGACATAATGTCTGCTAATATGCATTATTGTCGGACATTATGTCTTTTATTTTAATAGTTAGTGTTACAACTTTTAATCCTAATTTTGTGTTTTACAAATAAAAACAAGTGAATATGTATCCAGCAGAGATTGTATTACCGATGAAAGCGGAGCTGACAGATAGTGGTTTTGAGGAGTTAGTATCTGCGTCCGATGTTGACAATATGTTACAGCAAAAAGGCACTACTTTGGTTGTGATAAACTCCGTATGTGGTTGTGCAGCAGGCACTTGCAGACCAGGTGTACTAATGGCCGTTCAGAACTCAACCAAACGTCCGGATCATCTTACTACCAGTTTTGCGGGTTTCGATATTGAGGCGATTAATAAGGTTCGTCAGCATTTACTGCCTTATCCGCCATCATCACCGGCAATTGCACTTTTTAAAGACGGGCAGTTGGTGAGTATGGTGGAACGTCACCAGATTGAAGGACGTCCGGCCCAGGTAATTGCACAGCACCTTATTTCTGTATTTGATGAACATTGCAATTGATTTTTACTTTAGTTTTGTTTAAGGATGGGTTAGTAAATACGGCTCCACTTTGGTGGAGCTTTTTTGTATAATAGAATCGGAAAAGTAGTTTCATAATTTCTAACTATCATTGCATCTGTCTTTTCATTGAATGACTTTTACACGAGCTGTTTATGTATCCTAATTTGTATTACGCTTTCAAAGACATTTTCGGGGTTGAACTGGAAGGATTGAAACTGGTGAACAGTTTTGGTTTTTTTGTAGCCCTCTCATTTATTTTTTCTGCATGGGTGCTAACCCTTGAATTAAAACGGAAACAGAATCTCGGACAGTTTACTTATACCGAAGAAAAAATAAGGGTGGGTGCGCCGGCCAGTATTACAGAATTACTCACTAACTTTTTATTGGGTTTTGTATTCGGATTTAAAATACTCGGTGCATTTGTCATTGATTCTGCTTTAAATGATCCGCAATCATTTATCCTGTCAGCCAATGGCAGCTGGCCGCTTGGAATATTGGTGGGTATTGTGTTTTCGGGTTTGAAGTGGTGGGAAAAAAACAAACAGAAACTTGCTAAACCGGAAGAAAGAATCATCCGCATCTGGCCGCACGACAGGGTAGGAGATATTGTATTGTATGCAGCATTGTTTGGTTTTCTCGGCGCCAAAATTTTTCATAACCTCGAAAACTGGAACGAGTTTTCAAAAGACCCGATCGGCGCCCTGATTTCTTTTAGTGGTCTTACTTTTTATGGTGGATTAATTTGCGCCGGTGCAGCCATTATCTATTACGCACGCAAAAGAAAAATATCAGTCATTCATCTTACTGATGCTATGGCACCCACTATGATGTTTGCTTATGCCTTCGGAAGAATTGGTTGTCAGATAAGTGGCGATGGAGATTGGGGTATACCCAACACAAACCCCAAGCCTTTTAACTGGATGCCCGACTGGTTATGGGCCTATAGTTATCCGCATAATGTAATCGGAGAAGGAAAACCCATTCCCGGTTGTGAAGGGCCATATTGTAATGAACTGGTTCCGGCTGTTTACCCTACACCTTTATATGAAATTATTGCCTGCTTCCTCCTTTTTGCCGTATTATGGATATACCGTAAAAAACTTAAAGTAGCAGGTCAGCTATCTGGTCTTTACCTGATTTTAAATGGACTGGAGCGATTTTTTATAGAAAAGATTCGTGTAAATACCAAATATGAGGCATTACCTCTCCAACCCACACAGGCTGAACTCATATCCTTTGTCATGATTTTGTCGGGCATTATCCTGATGATCAAGGCAAAAGACTGGTTTGGAAAGCTCAGGTAGCAAAACACAAGTAACAAGATACAAGATAGTACAAGAGGGAGGAAATGAGTTGTCAATTAATTGAAAATCAATTAATTGACAACTCATTTCCTCCCTTTCTTATTTTTTATTTCCTATTTCTTATTCTCTATTTCCCCTTCACGCCATTCATCCTTGTTTGGCACCGTTCATTACAAAACTATGTACTATGCAAAACATAGTATATAGTATTGTTCTGTAATCAGCAACAACAAGAACTAAAATATTAAAGATTTATTTATGAGAAACTTGAAAAACGTACTGGCGGTAATCGGACTGATTTCCGTTTCGGTAGCAGCCCGGGCACAGACTGCAAAAATAAATGGTGCAGTATCTGGCTCACAAAAACCTGTTGAAGCTGCCTCAGTAGGAATTTTACGTGCCAGGGATTCAGCCATTGTTAAAATGGCCGTTACCGATAAAACCGGTCAGTTTGAAGCAGAAAAACTCGCCGCAGGTAAATACCTGGTGATGATACAGTCTGTTGGATATATGAAATACTACAGCCCTGTATTCAATCTGGCCAACGGTCAGTCTTATACGGTTCAGCCCATTACGCTTACCAATATTTCGAAAGAACTGCAAGGAGTGATGGTGACTTCTAAAAAACCAATGATTGAGCAGAAACTCGACAGAACCATTATTAACGTAGATGCTTCTCCAACCAATGCCGGTGCAACCGTGCTGGAAGTGTTGGAAAAATCGCCCGGTATTTCTGTTGATAAAGATGGTAATATAAGTTTGAAAGGAAAACAGGGAGTAGTGGTTTTAATTGATGGTAAGCCCACTTATCTTGGTGCACAGGATCTGGCCAATATGTTGCGTAATATGGCAAGCTCAAACCTCGAAACCATTGAACTGATGACCAACCCGCCCGCACGTTTTGATGCGTCTGGTAATTCGGGTGTGATCAATATAAAAACCAGGAAAACAAAAACCATGGGTTATAATGCCAGCATTACAACCGGTTTTACACAGGGCGTATTACCAAAGACCAACAACAGTTTTAACCTTAACTACAGACAGAATAAAATCAACTTTTTTGCGAATGCCAGTCATAATTATACTGAGAACTTTGGCAATATTAAAATCGACAGGAATTTTCGTAATCAGAATACAGGTGCACTGTTAACCACATTTGATCAGCTGGCAAAAAACGACCGGGTATTCAATAGTTATAACTACAAGGCAGGCTTTGATTATTTCATGAATAAAAAAACAACACTTGGACTGGTTGTAAACGGATACAACAGTGTAGGAGATGAGTATACCTACAATACAACTTATATCAAAGATCCTGCTGGCAGTATATTAACCCGTACACAGGCGATCAATGATATAAACCTGAAATTTAAAAATGTGGGTCTGAACGCCAATCTCCGTCATGTGTTCGACAGTACCGGTAAAGAACTTACTATTGATGCAGATTATATTAATTATAACCAGAACAATAAGCAGGTGTTGAGTAACGAGTTTTTTGATCATATGGGTAATGTAAAATCACCTGGCGAAATTTTAAGAGGTATCCTGCCGGCATCTATCAATATCTACAGCTTTAAAGCCGATTATGCTCAGTCAATGAAAGGACAGATGAAATTTGAAGCTGGTTTGAAAACAAGTTATGTGCATACCGATAATGATGCACAATACGCTAACTGGAACGGTACACAGTTTATAAACGATGTTACACGCAGTAATCACTTCCTTTACAAAGAAAATATCAATGCCGCTTATCTGAACTTCAGCAAACAATTCAATAAAAAATGGAGTGCACAATTAGGTCTGCGTGCAGAGAACACCAATATTACCGGTAACCAGTTAACTACAGGAGAAGTATTCAAACGTAATTACACACAGGTGTTTCCAACTGCATATATTGGTTATACAGCAAATGATAAAAACCAGTTTGCCCTGAGTTATGGACGTCGTATTGATCGCCCCAACTACCAGGACCTGAACCCGTTCTATTATTTCCTTGATAAATACACTTACCAGGTAGGTAACCCGTATTTACGTCCGCAGTTCAGTCATAATATTGAATTGGCGCATACATACAGCGGCGTATTGAATACCTCTTTAAACTACAGCAGAACAAATGATATTCTCCAGGATGTACTTGAACAAATTGACAGTACTAATTCTTCTTTTATCAGGAAAAGTAATATAGCCCGCAGACAAAATCTGGGTGCATCTATCAGCCTGGGTATGCCTGTTACAAAATGGTTTCGAACAAATGTGTATGTAAATGTGTTCTATAATCATTTTAAAGGAATGGTGAACAATGGAGAGATTTCGGTGGGTGCCACATCATTCATGACCAATATTTCTAACCAGTTTACCTTCCCTAAAGGCTGGGGCGCCGAAGTAAGCGGTTTCTATCGTACCCAGGGTGTAGAAGGTGTGTTGGTTGCAAGACCAATGGGTGGATTAAATATTGGTTTTACTAAACAGGTATTAAAGAATAAGGGTATGATCAGGCTGGTGGTAAGAGATGTGTTGTATACACAAATTTTCCGTGGATACAGTAAGTACCAGAATGTAGATGTAACTATCCGTCAGAACAGAGATAGCCGTGTGGTAAACCTTAGCTTTACTTATCGTTTCAGCAAAGGAAAAACTGCGGCACAACGTAAAAGAGGTGGTGCAAATGAAGAACAGAATCGAGTGAATTTAGGTGGCGGAAACTAAATCATCGATGGGTGAGCAGATTTGACAGGTGATTAGGATGCAATTTTCCACTTGAACAGAAATGATTCCGCTCATCCTATTTTCACATTTTTGTGTATCATGAAGAGGTCAATTTAGCAGTATCGACTTTGTTTTTTTCTCATGTGCATTATATTGATAGAAGGTGGCCCCGATTTCCATCGGGGCCTATTTTTTTTCCAGGAGTTTAGGAGTCGGAAAGTCCGAAAGACCGAAAGGAATGGGCGCCGATACAATCATCTTGCGGACTTTCGGACTTCCCGACTTTCGGTCTTCCAGCCTTATCTTTACACAAATTTAATCCTATGCCTTCTTTCGATATTGCCAGTAAGGTGGACCTCCAAACGTTGGATAATGCCATCAATACCGTTAAAAAAGAAATAGCCGGTCGTTTCGATTTCCGTGATTCTCCTGTATCTGTGGAACTAAATAAAAAAGACTTTATCGTATCCCTGGAAGTGGAAAGCGATATGAAAATGAAGCAGTTAATAGATGTGCTCATCAGTCGTGCCATAAAACAGGGGATCGATGGAACAGCTTTTGACTTCTCCAAAGACGCTTATCCCAGCGGGAAAGTGGTTAAAAAAGAGGTTCCGGTAAGAAATGGCCTCAAACAGGATGATGCCAAAAAGATCGTAAAAATGATCAAAGACAGTGGAATGAAGGTACAGGCTGCCATTATGGATGATATTATCCGGGTAACAGCCAAGAAAATCGATGATTTACAGGAAGTTATAGCAAAATGTAAGTCAGGAGAATTCGGTATTCCATTACAGTTTATTAATATGAAGAGCTAGGAGGTAGCAAGTCCGAAAGACCGCAAGTCGGAAAGTCCGAAAGAAATGGGCGCCGATACAATCCTCTTTCGGACTTACGGTCTTTCCGACTTCCGGACTAAAAACCCTCCTTTAATTTGGCAATTAGCCCTATCCTCCTTACTTTTGCAATCCTTAAAAATAAGTGTACGGCCAAATCCGTGCCACCTAAAACAAATTAAATATGAAACAAGGTATCCATCCGGAAAGTTATCGTTTTGTAGTGTTCAAGGATATGAGTAATGGTTATTCATTCCTCAGCCGTTCAACTGCATCTTCAAAAGAAACCATCGTTTGGGAAGATGGTAAAGAATATCCTGTAATTAAACTGGAGATTTCTAACACTTCGCATCCATTCTATACCGGTAAAAACATGCTGGTAGATACTGCTGGTCGTATCGACAAATTCAAAAAACGTTACGAGAAGAAGAAATAATCTCTACATTAACCATATTCAAATCCCGCTTGTACAACAGGCGGGATTTTTTTTTACCGGTTTTCCCGTTTTTCATGATCAAATGTTTGGGTTGTTAACAAGGGCTGATGCCAGGTAACATGCAATTATTACCTTTGCCAGCATTAAAACAGATTCATGAAACTTGATATTCTGGCATTTGGTGTTCATCCCGATGATGTGGAACTGGGTTGTTCCGGAACCATAATGGCGGCACTGGCAGAAGGGAAAAAAGTAGGAGTGGCAGATCTTACCTGTGGAGAGTTGGGAACCAGAGGCACTGCTGAAACACGTAAACAGGAAGCAGCAGCTGCAGCAGCTATTATGGGCATTACGGTACGTGAAAACCTGGGTATGGCCGATGGTTTTTTTCAGAACGATGAGCAACACCAGCGAATGGTTATTAAAGTGATCAGAAAATACCGTCCCGAAATTATCCTGGCCAATGCACCCGAAGACCGTCACCCAGATCATGGAAGAAGTGCCAAACTGGTATCAGATGCTGCATTCCTGGCCGGGTTAAGAAAAATTGAAACAACTGATAATGAACAGCCACAGGAAGCATGGAGACCAACCTATGTTTTCCATTACATACAGGATCGTTTTATCCAACCATCATTTGTAGTAGACATTACTGCATTTATGGATAAAAAAATTGAATCGGTGCTGGCGTATACCACCCAGTTCAATAGTACAGGTGGAAATGAACCACAAACCTATATCTCCACCCCGCAATTCCTTGAAACCGTAAAAGCCAGGGCCATGATGCTGGGTAAAAGAATAGGTGTAGGTTATGCAGAAGGATATATTACCGAGAAAATCATTGGTATTAATAGTTTTGATGCAATTATTAAACACAGCACTTAGAGAGCTGCCAGCTGTTAGCTTCTAGCTTCTAGCTGCTGGAAAATATAATAAGAAACAAAAAATAAATTCTAGCAGCTAGAGGCTAGCAGGCTAGTAGCTAAAAAAACAGTATGTCAAAAATTCAAATAGGCCTGGTGCAAATGAGTTGCACGGCATCGAAAGAAGAAAATATGGCCAAGGCCATTGCAGGTATTCGTACTGCTGCTGCAAAAGGTGCTCAGATAGTTTGCTTGCAGGAACTTTTTACCAGCCTGTATTTCTGTGATGTGGAAGACTATGAAAATTTTAAACTGGCAGAAGCAATTCCCGGTGCATCAACAGAAACATTATCAAAGATCGCTGCTGAACTGAATGTAGTAATTATTGCCTCTTTATTTGAAAAGAGAACGGAAGGTTTATACCACAATACCACTGCTGTGTTAGATGCAGATGGTAGTTATTTGGGTAAGTACCGCAAAATGCATATTCCCGATGATCCGGCATACTATGAGAAATTTTATTTCACACCCGGTGATCTTGGTTATAAAGTATTCAAAACAAAATATGCTACCCTTGCTGTGTTGATCTGTTGGGATCAATGGTACCCTGAAGCAGCCAGGATTACTGCATTGATGGGAGCGGAGATATTATTCTATCCCACCGCCATCGGATGGGCTGCCAGTCAGGATGAAGCCACCAACACCGAACAATACAATGCATGGCAAACCATACAGCGAAGTCATGCAGTAGCCAATGGTGTTCACGTGGTAAGCGTAAACAGGGTAGGATTTGAACAGAACGGCGCCATGAAATTCTGGGGCGGATCGTTTGTAAGTAACCCCTTCGGATCATTGTTGTATAAAGCATCGCATAACGAGGAAGAAGTTACCGTAGTAGAAATAGATACAACTAAAACAGACCGTTACCGTACTCACTGGCCATTCTTAAGAGATCGCCGAATTGATTCCTATCAACCGATCACCAAACGGTTTATTGATGAGGACTGATTAAGTCCGAAAGTCCGGGAGACCGAAAGTCCGGAAGAGAGAGACCGGAAGATAGGAGTGTAGGGACTAAGATTGCAAGTTAGACGGAGCGGATGGTTCGTAGGGTAATGATTTATCTTGTGAAAAAAAAGTATGCCCTTCAAATTTGAAAAATTGATTGTCTGGCAGAAGTCATTACAATTGGTTGATAAGGTCAATTTATTGGTAAAACAGTTTCCTAAAGAGGAATTGTTTGTTCTGACAAGTCAAATAAAAAGAGCGGCTGATTCGGTGTCACTTAATATTGCGGAAGGATCTACAGGGCAATCAAACCCTGAGTTTATACGGTTCCTGAATTTTGCCATTCGATCCAATATAGAAGTTGTTGCCTGTTTGTATATCGCGAAGAAAAGATGCCTGATCAGACAGGCTGATTTTGATGAAATATACAAGCTATGCGATGAAATGCTTGCAATGCTAAATGCACTTAAACAAAAACTAAAATAAAAGCTACAACATACATGTTCTCTCCCTACAAAAAACAACTCTCACCGGACTTTCGGTCTTCCGGACTTTCAGACTCAAAAAATACTCCTAAATCTCTCGGATATTTCTTTCCCGCTGAATTTGCTGAACACGAAGCAACGTGGTTAAGCTGGCCGTACAAAGAAGCAAGCTGGCCCGGTAAGATTGATTCTATCTATCCCAATTACGCATTATTCATTAAATATTTAGCATTAAGTGAAAAGGTACGCATCAACGTAGCCAATGAAGCCATGAAATTATTTGCTGTCGGCCACCTCGAGAAAGCCGGTGTAAACATGTTGCAGGTAGAATTTTTCATGCACCCCACCAACGATGCCTGGTGCCGCGATCATGGACCTGCCTTTCTTATTAACAACAATGCTGAACAACGAAAAGTAATTGTTGACTGGAACTACAATGCATGGGGAGGTAAATATCCTCCTTACGATCTTGATGATGTTATTCCAACACTTATCGGAAACCATTTCAATCTTCCTGTATTCAATCCCGGTATTATCATGGAAGGAGGCTCAGTGGAATTTAATGGTGCAGGAACTGTACTAACTTCTACCTGCTGTTTGTTGAATACCAACCGAAACCCGCATTTAAACCAGTTGCAGATAGAACAATACCTGATTGATTATTATGGAATGGAACAGGTGTTATGGGTAGAGGAAGGCATTGTTGGCGATGATACAGACGGACATATTGATGATACCGTTCGTTTTGTAAATGCAGATACCGTACTTACAGTGATCGAAGAAAATAAACAGGATGAAAATTATGCACTGTTGCAAACCAACCTGGAACAGTTAAAAACTATGCGACTCATCAACGGTAAACAGTTGAATATTATAGAACTGCACATGCCCGATGAAGTAGTGTATGAAGATCTGCGCCTGCCTGCATCGTATGCTAATTTCTATATCAGCAATAAACATGTGATTGTACCAACCTTCCGTTCAAACAAAGATGATAAAGCATTAAGGATTATTGCCGATGCATTTAAAGACAGGGAAGTAGTAGGCATAGACTCCACCGATATTATCTGGGGTCTTGGCAGCTTTCATTGCCTCAGTCAGCAGGAACCCGGGTAGGATGGCTGATGTGGGATGGCTGATGTCTGATTTGTTTTAACTCCACAAACATGAATATCACATCAGACATTATACACCTACCATTTTCCTCCGGGTTTGCTTTTGATCTTCTTCTCTTTTTGTACTCCATGCATAAGTTATACCCCCTGTGCATAGTTAGATATACCCTTCCGTACATATGGATATATCCGCAATGAGCAGTGAAGGATACCCGAAGGAGTCCTTAAGCATATACGGACAGGTAACGGACTTGTAACGGACTTATAACGGACAAATAACGCAGGAGTATTACTCAATTTAAATAATATTTATATACGTTTTTATGTCAAATGGCGGATTTCGGATTTTATCACAGATATAAAGTAAATCAGACATCTGCCATCAGACATCAGACATTCTTCTGCAATACAATAAACAGCTCTGCACCTGCTCGTTGGGGAATGGAGTTGTAAGCTGGCTCCATTGTATGTATATGGAAATAGGGGCTGAATAAATCTCTGTATTCTTTTTCATTACCTCCAAACGGCGGATTGTCTTCAAATGAACGATTGAACAGGAGACCAACGAGTTTTCCGCCGAGATTTAATAACTGATACATTTTCTCTGTATATTTTTTTCGCAGCATAGGATCAATGGCACAGAAAAAAGTTTGTTCAAGTATCAGATCATAAGCTCCTGATAGCTCAAAAAAATCGCCACAGATAATTGTAATGGCATTACCGTATTGTTTGAACTGCCTGGTTAATCTTTCTGTAACGATCGGGGCAATATCAATTACAGTAATATTGGTGAATCCATTTTCCAATAAATAAGCAGCTTCATAACTATTGCCACCACCTGGAATGAGGATACTGATATCTTTTCGCTCTAACTGGTCTATATATGCTTTCAGTGGGGTAGATGCAAAACCAATATCCCAACGGGTTTCGTCCTTTTTATATCGCTCGTTCCAGTAATCAGCCGATAAAAATTCATCCATATCTGTTATTTTAATGGCCGCAGGCATTAATCTCCTATGTGTGAGGCATGTAAAGGAATTAATAAAAGTTTTACCTGTCTGCCGCTGATATAACGGAATTGTTTACCATCCCAAAAGCCATCCTGCTCCAGCATAATACGCACCGGTTTTTTCCACTCAGGAATATCAGAAGCCGCATTGAGTTCAATGGAATAAGCGGTATGCTCATGCAAAGGAAAATCTCCTGCACCCGGAACGCCGCCCTGCTGATCCCACAGACCAATGGTGGGCCCGGCAGCATGACCATGAAAACCAATAGGGTGGGTATATATTACGGCTTGTATGTTTTCTGCTTTTGCCTGTGCGAGTGCATCTTTCAAAATCTGGTTCCCCGATTTACCTGTTTTAAATTGCGATGTAAGTATATCCTGTAAACGATTTCCTTTTTCAAATGCTTTCACCAGGCTTGAAGGTGCTGTTTTCTCACCGGGTTGCAGTACATACGCATGTTGCTGAATATCTGTATTCAGTCTTAAATAGGTAATACCAATATCAACATGCAATAAATCACCTGTTCTGATGACTTCCTCTGTAGGTCTGCCGGAGAAAGAACGCAGGTGATCAAAATTTTCCGGGTCATTTCGCTGAATAGATACAGAGGTATGAAACCAGGTATCTAAACCAAGATCGCGGATTTTCTGTCTGAACCACCAAACCAGGTCATCGGTGGTAGTAACACCCGGCATGATGACTTTTTCAGAAAAACCTTCTTCAATAATATCATGTGTAATCTGAACCAGTTGCGGGTACAATTGCATTTCGCGTTCTGTTCTTGTTTCCAGCCAGCGAACAGCGAGCTTTTCGGCACTCACAATTTTTTTAGCGGTAGCAGCCGGAAGTTTGGCCAGCAGTTCTTTTTGTTCCGTGTAAGTAAGTCCGTCAGCATGACCGAAATCAGTAGAAAAATTCAGACCAATTTTAGCAGGGTTTCTTTGTTGAATCAGGTCAACCAATGCATCCCACTGGTCGGGGAATTTGTTCATATCCCATGATGCTTTTATTTCACTACCTACATTATAACGGGCAATGGCCAGTTTTTCGAATGCACCGGAAGGATTGCGATAAAAGGCCAGTATGGTTCTTCTTCTTGCAGAAATCCAGGTAGAAGGTAACATGGTTTTAATCACAGGATCTTCATTGTACTCGCGTGAAATAACCAGCCACATATCAATACCTTCTTCTTTCATCAGCACGGGCAATAAATTATTCAACCTGTCTGCCAGTAATTCATCTACCACTCTTGATTGTTCCTTTAGCGGCAAAATATATTGCGCCCTTGACTGGGATAGGCAGGAGGCCAGGAGGATTACTACGATAATTGTTCTCATGTTCATCTTTGATTTTCTTATTTCTTATTTCTTATTCCTTATTTCTCTGTTGTCTCTGCCTGCCTGGGAATAATAAATGCTACCAATTCATTCAGTTCAACTCCAGCTCTTTCGCAGGCATCACGAATATCGTCACGGGAAACGTTGGCGGCAAAAGATTTTTCTTTTAGTCTTTTATGCACACCTTTTATATCCATACCATCATATCCTCCCGGACGCATCAGTGAATAGGCATGTATCAGTCCGGAGAGTTCATCGAATGCGTATAACATTTTATCCATTTCTGTTTCAGGAATTACACCAAAATGAACATGTCCATGAGCGGCAATCGCACGGATAATTTCAGGATCAATATTTCTTTGTTCCAGTTCTTCAATAATTTTTTTACAGTGAAGGTCGGGCCATTGATCCCAGTCGGCATCATGTAATAACCCCGCCATTTCCCAGCGCCATTGAGTGGCATCGTTGGCCTGTAATTTTTCTGCGGCCCAGCATTTCATGAGGTGGGCCACTTGTTGCATATGCAATTGTAGTTTGGGATTCAGTACCCATTCATGGAATAATGCTGTTGCTTCTTCGCGTGATAATACATTTCCTTTATTGGCTTCGTTACCAAAAGATGATCTGCCGAGGTGTAGTGACATAGTTTTTGTTTTTTCCTAAAATCCGCTTATTCTGAGCTTTCTGTGCCTTCAGTGGCATTTAATTGCCACTGAAGGCACAGAAAAGCACTGAATGATTTATAAGAATAGGATACTAAAAATAAGTAAATAACTCTCAGGGTGGATAAGTGGGGTACCCAGTTTCTTTGTACTTTTCCACTTCAAGTAAAAGCATGAAAAACTATCTTCTCCTTTGCATCGTTTTGGTATTGATTGCCTGTTCAAGAAATCCATATAAGTCAACCAATAAAGTATATACAAAGAAAGCTAAGGAATACGCAAAGACATTGAAAGCTGCACCTATCGAAACTTTTGTTTCCGATTCAATGGGTCTGCCTCCTTATTGGGTGGGTACCACCAATTTCAACATGCGAAAGCCCAATTTTGTGATTATTCATCATACTGCACAGAATTCCTGTGAGCAAACTTTACAAACATTTACACTCACAAGAACGGCTGTAAGTGCGCACTATGTTATTTGTAAAAGCGGTGTACTGCATCATATGCTCAGCGATTACCTGCGTGCATGGCATGGTGGGGTAGGGAAATGGGGTAATATGACCGATATCAACTCATCCTCCATCGGTATTGAACTGGATAATAATGGCTTTGAGCCTTTTGATAGTTTACAAATCAATAGCCTGATCAGTTTATTAACGAGACTCAAAAAAGAACACAATATTCCTACTGCCAATTTTGTTGGTCATGGCGATATTGCGCCCACGCGTAAAAACGATCCCAATTACCGGTTCCCCTGGAAGCTGCTGGCAGAGAAAGGTTTTGGTTTATGGTATGATGATGTGAGGGAGGAAGTACCTGCCGGTTTCAACCATATCCAGGCTCTTCGTATCATTGGCTACGATGTAAAAGATACCAGCGCCGCCATCCAGTCGTTCAAGCGCCATTTCTTACAGGATACCACCAAACGCATCAACGACTTTGATAAGAGCGTTTTGTATAACCTGCAGGGGAAATACTATTGAGGAATGTATGATGTCTGATGGCAGATGTTGGATTTGAATTTTTTTGTAAAAGGAAAGAAATAAATCTGAGATATGCCATCTGATATCCCCGAAGGGTTCCTTCGGACAAAAAATCTTCTTCCCTAACATTTGTTAGCTTATTTTTGCAGCGCAAAAAAGTATAACCATGCAATTCCAACTCAGCGAAGAACACTTAATGATTCAGAAAGCGGCCCGTGATTTTGCCCGGAATGAATGTTTACCCGGCGTTATTGAGCGCGATGACAAACAACAGTTTCCCAAAGAGCAGATCATGCAACTGGCTGAGTTGGGTTTTATGGGTATGATGGTTGATCCCAAATATGGCGGCGCCGGTATGGACACCATCAGCTATGTACTGGCCATGGAAGAAATAAGTAAAATAGATGCCAGTGTAAGCGTTTGTATGAGTGTAAACAACAGCCTTGTTTGCTGGGGACTCGAAGCATATGGCAGTGAAGAACAGAAACAACAATACCTCACTCCATTGGCGCAGGGTCGTAAAGATGGTGAATTATACATCGGTGCTTTTTTATTGAGTGAGCCTGAAGCAGGAAGCGATGCTACCAGTCAGCGTACCACTGCAGAAGATATGGGCGATTATTATTTACTGAATGGTACCAAGAACTGGATTACCAATGGTTCATCGGCATCGGTGTACCTGGTGATGGCACAGACCGATGCTGCCAAGGGTAGCAAGGGTATCAATGCTTTTATAGTAGAAAAAAACTGGCCGGGTGTAACTGTTGCTGCCAAAGAAAATAAATTGGGTATCCGCGGAAGCGATACACATACCATTCTGCTTACCGATGTAAAAGTGCCGAAAGAAAACAGGATAGGAGAAGATGGTTTTGGTTTTAAGTTTGCCATGAAAACACTGGCTGGCGGAAGAATTGGTATTGCCTCTCAGGCATTGGGTATTGCCAGTGGTGCGTATGAACTGGCACTGGCATACAGTAAACAGCGTAAAGCCTTTGGTAAAGAAATCATGCACCACCAGGCCATACAGTTTAAACTGGCCGATATGGCCACCAAGGTAGAAGCTGCCCGTTTACTCTGTATAAAAGCCGCCTGGGAAAAAGACAATAAAATAGATTATACCCTCAGCTCTTCCATGGCCAAAGTATTCGCCAGTGAAGCCGCCATGTGGATTGCCACCGAAGCCGTTCAGGTACATGGTGGTTATGGTTTTGTAAAAGAATACCATGTAGAAAGACTGATGCGCGATGCCAAGATTACACAGATTTATGAGGGAACGAGTGAAGTGCAAAGGATTGTGATTAGCAGGAGTATTTTGAGTAAGTGAAAATTCTCCGAAAGAGTCCTTTGGGCAAAAGTCAAAAGTCAAAAAATACGATGCTTTTACCTTCCTCTTAGCGAAGCAGAGAGGGTTGGGTCCACAGGACTCTTATGGAGGTGAGCTGAAAAATGTAATTGCGAAACTTGAAAAGGGTTTCGCAATTTTTTTTACTGCTCTGCTGGTCAGCTATTTATACAAATTGCCGAAAGTGTATTTTAAGGGGGGAAGTTTCGTAAATTTTCTATGTGTTGTATGTCACCCTATAGACGCAGCGTTCCAGTTTGACGCAGTCTATGACTTTGCCGACGCTGCCCCACGCTGTTTTTAGCACATTGCAAGGCGAACAAAACCCCGACACAAAGCCAACCTTGCAAAGAGCTAAAAATGCCAACGCACAGCCCACACACCCCGGCTGACCGAATACTAATCAGCTAATCTTCAAAACATCAGCAGAATAACTATATTCAACAGCTAACTTAGTGCGTCAGTTTATAGCTGACATTCAAACAATTAATTAAATTTGAGACTTACTAAAAATGAAAAAGGATAAATACTTACAGATATTTAATTACTTGCTTGAGTTCTCAAAACTCAGGAGTAATCCTGTAAGAGACATTGAGAGCAGCGACACTCAATATCCTGACAAGGTTTGGTTTGCTGACATTCCGCAATATGACATTTTTGATTGCATCACTTTTCCGAATTACAATCAGGATGCTGACTACTGGTTGAAGATTGCCAAACCAAAAGGCGAACCACAGCAACCACAATTTCCGAAACTAAGTGAAACACTTTCTGACTGGGTTGAGAAAAACAGTTTGGCAGACGAAAATGGAATGCCAGTTCTCAAGGAGTCAATCAGCAAAGGCGGCAAGACAATTTTACTAACTGATAAACCTGAAGTTGAATCAGAGTTTCAAACTTACTTGAATGATAAATGGATTGATGATTTGCAGTTTTTCAAAAAGCAGATTGAAGAATACGAAGCCAAACTTGCAGAGTATGAAAAGCAAAGCAAAACATACAAGCATCTTTTCAGCATCTACAACAAGGCACAACAATTTGGTGAGGAGTATGAACTAATTGTAGGTGTCGGGCTGATGCACTTTCAAGAGAGTGCAAGCACTCCCTTGATTTGCCGACACATTCTTACTTCAAAAGCAGAAATCTCTTTTGAATTTTCAGCAAGAGAATCGTTTGTAAAAGTTTCTCCGAGCATTGACAACGAAATACAAATTGAAACTGATGCAATCCTTGATTTGTTTGAGCAGTTTGATTCAGCAGACATTATTGAAGCCGAAAAGAAAGTTGCAGAGTTCTTAAAAGAGAAAAATATTACTGACAGTCCATTTGACAATCTGATTAAAGAGGCAATTCAAATTTTTGCAGACAGAGTAAAAACAGACGGACAATCAAAAGATGATTTGGCAAAGTCAAAAACAGTTGCTCAAAAGCCAACTGTTTATTTTGCTCCTGCTTTGTTGTTGCGTAAACGCAACACCAGAAGTTTTACAGCACTCTATGAAAAAATAATTGAAGACATCAGCGGAGCAGATGAAGAAATTGACATTCCTTCAATCAACGACATCATTGGTTATTTAGAAAATCCTGAAAGTTTTCCAAGCGATTCAGAAAGTGAAAATTCAGGTTCAGCAGTTGACGAGACAATATATTTTCCGAAGAAGTATAACGATGAGCAAATTGAAATCATTGAGAAAGCAAGGAAGAATAATAAAGTTTTGGTTCAGGGACCGCCAGGCACAGGGAAATCTCATACGATTGCAAATTTGATTTGCCACCTTTTAGCGAATGGCAAAAAAGTTCTGGTAACGGCTTACACCAAGAGAGCATTGGAAGTTTTAAAAAATCAGTTGCCGTCAGATTTTCAGAACTTAACTGTAAATCTTTTGAGTGGCGATTCAACTTCAATTCAAGACCTTGACGCAAGTGTAAACGCAATCAATGACGAACTTTCAAGAGTTACAAACCTTAATGCTTTTAAAAAAGAAATTGAGGAAAAGGAAATTGAACTGACTTTGCTCAAAGAGCAAAAGGCGAATACAAAAAATGAATGGCTGAAAGTAAAAGAGAAATCAACAAGGCGACAGAACATAAACCGAAACTACCACGGAACACTTTCGGAAATTGCCGAAAGAATAGAAAAGGAACAACCAACTTTCTTATGGTTCAAAGACGAGTTTTCGGACATTAGCAAAATCAATCTGATTGCAGACATTGAAAACTTTAATTCGCTGACAAGAAAATATGAAAGCATTGATTGCAGCGTTTTCAATTTCATCGTTCCTCAAAAAGAAAAGCTTCTTTCAGTTCAGGAACTCAAAGAGTATCGCAGAATTGCAAACGAGTTAGTTCAAAAATATTCTTCCAAGGAGGAACATTCATCAATCAAGAGCAACAACTATCCTGAGTTGAAAAAGTTGCTGCAAGAATTACACAAACTGCTTTCAGAAATTGAAAACAACATTGTTCCATTCAAAGCAAAGCTCATTTCAGATTTTCGGAACAACTTATTTATTTGGAAAGACAAACTTTCAAGAACGAATACAACATTAGCAGAACTTGCTGATGAAAAGTTGAAACAGTTTGACAGAAGCGTTGAAATAAAATACCCGACTGATAAAAGTTTGATTCAATTAAAGAGTGATGCAGAATTTCTTTTGCAGCTTTTGAATGATGGAAAGAAGTTGAGAGGTTTGTTTTCAGTATTCAATAATCCGCTTGCATCCGCAAATGTGAAGGAGAAAAAATATTTTATTGAAGGTGTGCAAGTGAACGGTAGCCCATGCGACACAGTCGCAGAGTTTCAAACTGTTTTGGATGACATCAAAACCAAACAGGATTTTGAAGAACTTGAAACCATTTGGGAAATAAAAACAAATGGGAATTCAAAATCTTATTCCGACAAAGCAAAATTTTACGGGCAACTGAAAATCGACACAGAAAGTTTAATCAATTTGCTTTCTGAATCAAACAAACTCAAAACTCAAATTGAATCTGTTTCATCAATCAAAATTCAGGATTACGACAGTTCAAAAGTCAGTGGATTGATTGATGATTGTGATTACAGCTATTTGCTTTCACAAGTAAAAGCGTTCAAAGTAAAAATTGCAGATGCAGACAGACATCTTTTAATTCAAAACATTCATCCAGTTGCCGTAACCATTTCCAAAACGGTTGCAAACATTGATGCAGAAAATTACGAGCAACACATAATGGAGCTTGACGGATTAAATGCCGACAAGGAAAAGTATGTCCATTTCAAAAATCTCAAAGAAAACCTTACCCGACATTTCCCGACCACGATAAAAGAAATTTGGGATAATACTTTTGAGGTTTCAAACTTCCGACTGCTTGACAATGCTATTCACTTCAAACATGCGTTTGCAGAAATCACAAAGCTTTTGGAAGAAGATTACGAAACAACACTTACCTACAAATTAGCTGACCTTGAACGGCAAGAGGAGAAACTAATTTCTGCAATCGCTTCAAAGAAAGCTTGGTTGAATGTTTTAGAAAGTTTGAGCAAAAATTATTTGTTGCGTCAACACTTACAAGCATGGGTGCAAGCAGTAAAGAAAATCGGTAAGACAGGAACGGGAAAACGGGCTTTGAAATTTAGGAAGGAAGCACAACATCAAATGGAAAAATGCAAAGATTCCGTTCCCTGTTGGGTAATGCCCCTTTACAAAGTTGCTGAGACAATCAAGCCCGAAATAGAAATGTATGATTACGTAATTATTGACGAGGCAAGTCAACTTGGTGCAGATGCAATTTTCCTTCTTTACATTTCAAAGAACATCATCATTGTTGGAGACGACAAACAAACTTCACCTGAGTATGTAGGTGTGGATGCAAACACAATGACACCACACATAAACCGACACTTGCAAAATATTCCTTTCGCAAATTATTACGGAACAGAGTTTAGTTTCTTTGACCATGCGAGAATATTTTGCAATGGAGTAACTGTATTGCGTGAGCATTTCAGGTGTATGCCTGAAATAATTGAGTTCTGCAACAAACTGTTTTATGCTCCTGATGGAAAGGGTTTGTATCCATTGAAGCAATATTCTGAAAACAGATTAGAGCCGTTGAAACATGAGTATTGTCAAAGTGGTTATGTTGATGGAACATATCAGAACATCACAAACAAAGTTGAAGCAGAAGCAATCGCAAATAAAATTGCAGAACTTGTTGATGATAAAAATTACAAGGGGAAATCTTTCGGAGTAATTGGTTTGCAAGGAAACAAGCAAGCAACAATCATTGAAAGTTTGGTGATAAAAAAAATTGGTGAGATAGAATTTAAGAAGCGTAAAATAGTTTGCGGAACATCGGCAAGTTTTCAAGGTGATGAAAGAGACATCATGTTTCTAAGTTTGATTACAGCACACAATCACAACCGAACTGCTTTGACCAAACCAGAAGACGAGAGAAGATTTAATGTTGCAGTTAGTAGAGCAAAAGAGCAGGTTTGGTTATTTCATTCAGTGCAGCTTGATGATTTGAGTAACACAAACGATTTGCGTTACAAACTTCTTGACCACTTCCTGAATTACAAACCGCAACCAGTTCCACCACAGAAAACTTTTGAAAGAACTTTTGGGACTCAACCCAATCCTTTTGAAAGTTGGTTTGAAGTTGATGTTTACAATGACATCGTTACAAATAATTACAGTGTGATTCCGCAATATGAAGTTGCAAAAGGAAGATACAGGATTGACTTAGTTGCACTGCTTTCAAATGGAGTTAAGATTGCCATTGAATGTGATGGAGACAAATTTCATGGAGCAGAGCAATTTCAAAATGATTTGATGCGACAAAAAGTTTTGGAAAGATGCGGATGGCAATTCGTCAGAATCAGAGGAGCAGAATATTATTCCAATCGCAAAAAGGCATTAGAACCCCTTTGGAAAAAACTTCATGAAAATGATATTCAGCAAGAAGAACCACCAGTTGACAACAATCATTCTCAAAACGGGCAAGAGATAATTATTGAGGAAGAAGTAAAGGAGACAATTCAACCTCAAGTTCAAAAACCCATTTCTGTACCAAGTCAGAAAATAGAGCAGCCTGATTTATTTAGAACTGAAAGCCAGACTAAAAGTGCTTTTGGAAATGAAGAAGCGTTGGACAACAAAATGAAAGCTTCTACTAATTTGTTTTCTTTTGCTGAAATTTTAATTTTCACTTCAAAACAAAATGTTTACAAGGTTCAAAACCGTGGATTGACAAACCTTTCACAACTTAATAACGAAGTTGAACTTGAACAAGGCGAAAAACCAATCTACTTAACAGGAACAAGAAACTATTCTGGTTATTTGATAGTAGGTTTTCAGAATGGAAAGGCTGGCAAAATTTTTATGAATAGTTTTCAAACGGAACATAACCGAAAAAAACTTAAAAATGCGTTTAACGATGAATCTAAATTAATTTTCATAGAGCATATTGAAAATGATATTGATTTGGTTGCATTGAGTAGTATAAATAAAGTAGTGTTGTTCAATACGAGTAAAATAAATCCTGTTGACAGCAGAACTACTAAAGGTATCCAAGTGATGAAACCTAAAGATGGTAGCTATATGAGTAAATTGAAAAAGCTAAGTCAGGTAAAACTTCATGACCCTGAATACTACCGAAAAGACGATAGCTTAAATGTAGTTGGATATTATTTAAAACAAGGAGATGAAATTTGAAAACTATGCCCGAACAACAAAACATAGAATACAAACAAAGCTGGCACGATGACTATCTAAAATGGGTTTGCGGTTTTGCAAACGCCAATGGCGGCGTTATTTACATTGGCAAAGATGACAATGGCAATGTGGTTGACGTTCCCGACTACAAAAAATTAATGGACGATATACCCAACAAGATTAAAAATGTGATGGGTATAACTGCTGAAGTAAATCTACATGAAGAAGGCAGCAAACATTTTATTGAAATAGTTACACAACCCTACTCTGTTCCCATTTCAGTAAGAGGCAGGTATTATTACCGTAGCGGCAGCACAAAGCAGGAATTAACAGGAGCAACACTTAATGAGTTTCTTTTAAAGAAATCAGGCAAGACATGGGATGATGTAATTGAGCAAAGAGCGACATTTGATGATATTGACGAAAAGGCTGTAAAAACATTCCTTGCAGCTTCTGAAAATGCAGGTCGTCTTCCAGAAAATATTCAAGGGCTTACAATTCCTGAATTATTTGAAAAATTACGTTTAACTGATAATGGTCAATTAAAAAGAGCTGCCATTATTTTCTTTGGTAAAGACCCGGGTAAATTTTATCCCGGCATTTATGTAAAAATCGGGCGGTTTGGAAAGAGTGACACAGACCTCGTATTTCAGGAAATGGAAGAAGGTAATTTAATTGTATTACTCAATGCTGTTTTGAATCAACTCAATCATAAGTTCCTGATTCGGTCAATAGGATTTGAAGGAATGCACCGTATTGAAAAAGTTGAATATCCTTTACCTGCCCTTCGTGAAATGTTGTTGAATGCACTTGTGCATCGCAACTATATGGGAGCACCCATTCAAATCCGAGTATATGACGATAAAATAAACATTTGGAATGAAGGAACATTGCCAGCGGGGTTGACACTTGATGCTTTGAAACGTTCCCATTCTTCAAGACCAAGAAATCTAATTATTGCTGACGTTGCCTTTAAGGGAGGCTACATTGACGCATGGGGTCGTGGCACTATAAAAATTCTTGACACTTGTAAAGAAGCGGAATTGCCCGAACCTGAAATGCAGGAACTGGATGGTGGGTTCAGTATTACACTTTTCAAAAATACTTTGACTGAAGAGCAGTTGACAAAATTGGGTCTTAACAGCCGACAGACGAAAGCTATCTTGTATGTCCTTGAACATGGTAGTATAACCAATTCAAAATATCAGGAGATAAATACTGTGGGTAAAACACTGGCTACGGAAGAGTTGCAGGAGTTGATTGGAAAGGGATTTTTAAAGCAAGCCGGTACTAAAGGACGTGGAAGTAAGTATGAAATAAAGAATAATTGGCCGGGAATTGGCCGTATTGGCCGCTAATTGGCCGGGAATGGGCCTCTTTTAAAGGAAAGGGTAATGAATGACAGCTTCCAAAATCAAATACAATTATTCAAGTCGGTTTTCAAAGGCAGGGACGATGTATTTGCTATACGGTGGGAAAAAGGTGATAAATGCGGTTATATGCCTGCCTATTATTTCGACCCATATAGATACAGAGCTCATAAAATGAAAGGCGGCACTTTTCAAAACTACACGGATAAAACATACCTGAAACTTACTGATAATGAAATTGCCAAACACATAAAAGGTGAACAATTAATTGGAATTTATCCGTTACTCACTGATAATACCACATGGTTTCTTGCAGCCGATTTTGACGAAGAAAATTGGATTGATGATGTAAGAAAATTTCTGAAAGCATGTAATCAAAAAAATATCCCTGCCTACTTAGAACGTTCCCGTTCGGGTAAAGGCGGGCATGTTTGGATATTCTTTGAGCAGCCCTACCCTGCAATCAGAAGCAGGAAAGTTTTCATTACCATCCTTGAACAATCCGGAGCTTTTTCTGTCTTTGACAAGAGTTCAAGTTTTGACCGGTTGTTTCCGAATCAAGATTTCCTTTCAGGAAAAGGGTTAGGAAATTTAATTGCACTTCCACTTTTCCAGAAAACTTTAGAACAAGGTAACAGTTGCTTCATAGATTCGGAAACTTTAATGCCTTTAGCTGACCAGTGGAAATTTATGAGAGAAATCAAAAGGGTTTCTACTGTTGAACTTGACAATCTTTACAAGGAGCATTCAAATTCTTCCGAGTCATTTTCGCAAAATGTTGCAACCGGAAAATTGAGCATCACACTGAATAATTCAGTGAAGATTAGCAGAGACGGAATAACAACTCCTTTGATAAACTTTCTGAAAGAAGAATTGAATTTCACCAATTCAGAATTTATCATCAAGAAGAAAATTGGCAAGAACACTTTCGGAACAGAACGCTATTTCAATTTTGTTGAAGAAACAGAAAATGAAGTAATCGTTCCAAGGGGTTTTATCGGAAAGCTAATTCGCTTTTGCAGGGAGAATAAAATTGAGCATAACTTCATTGATGAACGAAAGAAACACAAAGCAATTCCTTTTATATTCAATGCCCAACTCAGAGAGCATCAACAAGCGGTAATTGAATCCATTTCAAAAAAGGATTTGGGAGTAATCGTAGCACCACCCGGTTCAGGAAAGACAATTGTTGCTTTAAAGATTATTTCGGATAAACAGCAACCTGTTTTAATCATCGTTCACCGAAAGCAATTAGTTGAACAATGGGCAGAAAGAATTGAAACCTTCCTTGGCATACCTAAATCTGAAATTGGAAAAATTGGGCAGGGGAAAAACAAGATAGGTAAGAAAATCACTATCGCTACAATTCAGAGTTTATCAAAGGGGCTTGATAAAGCAGATTCAGAGAATATTCTAACCTCATTCGGAGCAATTATCGTTGACGAGTGCCATCACATACCCGCCGAAACTTTCCGCACAACGATTGCTAAACTTCAAACTTTTTATCTCTATGGTTTAACAGCAACTCCTTTCAGGAAATACAATGACGGCAAATTAATTTTTATCCATTCGGGGGAAATCATTGCTGAAATCAAATCCAGTGAAATCAGCAGTTCACAGCAAGCAAAAATCATTATCAGAAATACAGAACTTGATATTCCTTTTAATTCAAAGACAGACCAATTTGAAACTCTATCAAAGATTCTCATTCACGATTCAGCCAGAAACAAATTAATTCTTCAAGATGTAATCAGCGAACTGAAAGCAGGAAAAAGAGTTGTGATAATTACTGAAAGAAAAGAACACATTGATTCACTACATCAGTTTCTCAAACATTCTTATGAAGCAATTACTTTGAGTGGAGATGATTCTGAAAATAATCGGGCTACAAAATGGAAAATTCTAAAAGAAGGAAATTACCAGGTTCTGATTACAACGGGGCAATTGTTTGGCGAAGGAACTGACTTGCAAAATGCTAATTGCTTGTTTCTTGTTTATCCTTTTTCATTTGAAGGAAAAATGATTCAATATATCGGTAGGGTTCAGCGTTCAGAAGTCACTCCAACAATTTATGATTACAGGGATATTAAGATTGACTACCTGAATAAACTATTTCTGAAACGAAATACCTTTTACAGAAAGATCGATAGGCAAGCGACTTTGTTTGATGAGCCAAAAGAAGAAATTGCCGTTACAAACACCATTACAATTGAGCGGCAAATAAAAACTCCCATTGAGCAACTTGAATTTCATTATGGCAGTGTTGCATTCAAACATTCCATTACAGAATTGAAAACAGAACTTGAATTTGAAATAGAGAATCTTGAAGTAAGGCCAGAGTTTGAAGTTTTGAAACCCTATTTTGCGAAAGCATTAAAATCAAAGAATGTAAAGATTGATATTCATGTAGAGTTTGAAAACGATAAGCTGATTTCACAGATAGCAACCTCAGTAGATGTTGAGAAAATCAATCATGAGGTTATTGAAGGAGTGAAGTTCACTTATGTTTCAAAGAATATTATTGGGAAACCTTTGCTTCAAAATGAAAACCTCTTAGACATCAATCAAATTCAAGGAGGGAAAAGCAATTCGCTTTACAACTCTGGTGAAGAACTGTTGGAAAATGTTTTGAAAAGAGGTAACTATAAACATCAAAAACATTTGCAATTCTTATCCCAGCGACATGACAGAAGCATTCTGAAAATTCGGTTTGTATTATGTCCATTCTCATTTGTTTTCCTTTTGACGGGCAAGGAACAGTTTCACATTGTATTAGAAACCCTTGACACCGAGGAAGCGACTTATCTATGGCACTTCCCGAAACACAAACTAACACTTGAAACAAAGTTGAAAGAAATTGATAGGCAATTAAGCATTATAAGAAACAAGGGCAGACAAGCTTTTCTTGAAAATCAACCAGTAAATTTCAGTCGAATCATGCATGACTATACTGACGACAAAAAGGGTTTCATTATCTGGAAGGATTTATTGGAAGAGCAAATTGTTTAGCCAACGCACCAAGTCAGGCACATTTGCAAGGCACACAAAGCCGCTACACAAAAGCCAACCTTGCAAAAGAGCCTGCCTTGTGCAACGCTTCCGGGACACACCCTACTTAGGTAGACACATACTTTCAATTCAAGTTACCAAGACGAAAGGCGAACATACAACAGGGAGTTTGCTGCTATGCTGGCAGACGAATATATTCTCAGCTTCATATCGCTATCAGCCTATATCCAGCCGACGGAATTCTATCAGCTTTTGTTGTTATCTTCATCATCAGTTCGCTATTCGGCTTCGGTTCCGGGCTGGACCTTAGTAATTTGGCTTTTAGTTGTTATCTTCATCATTAGCTTTTTAATCGGCTTTTGTTTCGGGCCGGACGTTCAATGAATGCCACACCTGCACAAAGCCCTGCCCATTGGGTGTCACGCGACCAAACACTCTAATAATTTGACCAACTAACAGAAATATAGATGGAAGACAATATAAATGACAACACTTTAGATAATCCGATTGTTCCTCAATCTGAAAACATACCAGGTGAAATTATTTCTATTAACGAGACGAACACAGTAATTTCAAAACAAGAAACTGAAAATATGGAAATACATAAACATCCCCATCATGTGACTCATAAAAAAAAATGGGGCGAATATTTTCTCGAATTTCTCATGCTATTTTTGGCTGTATTTCTTGGCTTCCTTGTAGAAAATTACAGAGAGCATCAAATCGAAAAGGAAAGAGGCAAGCAATATATTGAATCGTTTTACGAAGATTTGAAAACCGACACTGCAAAGATTTCTTTTTATATCAATTTTGACGATACAAAACTTACATCACTTGCCAATCTTGGTAGTTGTTATAATATAATTTCACAAAACAGTACGGAAACATCATGCCTTCTTGATTTGATTAAAAACACTTCGATTAACAGACCCTTTAAAAAGACAGAGCGTACATTAAATCAGTTGTTCAATGCAGGAGGATTCCGGCTCTTACCAAAGGAAGATGCGGACAGCATTGTAGCATCCGAGATAAGGTACGCCAATTTTCAGGATTTCCAGACAACAGTATTTCAGGATGCTCAAAATAAGGTTAGAAATACTTTTGACATGCTTGTAAACTTCAAAGCAAATAACCAAATGTTTAAGACCAAGCAAGGAAGTTTGATTGTTTCGTTTGATGACAGTGATGTTACTGCTCCTATTTTGTTTTCCAATGATAAAATACTACTAAATAAATATTTCAATGAACTACAACTTTATTACAGGGTAACTTATAACCATAAACAAATATTACTTATTATAAAAGAAAATCGAATTCGTCTGATTAAATATTTTAAGAAAAAATACCAATTTAAATAGAACTGACAAGCACGAACGCACAACAAAAGTATTTGTAATAGCAGGGCTGGACGAAAGAACAATAAGCAGTAAACTTTAATCAACTTCGGTACAGGGGTGACGGGACACAGAATATCCTGCCATCGCAAATACCTAACCGTTGGCAGCAACCCTTTTTGACACTACGTTTAATTGTAGCCAGGACAAAACGCAGGAGTACTAACAAAGTTTGGATAAGTTTTCGTGGATCAAGAAGAAAAGATAGATACATGTGTAGATATTATAAGTAACTTACATAAAAAGCACATTATATGAATTTAAGCACCTTATTTATCATTTTTTATATCGCTACCGTAATCATACTTCTATTATTGCCGAAAAGAGCCTTTCACAATCTTATTAGAAGAGACATGGATAAGGATTTTCAGCCTGAATACAAAGGCTTTGTTTACAGAGGTGTAGGTTATTGGCGCATAATAATACTTGGAGGTGGGATTATTGCCGCTTTACTTACCTTCCTTATTAAGCTTGTGTTTTATTAACCCCTTGATCTAACACGCTTATAGTTACCCTTCAAGAAAAGAGCACTAATCAGTGCCGTGGAAGCCATATAATGTTCTAACTGCCATGCTGTAAATATAAAAAAAGCCCATCAGCCAAAAAAAGTATTTGCAAAAGCAGGGCTGGACAATGCAACACCAACTAAGTGTGACGAGCATTTGCGTTAATGCGGCTGGACGACAAATTAAACACTGAACAACTTATCTTTACTGAACAAAACAATTAATTGAACAACATAATTTCAAATACCGCCTGAACGCAAATGCGAGGCCGTTGGCTGCAAATGATACGACCATTTATTCGACTATTCTTTCCGCACAGATTTTTTTTATGAAAAGTATCTTGACCGCTATTGTCTTTTGCATTTTTCTCACTTCATTTCAAAGTGGACATAATCAGATTTCAAATGACTTTATTGGCATGTGGACATTGCAAAAATGTGTTGCCATTCCAAAGGATGGAAAAGTAAATTACCCCTATGGAGAAAAACCGGTTGGGCAACTACATTATGATGCAAACGGGAATATGATGGTGGAAATTATGAAGCCGGGAATTAAAAAGTTTGCATCAGCCAATCTACTTCAAGGAACACCCGAAGAAATTTTACCGGCTTATTATGGGTTTATAGCGTATTATGGAACATATAGGGTTATACCTGATTCCAATATAGTAATACATCACCTTCAAGCATGTTCTTTTCCAAATTGGATAGGCCAAGACCAAAAAAGATATTATGAAATAAAAAATAACCAACTTATACTTAAAACGCCTTGGATTGGTTCTGAACGATACGAACTGACTTGGCAAAAATTTGAATGAAAAGCCATCTGCAGCCAACAGGCGGTTTGGCAAAAAAACTGGTTGACGAAAATAACATCAGCAAATTGTATTTATCAACATCAGTTCCGGCAGGACGTTATAAATTGGGCAATAGAATAAACAATGAACTTTTAATTATAAATTTAGCTTCGGTTCAGGCTGACAAGTTTCAAATGCCAATTCTTTGCCAAGCCCCGAAACATTGGCTTTTGTACTTCACCCATCGACTGTTGGATTTCTGACCAGGCTTCAGTAAATTGGCTTTAACTGATCGGGGCTTTAGTGGCGAAGCCAGCAGTAGAAACTATTTCCCGACCTTCGGCAATACCCAATCCGTTGGCTCCAATAGCAAGACGACCCGACACAGACAGACAATTTACAATGACAGAAAGAACTCTAATTAAAAATATTAGCATCGTTAACGAAGGACAAATAATAGTTAGCGACATTTTAATTGATAATGGTGTAATTCAAAAAATCGGGCGACATAATAACGACCTTAATGCAAGAGTAATTGACGGAATAGGCAAATATTTATTTCCAGGCATCATTGACGGACAAGTTCATTTTCGTGAACCTGGGCTTACTCATAAAGGCGACCTCTATACAGAAAGCAAAGCAGCCGTTGCAGGTGGCGTAACTTCTTTTATTGATATGCCAAATACATTTCCGAATGTTTTGACGGTTGATATTTTAAGAGAAAAATATGAAATAGCCTCTGAAAAATCTTTAGCCAATTTTGGCTTTTTTCTGGGCGTTAATGGCGACAATCTTGATGAAGTAATTAAGCTCGACACCTCAAAACTTTTAGGTGTTTCTGATGACGGACTTTACTTTACAAAAAAAGGAAATCTGCTTGCCGACAATCCAGAAACTATGGAAAAACTTTTTGCAAACTGTAAATCAATTATAGCTATCCATTCCGAAAAAGAACAAATAGTTGAGGAGAATGAAAATATTTACCGAGAAAAATATGGTGAGCATGTGCCTATTGAATGTCATCCAATTATAAGAAGCGAAAAAGCGTGTTATGAGGCTACCAAGCGAGCAATTGACATTGCCAACAAACATAAAGCAAGACTTCACATTCTGCACTTGACCACAGAAGCGGAAACACATCTGTTCCGCAATGACATTCCTTTACAAGAGAAAAAAATAACAACTGAAGTTTCGGTTCATCACTTGTGGTTTTCAGACACAGACTATAAACGTTTAGGAACTTTAATAAAATGGAACCCAGCAATAAAAACAGAAAAAGACAAAAAAGGGCTATTAAAAGCTTTGTTGGACGATAGAATAGATTTAATAACTACAGACCACGCTCCACATACATTAGACGAAAAACAAAAACCTTATTTTCAATCAATGTCGGGTGCACCAATCGTTCAGCACTCTTTAAACATTATGCTTGAGTTTTACAAACAAGACATCATTTCATTAGAGAAAATTGCAGAAAAAATGTGCCATAATCCTGCGACACTTTACAGAATTGAAAAAAGAGGTTTTATACGGGAGGGCTACTTTGCAGACCTAACCATTCTTGACTTAAATTCAGCTTGGACAGTTAGTAAAGAAAATATTTTATCCAAATGTGGTTGGTCGCCATTAGACGGAACAACATTTCAAACAAAAGTGACGCATACATTTGTAAATGGCAACTTGGTTTACGACAACGGACAATTCAATGAAACAGAAAAGGGGCAAGCCTTAAAATCGAAAAATGACTAACCTGAAATATAGAGCCATAGCGGCTAACAGCGGTTTGACAAAAGTGGCGGTTCAGTGCTACGCAGACACATTTGTGGTAAAAATCGCCACCTTCGCCAAACCGAAAACCGTTGACTGTTCGTAATACAAAAAAAGAAATATCGTATGAAATCCACAGCGTATAAATTGACAAGCTACATTTATCTATTGCTTGTTCCGGTTATCACAGCTGGACTTGGATTTGGTGTTGGACATGTTAGCTTTCAACTCTATTTACCAATTTGGTTATTAAACGCAGTTTTAATGATATTTGCTTCATGGTCTCTCGGACTGCATGTTATCAGGCAGAAAAATACAGGCGAGAAAAAGCTGGCAATTACAGCATTTTTTCTGATCATACCTTCGATATTGATTTCGATGTTTGCCGGACTAGGTCCTCCACCTGAAACAGCTGCTGAATGGACAGCAACAGCAAAAGAACAGCAGGTGAGATACTTCCTGCTTGTTATAAGCGGTGTATTTATTGCCTTTGGATTTGTTAGTTTAAGAGAGCGACTTAATTCGAAAGAAGAACAGTATTATTCGTTACTTAGTATGATTGCGGTATTAATAGCTATTCCACTATTTTTAATTAATATGCTATACTGGGGTTTTTATCTGACTGAATTATTCAAATTTCAGTCAAGCGCTAACTCTAGCAATTTTCCTGACTGGTTTCAACCTGTAAGGCAATTATTTAGATTAGTATCCGTCACCGAAGTTGCTTTGACATATTTAGCTACTTTTCTTATAGCTTTAGCAATGAGGAAAGCAGGGTGGTTAAGCAAGACTTCCGCTGCAGTTTATTTTCTATTTAGTATACTGGCATTCGTGATAGTCATCTTATCTGCATTTTTTACGGAGACTTTTAAAATACCAGGTTTTGTAGTATCTATTCCTGCATTACCGTTTTTAATGCCCTATTTTATTGGCGTAAACTTATTAAGAGACATAGGAAATAATAGCCTGGAAAAACTGATATGACTAAAACAACAGCCAAGATCGTGTTACCAGAAGTTGGGCTGAAGTATTTGGCCCATCAACAATAGGATTTCTGGCCAGGCTTCTGTAATTTGGCTTTAGCTAATCGGGTCTCTAGTGGTCAAGCCGGCAGCAGGAACTATTTCCCAACCTTCGGCAACACACGGACGTTGGCTACAATAATATTAGACCACATAAATTCAGACATAACAATGAAAATTAAATTGTTTTTTTTGACAGTAACTTTTTTGGTATCAGCTCAAACCTTTGGGCAAACCAGGTATATCATGACAAACGAAGGAGATGTAGTTGACACAGTTGCTTACTACAAAATGAAGGAAGCTAAAATAGAAAAGCTAAAAAGTGTACTTCCTTTCAAAGATATTAAAGTTTTAATTAAGGATAACTTTAAATTAATTCGTAAAAATCAAGACAGCTTAATTTATAGCTATGAGTGGGATATTAAAATCGGAGAACCGAAAGTTAAAGAAACAAAGTCCTTTGAGTCAGACGATTATTTAGACAAGGAGTTCCCATTGCCATTATTAACAACGTTAGACAACAAAAAGATAAGTATTGACAATTTAAAAGGCAAGCCAACATTGATAAATTTTTGGTTTACAACTTGCAAACCTTGTATTGAAGAAATGCCTGTTTTAAGTAGTATCAAATCACAACTAAAAGACAGCGTAAACTTTATTGCTATAACATTCGAAAAAACAGAAAAAGTAAAAGCTTTTTTTAAAAAGCATAAATTCTCTTTTAGACAAATTGCTAATGCTGAAAAATTTATCGATTCACTGAATATGACAGCATTTCCAGTAAATATTTTTTTAGACAAAAATGGGATAGTTAGAAAAGTTGAAAGTGGTATTCCATACATAATTGAAGACAAAAAGAAAATGAGAATGGGAGATGGAAAAGAGTTTTTGACAGCGTTGAGAGAATTACTGTAGCCAATAACTAAGGTTTTGTGCAGGTTGGGCAGACGGATTTACAAAGCCCTGTTCGTTGGCAATAATGCTAAATACTATTCCATTAAATTCAAAAAACAATCATAATGACAATCTCAACATCTTTAGCCTTGACAATCTTTGTTAGCTTGAATCTATTGTTTAATACTAATTTGACAGCTCAGAATAGTAATTCTAAAACTTCAAAAAAAGAGCAGGTAAAAGCGTCATTCACATCATATGAAAAGTATATTGATGAAAATAATGATGCACACTTAAAAGAATTTATGGAATTGATAGCTATTCCGAGCATATCTTCTATTCCAGCAAATAAACCAGATGTTGAAAAAGCCGCTGCATGGATAGTAAATAAATTAAAAGCCATTGGAATGACAACGGCACAAACATTATCGAGCGACGGAAATCCTTATGTATATGGATGTTGGGATAAAGCGCCAGGCAAACCCACAGTTTTAATTTATGCTCATTATGATGTGCAACCCGTAAAAGAATCGGAATGGGATAATCCGCCTTTTGCACCAAAAATTGTAGATGGAAAAATTATAGGACGTGGTGCAAGTGATGATAAAAGTGGTATTATGATAACTATTTGGGCTGTTGAAGCAATGTTGCGTACAGACGGCAAATTGCCTGTGAACGTGAAATTTATTTTTGACGGCGAAGAAGAAAAGGGGAGTCCTAGTTTTAAAAATTTCCTTGAAAAAAATAAAGAATTATTAAAAGCTGATTTTGCTTTAAATGCCGATGGAACTCAATATAGCGAAACTACACCTTCAATTTTAATGAGCTTACGAGGTGCAACAATACTGGAATTTAATATTAAAACTGCTAATACTGATGCACATAGTGGTCAATTTGGTGGCAAAACGCCAAATTCTGCCGTTATAATGTCTCAAATTATAGCCTCTTTTTATACCAAAGAAGGAAATGTAGCGGTAGAGGGATTTTATGATAAAGTTGTGCCGGCAACTGCTCAAGAAAAAGAAATGATGAATAAAATACCTTATGATAAAACAGAGGACATGAAAGTATTAGGCACAACCGCAGAAACAGGCGACACTACTTTTTCTCCGTTAGAACGAGTTTGGTACCGTCCCACATTGGAAATAATTGGAATGCAAAGCGGTTATACAGCAGCAGAAGGACATTCAAATATCATCCCAAGTAATGCGATGGCAAGAATAACCTGTAGATTGGTAAACAATCAGTCAGGAGAAGAAATACAAGATTTAATTGTGAAACATATTAACAAAAATGTTCCAGCAGGAGCAACAGTTTCTTATAAATTTAGTAAAGGTGGAGTAATCCAAATGAAATTTCCTGCTGACACTAAAGCCTATAATTATGTATCCGACGCTCTATTTAAAATTTATGGTAAACAACCATTACAGATTGCTACAGGTGGTAGTGTTGGACCGTTGATTGATATTAAAGAAACTTTGGGAATTTATCCTTATTCATTAGGCTTTGAACAACCTGATGAAAAGTGGCATGCCTCCAATGAATATTTTAGACTGTCAAGCATTCGTAAAGGACAATTGATTTATTGCTACTACTTACAACATTTAGCTGAGGAAGAAAGTAATCTGAAAAAGTAGAAAGCACTACAGCAACATAGAGTTTTGTGTAAGTTGGGCAGACTTAGTTCCGAAACTTTCCAAAAGTTGCACAGACGGACGTCGGCAGTAACTAAATGACACCCTAAAATCAGACATATTATTTATGAAACTTCAACTTTTTCTATTGACAATTACAACATCGCTTACAATTTTATGCAAAGCCCAAACGAGTGACAGTATTCAAGCTAAAGCAAATTATGGTTCGTCCATAAGTGACATTCAACTTTTAATGGAAATAGATCATATAGATTATTACAAAGTTTTATTGAAGCAACCTAAGAACATAAAAAACAGTTACCTTTTCTTGACGACAAAAGAATATTGGAAAGGCAAAGTATCAAAGACAGACACCTTACTGCCGACCGAATATGCCAAGGACGATCTTAAATTAAATACAAATGATAGCTCGACTTTATCGCTTATTACAAAGCCTCTAAACGACAGCGTTCTTTTTAATTATAGGTTTTTGGGACTAAGTATGACAAAAAAGTATAAGCGTATAAATAGCGACAAATATAGTTTAAGAGACGGACTTGTAACAGATGAAGCCTTCAAGAAAATTCCGACAAATAAAACTATTCCGTTGTTCGTTTATTCATTGCCTTACGAAGACCCAAAACAACCAGGATACCAATTCTATTGCGCTTTGACTGCAAACGGGATACCGCCAGAAAAATGGTGGGACAAATACAAAGTGAAGCATTATATCGTTGTAGAAATGAAAATTGTGACAGAATAACTTAGCTACTGCTACAACATGGGGCTTTGTGCAAGTTGGGCAGACGGAAACTATGACTTCAAATTTCCAAGTGGACAAGAAATTAACGAAAATGTTGCCGAACTTTGGACAACGAAAAACGGCAAACTACAATCGCTGAGAATTTACTTTGACACACTAACTTTTGTTAACAACACAAAACGATAATGGCTTACGACACATCACTTGCCGACAGAGTAAGAGAATATTTAGCAGAGTTCCCGAAACTTGACATTGAAGAAAAAGAAATGTTTCGTGGACTTGCTTTCTTAGTAAATGGCAAAATGTGTGTAAACATAAGCGGACAAAACTTAATGTGTCGTTTTGACCCAACGCTGACAGAAAAATTATCCAAAAAAACAGGGTTTATACAAACAATAATGAAAGGAAAAGAATACAAAGGTTATTGTTACGTTGAACCAATAGGAATAAAAAACAAAAAGAACTTTGAATTTTGGATTAACCTTTGTCTTGACTTTAATGACAGAGCAAAATCATCAAAGACACGAAAGAAAAAATGAAAGCACATACCGCTAACACGGGGTTGCGTCAGGCTGATTAACGTGCAAACTTGGAGCTTTTTACTTCTATTTAAGTTCTGTGTGCTTATTGATAGCGTTGTGCTCCTAAACCCGCCCGAACGCTAAGCCTGAAACCGTGTGTGTCTTGAACTGATCCAGATGAAATATTAGGAATCAGGAGCTGTACCAAAACATGGAAGCCTTTTCAAAACAAAGATTGATGAGTGCGGAGGTCAAGCGAACCGACTGGCCGACTTACAACGTCTTAATGAAGAGAACTGACCTTCCGCAGACGACTTTCAGGAGTAGTTTGCAAACCACCTTATGCTGCATTAAGCGGAAACTCTTTTGTGGTGAACGATAAGGAAAAACGGAAACAAGAATTCTGTAGGTGCGTATTGTAGAGCTGAATAAATTAAAGCAACTATGAAGCCTCGTTAGGCATAACCGATATCGAAAGCAGGCAGTTAGGTTTGTGTCTGTTAAGCGTGTAAAAGTTACCTGATTACTGTTTACATGATATCCGGGGTTAAGTTGACAGGAATGCAATACAGGGTTTAGTATGGAACAAGAGAAGTCGCTGGTGCGCTGCTTTTAACCCGTGCGAATCGTCACCCTGTCCAAAGGTTCATAGAACTCCTTTGGAGACTCCCACGGAGACAAGCCTCACGATCACAGATCGGGAATGGCGAGGAAGGGGAGAAGAAATAAGGAATAAGGAATAAGAAATCAGAAATAGAAAATAAGGCTTGCCCTGAGCTTGTCGAAGGGAAATCAGGAAGTGGGAGGCTGTTTGTTGTGAGTGAAACTGCGTTTGCAAAACTAAATGCAGGCACTCCGGCTGTGTAACACGAAGAGTCCTTCGTGCCTCAGAGACTCTTCGAAGAACTTTTTGAAGACCCTGCGTAGAAGGAATTTTACAAACGTAAATGGGAAGAAAGCCGCTATAATTATTACATCACTCTTAACCGTGAACTAATGGAAAAGAGTGTGCTGATGTCCGCTAAAGAACAAAAGGAATTTCTTATTGCAAATGGTG
>JBMOKQ010000069.1:0-63820 GCA_049324295.1 Bacteroidota bacterium
ATTATGTGAAGTACCAGGAGGGAGAGGATCGCAAAGAGGATGGGACACAAGATCTTTTGTTTTAGTATACCCCCGTAGGGGGTTGTATTCATATTAATACCCCCACCTTTGGTGGGGGTTATTTACTTTTTTGGAGCTTTTGTAAGTTTAAAAGCACCAATTTTGGTGGAATAGTTACGAGCTCCTTTTTTCAGGTAATCGCCCACATACCAGATGGTTTCATCATCACCAGGGTCAATAGCAGTCTGCGTATAATCTTCCCAGCGAAGGGTATTTGTTTGTGAAGCTTCACCATTTACCAATACCACTTCATTTAAAGTTAACTGGCCCAACGGATCGCCATAATGACGGCCAGCAAAACGTTGACCCGGATAATCTGATTTACCACCAAAAGAATAACCTATTCCTATATTTCCTTTACCATCAATGGCCGGGCTGGCCATCCAACGATAATTTGTATCGGGTGCAAAAGTGCTTTGCTGGTATAAACGCAGGCTGCGATCTTTATTCACTAAAAACTCGTACCAGCGAACACCACCGCCACCTGCAGCAGTATTTACAGAATGTACACCCACCACCGATTCACGGGTACCAATTTTACGATAAACCAATCTTCCCATCAGTTTGTCGCCCTGTGAATCGAGACGCTGATCTGTATCGGGTTGCGGAATGGTTTTGGTAAGTTGACCACCACCCTGGTATTCATAGGGGGCCACATCAATTTTAACAGGCCCCTCAAGTCTTGTTTTTGAATGATCTTTCCAGTCTACATAAAATTTCCAGGCATAAATACCGTCATCACCCAATACTTTTTTTAATTGCGAACCACCCGCTGCCAGCATAATACTCGGTGAACCTGCGGGAGGTAATTGTTTTCCATCGAGATCAGCATTGATAATAAAGTTGACATCTTTAATAATAAAAGACTGTTCCCTGGCATCTTCACCTTTCAGCATTTTGCTGCGATCAACCACATATGCATGTCTTTCAATTACATCATCGCCAGTACTGGTAGTAGTATAATAACCATCGGGCCATACGGTTGGACGAGGATAATCAGGAAACAGTTCGCGCTCAAACTCATAACGGTAATAAGTTCCCAAAGGATCAGGACTGGCGCTGATGGCATAACACATGCAGTAAGTGCCTTTATCGGGAGGCCTTGGTCCGGCGGGTCGTTGAACAGGAGTATTATTAGTTGCTGTTGCAGCGGGTGTCGGTGGTTGGAAAAGAAGCGCAGCTTCACCGGCTTGCAGTAATACTCTTTTTGCACCGGTAGCCGTATCAATATTTCTTGAAATACCTTTTCTGAAAGTAGGCATTACAATTAACCACCTGTCTGCAAGCTGATCATAACGTACCACAGCATCGCCATTATTAAACTGCTCACAGGGGCCACCAAAACCACGAAACACATTCCTGGTTTCAACCGGGCCATACAATACTTTACCCGATTCAGTATATTTTTTTCCTTTTTTGGTGAAGATGGCCATGTGTGAATTAACGGTTTGAACCACATGATCTAATCCTACAGCCAGTGAATTATCTGAAGGATTGCGCATTATAGCGGTACCCTGTGGACCGGTAAAACTTTCTCCCAATCCATCAAAACTGGTAACCAGTAGAGGTGCTGTTTTGCTGCCAAAACCGGTTTGTTCAACTGCAATGGCTTTTCGATCCATTGTTTTTTTACCTGCAACAGACGGTTCAGATACGGATATGTTATCTGATACAGTAGATACCGGTCTGGTTTCATTATAAAGAACACGGAATGGTTTAGATACATCATGTTTAACAGCCTGTTTGCTGTTACCTGTGCTGGCAGAAGGAGCCTGTTGTGCGTATAAACAGGAGCAGCCAATCAATCCTGCAAACAAAAGGGAAAGTTTCATAGTGATAAAATAAAGAGGGTGATAAAACGGTAACCGGCAATACATACTGATTACAAATTGAAACTAAAAACTGTCTGGTGGGAGGGGTTCTTATTTTTTGTTGGGTATTTCTCTGTTTTTAACAGAGGTGATATTAAAATAAATGTATATTCTAGTTGTATCAATTAATTTAACTTGCAAAAGAATGATGCGTAAGATCATGATTTTAGGTACTGGCATGTTACTAATGATTACAGGGATTCTCTATGCCCAGCAAAAAAGAATTTCGATTGAAGCCAACTATGGGTTGCAAAGGAATTTTTTTGTAGATGACTACAATGAAGCACCTAATTCCTTTTCAGATATAAATTTTTACAAAAAATCGGTAGTAGGAAAGATCGGAGGGTTTGAAATAAAATATCGCATCGGGAAAAGAGCGAGTTTGGGGTTTGGATATGCAGCTTCGTCGAATACCCGTATCATTTCCTATAGTGGAGTTGTAAATGGTGTTAATATTGGAATCGTAGATTTTAGTATTGCACATAAAAATCAGTTTTACCAGTTGGGATATGAATTCGGATTAGGAAGAAGGAAATCAGCTTTTTTATTCGAAACAGGATTATTTTATGTGCGTCCTTCACAACAGGAAGTTGAAATATCTACTTTTAACAGGCGTCTGCTGTTTGATGAACGAAACTTTAATAACAGCAGATTAGAAGAAGGAGGGGCATTTATCGGTATATCCTTCAGGAAGAAAATTGATACCAGATTCTATTTAGGCGTGAGAAGCAGGTTCTATTATCTGATATCAACGAACAGTCCGGAAGCACTTACACTAACACCTGTTTTATCCTATAATTTCTAATGGCCAAATCTGCTCGGTGTCCGGAATGCTTATTAGTTAAGCTTCATGTACTTCCCGGAATGAATTATTAAAACTCCGGTATTTAATCATGTTAATCTCTTCCAAAAAAACTATATTCGACACATAAAACTGCCAGCCAATGAAATCTCAGCCTATTTTGGAAATGAGTACCGATGTGCTTAAGAAAAATTATAAGACCATAAAAATGGTCATTATTATTTTATCGGTGTTTCTTTTGATCATGGCGGGCTCGGGTATATATATATAACCCTTTCGAAGGGTTTCGGAGCAGTATCCATGCTTCCATTCGCATTCTTACCACTTTTTATTTTGAATATTGTAAATCTTAAAAAAATAAAAAACGAACTCATCGCCCGCGGCGAAACAATGAATAACTAATAAGGGACAAGCAGCAAGGACTTGCATTTTCAAATTTCCAAATTTTCAAATTACCATATGGGAGATCTTCAAATTAAAAAACAACCCAAACAATACGATGCAGTCATTGTAGGTTCGGGAGCAGGTGGTGGAATGGCCGCGTATGTTTTGGCCAATGCCGGACTTAAAGTTTGCGTGCTTGAAGCAGGTGCAGATTATGATCCTGCAAAACATTCATCCCAGTTAAAAAATCCATGGGATTCACCGCGCCGTGGTGCCAGCACTAAGTATCGCCCCTTTGGCGATTTTGACGGTTGTTTCTGGGGATGGGAAATTGATGGCGAACCTTATACCATGGCGGAAGGCAGTGACAAATGGGACTGGTGGCGTGCCCGTATGATTGGCGGACGTACCAATCACTGGGGAAGAATATCATTGCGTTTTGGCCCGAAAGATTTTAAAAGAAGAAGTATTGATGGACTGGGAGACGATTGGCCAATCAGTTATGATGATGTAAAACCTTATTACGATAAAATTGATAAGTTATTGGGTGTATTTGGCTCCATTGAAGGTTTGGAGAATGATCCGGATGGTATTTTTCTTCCGGTACCTAAACCACGTTTACATGAACTGATGATTAAGAAAGCCGCAACGGGTATTGGTGTTCCGGTGATTCCTTCAAGGCTTTCCATCCTCACCAAACAAATCAATAAAGAACGTGGTGAGTGTTTTTATTGTGCGCAATGCGGACGTAGCTGTAAAGCTGCTGCTGATTTCTCTTCTTCATCTGCATTGATACAGCCTGCCCTGAAAACAGGTAATGTAGATGTGATTACACAGGCCATGGCGCGAGAAGTAATTACCAATAAAGAAGGAATAGCAACGGGCATATCTTATGTAGATAAGACCGATATGATGGAATACCAGGTGAGTGGTAAAGTGGTGATACTTGCTGCAAGCGCCTGCGAAACTGCACGATTACTGTTGAACTCAAAATCGCAACGTCATCCGAACGGATTGGCCAATAACAGTAATGTAGTGGGTAAATACCTGCACGATTCAACAGGTGCCGCACTAGGGGGTGTATTGCCAGAGCTATTTGGTCGTAAGCGTTACAATGAAGATGGGGTAGGTGGTATGCACGTATACACACCTTGGTGGCTGGATAATAAAAAGCTTGACTTCCCCCGCGGTTATCATATTGAATACTGGGGTGGCATGGGGCAGCCTGCTTATGGTTTTGGTTTCGGTATGCAGGGTATGAATGGAAAGTATGCCGTAAATGGCGTGAAGAAGGAAGCGGGTGGATATGGGGCCTCATTAAAAGAAGATGTTCGTTTCTTCTATGGTGCAGGTGTAGGAATGGCCGGCCGTGGAGAAGCAGTGCCACGTATTGATAACTATTGCGAGATTGATCCGAAAGTGGTTGATAAATATGGTATTCCCGTATTGCGTTTTCATACCACACATGCAGACTATGAAATTAAACAGGCCAAGCACATGAAAGAAACCTTCAAGGAAATTATGCACGAAATGGGTGCAATAATTACCTGGGGTGGAGATGATGATGCTTCCAATAATTATGGTCTGGCAAATCCGGGTAATATTATTCACGAAGCAGGTACAGTAAGAATGGGTAACGATAAAAAAACTTCGGCACTCAATAAATGGAGCCAGGCACATGATTGTAAAACACTTTTCTGTGTAGATGGAAGCCAGTTCACTTCCCAGGCCGATAAAAATATTACCTGGACCATCCTGGCGCTTTCTATGCGTGCATCGGAGTATATTATTGATGAATTGAAAAAACAAAATCTGTAAATCCATCCTGTCTCTTTTAAAACGCGACGGGATTAAAAAATAATATCATGGACAGAAGAAAATCCATAAAAGCGCTGGTAGTTGGTACGGTTGCAACAGGTGTATTGGTGGATGCCTGTAAACCAGCGGAAAAAAAAGATACCACGGGTACCATAGCAGGCTTTAATGTGGAAGACCGGATGGCGGAAGAAAAGGCTTATCTGGAAAAGTTGAGTAAGGAAGCTGTATTTTTCACGCCACATGAAATGTCTACCATAACAATTCTGGTAGACATTATTGTACCCAAAGATGAAGTGAGCGGTAGTGCCACTGATGCTAAAGTACCCGAGTTTCTTGAATTTATTGTAAAAGATATGCCATCGCACCAGACACCCATGCGTGGAGGGTTACGATGGCTCGATATGCAATGTCTGAAACAATTTGAAAAATCGTTTGTGGATTGTTCGGCGCAACAACGTATTCAACTGGTAGATCAGATTGCTTATCCGGAGAAAGCCAAACCCGAAATGGCACAGGGTGTTGCTTTCTTTAACCTGATGCGTGATCTTACACTCACAGGTTTTTATACATCAGAAATAGGAGTTAAAGATGTTGATTATCGTGGTAATGTTCCTAACAAGTGGAACGGTGTACCTGATGATGTATTGAAACAATATAAAATGGCCTACTCCGAAAGAGAATTGAAAGAATGTGCCAGTTATAGTTGAAAAAAAGGGCCAATCGTTCAGATTGGCCCTTTTTGTTTAACTCACTCCGCTCCCCGGATTTATTTTTTCCTCTGGGTTAATGAAATGTAATCTGCCATTCGAATCTTCTGCCATCAATATCATTCCGTTACTTTCAATGCCCCTCATTTTACGTGGGGCAAGATTGGTTACCACAGTTACCTGTTTGCCTACAATATCTTCCGGAGCAAAATGAAGTGCAATACCTGAAACTATTGTACGTGTTTCAAAACCAAGATCAACCTGTAATTTGAGTAACTTATCAGCTTTCTCTACTTTTTCGGCAGATACAATGGCACCCACTTTCAAATCAATCTTTGTAAAATCATCAAACACAATCTCAGGCTTCACTGCAATGGCTTTCGCCTCATTACTCACTACTGACTGCTCACTATTCTCTTTCTGTACACTTGCTGCATTTAGTTTTTCTACCTGTTCCATGATTTCACTGTCTTCAATTTTTCTAAATAATAATTCCGGTGCACGGAGTGTATAGCCTACGCTCAATAATTTCATACCTCCCGCATTTTCCCAATCCAGTATTTTATCAACTACCTTCATCATATGGCACATTTTCTTTGCCGTAAAAGGAAGAAATGGGTTGATAAGTATGGCAAGGTTAGCTGTAAGCTGCAAACAGATATGTAAACAGTTATCAATACTTTTTTGTACCTCCGGGTTTCGTGACAAGCTTTTTGCCACGATCCAGGGTTCTTTTTTCTGCATATACTGATTACCTGTTCTGGCAAGGTTAATTACTTCAAACAGCGCCTCCCTGAACTTGTATTCTTCCAACAGGCCGGTTACTTTTTCAGCAGTATTTTTTATATCAGTAATAGTAGACTGATCCAGTTCATCGGCAATGTCATGATGAAATGCTGGTACTTTTCCTCCACATAATTTGTGCATTAACACAAATGTGCGGTTCACAAAATTGCCAAAAATGCTTACCAGCTCACTATTGTTGGCATCCTGAAACCCCTTCCACATAAACTCACTGTCTTTGGTTTCAGGAGCTATTTGTGTAAGATAGTAACGTAACACATCTGCCATCTGGCTGCCACCATTCTCTTTATTGATGAAGTCGTTGATATAATCCTGCATATCGAGTTTCCAGTTACGACTGGTACTCATTTTATCACCTTCCAGGTTCATGAACTCATTCGAAGGAACATTATCAGGGAGGATATTACCGTGCAATTTCAGCATCACAGGGAAAATTATGCAGTGGAACACAATATTGTCCTTGCCAATAAAATGTACCAGCTTGGTTTCTTTGTCTTCCCAATACGGTTTCCAGTCATTGCCGGTATTGATGGCCCATTGTTTGGTGGCACTGATATAGCCGATTGGTGCATCAAACCATACATACAGTACTTTTCCTTCAGCATCGGGCAAAGGCACTTTTACACCCCAGTCAAGATCGCGGGTAACGGCACGGGGCTGTAAACCTCCATCGATCCAGCTTTTACACTGGCCCAATACATTCGCCCGCCAGTCATTCGCGTGTTTATTTAGTATCCACGCTCTCAAAAAAGTTTCATGTCTGTTGAGTGGCAGATACCAGTGTTTGGTAGGTTTTTTTACAGGTGCCTTACCGCTAAGTGTGCTTACGGGATTAATCAATTCATCCGGACTAAGACTTTTTCCACAACGTTCACACTGGTCGCCATAAGCACTATCGAAACTACAGTTCGGGCAGGTTCCTTTGATATAACGGTCGGCAAGGAATGCTTTGGCTTCATCATCATAATACTGTTCAGATTCTTTAATCTCCAGATCGCCATTGTTATTGAGTTTGGTAAAAAACTCCTGTGCCGTTTCATGGTGCAGCGGATCGCTGGTGCGGTGGTATATATCAAAGGCAATACCCAGGTCCTTAAAATTTTGTTCCATCAGAGGATGGTACTTGTCGATAATGGCTCTTGCGGTGGTACCTTCTTTCGTGGCCTGTATAGGAATAGCTGTTCCATGTTCATCGCTGCCACACACAAAAACAACATCTCTTTTCCGGGTCTTCAGGTAACGTACATAAATATCGGCAGGCAGATAAGCTCCCGCCAGGTGTCCAATATGTTTTTGCCCGTTCGCATAAGGGAGGGCTGCTGTGATGAGGTATCTTTTCGGTTGATTCATGCTCTTGTCTTCTAAATCCGGTCAATAAAGCCGATCCGGGCTGCAAAAATACAGAATGCGTGTTAAAGCCCTTGCGCAGGATTTTTGGGCTGAATATTTGGTATTTTCAGGGAAAGATATATTTTTGATATCATTTTAGTATCAAATTGAAAATTATGGAAAAAACATACAAAGGGTTTTCCGGATTTGCGGCCCTCCTTGCTGCGATTGTATTACTGGTTGCCGGATTATATATCTTGATCGTACACGTATCTAATGATAGTACAACTGATGCCGGTTTGCTGACAACTATGCTGGCCTGTTTAATAGGATTTGTAGTACTATTAAAAGGGCTGGTGATTGTTCAACCTAATTATGGTATTACGCTTACTTTTTTTGGAAAATATGTAGGCACCCTGAAAGAGAACGGTCTTTCATTTGTAAATCCGCTTTTTGTAAAGATGAAAGTGTCATTGCGTTCAAAAAGCCTGGAGAGCGCCAAACTAAAAGTGAACGACAAAATGGGTAACCCGATAGAGATAGCAGCAGTTATTTTATGGCAGGTACAGGATACTTATAAAGCGGTTTTTGAAGTGGTGAATTTCAATGAGTATATGACCAATCAAAGCGAGGCGGCTATTCGTCATCTGGCATCCAGTTATCCATACGACAGTATTGAAGACGAGTTTGCGAATATTACTTTACGGGATGGAGGAGAGAAAGTATTTGAATTACTGGAAGCCGAGTTAAATGAAAGATTAACCAAAGCGGGTATTGTTATTACAGAAGCGAGGATCAGCCACTTGGCCTACGCGCCTGAAATAGCAGGAGCCATGTTACAAAGACAACAGGCAACAGCCATTGTTGCTGCACGGAGCAAAATTGTAGAAGGAGCTGTAGGAATGGTAGAAATGGCTTTGGATATGCTTTCAGAAAAAGAAATTGTTCAGTTAGATGATGAAAAGAAAGCTGCGATGGTGAGTAACCTGATGGTAGTTTTGTGTGGCGACAAAGCGGCTTCACCGGTATTGAACACAGGTAGTTTATATCACTAGTATCTTTACGGATCAATTTGGTAATTGTGAGTAAAAAATCATTCGTATTAAGGATAGATGAACAGGCGTATGCTGCATTGGAAAAATGGGCGGCAGATGAATTTCGTAGTGTGAACGGACAAATTGAAATGCTGATTGATAAGGCACTGAAAGATGCGGGCCGGAAGAAAGAGACCACAGCAACAGTGAATAAGCAAAAGCCAAAAAAATAACCGAAAGTTTAATAGACCTATGATTAAAGTGCCACCCAGTCTCAGCAAAGGAGATACCATTGGAATTGTTTGTCCTTCGGGTTATATGCCGGCAAAAAAGGTGGAAACCTGTATCCAAGTGTTGCAAGAATGGGGTTATCAGGTACGTATTGGCAACACATTGGGTAACCAGTTCCATTATTTTGCGGGAACAGATGAAGAAAGAAGAAACGATTTACAGTTAATGCTTGACGATCCTACAGTAAAAGCGATTTTATGTGGACGAGGTGGTTATGGAATGAGCAGAATTATTGATACACTCGATTTTACAAAATTCAAAAAATCACCTAAATGGGTCATCGGCTATAGCGATATTACATTGTTACATGCACATCTCTTTACACAATTAAAAACGGCTTCGCTTCATTCGCCAATGGCTGCGGCTTTTAATGATGGCGAGTTTACCAATGAGTATATTCAGAGTCTGAAGAAGGCTTTAAAAGGAAACAAGCTTTTATATAAAATATCAGCACATCCATTTAATAGGCAGGGTAGGGCAATTGGCGAACTGGTTGGTGGTAACCTGTCGTTGGTAGCTCATATGATTGGCAGTAAATCGGCTTACAACTGCAAGGGAAAAATTTTATTCCTGGAAGATGTGGGCGAATATATTTATAACATAGATCGCATGATGATTCAACTCGAAAGAGCTGGTATGCTCTCGCAACTGGCAGGCCTTATCATCGGCGGGTTTACAGAAATGAAAGATACTGTTATTCCTTTTGGTGCTACAGCTATAGAACTGATACAGGAGCGCATAAGCAAATACAAATACCCTGTTTGTTTCGATTTCCCGGTAAGTCATTCACGTGAAAATTACCCGTTGAAAGTGGGAGTGAAACATGAGCTGGTAATAGGAAGAATATCTGTTCAACTGAAAGAGCTTTGAGACTATAGACTATAGACTATGGTCTGCCTTAACAAACTATCCAATTTCCGTTGCATCAACTCAAAACTATTCAGGTTTCGGTGGGTGCCGTTTTCAATGGTAATGAATTCGTCACCTGGCTTAAGCACTTCCTTTAATTTTTCGGCATTACTATATGGAATTACACCATCATCTGTTCCGTGAAATATGCTGACCGGTGCAGTTACTTTTTTCATGTATTCGTTTGAAGGAAACTGGTATTGGAGAATTGATTTTAAGGGATACATCCATAGATAAATACCAATTAAAGAACGCATACTGTAATAAGGTGTTTCCAAAATCAGTCTCTTACAATCCCGTACAGATGCCAGTTGAACCGCTACGCCCGACCCCATTGATTTTCCATAAATAATAATGTCCCTGGGCTCATAAAATTGTCTTGCTCTTTTATATACCTGCAAAGCCTGTTCATACATGCCAGCTTCAGTAAGTTCTCCGGTTGATTTACCAAATCCGGGGTAATCGGGCATCCATACTGCATAACCATTATCTGTAAATTTTTCTACAAACCGGCGATATCGTCTTACGTTTCCCTTGTTACCATGGAAGTATAAGACCAGTCCTTTGCGAAGACTGTCAGGTACTGTAAAATGAATAATATTTGTTTTGGCAGACTGATCAACAGGAATCCAAACTTCTTCAAACGGCTGATCGAACTGATAACTACTGTCTTGTGCCACAACAACCGGTTGGAATAATATTTTCTGCTGAAAAGAATAAAATAGAATACCCATCAGCGCATATACCAAAACAATAATCTTTAACCAGCGGGGAATTTTCATTTGGTATTTATTTTTTGATTTTTTGATCTTTGATTACTTGATTTGAACAAATCGAAAAATCAAAGATCAAAAAATCAATACTTAAGGATGTCTCTCACAAAATTATGGTATTCAGGAAAGGAGGGCAGGTTATTATGTCCGCCGCCATGTATGCGTATCAGGGTAATTTTATGCGGGTTGAATCTTTGTAATTTTTCACTGTGCTGAATGGGTATCAGGCGGTCTTTTGTTCCATGAATAATATAGGTATGACAGTTTACTTTTTGTATCCATTTGTCGGTACGTAAATGAAAACGCAATACATATTTTATCGGCAGTATCGGGAGAAAACGTTCTACTACTTTTTTAAAACTATAATAGGGTGCATCCAGTATCAGGTAGCGGGGCTGGTTTTCGGAAGCCAGTTTGGCGGCAAAACCGCTACCCATGCTTCTTCCATATACCAGGATATGATGTTGTTGGTATTTTTCGCAAAGCTTTTCATATACATGCTGCATGTCATTCAGCATGTCTTTTTCTGTACGTTTTCCTGTGCTTTTTCCAAAACCTCTATAGTCAACAAGTACCACATCATAATCATACCTGTAAAAATCTTTGGCGTATTTGGCCCATCCTTTAATACTTCTTGTATTGCCATGTAAATAGAGGATCAGTCCCTTTGGCTCCGCACGGTAAAAATGAAGTCCATTGATACGCACACCGGGAGTAGGCTCAAAAAACAGCTCATTAAAAGGAATATCATATGCAAACTGGAAGTCGTGTTTGAGTTTCTCAGGCTTGAAAATCAGCTTTTCCTGCACGAGATATGCAAGCACAGATAGTATAAGGATGCCCCCTATGATGTAAGCAATAATCAAAAGCAGTGTTTGCTGTAAGTTCCGAAAAAAACAACAGTTTTTGAAGTTTGATTTTTTGATCTTGTGATTTGTATTATTCTAAATCGCAAAATCAAAGATCAAAAAATCAAAAATCCTCCTTCCTCCAGGCATCCATTCCTCCTTTGAGGTTCACAAGGTTGGTGAAACCAAATTTTTCTTCCAGTCTTTGTATGGCAATCTGGCTTCGTATACCTTTTTTACAGTAAACGATTACTGTTTGTGTGATGGGTATTTGTTGATATTGAAGCAGTATTTCACTTAAGGGAATAAGTGTTCCACCGATGTTATAATCGGCATGTTCATCGGGTTCCCTTACATCAAGCAGGAACACTTTATCTTTTTTGAGTAATGCTTTTAATTCTTCTGATGAAATATGTGTCATTCTAATTCACTTCCTTCATAATAAACCCTTTTCAAATTGAGTCTTGAAACAGGTGCTACAATCAGTGGGAATTTTTCGACTGTTACATTGCTGGGGTCAAGGCCAAAACCTCTTTCTTCGCCAAGGCTTATTTCTTTGAGCCAGAAATAGAGTTTCATTACAATTCGCTCGAAGAAAGGAAGTTCATTATCCTGGCTCAGGTATTTTTCCAGTACAATAAACTGGAAGTCGCCCACTACATTATTTTTTTCAAGGCTCTCATAACGCGAAGTAATATTCACTTCTTTATTATTCACCAGTTCTTCCACTACTTTACGGAACATCAGATTAATACGTTGTTCAACCCTGAAACCAAGCCTGAACTCAACACGAATAATATCGTTAGGAATAATATGTTCTACCGAAAATTCGCAGGTGTAAGGATCATCCAGTACATCTACATGTACAAACCAATAAATATCTGCACGTTTGGGTTTTTTATTGAGAATGGAATAAATGATTTTGTGTTCAATCTCTTTCGGATTATTTGCACTTGTCATATACACCAAATGGGTCGCATATTTTGGAATAGTTTTGTCATTACTCAGTTCCTGGATCATAGGTATATAATGTTCCATACGCACAAACTCTACATACCTGTTTTTAATTTTTCGGCTACGGAACCATACATACATTACTGCAAAGAGGCCACCTCCTACAATAAGTGTTACATAACCTCCATGCATGAACTTTTCGAGATTGGCCACCAGGAATGAAACTTCAATTGCAAGGTACACAAGCAGGTACAGGTATATCCAAGCAGGTACGATTCGCCTGCTCACGAGGAAATTGGCAAACAGAATGGATGTACTGATCATACACATGGTAATGGCAAGTCCATAAGCCGCACCCATATTAGCCGATTTCTGGAAGTACAATACAATTGCCACACAACCTATGAACAATAAAAGGCTGATACCGGGAATATACAGTTGTCCTTTCTCTTCTGTCGGGTAATGAATTTTCATTTTGGGCCAGAGGTTCAGTCTCATTGCCTCACTGATCAATGTAAAAGAACCCGATATCAATGCCTGGCTCGCAATAATGGCAGCAGTGGTGGCGATGATAATACCACCCAGTTTAAACCAGTCTGGCATAATACCAATAAAAGGGTTAAATCCACCTGCTATCAGATGCTCAGGAATTGGGCCACCCTTATAATTGGCCAGTAACCATGCACCCTGACCCAGGTAGTTTAATATCAGGCAGATTTTTACAAATATCCAGGAAATTCGGATATTTCCTTTGCCGCAATGCCCGAGATCGCTGTATAAGGCTTCAGCACCTGTTGTACACAAAAACACGGCACCCAATAACCAGAAACCTTTGGGGTAATTGGTGAGCAGGTCAACAGCATAATAGGGATTGAATGCCTTGAAGATAGCAATGTCATCCAGTAAATGAATAGAACCCAGTACCGCAAGCATGGCAAACCATACAAACATGATGGGCCCGAAGAGCTTTCCTATTGATGCGGTACCGAATTGCTGCATAAAGAATATCAGCGAAATAATGCCGATAACAATTCCTACAATGGTGCCGGTTGTAATATGACTAAGAGTGGGTAATTGTCTTAAACCCTCAATAGCGGAAGTAATGGAAATGGGTGGTGTGATAATACCATCGGCGAGTAACGCTGCACCACCTAGCATGGCAGGAACTACCAGCCATTTCTTTCTTCTTCTTACCAATGCGTATAAACTAAAAATACCACCCTCACCTTTATTGTCGGCTTTCAATGTGAGAATCACATATTTAAAAGTTGTTTGAAGTGTCAATGTCCAGATAACACAGGACAAAGAGCCCAATATCAATTGTTCATTAATGACTTTGCCATGAATGATTTCATTGAGTACATAGAGAGGGGAAGTACCGATATCTCCGTAAATAATACCTAATGCAATGATAAGTCCTGCAGAAGTTACCTTGTTTATATTCTTGCTCACGCCAGACAGACCCGGCCTTAGTGCCGTAATCTTTAACAAATGTATAGGAAAAAACAAGGAACTATAAACACTATATTAACCTATGAATTAAGATTTATTTCACCCGCATGAGGCGGCAGCATAACCGGGTTTGGGTTTTGTAAAGAAAAGAAAATGTTGTGGTAGTCGGGAGATGGTTTTAGGGTTGTATCGGCCTTTTCTTACCAGTTAAACCTTATTTTTGAAATAATTAATACGGTCGGGGATGAAAAAACTATGCTTACTGCTTTTCTGGATATTTCTGTTGGGCTCAACGAGCGGTTTGGCCCAGCAAATTACCTATTCTGACCCCGATAGGGAAGACTCCCGTGCTATGGGTTTTGAGGTAATCGGTAAGATCAATGGCAAAATACTGGTGTATAAGAATTACCGTAACCTGAATTTTATCTGCGTTTTCGATAATAATATGAAAATGGTGGAGAAACAGAAGCTCAATTACCTGCCTGAAAGAATGCTTAGTGCCGATTTCCAGCTCTACCCTGATTTTGCGTATTTATTTTATCAATACCAGCGCAGGAACGTGTTGTATGCCATGGCGGTAAAACTGGATGCCAACGGAAATAAAATTGGTGACCCGATACAGCTCGATACCACGAATAATACGGGTACTTCTTCCGGTAAAATCTATTCAATACTGTTTAGCGATGACAAACAGAAGATCATGATCTTCAAAATCAGCAGCCGTAATGAAAGAATGCATGTGCTTACTTCTTTGCTGTTTGATAAAGAATTGAACCTGTTGAAAAAAAGCCGGGTAGGTGTTGATATGCCACAGCGTAACGACTTTCTTTCGGAATTTATCATCGACAACGATGGAGATCTTGCCTGTATAAGAGCATCGGGTACTTCGCAGAATGATAATATTAATAAGGTTACATTGGTTATGAAAAAGTTCAATGAAGACTTTGTCCGTTTATCTGATCTTTCTATTAAAGGGATCTACCTGGATGATATCCGGATAAAAGCAGATAACCTGAACAGGCATTATATTGTAACTTCTTATTTTAGTAAGCTGCGGAGAGGAAATATTGATGGCTTATATTATTATTTGTGGGACAAGGATATGAAGAAGGAAATGCTGAATACGACCACTACATTTAACGATGAGTTCAGAACCGATGCAAAAGGTGAGGGTAACCTGAAAGCGGCTTTCAATGATTTTTTCCTCAAGAATATCATACTCCGTAAAGATGGCGGCTTTATTGTTATTTCAGAATCGGCCTATAGCAGCTCACGGGGAAATACATTAAATCGTTGGGATTATTTATACGGATCTCCATACTGGTCGCAAATTGATTATTATTCATGGAACAGCCCGTTGGGATACTATCCATGGGGGCGCTCATCTGCATTCAATACAACCCTTACAAGGTATTATGCAGATAATGTAACGGTAATTTCATTCGACCCCGAGGGAAAAATGGAATGGAGCAATGTTATCCGCAAAGCACAGTACGATGATAACACGGACAATTTCATTGGTTTCGGCATACTGAATTCCGGAGAACGTTTACATTTCCTGTTTAACGTACAGGAAAAAAGAGATAATATATTGTCTGACCAGAGTATAGCACCAAATGGACAAATCAACCGTAATCCTACTTTCAAAAATCTCGACAGGGGATATAGCTTTATGCCCCGTCATGCAAAACAGGTAGGAGCACGGCAGTTGATTATTCCTTGTCAGTATCGTGGTTATACCTGTTTTGCAAAAATTGATTATTAACCTTTTATCAGTGCACGGTGGTTTTTTTATTCAGAGATAAATCATTCATTAATATTTTCTTTTTAACGGTATTAAGCATCGGTGTTCATTTTCATTTCCTGATAGAAGCGCCACAAATCGATACCAATAGTAGCAGTAACGATGGACTATTGTCTCTTATCCTCGACAGGTATATACTTTCCTTACCCGGTAGCGTACGTTTTCTGTTATATCATGCATTAATACTGGTACAGGCAATCAGGCTAAATGTGGCTATGAATGAACTGAGAATGTATCCTTCAAACACATTTGTTCCGGCTATGACTTATGTATTGTTGACCGCCATGCTTCCGCAATGGTGTGCCATTTCTCCCGCACTGGTTACCAACTCGCTGGTAATCTGGATTTTTATCAAACTGAGTCGTCTGTATAATCACCCAAGTCCTAAAACATTATTGTTTAATACCGGGCTTATTGCAGGATTATCGGTCATCTGTTATCATCCTATGGCTATATTGATTGGCGTGGTACTATTTGCGTTGGCTGTTGTTCGCCCTTTCAGACTGGCTGAATGGCTGGTATTATTGATAGGTGTGGTATTGCCTTATTATTTTGTGTTGTCGATTTTATACCTTACAGACCGCTTGCCCGCCATAGGATCAATGCTGCCCGATTTTTACCTTGGTTTGCCAGCAGGCTCGAATGATCAAACATTGCCTTGGGGGCTGAGTTACCTGGCATTGATACTACTACTCGGACTTTTTTTCTGGCAGGTAAGTATTGGCAGAATGGTGATACAGATCAGGAAAAACTGGGGGGTCATGATGGTTTTATTACTCACACTCTTACCCGTACCTTTTATTTTTCAGCTTGGAGGACTCGAATCTGGTTTACTGGCACTTGTTCCTATTAGTGCTTTTGCCAGTAATCTTTTTGGGAATCCACGGAATATGAGCCTGCCCAATTTGTTGTTTCTGCTGGCTGTTGCTGTAATAGCCATGAATAACTGGCAACTGTTGAAAAATTAGGCTGCCATTAACGCATGCAGGCTTACCTTTGAAACTTCAAACACTTGGTTTTTAAAAAATATTGTTTATTTGCTTAGTCATTACTAAGTATTCTATCAAAACCCATAAATAGAACTCCATGAAATTCGGCGTTGTTGTTTTCCCGGGATCTAATTGCGACAGGGATATGCAGGATTCATTGCAAAATGACCTGGGTAAAGAAGTAATCATGCTCTGGCATAAGAATAAGGACTTGAGTATGTTTACTACTGATGACTGTATTATATTACCCGGTGGATTTTCTTATGGCGATTACCTGCGCTGTGGTGCCATTGCACGTTTTAGCCCGATGATGCAGCGTGTAATTGAGTTTGCCAATAACGGTGGTAAGGTATTAGGGGTTTGTAACGGATTTCAGATTTTATGTGAGAGCGGATTGTTGCCCGGTGTTTTATTACAGAATGCCAACCAGCAGTTCATCTGTAAAAATGTTTTTATTAAAAATGGAGATGGTAAAGCATTAAAAATACCCATTGCACATGGTGAAGGAAGGTTTCATGCCGATGATGCTACACTTGATGCACTGGAAGCCAATGGACAGGTGATATTCCGTTATTGTGACGAAAACGGGAATATTGATGCAGCATATAATCCTAATGGAGCCATAAGAAGCATTGCTGGTATTCGTAATGCCGGTAATAATGTATTTGGCATGATGCCGCACCCTGAAAGGGCCACATCTACTGCATTGATGAACCTCGATGGCAAAAAAGTATTTCAGATACTGGGTCTGAATTAATTTGTAAGGTTTTTAAATTATCAAAGTCATTACTGATACGGATTATGAAAAAGATTATTTACACACTCTTATTTACAATTGTTACCGGTGTGGTAAGCGCACAAATCAAGGATCCCATAAGCTGGACCTTTGAGGCGAAGAAAAAAAATGCCGATACTTACGAAGTGGTGCTTTCTGCTAACATACAGGGCAAATGGCATATTTATTCACAAAAAACAGGTAAAGGCGGTCCTATTCCCACCAAAGTGAATTTCAAAACCAATCCTTTACTGAACATTACAGGTGCCGTAAAAGAAGTGGGCAAAGTGGAAAAAGTATATGATGAAATTTTTCAGACCGATGTATTGTACCTGTCTAATAAAGTTCAATATGTACAAACAGTGAAGCTAAAAGGCAAGGCCAAAACAAATATCACTGGTACTATTGAGTATATGGTTTGTGATGACTCACAATGTTTGCCTCCGGCAAAAAAATCATTTGATATCAAACTTCAATAATCCCCTTTTTTAAGGATGAAAAAAATTGCGCTCTTTTTCGGGATGCTGTTGATAACAGCAGGTACTCTTTTTTCGCAGGAAACAAATTTGTTACGGTGGCAGGTTTCATCCAAAAAAATAAGTGGGGGTGTTTACGATATCACAGCCACGGCCAAAGTACCGGCTGGTTGGGTATTGTATGGACAGAACCCTTCAGTTGAAGGACTTGAATCATTAAAGTTCAGTTTCAGTAATGAGAATATCAGGCTTTTGGGTTCACCTGCTACTGAACAGAAAGCAGAAAAGGTGGTTGATCCGATTTTTGAAGGAAAATCAGTATCGGTTTTCTCCGGTGAGGTAACTGTTGTGCAAAGGATTTCCATTGATGGGTTTATACCTGAAAAACTGTCTTTTATTATTGGCTCCAGTTTACGAAGAGCGGATGAATTTAAAACAGAAGAATCGTCACATGAAGTAGTACTGGAAGGCGGGAAGGCAGTAACGGAGTCAGCTGCAAGAATTAAAATTACATCTATTGACTTGGCCAACCCGGTGAACAGTTGCGGTGCAACCAGCGGGCCTATTGCTGATAATGGTGTATGGTCTATTTTTTTACTTGGTTTTTTAGGTGGCCTTATTGCCCTGCTTACGCCCTGTGTGTTTCCAATGATACCGGTAACCGTTTCTTTTTTCACTAAAAAAGCATCCAATAAAAAGCAGGCAGTAAAAAATGGGGTATTATATGGCTTTTTTATTTTCCTTATTTATGTACTTGCAAGTGTACCCTTTCATTTACTGGGAAATGTGCAACCCGAAATTTTTAACAGTATCTCTACCAACTCCTGGTTGAATATTATATTCTTCCTCATTTTTATTGTATTCGCTATTTCATTCTTTGGTTTTTTTGAACTCACATTACCCGCCAATATTGCGAGTAAAGCTGATTCAAAAAGTGGACTTGGAAGTATGGGTGGTATCTTCTTTATGGCGGTAACACTCGCCATCGTATCCTTCTCCTGTACAGGTCCTATTCTTGGGTCCTTACTGGTAGGCTCATTAAGTGGTGGGGCATGGCAGCTCACTTCAGGATTGGCAGGATTTGGTCTGGCACTTGCATTGCCTTTTGCTCTTTTTGCCATGTTCCCTAACTGGCTCGCATCATTACCAAAATCAGGAGGCTGGCTCGATACGGTAAAGAAAGTACTGGCATTTGTGGAAGTGGCATTGGCATTTAAGTTTTTATCAAATGCCGATCTGGTTATGCATTGGGGTCTTTTAAAAAGAGAAGTATTTATTGGTATCTGGATATTAACCGGTTTAGGACTAACCCTCTATCTTTTTGGTGTACTTCGTTTACCACATGATTATAAGGGAATGAAGATTGGAACAGGCAGGAAAATGGCAGGCGTTATTGCTTTGTTATTTACGCTTTACCTTATTCCGGGTGTAACTTCAACCAAATATGCCAATCTGAAACTGCTGAGTGGATTTCCCCCACCATTGAGTTACAGTATTTATGGCAACCAGAATGTACATGGTAAAGGTCTGGAACCTAATGTAATTAATAATTATGAGAAAGCATTGCAAATGGCAAAAGACCAGGGTAAACCATTATTAATAGACTTTACCGGATGGGCTTGTGTAAACTGCAGAAAAATGGAAGAGAATGTGTGGACGCAACCGGAAGTGTATAATTATATTAGAGAGAATTTCATTCTTGTGTCATTATATGTAGATGACAGGGAGAAGTTGCCTATAGAACAAAGGTTTACTTACACAACCACCGATGGCAAACAAAAGCAGTTAATGACGTTGGGCGATAAATGGGCTACTTTCCAGGCAGAAAATTTTAACCAGGTAACACAGCCACTATATGTTATCATGGATACATCAGAACGTTTACTCAATCATCCTGTGGGCTACACACCTGATGCTAAAAAATATGTTGAATGGCTGAAATGTGGTAAAGAAGCGTTTCACAAATAAATGCTTATAAAACGATCTGTTTTTCTGTCATCATCTTCCTGAGATTAATTAAACCATAACGCATTCTTCCCAATGCTGTATTGATACTGCAATTGGTGATCTCTGCAATTTCCTTGAAACTTAGGTTGGCATAATGCCGCAGTACAATGATCTCTCTTTGCTCTTCCGGTAACAGATCGAGCATACGGTGTACACGTTCATGGCTTTGGGCGCGCATCAATTTTGCTTCAGGGCCTTCATCAGCAATCTGAATCAGTTCAAAAATATCCTGGTTATCGCTGGTTTTAATGGCAGGAGCCCTCTTTACCTTGCGGAAATAGTCAACACAAAGATTATGGGCAATACGTAATGCCCAGGGGAGAAATTTACCCTCTTCAGTATAACGCTTGTTTTTAAGAGTATCAATTATTTTGATGAATACATCCTGAAACAGGTCCTCAGCGAGGTAACTGTCCTTAACAAAGAAAAGAATAGAGGAGAATATCTTATCCTTATAACGGTTAACGAGTACCTCAAAGGAATCGGCATCCCCATCCTGGAAGGAACGAATCAAATCAATATCAGACGCGTGGCCCAATGCTTTCATGGTTAAGGCTTTTGTACGACTAAAAACAGGATATTGGATATTAAAAACCTGCTCCTCACCCGGATACAGGTGCCCGAATGATAAACAGTTATGTTAAATTATACATCTTTTATACCCGGTTTTCTTTTGTGGATACATTGTTTTTCAGACGAATGGTTATTCACATTTTTCACATCTGTTTTATACCAGGAGCTATTTTAATGTGCTAATTTGAAAATTTGGAAATGATAGGGCGGATTTAATTTCCTCCACGGGAGTCCTTTGGACAAATTAGCACATTCTCAAATTTTCAAATTACCCTATTGTGTTTAAATTGCTGCACTTATGGCAACAAAGACGAAAGCGGCCACACTGAAAACAAGCGACCAGGAAGGAATAGATGATATTCTGGTGAAAGGTGCACGCATGCACAACCTGAAGAATGTTACAGTTGCTTTTCCGAGAAATAAACTGATTGTGGTAACCGGTGTATCGGGCAGTGGTAAATCCTCCTTAACCATCGATACGCTTTTTGCAGAGGGGCAGCGTCGTTATGCAGAGAGCCTGAGCGCCTATGCGCGCCAGTTTATGGCCCGAATGGTAAAACCTGATGTGGATTATATTAAAGGATTGTGCCCTGCCATTGCTATTGAACAAAAAGTAATCACCCGAACACCTAGGAGCACAGTGGGGAGCATGACAGAAATTTATGATTACTTACGTCTTTTGTTTGCCCGCGCAGGTAAAACCATTTCTCCCATCAGCGGTAAAGAAGTAAAAAAAGATGATGTAACAGATGTGGTTGCCGATGTAAAGAAAATGCCGGCAGGTTCGAAAGTACTGGTATTGGTTCCTTTTAAACAACATGCCAATCGCGATACAAGAGAAGAACTGAACATACTTATGCAGAAAGGGTTTTCAAGGATATGGAGTAAAGTAGGGGGGGATGGAGAGATATTGCGTATAGAAGAGCTATTGGAATTGAATGAAAAGGAACTGCAACAAAAACTAAAAGCATCCAAAAAAGGGAAAACAGCTTTAGCCAGTCCTGTTTATGTGCTGGTAGATCGTTTGGTAACAAAAGATTTTGAAGAAGAAGATTTACATCGCTTATCAGATTCGGTAAATACTGCTTTTTATGAAGGTGAGGGAGAAATGTATCTGGAAGTAAACGGAAAAGAACTGCATCATTTCAGTAACCGTTTTGAATTAGATGGTATTGTGTTTGAAGAACCTGTTCCTAACCTGTTTTCATTTAACAATCCATATGGTGCCTGCCCTGTGTGTGAAGGATTCAGCCAGGTACTGGGTATTGATAACGACCTTGTTATTCCCGACAGGAGATTAAGCGTATATGAAGGAGCCGTGGCTCCATGGAAGGGAGAGAAGCTGGGCTGGTGGAGAGATCAGTTTGTAAAAGCGGCCGGTAAAGCAGGTTTTCCGATTCACAAGCCTGTTGCTGAGTTAACCAAAGAACAATACCAGCAACTATGGAAAGGAATGGGGGGGGCATATGGTATCGATGATTTTTTTAAAGAAGTAGAACAGAATTTATACAAGGTACAGTACCGCGTACTACTCAGTCGATACAGAGGTCGTACCACCTGCACCAGTTGTGAAGGATATCGTTTGCGCAAAGAAGCATTGTATGTAAAAGTGGGAGAAAAGCATATTGGTGAACTCTGCGAGTGGCAGGTACGCGACCTGAAAAAGTGGTTTAATGAACTGCAGTTATCGGAACATGATAAGCAGGTGGCCAAAAGAATTTTACTGGAGATACACCAGCGTCTGCAGACCTTACTTGATGTGGGCTTAGGGTATCTTACCCTCAACCGCCTGGCTAATTCATTAAGTGGTGGAGAAAGCCAGCGCATACAGTTAACCCGAAGTCTTGGCAGTAACCTAACCAACTCATTGTATATTCTTGATGAGCCATCTATCGGACTCCATTCAAGAGATACGGAAAGATTGATTAGCGTATTGAAATCGCTGCGCGATCTGGGCAATACGGTGGTAGTGGTAGAACATGATGAAATGATGATGCGGGAAGCGGATCATATTATTGATATGGGGCCATTGGCATCGCATCTTGGAGGAGAAGTTATTGCGGCGGGCAATTATGATGAGATTATACGTAACCCCCAAAGTCTTACCGGTAAATACCTTAAGGGAGAATTGAAAATTGAAGTGCCGGCAGTGGTAAGGAAATGGAACCGCTATATTACGGTTGAAGGGGCAGCACAGAATAACCTGAAAAATATTACCGTTCAATTTCCATTGAATACACTTTGTGTAGTGAGTGGGGTAAGTGGTAGCGGTAAAACAACACTGGTAAAACAGGTTTTATACCCGGCATTGAAAAAAATGAAGGGCGAACCTGCCGAAAAAGTGGGTCTTCATAATAAGATTAGTGGCGATACTGATTATATTTCTCAAATTGAACTGGTGGATCAGAACCCGATTGGAAAATCATCGAGGAGTAACCCGATCACTTATATTAAAGCATATGATACGATCCGTGATCTGTATTCAAAACAACCATTGTCGAAAATGCGTGGTTTCCAGGCCAAACATTTTTCATTTAATGTAGACGGTGGCCGTTGCGATGCCTGTAAAGGTGAAGGTGAACAGGTAGTGGAAATGCAGTTTCTTGCAGACGTACATCTTACCTGCGATGTATGTGGTGGAAAAAGATTCAAGGAAGAAGTACTGGAAGTACAATACAAAGGCAAAAGCATTTTTGATGTACTGGAAATGAGTGTGGATGAAGCAATTACATTTTTTAGTGATGAAAAAAATATCAGACAGGCTATTCAGCCATTACACGATGTAGGACTGGGTTATATTAAACTGGGTCAGAGTAGCGATACACTTAGTGGAGGTGAGGCGCAACGTGTAAAACTGGCCAGTTTTCTCGGGAAGGGAAAAGGTGCCGGACATATGCTCTTCATTTTTGATGAACCTACCACTGGTTTGCATTTTCATGATATCAGTAAATTGCTTGCTTCGTTTCAGGCATTGATTGAACAGGGACATTCCTTAATTGTGATTGAACACAATACAGATGTTATTAAATCAGCAGACTGGTTAATTGATATGGGCCCGGAAGCGGGAGATGCCGGAGGTCAGGTGGTATACGCAGGTGTACCGTTGGGAATTAAAAAATCGAAAGAAAGTTATACTGCGAGGTTTTTATAAAATTAGCTACAGATTCATAGACCAGAGAAATATAATCTGTGAATCTGTGGCTAATTTTATCTTAATCTATCTACACTCTTCACCAGCTTTTCGTCTTTCCTGATGGCAATTATGGCCATCAGAAAGAAAACAGGTATGGCAAAAGAAAATACAGCAGTCAGTGTAATGGCTCCGATATCGTATTTCTTTGTGTAAATAAAATAAAGAATAATATTGAGTACACTTACAGCAAGTCCTGATAATCCGATTCTGAATTGTAAAGGTCTGTTGTTGTACAGAAATATATCAACTAATGCCACAATAGCAGCGGCAACTGATAAAATCATCAGTAGCATATTACTTGATGCAGTAAATTCTTCTGCAGCTGTTGTTCCAACGCTACCCACATAAAAAGGCATTTTCAAAGTAGCAAAGCCACAAATACTTGCAGCTAATAACCATAATGTTTGTACACGTTGTATCATACTTTATAATTTAATATTTCACTTTCTCCCTTCAACAAGCTCAGGGCTGGCTATTCCTTATTTCTCTGTTCCTCTGTTCCTCTGTTCTCTTATTGCATTTCAGGATACAATACAAACTGGCTCATAAATTCATTCACCTGTTTCCTGATCTCTTTCAGTTTGTTTTCATCATCAGCATTCATCAGTGTAGTATCAATAGCATTCACTACAAATTCCATATCTTTTTCCATCATACCTCTTGTGGTAACTGCGGCTACACCAAAACGAACACCTGAAGTTACAAAAGCACTTTTATCATCGTAGGGTACCATGTTTTTATTGGCAGTAATGTCGGCATGACCCAATACCTGCTCGGCTTTTTTGCCACTGATATTTTTATTTCTCAGGTCAATCAGCATCAGGTGGTTATCGGTACCGCCGCTGATGATCTGGTAATCTCTGTCGGTAAATGCCTTAGCCATTGCCTGGGCATTTTTCTGTACCTGTTGCTGATAGGTAAGAAATTCATCGGTTAATATTTCACCAAAAGCAATGGCTTTTGCAGCAATTACATGTTCTAATGGTCCGCCCTGTGTACCCGGAAACACGGCCATATCAATCAGGTTACTCATCAAACGGAGATTGCCTTTTACATCTTTCAGACCAAAAGGGTTTTCCCAGTCTTTCTTCATCATGATTACACCACCTCTTGGGCCACGTAATGTTTTATGCGTGGTAGAAGTTACAAAATGACAATGTTCAAACGGGTTCGACAATAATCCTTTGGCAATTAAACCTGCAGGGTGAGCAATATCGGCCATTACAAAAGCGCCTACTTCATCAGCTACTTTACGGATACGTACATAATCCCAATCGCGGCTGTAAGCACTGGCACCACAGATGATGAGTTTGGGTTTTACGGTTCTTGCTTTTTCTTCCAGCATTCCATAATCTACCAAACCGTCTTCTCTTTTCACACCATAAAAATGTGGCTGATATAATTTACCACTAAAGTTTACTGCTGAGCCATGTGTAAGGTGACCACCCATGCTCAGATCTAAACCGAGTATAGCATCACCTGGCTGAAGAATGGCCAGCATCAGGGCGGCATTGGCCTGCGCACCACTGTGTGGTTGCACATTGGCATATTCAATATTAAAAATTTCTTTGAGACGATCGATGGCCAGTTGTTCTGTCTGATCCACAATTTCGCATCCGCCATAATAACGACGACCCGGATATCCCTCAGCATATTTATTGGTCATTACATTGCCCATGGCCTGCATCACCTGTAAACTGGTAAAGTTTTCAGATGCAATCAGTTCAATGCCACGGCGTTGACGTTCCAGTTCCTGTTTAATCAGATCGAATACGAGGGTATCTCTTTGCATGTTGTGGAAATTTGTTGCAAATATAAGAAGTGCAGGGGTTCAAGCTACCGGCTCTGAGCTATGAGCATCGAGCTGTGAGCAATTTTTTTCAATAACTCTTACTTAATCTATGATCATAACTTTATTTTCCTGTAACCTATTGGCCTGTAGCTTAAGGCTCGCAGCTCATAGCGCATGGCTCATAGCCCAAATATCCACAATACTTGCCCAATGAACAGATTTTCCTATTTTCGACCTCTTGATGAAGCGTCAGATTTACATGATAACATAAAGAATAGTGTGTGCCGGTTCATCAAAATAAACCTCCCATGAAAGCAATCATACCAGTTGCGGGTGCTGGAACCAAACTCAGACCCCATACTTATACACAGCCCAAGGCCCTGATACCCATTGCCGGAAAAACGATTCTCAGTTATATCGTAGATCAGTTAAGAGAAGCAGGTATCAATGAGTTTATTTTTATTGTAGGGTATTTAGGAGAGAAAATTCAGGATTATGTAAAACAGACTTACCCTGATATGACCGCCCATTTTGTGTACCAGAATGAGCGACAAGGCACAGGACATGCCATAGAACTAACCAGGAATATTGTTGGAAGCGATGAAGTTTTTGTGGCTTTAGGCGACACTATCTGCGAGTATGATGTAAAAGAGGTAGTGAATAGCCCATACAGTATGCTTGGTATTAAAAAAGTGGATGATCCGAGGAATTTCGGTGTAGCTTCTGTTGGTGATGATGGATTTATTGAACAGGTAGTAGAGAAACCTTCCATTCCGAAAAGTAATATGGCATTGGTTGGTTTATACAAAATTAAAGAAACACATTTTCTGTTCGAGTGCCTGCATCATATTTTCATGCAGGATATAAAAACCTATGGGGAATATAATCTTACTGATGCATTGGATTGTATGATTAAACGCGGCGCCCAATTCCAGGCGTTTAAAGTAAAGAATTGGTTCGACTGTGGTAAGAAAGAAACACTGCTGGAAAGTAATGCAACACTACTCAAAAAATTTGGGGGTAATATTATTGATCAACATGAATTTAAAGATACAATCATTATACCACCTGTAAGTATTGCTCCGGGTTGCGATATATCTAATTCCATCATCGGTCCTCATGTAGCCATAGGTGCTAATACAACGATCAAACATTCAATTGTGCGCGATAGTATCATTGGTTCTTATACCAATTTATACGAAGTGGTGCTTGACAATTCCCTCATCGGCAGCGATGCCTCCGTAAAAGGTCTTAGCAGAAGCCTGAATATTGGCGATAATACGGAGATTGATTTTGGGTAAATTCAATTTGAAAATTTGAGAATTTGGAAATTTGAAAATGTGAGTATCCGAATCTCATTAGGGGCAAATAAAATTGTCTAATTTGTATGTTGAAAAATATCAGGCGATACTTCTATTTCCAAATTTCCAAATTCTCAAATTTTCAAATTAAATGAACCGAATCACAACTCTATTCGGAATCCGCTACCCCCTCATTCAAGCCGGTATGATTTGGGCAAGTGGATGGAAGCTGGCCTGTGCGGTGAGTAATGCAGGTGGGTTGGGACTTTTGGGAGCCGGTAGTATGTATCCGGAAGTACTGCGTGAACATATACAAAAATGTAAAGCAGCTACCGATAAACCTTTTGGTGTAAATGTGCCATTACTTTATCCTGATATTGAACAGTTGATGCAGATTATCGTAGAAGAAAAAGTACCTATCGTTTTTACAAGTGCCGGAAATCCAAAAACATGGACCGGTTTTTTAAAAGAGAGAGGGATTAAAGTGGTGCATGTGGTAAGCAGCAGCAAGTTTGCCAAAAAAGCAGAAGAGGCAGGCTGTAATGCAGTAGTGGCAGAAGGTTTTGAAGCCGGTGGGCATAATGGAAGAGAAGAAACAACCACTATGATACTGGTACCTGCTGTATGTGCAGCAGTAAACATTCCTGTGATAGCGGCTGGTGGTATTGCCACAGGCAGACAAATGCTGGCTGCAATGGTATTGGGGGCAGATGGCGTACAGATAGGCAGTCGTTTTGTATGTACTCCGGAAGCTTCATCACATCCTGCGTTTAAAGAAGCGATAATGAACGCACAGGAGGGTGATACACAATTGGCCATGAAAAAAGTGGTACCTGTACGGTTATTAAAAAACAGGTTTGCAGAAGAAATTAAAGAGGCAGAATTGCGTGGTGCTTCTGAAGAAGAGCTTAGAAAGATATTAGGGCGCGCAAGAGCTAAAAAAGGAATGTTTGAAGGCGATATGAATGAAGGTGAACTCGAAATAGGGCAGGTGAGTGCACTCATACACGATATTAAACCTGCGGGGGAGATTGTGGAGGAAATTATTCTTGAATTTGAAAATTTGAAAATGTGCTAATTTGAAAATGAAAGGAGCATTGTCTTAATTCTAAATATGAATTATTAAGAATTAATAGACAGTTTTTTAAATAAAGCAGATTCTTTCATTTTCAAATTAGCACATTTTCAAATTTTCAAATTGTTTAATTAATCTGCTGCGGGTAAATTATAGGCCTGCCATTCTTCTGCATTTGGGCCGTATATACCAGGAACTTTTAGCCCTGCCATTCTCATTAAAACGGTTAGTTGTCCTCTGTGATGTATTTGATGTACTACTGTTACCCATAAAGCAAACCCTTTTTTCCATGTTTCACCATACATAGGGGTTTCTTCCTGTAAGGTAGCATTGTTCCACTGATCTATGGCTGTTAATACGCTATTGGAAGCATTGGTGTACGCTTCAACCATTTCATTCATGGTATGAAATTCTTTTTTCTCAAAGGCAACAGGCAGCTTTGCTTCCCATGGAATACCATCGACGCAGGCAATAATATGATTTACCATTCTTTTAATATTGCGATAGTCTCCAAAAGATGGAAGGGAGAGACTCTCGTCTGTCAATAACCTGATACATTGTAAAGTAGCTTCCGACTCAGAAACCCAGATTTCTTTGAAATGACTGACACTTGAAAACATGGTAAACTTATTTATGTAGGTAAAGTGAATTTGCTTGTGATAAACAGGTTACTACCAGGTCATTAATACATACATGTTCTGGCAATGTGGCTGTATAAAGAACAATATTGGCTATATCTTCTGCCTGCAGGGCCTTGTAGCCATCATACACTGCATCGGCTTTTGAATGATCACCTTTAAATCTTACGACCGAAAATTCAGTTTCTGCCGCACCCGGGTGAATAGCAGTGGCTTTTATTCTGTGCGGAAGCAAATCAATACGCATGGCTTTGGTAATAGCATCTACCGCGTGTTTACTGGCACAGTATGCATTACCATCTTTATATACTTCTTTGCCAGCAGTAGAACCAATATTAATGATATGTCCTTTTTTACGCGCCGTCATAAAAGGTAATACGGCTTTGGTTACATACATCAATCCCTTTACATTGGTATCTATCATTGTATCCCAATCGTCGAGGTTAGCATGTTCAAAACTGTCTCTTCCCAAAGCAAGACCGGCATTATTTACCAGTATATCAATTTGTTTCCATTCTTCGGGAAGAGCAGTAAGTGTATCTGTTACTGTTTTGCGATCTTGTACATCAAATACCAATGGTAATACTTTAACTGGATGATTTTTTTCAAGATCAGCAGCAATTTCATGTAAGCGATCTGCTCTTCTACCTGTAATGATACAGTTCCATCCTGCTGCAGCAAACTTGTATGCAATGGCTTTTCCAAAACCTGAAGTGGCGCCTGTAATAAGAATGATATTGTTCATGAGGCAAAGATAAGGTAGTTGATAGTCTATGGTAAATAGTCCATAGTCCATAGCCTATAGTTTATAGGAGAACATTTAATATGCAATGGGAAAATATCATGGTCTATGCACCAATAAGCTATGAATACGAATCAAGGGTTGAAAATGGTCAAAGGAGGTATAATGAAGTAAAAGCAAAGAGCGTTTTAGTAATGTGTTCGAAGCAAAACTAATAGCTCTCTACCATTTTCAACCTCTGTTACTCCTCGTTCCTATCTCTGTTCCTTCTCCATGGAGGTTTATGCTGTAACCAGGGTCAAAGACCTGGTTTTTCGTTTTGTAAAAGTGTAAGACCCATTAACCTATACAAAAGCCCTCTAATACCTCACACCTAACCCCTCACCCCAGAAGCTCTCCCGGGGAGGAATTGAGGAGGCAAAGAGGAAGCAAAGAGGAGGCAATGAGGAGACAGCCCGTTATAACCCGCACCAGATAAGGATCGTTAGTCCAAATCCGAGGAAGCAAAGAGGAGAAATTGACCATCGACTCAATAAAATTGGGGGTTCCACGGGGTGCTCCGAGGAAGCAATGAGGAGAAGAAAATGCTGAACCCTTGATTGTATTGCATTATAGGCGACAAAAAATTAAATTCCGAGAAGAAATTACCAGTTATCCCTGCTTTTCGTAGAGGCTGTCCCAGGTTTTCCCGAAGCGCGTCACATTTCCGATGTTCCACGGTTTTGGGGAATTAGTTTTGTATGATCAGTTGCGAAAAACGTTTTTAGCTGTAAGCTCAAATGCGAATCACCTGTTGAACGGTGTTGGTTTGGCTTAAGGGGAGGTGGGTACCGGATGCTGGGTTTCAGGCCTTAGGGGTTAGGTTTGTCAAATTGGCTGCTTACCATAAACTTCCTATTACTATCCAGTACCCAGCTACTAATTGCTCAATGCTTGATTCGCATATTATATGAGTTGTACTCGGTAACAAAAAAAGGCACTGACAATCATACTATTTAGTAAGCATGAAATAATGAGGAATTTCACTTATTGAATATCGGCCATCAGGATTTGGCAAAGAAAATAAATACCCGTGAGAATTATGCAGTAGTTTGTACATGCTTAGACATTAAATTCCCGCAAAATTAAAAACGGTGAAAACACCGATAAAAATCAGTGTTTTTCACATTCTTTTTTTATATGTTTTTTTTTATTTGCAAGCGAGGTATAAAAACTGTATTTCAGAAATTCATTTATCCCCCCAGAATGAATCATATCTCAAAAGCGACAAGTTTCCATGTAAATCATAGGAATGCATTTGTTGTTATGGTAATTATAGGTTATTAACCTGCCGCATTCGGTTATTTATTACCAATGATCTGTTAAAAAAACAGTACTCTATTACAGCTACTGTGAGTTCGATATTGGTAAAGTATAGGAGTAAGAGTTATGAACTATTAAAGAAAGTAGATTAAGATTTATCTGACCGAATGTAGCCTTTAATTATAAATACCAAACTGTAAAACCGTCCGACTTAATCTTAAAATATATATAAGGTTTATTTTCATTTGTTACACTATTAAAAATAAAGCCATGAAATTATTCTTGACAATTTTTTTGTTTATTTTTTTTATTCTTGAAGCTAATGCTCAATTAGATAAAAATACTTGGTTAGTTGGAGGTACAGGTAATTTTTATTCATCAAAAAGAGATTATGCATCCTTTATTTCTCCATCTACAAATGGATATTCAAAAGAATTGACTTTGACTCTGTCTCCTAATATTGGCTACTTTGTTAGTGATAACCTTGCAATAGGGCTTAGGCCTTTTTTTTCTTGGAGTAAAGGAGAATTTTACCCTAATGATCCTCTTTATAGTGGTGGCACAAGTAATTCCAAGCGTTATGGAATAGGCCCATTTGGCAGGTATTATTTTCTTAATAAAGAAAAACCATTTAATATTCTGGGTGACTTGAGTTATCAAATTGGGATCTTGGATCAAGGAGCAAAAGGGAAACTAAGTAATTTTTCTTTTTTAGCAGGACCCGTTATTTATTTCAACACTTCTGTTGGACTGGAATTTCTTATTGGGTACAGTACTCAAAAAGAAGAACTAAAAACTGTTAACAAAAGTTCTTCAAGTGGATTCGCAATTAATATTGGTTTTCAAATTCATCTCATAAAATAAAAAAATGAAAAAATATTTATTACTTTTAACAATATTAGTTTGCTTTAAAACTGGATTTTCACAGATTACTGTAGCTCCATCAAAAGATTTGGAATACTGTCCCCTTTCTAATACAATTTTTACAGTGACAGTGCCAGGTTATGATCCATTTGTATTCGGATCGACAAATAACCCGATAGTGGCTAGTGCAAATTACCCTCCTATTAACCCTTCGTCAAGTACTACCTTTACATTTGTCGGTAGGTTTCAAGATGTCAATATTTCCCAAACATATGGAGTAAGGTATAAACGACAAAATAAACCTGACACAACAGAGTATGTGGCATTTAAAAAAATCAAGTCACTGTTTCATGCTAATCCACAAGGTTTAAGTGGGAGTAGCCCTTGTCAACCATTTAGAGCAAACCAGACATTGTTTACGGCACCGATATGTCAAATAACTAGCTCAACTGTAAGTGTAAACACTGCAAACTGGAGTACATTTGGTGAAGGAAATGATTTTTGTTGGGGCAGTATTTCAGATTATGAATATCAGTTGCCAATAGGTTGGAGTATTAGTGGGAATGTTTCTAATGGTAGCAATTGGATTTCAGGTGGCACAAGTGTAGTGGTAACTTAAGACCAAACAAATGGTGTAAATGGTGTTATTAGAATTAGACCAATAAATTCTTGCGGAACAGGACTTGCTAATAATGTCCCGCACGCAATAATACCTGTCGACAGACCAGAGCCTCCGTTAAGTATTTCTGGGTCTGCACAGCTTTGTTTCCCTAATTCTTATAATTACACATTAAGTGGCACTCCGTCAGGTGCTGTTGTAACATGGAATAGTAACAGTTATTATACAGTTAGCGGCACTGGAAATAATGTAACTATCTCACCAACCTCCGCAGCAAATGGCGGCACCAACATTATAGCATCAGTATTCCTTCCTTCTTGCGGACTTACATTTACAAAGTCTTATCCTATTAGCATAGGAACTCCTTATGTCACGTTTAATATAGTAAGCTATCCTTATTCTGAGCCTAATTGTTATGAATTAGGAGGCATATATTCATTTCAAGCACAGCAGGCAACGGGATACCCTAATACTTACTCAAATACCCAGTGGGGATGGAGAAACCTTACTCTAGGAACGTCTTATACAGATCCTACAATTTATGGAAGTTCATACACTTTTATTCCTTTTGACGCAGGTCAATACGAAATTTGGGTTAGGGCTACGAACGATTGTGGAGTAAGCACTTTAGAAAGCGTGAAATCTGTAACGGTATCACAAAGTTGTGCAGGTGGTTTTAGAATGCAAGGCTCAAATTTGTCTGTTTATCCGAATCCAACAAAAGGGCAAATGAAAGTTCAAATCCCTATTGAATTTAGAAAAAATGGGATAATTCAAGTCGCAAATCAATTCGGGGTGGTTGTTCTTGTCAAGAAAGTGCCAACGGGTGCAACAGCTATAGATATAGATATCAGTAGGTTTTGGAATGGAATTTATCAAGTGACATTAAAATCCGGAAAAAATGTTTTACAAACTAAAATAATTAAACAATAGGGTAATCCATAAAACTACTTACTAAAAAGTATCATCATAAGTCTGAGTAAAATTTACTATTGCTTGTGGTGATACTTTTGTTTTTATTTGATGGGTATAACTTACTTTTTAAAAAATTAGGTAAAGGTTAAACAATACAGTTTGGTATTGACTTTGATCCTTTTTTAATCATAGCAGGTCAATAAATTAAATATTCAGGTCTTTTGTTTTTAAAAGTATACTCGAAATCTCGTTACTCATCGAGAAAAAGAATAAAATAAAATAACATGATTTTAAAAATTATGTTTAAATCCGAACAAGCACTACTTTTTCTCCTTTAGTTATCATCTTTCCTACAGGTGTTATAAATGAACTTAACTGATGTTCTGTCAAAATCTTTTGTACTTCTTCAATGCTATCCGGCGCAACCGCAATTAATAACCCGCCATTGGTTTGCGGATCGGGTAATATATTAAATGCCTCCATAACATTTACCCCAGGTACAAAACTTGTTTTACTGCTATAACTGTTCCAGTTACGGTAAGTGGCATCGGGTACAATTCTTTGGGCGAGATAAGTTTTTGCCGATTCGATGACAGGTAGTTTCGAATAATAGATTTCAGCAGATAAATTACTGCCCTCCGCCATTTCTATCAGGTGACCGAGTAAACCAAAACCAGTAACATCGGTCATGGCACGAACGCCATCTGTTTTTCCGAGAGCTGCGCCCACATTATTTAATTGCATCAACTGCTTCAATAGTAAAGCCTGGTTCTCTTCTGTCAGTACATTTCTTTTCTGAGCGGTGGAAAGAATGCCCACACCCAACGGCTTGGTGAGAAACAACAAATCGCCTTCTTTGGCGGTATTATTTTGTTTGAGTTGTTCTTTATTCACCAATCCATTCACCGATAAACCAAAAATGGGTTCAGGAGAATCGATGCTGTGTCCGCCGGCCAATGGAATACCTGCTTCCTCGCAAATGGCCCTTGCGCCTTCAATAACCTGTTGTGCCAGTTCGGGCGCAAGTTTATCAACGGGCCATCCTAAAATAGCAATGGCCATAATGGGTGTACCTCCCATGGCATACACATCGCTGATGGCATTGGCGCCTGCAATTTTTCCGAAGGCAAAAGCATCATCTACAATAGGCATAAAAAAATCGGTGGTGCTAATGAGTGCCTGGCCATTTCCTAAATCATAAGCAGCCGCATCATCTTTACTGGCATTGCCTACCAGCAATCTGGCAAATACAGTTGAAGGCTGATTTATTTTCAGGATGCTATCAAGAACCGCCGGTGCTATTTTGCAACCACAACCAGCACCATGCGAAAATTGTGTGAGTTTAACAGGTTCCATACTAATGCAAGATAAGTTACGCAATGATCCAACTGATTTCACCAAACCGGAAACGATCGGAGGGGCCATTTTCTACCAGTAATTCTCCCTGTTCATTTACACCCAAAAGTGTACAGGAAAAACGACTATTAGCTTTTTTAAGATGAATGATTTCGCCTTTTCTGAATAAATGTTCATTATAAGCCGCAAGTAATAGTTTAAAAGGGTCATTCTGTAATTGAGATAGTCTTGACTCTAAATGTGTACATAGTTGTTTTGCCAATTGAACAGGATCGAAATTTTTTCCGGTGATTTGTTTCAGTGAAACAGGGTTTACCAGCGCAGTATCAAACAATACCTGGTTGATATTAATACCTATTCCGGCCACGGCCCACTGCCAATTCTGACCCCGTAACTGGTTTTCAATCAAAATACCCCCTGCCTTTCTGTCACGCCAGTAAATATCATTTGGCCATTTAATAGAGCTTTCATCTCCGGCATACAGACTGAAAAAATCGTAACAGGCAAGTGCAACGGCCACGCTTAATTGGAACTGTTGTCGCAGTATCAGCGGCTTAGGGTCAATTACAGCCGACATAATGATGTTTTGCCCTGCTTCTGTAATCCAACTTTTTCCATGTTGGCCCTTACCTGCCCACTGGCGATGCGCAAAAAAAACCGAACCATGTGTTGCCATATTGTGTTGAATATGGGTCATGGCATAGATGTTGGTACTATCCGCCTCAGATAATTCCACGAACGGCTGTCCAATTGGTTGTTTAACGTTCTCTGATGGCAAAGAATTACTATTTTTGACGAAGTTACCAACGAGACCGTTAAACACCCGATGTTTATTAAGGGTACGGATACCCGGAGTCATTATTTAAATTTTAAATCATATCTATTATTGGAACCGCTTTCTGTTTTACAAAGCCGTACTAAAAGCTCGGTAACGAGACTTTCACGCAACTCGAAAATTTTCAAGGCCATTATTAAAGCTGTTCAGGATAAAAAAGCAGAACATATCATAAGTCTTGACCTGAGGAAAATACCGGAAGCGGCGGCAGATTTTTTTGTGGTTTGCCAGGCATCCAGTACCCCCCAGATCAGGGCCATTTGCGATTCAGTGGAAGATGTAGTGAAAAAAACCTGTGGAGAAGCCCCTTATAAACATGAAGGCAGACAGGCATTACAATGGGTATTGATTGATTATGTAAACATTGTGGTGCATGTAATGCATCCGGATGCACGCAAGTTTTATAAACTGGAAGAAATGTGGAGCGATGCGGCCTCACAAATACACGAATAAAGAAAAAAATAAGGGTCATTGAATATAAATGATCCTGAAACGTCATTATACTGAGAGGAATATGTTACAGGAAAACAAGCAATCGAAATTAAATATGGAAAAAGGAGACGGGCAACGTAAGGGCCCAAAATTCAATATTTACTGGATATACGGTATTATCATCATTGTGCTGATATCGGCTCAGGTATTCAACTTCGCTCCCGAATTAAAAGTTATTACAGAAAAACAATTCAGGGAAAATATCCTGGTACAGGGCGATGTTCAAAAACTGGATCTTGTTAAAAACAAAGAACAGGTACATGTATACGTTAAGAAAGATGCACTGAGCAAAGACTTTTATGTAAAGCAATTCAAAGGCAAACTTGATCCCAAAAAAGTAGGTAATGCTCCTTTGTTTTCTTTCAAAATTGTAGACTGGAAAGTCTTTGAAGAAAGGTTAGACAAGTTTTGTAAAGAGAATAATATAGCAGAAGTAGAAACAACAGTAGTAGAAGCACCCGAGTGGTTCGGCCCATTGCTGAACACGGTCTTTACTTTACTCATCATTATAGTAGCCTGGGTACTGCTCATGCGCAAAATGGGAGGCCCGTCCAGCGGTGGTGGTCCGGGGGGTATTTTCAATATCGGAAAATCAAAAGCTACTTTATTTGATAAAGGCGCTAAAGTAAATATCACATTTGCTGATGTTGCCGGACTTGATGAAGCCAAGGTGGAAGTGATGGAGATTGTAGATTTCCTTAAAAACCCCAAAAAATACACCTCACTCGGTGGTAAAATACCTAAAGGCGCATTGCTGGTAGGTCCTCCGGGTACAGGTAAAACATTATTGGCCAAAGCCATGGCCGGAGAGGCGCAGGTTCCTTTCTTTAGTCTGAGTGGTAGCGATTTCGTGGAAATGTTTGTGGGTGTTGGTGCCAGCAGGGTACGCGATCTGTTTAAGCAGGCAAGAGAAAAAGCACCTTGTATTATTTTTATTGATGAGATAGATGCTATTGGTCGTGCCCGCGGAAGGAATGCCATCATGAGTAATGATGAAAGAGAAAACACACTGAACCAGTTATTGGTGGAAATGGATGGTTTTGGTGGAGATACTGGTATTATTATCCTCGCCGCTACTAACAGACCCGATGTACTGGATAGCGCATTGTTGCGCCCGGGTCGTTTCGACAGACAGATTTCAATTGATCGTCCGGATGTAAAAGGTCGTGAAGCGATCTTTAAAGTACACCTGATGCCGATTAAAATTTCTGAAACACTCGATCTGCATAAACTTGCTGAACAAACACCCGGATTTGCCGGTGCCGATATTGCCAATGTATGTAACGAAGCAGCACTGATAGCTGCACGCAAAGGGAAAGAGGCAGTAGATATGAGTGATTTCCAGGATGCGATTGACCGTGTGATTGGTGGACTGGAGAAGAAAAATAAAATCATCGCCCCACATGAAAAATCGGTAATTGCTTATCACGAAGCCGGACATGCCGTTTGTGGCTGGTTCCTGGAACATGCTTATCCATTGTTGAAAGTAACCATAGTACCAAGAGGTACGGCAGCTTTAGGTTATGCGCAGTACACACCAACAGAACAGTATCTGTACAATACCGATCAGTTAATGGATCAGATTTGTATGACACTGGGTGGCCGCGCAGCAGAACAAATATTCTTTGGTAAAATATCTACCGGAGCCGCCAACGACCTGCAGCAGATTACCCGTATTGCTTACAGCATGGTAACTGCATATGGTATGAACAGTAAAGTGGGTAATGTGAGTTTTTATGATCCTTCACAGGAAAATACATTTACCAAACCTTACAGTGAAGAAACCGGTAAACTGATTGATGAAGAAGTAAGAAGTATTATTGACGAAGCTTACCAGCGAACTATTCAATTACTTACTGACCGAAAAGAAGAAGTTGAAAAGCTGGCAAAAGAACTGCTCGATAAAGAAGTGCTACATAAGAGTGATGTGGAAGAATTGATTGGTAAACGCCCATTCGAAGAGAAAAAGATACTGGATGTTGAACCAGAACCAACAGTGCAGCCGGCTACAGAGGCCACTGCTCCTGTTATAACCGAAAATGGCGCGCATACCGATACACAAACAGATTCAACTGTTATAGCCTGATGTTACAAAGCGCAAGAGAAAATATCTTGAAAAAAATAAAACAGGCACTGACTCAACCAGTGCCTGTTCCCTTTCCTGAAAGGGTAAAAGAAAACGGGTCTGTATTTCAGCCTGCTACAGATGACCTGGAAGTATTATTTGCACAAAATTTTACACAGTTACAAGGGCGTTTTGCTTTTTGTGAGAATGAAAAAGAGCTGGTATCGCAACTGGATATGTTATTCATTAAACGTGAGTGGAAGACATTGTATTGCAGGGAAGAAGAATTGAAACAAAACCTGCAACAGACCGGGTTTAACGCCATAACGGCACCCGATGTAGAAAGCTGCGATGCCTCTATTACCGGTTGCGAATACCTGGTGGCGAGAACAGGAAGTATGATAATGTCGAGTGCGCAGGAGAGCGGCAGAACAGTAAGTGTGTATGCACCGGTGCATATTTGTGTTGCTTATACCGATCAGTTAGTATATGATGTGGAAGAAGCATTACTATCATTAAAAGAAGAATACGCCGAAAAACTACCCTCTATGATTACACTGGCTACGGGCCCAAGCCGGACAGCCGATATTGAAAAAACGCTGGTAGTAGGTGTGCATGGACCCAAAGAAGTTTTTTGTTTTTTAGTACAACGAAACGTATAACCTGTATATGCCGATTGAAATTTTACCCTTGTTTGTATATGGCTCACTGAGAAGTGGTTTTCAGCATCCGGCCTATGCCTATATCAGCCGTTATTTCTCTCTGCTGGGAACAGCTACTGTTCGTGGCGAATTATATGATATGGGTGAATACCCGGCAGCTCATGCATCCGGCGAAGAAAAATGGATCACGGGTGAATTATATGCCATCCAGAAAGAAGAAGAATTTTCCTGGGCCATTGGTCAGTTAGATGATTATGAGGGCATTAATGGGGAGCCTGATGAGCCACAACTTTACAGAAGAGATAAAACAACGGTTTTGCTAAATGGTAAACCCGTAGAAGCATGGATATACTGGTTTAACGGATCCGTAGAAGGAAAGCCGAGAATTGATTGCGGCGATCTCCTGCTTTATATGCAACAAAAAAAATCATAACTATTTTTATACGGCGGATGCAATTGATAACAGCTCAAAAAAAAATATATTTTTTATCAGATTTTCATCTGGGTGCACCTGATCATGCAGGTAGCCTTATACGTGAAAAAAAAGTAATGGCTTTTCTTGACCATATTAAGCAGGATGCGGCCATGGTATTTATTGTGGGTGATATTTTCGATTTCTGGTATGAATACAAAAAAGTGGTACCCAAAGGTTATGTACGATTGTTAGGTAAACTGGCAGAACTTACAGACAACGGCATTGATGTACGCGTATTCACCGGCAATCACGATATGTGGATGAGCGGCTATTTTGAAGAAGAACTGAATATACCCGTGTATCATCACCCCAAGGTTTTTGAATGGAACAATAAACGCTTTTATATTGCTCATGGTGATGGACTTGGTCCGGGCGATCATGGATATAAATTGTTGAAGAAAATATTCAGGAACCCATTCTGTCAGTGGTTATTTGGTCAGCTGCACCCTACATGGGGTATTGGTCTTGCTAACTACTTCAGTCGCAAAAGCAGGAAGAAAACCGGTACAGCTGATGAACATTTTTTGGGTGAGGAAAATGAATGGCTGATTATTTATTGTAAAGAATTACTGCAAAAAGAGCAATACGATTATATGGTATTTGGCCATCGCCATTACCCGATTGATTTTACATTAACAACACAAAGTCGTTATATTAACCTGGGCGATTGGATCAGAAACTATACCTATGCCAGTTTTGATGGCACCAATATGCAGTTGCATAAATGGGAGCAGTAACGCGTATAAATTAGAATGATGGATCGTTTTTTACAACAGAAAGTATTTGATAATACAGTAGAGTCTTACCTCTATGTATTAGGTGCCATATTGTTGATGTTATTGCTGAAAAAACTTATCTCGAAATACCTGGCACATCAGTTGTTTAAAATGATTGCCAATAAAAAAAACCAGACGGCCAGAAAATCGTTTCTTGATCTTGTTGTACAACCACTTGGTTTGTTCCTGCTACTCTCAATTTCCATTATTGCTATCGATAAGCTCAAATTTCCAGGGCTACTCGATTTTAAGATTTACCGTATAACGTCTAAACAGTTGATTGAATCAGTTGCCAATGCCATAATGGTAATTATATTTATTCGTCTTTGCCTGCGTATCATTGATTTCATAGCAACTGTGCTCGAAGAAAAAGCCAATCTTACCAAGGATCAGACCGATAACCAGCTTATTATTTTCTTCAAAGATTTTTTCAAAGTAATACTTGTCATCATAGGCATATTGTTGATGATGAAATTTGCATTTAATAAAAGTATCGGTAACCTGCTCACCGGTCTGAGTATCGTAGGTGCTGCTATTGCACTGGCCACCAGGGAAAGTATGGAAAACCTTATTGCCTCATTCATTATTTTCTTTGATAAACCTTTTGTAGTGGGCGATCTCGTGAAAGTGAATGGCTTTACCGGCAATATCGAAAAAATAGGGTTGCGGAGTACAAGAATCAGGACCACGGAGAAAACATATATATCTGTTCCGAACAAGCAAATGGTAGACAGTATTGTAGATAATATGAGTTTACGTACACAACGAAAAGCAGAATTAAAACTGGAGATAGATCTTGCTGCTACCGCAGCGCAGCTTCAGTCATTAACAGATGCCATCAAACAAATACTTACCCTGCCAGAAATAGAAAATAAAGTGGTTTTCTTAGGGGAAACAGGAAAGAATGCACATATCATAACCGTGGAATTTTTTACAAATGCCGAACAACCAATAGAGGCGTTTAACCAGTTGCGACAGGAAACAAACCTGCAGATTATTAACTGGATGGAACAGCATGGCATTATACTGGCAGCATCTAATACATCTGTTACGGTAAAACAAGCATAATTAATTTCCGAGCCCCGCTTTCAATTCGAGTAAAAAAGATTTGAATTTGGTAAGTGATTGCACCAATTGTAACTGCACATCGGCCTGGCCCTTGTTTTGTTTGAGGTAATTGCGGGCTCCTTCAATGGAGAATTTACGCTGGCGCAGGAGAAAATAAATAAGCTGTAAGTTTTTAATGTCTTCCACCCTGAATAATCGGTCGCCCTTGCGTGTTTTGCGGGGTTGAAGCACATCAAACTCATTTTCCCAATAACGCAACAATGACGTATTTACTTTAAACCATCCTGCCACTTCACTGATGGAATAATATAATTTTTGTTTGAGTGTTTCTTCATCAGGTATTTCAATCAGGTCAACTTCAGTATCGATTTCACGAAAAGATTTTCGGCCGCGTTTACCGGGTTGACGTGTATTGTTTTCTGTAAGTACAGCCGGTATTTCAGGTTTTATTTTTTCAATAACAACAGGTTCGGGTGTTTTAGCTTTAATCTTCACTACAATGTGTTCATCTGCAAATACCACCGGATCTGTTACAGGAGCAAGTTGTTCAATAACGGGTTCTGGTAAAGGCACTGGCTCGGCCACTACCTCAGTAATAGCGGGTAACGGCTCCGCAGCTTTTTCTTTAACAACCGGCTTTTTTTTAGCAGGCGCCGAAACCGGCTCAATGGGCATACCAAATAAATCGAGTTGCTGAAGAGGCTTTTGCATGGTATAAAAGTAATGCATCTGTAAAGCAGTAACTTATGTGGGTTAGTTAAAGTGGAAAAGATGTAAGTATCTTGCACCAATCTAAAGCAGGAGCCATATGATCAACATTAAAACCATCTGTGTTTGTGGAGCTGGAACCATGGGAAGCGGAATTACGCAGGTATCGGCACAGGCAGGTTTTCGTACCATACAGTTCGATCTGAACCCCGAAATGGTGGAAAAAAGTAAACAATTCATCCGAACAGGTCTTGTTAAGCTGGTGGAGAAAGGAAAACTAACGGCGGCAGAACAGGAAAACATCATGAACCGCATTTTATTTACTGCTGATATACAGGATTGTAAGGCAGATATGATTATTGAAGCGATCATCGAAAAAAAAGATGCCAAAATAAGCCTGTTTCAAAACCTATCGGCTATTAATACCAGCGAAACCATACTGGCCACCAATACTTCATCTATTTCCGTTACTGAAATTGCAGAAGCGATGCCTCATCCGGAAAGAGTGGTAGGAATGCATTTTTTTAATCCGGCACCATTGATGAAGCTGGTGGAAGTAATTGAAACAGAAAAAACTTCACCGGTTATTATCGAACAAACCATTGCCATAACAAAACAAATGCAGAAAACACCTGTACTTTGTAAAGATGTACCTGGCTTTATTGTAAATCGGGTGGCAAGACATTATTATCTCGAAGCCATGCGTTTTGTAGAGAAAGATCAGGCCGATATAGCCACCATCGATCAACTCATGGAAGCCAGTGGATTTAAAATGGGCCCGTTTAAACTGATGGATCTGATTGGTATGGATATTAATTATGGTGTAAGTAATATTGTATGGGAAGCATTGGGGAAACCATTGCGATTAACACCCTCATCTGTTCAACGTGCAAAAGTAGAAGCTGGAGAGTTAGGAAGAAAAACAGGGAAAGGGTTTTATGATTATGGTGTATAGACCATGGTCCTTTCTTCAAAATCAATTTGTATGAAATATCTTTTTCTGGGATTGGGTTTTTTCCTGCTGTGTTCAGCCTGTCAGTTAAGTAACAGTAATGTTACCGGAGAAGACAACAAAGAACTGGCAGTTTTTCTGAATACTTATTATGAGGAGCGTTTGAAATTTTATCCAATTGAAGCTACTATTAATGGCGATGAAAGATACAATGACCGCTTGCTGATTGATTTTACAGATGAACATCGATTAACACTAAAAAATTTTTATAAAGAACAACTCACTTACCTCAGCAAATTCGATCGTGAATACCTGAATGCGAATGACCAGTTGAGTTATGATGTATTGAAACGTGAGTTGGAAGTGAATATCGAAGCATTGGGGTTCAAGGATAATTATATGCCTTTGAACCAGTTCTCCAGCACCCATCTTGTATTCATGCAGATGGCTAGTGGCCAGGTGTACCAGCCATTTAAGACAGTGCAGGATTATGATAACTGGTTAAAACGTGCCGCTGTTTTTCCTGCTTACCTCGATAGCGCCATAGTGTATTTCAGAAAAGGAATGAGTTCGGGTTATGTATTGCCTAAAATACTGGTAGAACGTATGATTCCTCAGTTTCGTTCTGTTGTTACAGATACAGTAGCGGCAAGTTTGTTTTATGGTCCAGTAAACCTGATGCCCGTTGCTTTTGAGGTTACAGATAAAAAAAGACTGGCCGAAGCATTTATTACACTGATCAAAAAGCAATTAGCACCTGCATGCAGAAAAATGGCCGATTTTCTGCAGAACGAATATTTGCCTGTGTCCAGAACATCAACCGGTATTGCTGCTGTTCCGGATGGAGAAAATCATTATCGTTTCCTGGTAAAACAGCAAACCACTACCAGATTTACGCCCGATGAAATTTATGCAACAGGCCTGGCAGAAGTGAAACGCATAAGAGCCGAAATGGAGAAAACAAAAGATGCGGTAGGTTTTAAAGGCAATCTGAAAGACTTTTTTACTTCTATCAATACCGATAAAAAATTTACACCTTATCAAACAGCAACAGAAGTAATTCAGGCTTTTCAGTCGATACAACAACTCATACAACCCAACCTGGATAAGCTATTCAGCAAAACACCCAAAACAACATTTGAAATAAGACAGACCGAAGCTTTCCGCGCCGTAAGTGCCAGTGCAGAATACCAGCAGGGAACACCCGATGGCAGCAGACCAGGTGTGTTTTATGTGCCTATTCTCGACGCAACTACGTTTAATATAACTAGTGGTATGCAGAGTTTGTTTTTACATGAAGCCATACCCGGACATCATTACCAGATAAGCCTGCAACAGGAAAATACAAAACTGCCAAAATTCAGGCGCTTTGGCGGGAATAATGCCTACGTAGAAGGCTGGGCATTGTATTGTGAAAGTATGGGTAATGAATTGGGATTATATAAAGACCCTTATCAATACATCGGTGCATTGGGTGATGAAATGCACAGAGCCATACGTCTGGTTGTAGATGTAGGTATGCATGTAAAAGGAATGACAAGGGAAGAAGCCATTGCCTATATGATGGAAAATGAACAGATCAGTGAAGCCGGCGCTGTTGCAGAAATTGAAAGGTATATGGCTATACCCGGACAGGCATTGGGCTATAAAATAGGTGCTTTAAAAATCAGGGCATTGAGAACAAAATATGAACAGCAATTGGGAGATAAATTTAAAATAAATGCCTTTCATGATGCTGTTTTAAAAGATGGCGCATTACCACTGGAACTGCTGGAAAAGAAAATGAATTTGTGGGCCGCAAAACAATAATTTAGCTTCCCATGCGTATCGCCATCAACGCCATATTTCTGCAGAATAATCCAATGGAGGGTTATGGTCATTATACTGCCGAAGTGGTTCAAAGAATCATTAACCTGCATCCTGAAGATGAATTCCTGTTATTGTATGACAGACCCTGGGGCAATGATTTTATCAATCAGCCAAATGTTACCCATCTGCTGGTCACACCCGAGGCCAGGCATCCGCTTAGTTTTAAATACTGGTACGATGTAAAAGCAACGGCCGCAGTGAAAAGATGGAAAGCTGATGTATGGTTTCAGCCTTATGGTTTTTGTAGTTTAACCAGCAATGTACCACAGGTATTGATGATACACGATCTGGCTTTTAAACATTATCCTCAATACATTAGCTGGTATCAGCGTTTATATTATTACTGGTTTACACCTGCTTTTATTCGAAAAGCAAAAAAGGTTGTTACGGTATCACAGTTTTCAAAAAATGATATCTGCAAAACCTATCGTACTGCAGAAAATAAAATAACAGTTGTTCCGGGTGCGGCCCGGACAGGTTTTGTTCAGCTTGAATGGGAAGCGAAACAGGCGATGAAAGACGGTTATGCAGATGGAAGAGAATATTTTTTATTTGTGGGTGGTATACATCCGCGTAAAAATCTGTTGAACCTGCTCAAAGCATTTTCACATTTTAAAAAATGGCAGCACAGTAATATGAAATTGCTGGTGGCGGGCAGAATGGCCTGGCAGTATGATGACCTGCTTGAAAAAATAAAAACCTACAAATACCGCGATGATGTGGTATTACTTGGTTACCTGCCAGAGGCTCAATTGCAAAGAGTGGTAGGAGCAGCATATGCACTGATATATCCATCCTGGTTTGAAGGGTTTGGGTTACCCATACTGGAAGCCATGCAGGCAGGTGTACCCGTTATCTGTTCCAATACCAGCAGTATGCCCGAAGTGGCGGGTGATGCCGCCTTAATTGTTGATCCGTCCAATCATGATGCAATTGGTAAAGAAATGCTGGCCCTTTATCGTAGTGAAGGCATCCGTAACGCCTTTATTGAAAAAGGGCTGGAACGGGCGCAGTCCTTTAGTTGGGATACAACTGCCGCTGCCGTTTACAGGGAGCTGCAAGAGGCTGTTTTGTGTGAATAGTAAAGCTACAGCGCTTATATCTCTCCGATTAATACTATTTTTGCGCCTCATTATATATTGGAAATTATGCATCAGTCAACAATAAGCATCGACGTTCATTTAGATGAAAATAAAGTGCCGCAGAATATTGAGTGGAAGGCAACAGACAGTACCGCAAATATGGCCCAGCAAGCCAGGGCCATGATGGTGGCTTTTTGGGACGCAGCCGATAAATCGGCTCTTCGTATAGACCTTTGGACCAAGGATATGATGGTAGATGAAATGGCAGATTTTTACTACCAGACATTGATGGGTATGGCAGATTCTTATATGCGGGCCACGCAACAAAAAGAACTCGTGGATGATATGAAAAATTTTGCCAAAGATTTCTACAAAAAATTCCGTGACAGTCAGTTAAAAGAAAATCAATAAAACTTACCGATATGAGCTTAGAAGAAAAAGTAATGGCGGGAATGAAGGAAGCCATGAAATTGAAAGATGAAGCATTATTACGTGGTTTGCGTGCCATTAAAGCAGAAATCATTAAGGCCAAAACAGAACCCGGTGCCAACGGACAGGTTTCTGAAGATGGCGAAATGAAGCTATTGCAGAAACTGGTAAAACAAAGAAAAGATTCACTGGAAATATTTCAGCAACAGAACCGTACCGACCTGGCGCAGAAAGAACAGGAAGAAATTACTGTAATTGAACAGTTCCTGCCTAAGCAATTGGATGCAGCGGAACTGAAAAAAATAGTTACCGGCATTATTGCCACGGTTGGCGCCACGGGTCCACAGGATATGGGCAAAGTGATGGGCACCGCAAGCAAACAACTCGCCGGACAAGCTGATGGGAAAGCCATTTCGGCGGTGGTAAAGGAATTATTGGCAGGGAACTAAATATGTCAATGGTGAATATTGCATGGTCACCATTGACCATTCACCATTGACCATTCATCATTTTATGCTTATCGACATTCTCTTCATCATCTGCATGGTTTTCGCCCTTTTTAAAGGTTACCGTAATGGATTAATTGTGGCAGTATTTTCATTGGTGGCCATTATAGTGGGTTTGGCCGCAGCAATGAAATTATCAGTATATGTTGCAAAACAGCTAGGCGAGTATACATCTGTGTCGCAGTCATGGTTACCCTTTATTTCATTTGCACTGGTAATGATCGTAGTGGTAATATTGATAAGATTGGGCGCCACTGCCTTACATAAAATGGCAGAACTGCTGTTGTTAGGATGGTTGAATAAACTGGCAGGGGTTGTATTATATGCTGTATTATATATACTGGTGCTGAGTGTACTGTTGTTTTTTGCTGAGAAACTTCATTTACTAGATGCAAATAGTATTGCAACATCAAAAGTATATGGCTTTATACAGCCCTGGGGGCCCAGGACTATTGACGGAATTGGTAAACTTATTCCTTTATTTAGCGATATGTTTGAAAGTTTGACTGACTTTTTTGAAACAGTAGGCAAGACACAGGAACCTGCCCATTAATATCTGCAAGTATTTAAACATCCGTTTTTGCCGTTAAATCAGTATTTTAGCTAAGACTGAAAACAATTTGAAGAGCGATTTAAACGTTACTGAAATTGTAAAGGGTTTTTCTTTTATTTGTACCGATCATAAGCTTGCATAAGAAACTAACCGAATGAATTACGAGATTAAACAACAGGATAAATTTAAGTTCATTGAAGAAGGGGAAGGAGAACCTTTGTTATTACTGCATGGGTTATTCGGCGCACTGAGTAATTTCAGGGACCTGATTGAACATTTCAGACCCAAATGCAAAGTAGTGGTACCTATGTTACCACTTTTTGACCTCGATATTTTTCACACTTCCGTTGGCGGACTTGAAAAATATGTTCAGAAATTTATAGAGGCACGTGGTTATACAGGTATCCATTTGTTGGGTAATTCATTGGGTGGACATGTGGCCCTGGTGCATATTCTGAAGCATCCCGAAAAAATCAAATCATTAATTCTTACCGGCAGCAGTGGCTTGTTTGAAAATGGTATGGGTGATAGTTACCCCAAACGTGGTGATTATGAGTACATCAAAAAGAAAACACAGTTAACTTTTTATGATCCGAATACCGCTACCAAAGAACTGGTAGATGAAGTGTTTGAAATTACCAATAACCGTATTAAGGTCATCAAAATTATTGCACTGGCAAAAAGCGCCATCCGTAATAATCTTGGGGAGGAACTGAACCAGATAAAACAACCCACTTTGCTTATCTGGGGAAATAACGATACCATTACACCACCATTTGTAGGTAAGGAATTCAATCGGTTGATTCCAAATAGCGAATTACATTTTGTAGACAAATGTGGTCATGCACCAATGATGGAAGTGCCCCTGGAGTTTAACCAGATACTGGATGGTTTTTTGAATAAATTAAGTGTTGCCCCGCAACCTTAATAGCAATTGAAGTGTCTATTTAGTAAGAGGAGGATTTTTTATGCTTGCATCGCAGTTAATCAACACTGGTTTCCCGGCGGTTAATCTTTTTGATAAGGTATCTTTTGCACTCCAGTTAATGGAAGACTACGACCTCCTGCACCTCCCTGTACTCAGCGAAGAAAAATTTGCAGGCATCATTGAAAAAGATGACCTGTTGGATGCTGATGAAGATGGCTTACTGGCATCACTTGAGCAATCGTTAAAAAAACTTTTTGTAAAAGGAGAGGAACATTTTTTGGTAGCCGTAAAGCAGGTAGCAGAACATGAATTGAGTATGTTACCGGTTATTAATGAGCAATACGAATTACAGGGTGTTATTCCTGCTAAATCTTTATTTGCACATGTATCTCATTTTCTCGGGCATGATGAAAAAGGAGGAATAATTGTACTCGAAACAGATAAACGTCATTTTTCTTTTGGTGAAATCAGCCGCCTGGTAGAAACCAATGATGCCTACATTACACAAGTGAATACCTACCCTGAAAGTGATACAGGCCTGGTAATTGTAACTATTAAGATTAATAAAATTGAAGTGTCGGATATAGTGGCCACCTTCCAGCGTTACGATTATATTGTTCGCTATTATTTTGGAGAGGAACAATATGCGAATGAATTAAAAGAGAACTACAATCATCTTTTATCTTATCTGAACATGTAAGACCCCAGCCGTTTCTAAGCTGTTCTTTTTGGGATAAGATTTAATAACCTTCGATCAAAATTCTGCACAAGGTATTACTCAGCTTCTGCTAACTTGATTCCTCCTAACTACTTATTATGAAAAGAAGAGCTTTTATCAACCTGTCTGTTATAACTGCAGGCACAGGTACCGTAATGGGATTGAATGCCTGTTCATCTCCATCATCCGGAAATGAAGATCCTGCCAAAGTGATGGATAGCCTGCAATCCATGACAAAACATATACAACCCATAACACTGGAAGAGCGGCAGGCCAGAATTAAAAAAGTACAACAACTACTGTCTGAAAATAAGATGCAGGCATTGATACTGGATGCAGGAACAGCCATGGTTTATTATACCGGTATTCATTGGGGTAGAAGCGAAAGAACCATGGTAGCAGTGATTCCGGCTGTTGGCGAAGTGTTTTATATATGCCCGGGTTTTGAAGAAAACCGTTTGCGTGAACTGATAAAAATTGGTAAAGATGTATATGCCTGGCAGGAAGATGAAAACCCATACCAGTTAATTATTCAGTCCTTACAGTTGAGAGGAGTTAGCGGTGGAGCATTGGCAGTAGAAGAGTCTATTCGTTTTTTTATCATGGATGGTATTCGTAAACTGGCGCCACAGTTCAATTTTGTGAGTGGTGATCCTGTTACTATTCCCTGCAGATTGATTAAATCGCCTGCTGAAATTGCATTGATGCAGAAAGCTACTGATATTACTATTGCTGCTATGAAAATTGGTATCAGCAGTTTGCGTGAAGGTATGTTGCCAAAAGAGTTTTCAGATATTGTTGCAACGGCACAGAATAAGTTTGGTGGCAGCAGCGATTTTGCGATGGTAAATTTTGCAGAAGCATCTGCCTTTCCGCATGGCAGCACACAACCACAAAGGCTAAAGAAAGGCGATATTGTTCTGATGGATTGTGGCTGCAGGGTGGAAGGATATTCTTCCGATATCAGCCGGACCATTGTATTTGGTACGGCACCCACTGCCCGTCAGCAGGAAATATGGAATCTCGAAAAAGCAGCACAGACTGCAGGTTTTAAAGCAGCGCAGTTAGGTGTACCCTGCGAAAATGTAGATGCTGCAGCACGCAAAGTAATTACCAATGCAGGCTTTGGCCCAGGTTACCAGTTGCCCGGTTTACCACATCGTACCGGACATGGTATAGGAATGGATGGTCATGAATGGGGTAATATGGTAAAGGGAAACAAATTATTATTACAGGCAGGTATGTGTTTCAGCATTGAACCAAACATTTCCATTGTTGGTGAATTTGGTGTTCGTCATGAAGACTGTGTGTATATGACAGAAAATGGTCCTAAATGGTTTTCACAGCCGTCACCATCCATCGATCAACCATTTGCATAGTCAATAAACACATATTCACTCGCAGCTCATAGCCCTCAGCTCATAGCTTGTATACACCTGTTTAATTTTAAAAGACTCTAAGAAGCGATTCCCCTATTTTTACAAACTCTGATTGTAACTACCGGGATGCGCATGAAGCTATTTTTCTTTTATGGTTGTATACTGATTACCGGTTCTTTATTGGCACAGGAGAAGGATACTACAGTTGTTGCTGAAAAAAGTCTTTCAGAACTGGTAGCCACAAAAAGTATCTTTCAACTGGTGGGTGAAGTGAAAGTGAACGGCAACAAAAAAACCAAAGAATACATTATTCTTCGTGAAATGCCTTTTAAAAAAGGAGACAGACTGCCGGCTGGCAACCTGGAAAAAGTATTGCTGCAGGCCAAACAGCAGGTAATGAATACATTGCTCTTTGTAGATGTAAATGTGTATGTGGCCGCAAAAAAAGGAAATGTATTGGTGATTAATGTAGATGTAAAAGAGCGCTGGTATTTTTTCCCATTACCTTATTTCAGGCTGGTAGACCGAAATTTTAACCAGTGGTGGGTAGAGCAAAAACGAAGTTTTGACCGGGTAAATTATGGATTGAAGCTTATACAAAACAATGTGAGCGGACGGAACGATAACCTCGATATCTGGTTCATCAATGGATATACGCAACAGTTCACCTTGAGGTATGACAGACCTTTTTTTGATAAAAAACTGAAACAGGGATTTAATGCGGGTTTTATTCGCGCCACACAAAAAGAACTGAATTATGCAACGGGGGATAATAAACAGTTATTCAGCCGGCAGGATTATATCGTGAGGAAATTTACGCGACTGGATTTTACATATTCTTATCGACCCGATGTTCGTAACAGGCATTATTTGAAAGTAGCATATAATAACGAACAACTGGCAGACACCATTCTCAAACTTAATCCAAACTATTTTCCGGGAAGCGCTACACGTTTTCAATATGTAGATTTTAATTATCAGTATAAATACTATAACGTTGACTATATCCCTTATCCCACAAAAGGGTTTCAACTGGAGGCTAGCTTATATAAGCGGGGGGTTAACAGGAATACCAATCTCTGGATCACCAGTGCGAGAGCCGTGTACGCAAAACCTGTTTCAAAAAATAGTTTTTTACACTTCGAAGGTCTGGGTATTTTAAAACTGCCTTTTAATAATGTTTATTTCAATCAGCGATTGATTGGATATGGTTTTAACCAGATGCGTGGTCTTGAATACAATGTAGTAGATGGTGTAGCTGCTGGTATATTAAAAACCGGTCTTCATAAAAAAGTATTTGGTTTTATTTTACGCAATCCGTTCCCCAGTAAAACACACGATAAAATTCCCATTCGATTCTTTCTGAAAGCCTATGGCGATTTGGGTTATGGGTATCATATCAACCCCCTATCATCCAACACACTGAACAATAAACTTTTGCGTACCTGGGGGCTTGGTCTCGATATTGTTTCGATCTATGATTTTGTGTTTAAAATTGAATACAGCTTTAATCAACTGGGCCGCAATGGCTTATATTTACAGAGCAGGAACGATTTTTAAAACTGACCCTGTTGAATGGGTTTATCATTAAAGTAGGAACAGAATGCGCATGAGATAAACCTCAGTATAAACAAACAAACATGAAAATTGCCATTTATAGCCGGGGCCTCGATGCAGATATGGGCAATCCGTTATTGGTATTGCTGGAAGAGCTGGCACGTTACGAAACCCAGGTATACATATATCAGCCATTGATTGCTACCATGCAGGTACCATTGCAGCAGGCAGATAAAATGACTCCATTTTACCTGCCTGCTGATTTGAATGATGAAATTGATTGTCTGATAAGTCTGGGAGGAGATGGAACCATACTTGATGCTGTAACGCTGGTTCGTGATACCGGTATTCCGATATTAGGCATCAATTTTGGCAGGCTGGGTTTTCTCGCGAGTATTAGTCCGGATGAATTGGGCAGTGCTGTTGACGCATTAATCAACCGCACTTTTGTAGTAGATAAACGAACCCTGATTCATCTCGATTCCAATCTGCCGCTTTTTGATGATTCGCCATTTGCATTGAATGAGTTTGCCATTCACAAGCGCGATATTTCGCCTATGATTAAAATTCATACCTATCTCAATGGCGAATTCCTGAATAGTTATTGGGCCGATGGACTGATTGTTTCTACACCAACAGGTTCAAGCGGGTATAATTTAAGTTGTAACGGTCCGATTCTTTTCCCTGAATCGGCAAGTTTTGTCATAACACCCGTGGCGCCCCATAACCTGAATGTTCGACCCATTATTGTACCCGACAACAACATTATTTCTTTTGAAGTAGAAGGCAGGGCCGATCAGTTTATCTGTGCCCTCGATGCAAGAAGAGAAATTGTAGATAAGACAGTACAACTGGCAGTGCGTAAGGAGAAATTTACGGTGAACCTGGTGCGACTTAATGAAAACAGTTTTCTGTCGACCCTGCGCAGTAAGCTAACCTGGGGACTGGATAAGCGGAATTGAGTTCCGGCTTTTAAAGTCCCCGGTCATTGCTGTTGGAAAACGCGCTGACCCCCAAGCAGCTACCTTCTAGCTTAGTAATTTGGTTCTACTAACCCCCAACTGCTAAAAAGGAGCCCTTTTTTAATGACCAGGCCTCCTTTACAAAAATTATTCCCGGCAGTACTAATTTCCCTTTTACAACCCTTCAACAAGTTCAGGCCAGACTCCATTGCTTATTTCCTGAAGCAGGTTTTCTTCTCTGTAATGACCTTAAAAAGTCTATTGGAAGCCTCCGGGGCAAGAAGTATGCTGCTTTTAATTGCCGGATTGCCTGCATTTAGTGTTATAAATACCTTTTTATCCATATTTCTTTTTCAGACCAGTAGTGGCCCATAGCTTATGGCTGTTATGAGGCTTCAGGCATCGTTTTGGGGAAGTTCTTTATCTAATGACTCAGATAAAACCAATTGATTACAATATTTCCGGTGTTTTGGCCGGAGTTTTGTAGTAAAATCTTTCCTTGAAATAAATAGAAATTAACTTTTATACTAACAATTTTTGATGCTATTTTACAGATAGCTAAGTACCCGATAAGTTTATGATTAGAAAAGTAATCGTTACTGCAATATTATTCATGGGTTTGCAGCAGGCAAACGCCCAACTGATGGAGAGTTTTGTGCACCAGGGTGAAGTGGGTGTTTCCGTGGGCGCTGCTCATTATTTTGGCGATCTTAATCCCAATATCAAAGTAAACCGCCCCAAAATTGCCGCTGGATTGTTTTTCCGTAAACAGATCAGTAATTATATAGGTGTACGTGTATCGGCCGATTATGCCATGCTGGGATATTCGGATGTTTATAGTGATAATGCCGCACAACGCAGGCGTAACCTGAGTTTCAACAGCAATGTATGGGAACTGTCTGTAGCGGGTGATTTTAATTTCTTTCGTTTTCAACCAGGTTTTAAAGGGTATCATTATACGCCTTATGTAGGTATTGGTGTAGGTGTTTTCTCACACGATCCCTATGCCTACCTCAATGGCGAAAAAATACAGCTTCGTCCATTGGGTACAGAAGGACAGGGTAGCTCCCTATATCCCGATCTGAAACCGTATAACCCCATAGCAATCAGTATTCCCTTTACCGTAGGGTTTAAATATGCCCTGAATGAGCAGATGAATGTATTTGGAGAACTCACTTATCGCTTCACCAATACCGATTACCTCGATGACGTAAGCGGTTTATATGCACCAGATGCATTTCCACCCCTGCCCGATGGCTCTCCCTCACCGGCTTTCCTGTTACAGGACAGAAGTTATGAAACAGGCTCTTCTATTGGTACTAAAGGCCGTCAGCGTGGAAACAGCCCACAAAAAGATGCTTTTGCCACTTTTAAAATAGGGGTATCATTCAGCCTGCAGTCGTATAAATGTCCTACTGCTACCACCCGATAAGCTGCTTTTTCAGGCTGTAAAGGAGTAAATGGCCATATTTCTGCCAATTAAAATCCCTTCAACCCGTTGATTTTGTTAATTTCGCAGCCTTAATATTACAGGGAACGACCATGGAGTCAGCACTTATTGCACAAATCGATAAAGACCGCCTGCCAAAACATATTGCCATTATTATGGATGGTAATGGCCGCTGGGCTGAAGAAAAGGGCCAGGAAAGATTATACGGCCATTTTCATGGCGTGGAAAGTGTGCGTAATATCGTGGAAGGCTGTGCCGAACTGGGTATCGGCTATCTTACTTTGTATGCTTTCAGTACCGAAAACTGGGATCGCCCGGTTCAGGAAGTAGAAGGATTAATGGCCCTGCTGGTAGATACGATTCGTAAAGAAGTACCCACCCTCAATAAAAATAATATTCGTTTACATGTAATTGGCGATATGCAGATGCTGCCCGAATTTGCACGTAAAGAATTGAATGAGGCACTCGAAATGACTTCCACCAATACGGGGCTGAACCTGGTGATGGCATTGAGTTACAGCAGCCGTTGGGAACTGGTAAATGCAGTAAAACAGATAGGAATTGACGTAAAAGCCGGGAAAATTAACCCTGAAACCATTAACCAGGATACCCTACAGCAATACCTTTCGACCAGTCAGTTACCCGATCCTGAGTTGATGATACGTACAAGCGGGGAATACAGGATCAGTAATTTTCTTTTATATCAACTGGCATATGCAGAACTCTATTTTACCAATACCCGCTGGCCCGATTTCAGAAAAGACCATTTATATGAGGCCATTCTCGATTTCCAGATGCGCGAACGGAGGTTTGGAAAAACAGGTCAGCAGATACAGAACGAAACCACCCTGGCATGATAAAAGTCTTAAATCCTTTCTAATAGTAAAATAAGGTGGTTGATTTAACAAAGACTTTTAATAATTCCCGTTAATTTGCCCCGCTTAGATAACCCAAAACCATTGCAGAGACTGCTGTAACAAGAGATCAGCCAGTTGAAGAACAAACAGAATCCGGATGCAGAAAGTGTACAAATTTTTAGTATTGGCTTTAGTATCGTCACTGGCAGGTAACCTTGCTTATGCTCAAATAATAAGTAAGGATACCATTATTACTTCAGTAGATGCTGAACTACTCAATATATTTAACCAGCGTACCCCCAAAAAATATAAAGTATCGGCTGTAAGGGTTACAGGGAATAAATTCTTTGATGAAAATCTTCTGATATCTATAGCCAATATCAATATCGGAGATGAAATTGCTATTCCGGGAGGCGATGCTTTTTCAAAAGCCATTACCAAACTCTGGGATCAGAAATATTTCAGTGATGTAGAGATTTATATCACCAAACTGGTTGATAAAGAAATTGAAATTGAAATAGCCGTAACGGAACGCCCGCGCTTGTCGAACTTTGTCTTTAAAGGAGTACGTAAAAGTGAATCGGAGGACCTTACGGGTAAAACCGGGCTGGTACGCAATCGTGTAATTACGGAGAACATGAAAATTTCTGCAATAGAAGCCATTAAAAAATTCTATGCTGAAAAAGGTTACCAGAATGCATCGGTGAGGATTGATGAAAGATCTGATTCTACTTTTGAAAACACCCTGATCCTTGAATTTGTGGTGAATAAAGGAGCCAAGGTAAAAATCAACAACATTAATTTTGGTGGTAATACGGTAGAGGCAACAAAACTGAAAAAACAACTGAAGGGTACCAAAGAGAAATCAAGGTTAACACTTAATCCTACTTTCGACAGTGGCCAGATTGTAACCGTAAAGCGTTATGGGTTTGAAGAGTACCTGAAAGACAGGGGTTTCCTTACACTCAGCAAAACCAAAAAAGTACTCGATCCATATGCACGCATTAAACTATCATCTGCCAAGTTTGATAAGGTGAAATTCAGTGAAGACAAAGAAAGCCTTCTGGCATATTACAACTCACTGGGTTATCGGGATGCAGTGATTGAAAAAGATACCGTATATTTTAATAAAGCCGGTCACCTGAATATTGATTTGAAAGTAAATGAGGGCCGCCGTTACTATTTTGGTAACATCAGTTGGCGAGGGAATACCAAATATTCCGATTCGGTATTAACTGCTATATTGGGGATCAGGAAAGGTGATATTTATAACCTCGATGTACTGAATAAAAAATTAGGTAAGTCTGCTTCACCCGATGGGGGAGATATCAGTGGTATTTACCAGGATGATGGTTACCTGTTCTTCCGTACCGATCCTGTAGAAACAGCCGTATACAACGATACCATCGATTTTGAAATCAGGATTATTGAAGGTCCGCAGGCTACCATTAAAAATATCCGTATCAGCGGTAACGACAGAACAAAAGAACATGTTATTCGTCGTGAACTGAGAACCATTCCGGGAGAAAAATTCAGCCGTACAGACCTGATTCGCTCACAGCGTGAGATTGCACAGCTGAACTATTTCAACCAGGAAAAAATTGGTATCAATCCAATTCCTAACCCGGAAGATGGTACGGTGGATATTAACTACAGCGTAGAAGAAAAATCGAGCGACCAGCTGGAGTTGAGTGCAGGCTGGGGTGGTGTAATTGGTTTAACGGGAACACTGGGGGTATCGTTTAACAATTTCTCCATCAGAAATATCTGGAAAAAATCGGCATGGGATCCATTGCCAATGGGTGACGGACAAAAACTGAGTCTGCGTGTGCAGAGTAATGGTAAAGCATTCCGTTCTTATAATTTCTCCTTCACCGAACCCTGGTTAGGTGGTAAGAAAAGAAATGCACTTACTTTCAGTATTTACAATACCCGTTTCGGACAAACATTCAATCCGAATACTGGTCTTTTCGATCCTAATTATTCGAATACAAGTTTCATATCTACAACAGGTGCCACCGTCAGCCTCGCCAAGCAGTTAAAATGGCCGGATGACTTTTTCTCCCTGTCGCTGGGCTTAAACTTTACGAGGTATAAGCTGAGTAATTATGCGATTGATCCGATTAACCTGCCCGGGTTCGATAATGGGAATGTACACAACTTCAATTTCAGGGTAGCATTGCAACGTTCTTCTGTGGATCAGCCATTGTTCCCTCGTTCAGGTTCAAACTTTATGTTGAGCCTGGCTGTAACACCGCCTTATTCACTCATCAATAAAAACATAGTTACTGCTACCAATCCATATCGTTGGGTAGAATACCATAAGTGGCGCTTTAATGGCGAATGGTTTGTACCATTGGGTCGCCCACATGGTGAAGAAAGGAACAAACAATTTGTATTGCGCGCCTCTGCTAAATTTGGTTTCCTGGGTAAGTTCAACAAGAACCTGCAGATATCTCCATTTGAACGTTTCCAGGTGGGCGATGCAGGCCTGAGTAACCAGTTTGCGTTGTTGGGTTACGATATCATTGCACACCGTGGTTACCCGGTTTATGATAACTCAAATCCCAAAGTGAACCCCGATCAGCAGACGGCCAGACAATATTTTACAATATTTAACAAATACACCATGGAGCTCAGGTATCCGCTGAGCCTGAACCCCAGCAGTACCATTTATGGGCTTGCGTTTTATGAGGCTGCCAATGGTTGGTTTAATATCAAAGATTATAATCCGTTTAAGCTCCGCAGGTCTGTGGGACTGGGTATGCGCTTCTTCCTGCCTATGTTTGGACTACTCGGATTTGATTATGGCATAGGATTAGATAGGTTTTCACCAAATGGTTCAATGAAAGAGGCAGCAAGGTTTACCTTTATGCTGGGCTTTGAACCGGAATAAACCTGAACCCTAAAAAAAAGTTTATGAAAAAAACCTTACTCATTGCACTGGTATTGGTATGTACGGTCTTCGCAACACAAGCACAACAGCGTTATGCTATCATCGACACAAAATATATTCTGGAGCGTATTCCGGAATATCGTGATGCCGATAAAAAGCTGCAGCAGGTGGGCGAACAATGGCAAAAAGAGATTGATGATAAACAGGTACAGCTCGATAAAATGTATAAGAACTATGAAGCTGAGCAGTTTATGCTGACAGAAGCGCTAAAAAAGAAACGTGAAGATGAACTTTTTATTAGGGAAAAAGAGATCCGCGATCTTCAGAAAAAACGTTTTGGCTATGAAGGCGATCTGTTTAAGGAGCGTCAGCGGCTTATAAAACCGGTGCAGGACAGGGTATACAATGCTGTTCAGAAAATGGCCCTGGCCCGTTCTTACGATTTTGTACTCGATAAAAGTGAAGGAATTACCGTTATATTTGCCGACCCCAAACTGGATAAAAGCGATGATATCCTTAAAGAACTGGGGATTAAATAAAAACAAGAACTAAAATCAAATTTTCACAAACCCTCTCTACAATGAAGAAATTATTACTTGTGTGTGTGACTGTAGCAGCCAGCTTACTGTTCTCCAACAATGCACAATCTCAGGCTAAGATCGGATACTTCGATGAACAAACCCTGTTGAGTCTTTTCCCTGGTATCGAAAAGGTTGATACGCTGATGAATTCTTTTGTAAAAGATTCATTGAATGTAGAATACCAATACTCTGTAGTTGAATACCAGCGCAGAGACAGTCTCTTCAAAAAAGATTCTGCTGCCATGCCTGCTAAAGCAAGAGAACTGGCTATCAGTGAGCTCAACAAATTATACTATAAAATTGCAAACTGGCAGCAATATTCACAGGAAATGCAACAGGAGAAAATGGATCGTTTACTGCTGCCTTACAGACAGCAAATGATGGCAGCCTTACAACAGGTAGTAAAAGAGAATAAATACACACTGGTATTAAAAGCAGAAGCTATTTCTCCTTATGTAGATCCAACTTTAAGTCTTTTGGATAACCTCACTATTCGTACAGCCATCAAACTTAAGCTGGAATTACCGCAGCAATGGGCGGATGCCTGGAAAGCTGTGGGAGGAACGGTACCCGGTGCTACAGGTACAAAAGCTCCGGCTAATAAGCCCAAACAATAAAAAGTTGATATACATCAAATAAAAATCCCGGCCATCAGCTGGGATTTTTATTTGTGAGGATATCTGTTTATGGTAATTGATAAAAACCGCATGGCAGATACCTTAACTTTATTCAATGATTAAAGTAAAACCCATCGGGGTTTTTGATAGCGGGTATGGCGGGCTTACCGTTTTAAAAGAAATTGTAAAAACGCTTCCTCAATATGATTATCTCTACCTCGGAGATAATGCGCGCGCGCCTTATGGTTCCCGATCTTTTGATACCGTGTATCAATACACCCTGCAATGTGTAAAATGGTTTTTTGAACAGGGTTGCGAGTTGGTCATATTAGCCTGCAATACGGCGTCGGCCAAAGCCCTGCGAACCATACAACAAAACGATCTGCCAGGAATAGATCCCGGTAAACGTGTATTAGGTGTTATAAGGCCCACTGCAGAAGTAATTGGCAATTACAGTAAAACCGGATCGGTAGGTATCCTGGGTACTACTGGAACCGTGTTAAGCGAAAGTTACCCCATTGAAATAGCTAAGTTCTTCCCCTCTGTTAAAGTATTCCAGGAAGCATGTCCCATGTGGGTACCATTGGTAGAAAACAATGAGTATAATAAACCAGGTGCAGATTATTTTATCCGGCAACACCTCAATCGTTTATTCAGTAATTCTCCATCCATTGATACCCTTTTACTCGCCTGTACACATTATCCGTTGTTGATGGAAAAAATCAGGGTTTTTGCACCGGCGGGTACCGGCATTTTATCGCAGGGTGAAATAGTGGCCAAAAGTTTGAAAGATTACCTTGAACGTCATCCGGTCATGACTGCTCAAATTACGCAACAGGGTAAACGCAGGTTTTTTACTACCGATTCAGTAACAGATTTTGATAATCATGCCAGCATATTTTTCGGTGAACCGGTGTTTTCTGAACATGTAGAGCTTTCTGTATAAGCCATTTTTACTCTGATAATCAATTGATTAAAAAAACAAAACGGTTTTTTTAGCTATTTTTCACTGCTTTTCCTTAGTTTTGCCGTCCTTTCACAAACAGCAGTATGGTGACTGCCGTAATGAAATGAAACAAGATTATAGGGTTAGCTAAAAAAACGTAATTATGAAACGTACATTTCAACCGCATAAACGCCGCCGTAAAACTGTTCATGGTTTCCGTAAGCGTATGCAAACTGCCAACGGTCGTAAAGTATTGGCCAGCCGCAGAGCGAAAGGTCGCAAGAAACTGACTGTTTCCAGCGAGAAAGGATTAAAATAAACCATTCCACCTCGCCGCCATTGGCGTAACGAGGATGAAAAAAATATAAAGTCCCGCTTTACGGCGGGACTTTTTTAGTTTAGTGCCAGTTCATGAAGCCATTTAGTTACAATAAAAAGGAAAAGCTGAAAAGCAGAACGCAACTCGAGGCTATTTTTGCTTCGGGTAAAAGCTTTTCTGTATTTCCTGTAAAAGTTTTTTTTCTGGAAACAGGTGCTTCTCAGTCCGAAAAAGTTAAAGCAGGAGTCGGTGTAAGTGCCAGGCATTTTAAAAAAGCAGTACAACGAAACAGAATCAAAAGATTATTAAGAGAAGCATACCGCCTCGAAAAACAGGATCTTTACAAACAACTTGCAGCGCAACAAAAACAGCTAACTGTTTTCTTCTTATATATCGATAAGGAAATGCCGGCCTTTGAGGTAGTAAGAAAAAAGATGAAAGACTGTCTGGCAAAACTTCAAACCAAATTGAACTCCGCTACCTAACTCACTATTCACTATAAATGAAATTACTGCTACAAATACTCAGCTATCCTTTCATATTGTTGATACGTTTTTATCAATACGTAATATCTCCGGCTATAGGACCCAAATGCAGATTTACTCCTACCTGTTCGTCATATGCAGTAGAAGCTTTACAAAAACATGGATTACTCAAAGGTGGGTGGCTGGCCATCAAACGAATCAGTAAATGCAGACCCGGTGGCGGACATGGGTATGATCCGGTACCGTAGGAAACAGAAAATACAGAATAAGGAATAAGAAATCAGAAAGGAGAAAACGCCTTGAATACTTGTTGCTTTACTTTCTTATTCCCTATTTCTCTGTTCCTTATTCTTCTATTCTCCTCCCTGTCATCCCTTCCAGCTTCTCTATGGTTGCACGGATTTCTTTGATGCTATAAAAACGATATACTTCAGGAGCTTTACCATCTTTACTTTCAGCGGAACGCATGTTATGAAAAGGCCCTACTATAATAGCATCGAAATTATCAGTGATATGTACCGCTGAATTGGGCAGGATATAAAAATTACGGTTGGCCTTACCTACATTTTTATTATTCACCAGGTTGTGTAACGAATCAATTTTAAAACGTAATGCTTCCTGGGTAATTACCTGGTTACTAAGCTGTGGATCGGTATAATTAACCTGGCTGCCAATGATGGTATCATTTTTTACATTCACTATATAATAACCATTATCGGTAAGTGTAACTTTAGCTTCACCCGATGGGGTGTTGAGTGTTAGCTCAACACTCTTACCCGAAAAATCAACTGTTTTATCTTCATGTCCGGCTCCGTCAGAAGTTTTAATGGTTTTAGTATCAGTATTCACATCAACAGAACCTTTACTAAATATTACCACTCTTTTCTGATCGGAAGAACAGGATGCAAGCAGGAGTATTGTTGTTAAACAGGAGAGAATTAGTTTCATGAGCAAATTATTTGAGATAAAGCTATGAGCTTCGAGCCATGAGCCGCGAGTTTACTTTCTACTCATAGCTCAAAGCTTGTAGCTCATGGCTAAAATTATTTAGCAAAACGCTCCGCCACTTTATTCCAGTTCACTACGTTCCAGAATGCAGCAAGGTAATCGGCACGGCGGTTTTGGTATTTGAGGTAATAAGCATGTTCCCAAACATCGGCGCCGAGAATAGGTGTTCCTTTAATTTCAGCCACATCCATCAGAGGATTGTCCTGATTAGGGGTAGAGCTTACTTCCAGTTTACCGTCTTTAACAATCAGCCATGCCCAGCCACTACCGAAACGGGTCATACCTGCATTGGCAAATTTTTCTTTGAATACATCGAAAGAACCAAAAGCGCTGTTGATGGCATCGGCCAATGCTCCGGTAGGGGCGCCACCTGCATTGGGGGCAAGACTGTCCCAGAAAAATGTGTGATTCCAATGGCCTCCACCGTTATTGCGTACTGCCGGACTGATAGACCCGGCTGCTGCAACCAGCTGTTCTAGGCTTTTGCCTTCGTGTTCTGTTCCGGCAATAGCTTTATTCAGGTTATCTACATAAGCCTGGTGGTGTTTGCCATGGTGAATCTGCATGGTAGTAGTATCGATATGTGGTTCCAATGCTTCATGTGCATAGGGTAAGGGTGCTAATGTAAATGCCATAATATATTTTTTAAATGAGTAAAAACTAGTCAACAAATTTACTACGCTTCGGCTGAATGCAGATGAATTGTTTCTTAAATCGAAAGAAAGGAGTATGCTGCAAGCCACAAGCTACAAGTAAAGCAAAATAACGCTACCCCAACTTGTAGCTTGAGGCTTGTGGCTTGCAGCTCATTGCCTTCTCCCTATCTTTTCTGCTGAAAAAAATTCTTCATCAGCCAGGCGCATTCATCCTGTAAAATGCCACTGATGATTTCTGTTTTCGGATGAAAGGGAGATTGTTGTTCTTTGATGTGTTTTCTGAAGCCATTCTTCTCATCACCGGCTCCGAATACAATACGGCCAATCTTTCCCCAGTACAAAGCACCGCAACACATTAAGCAGGGTTCAAGGGTTACATACAATGTGGCATCGGGCAGGTATTTGGTTCCGAGACTACTATAGGCAGAAGTTAATGCAAGTATTTCTGCATGTGCGGTAGAGTCGTTCAGGAGTTCTACCTGGTTATGTCCACGTGAAATGATTTTATTATTCATCACCACAATGGCACCAACAGGCACTTCATCTGCATCAAAAGCAAGTTGCGCCTCTTTTAATGCTTGCTGCATGAAGTATTCGTGTGTTTCGGGGTGCATGGTGGGGTAAGGGTCAAAAGTCAAAAAAAGTAAATTACAAAATCAAAGATCACAAAATCAAACATCAAATCCTACATCTGAGATCATAAATCCGCCATCTACCTGTATTTCCAGTTCCTGTCTTTTCCTTCTTCCAGCCACTCCAGCATGGTAGCAATACGTTTTTCGCGTGTGGGTTCGGTTTTGGCTTCGATGATCCACTCCACATATTCTTTTTTATGAGAGTAGGGAAATGCTTCGAAAGTGCTGTTTGCTTTTTTGTTTTTTTTCAGCGCACTGGTAATATAGTCAGGAATTTTAAGGGCTTTAGGATCGGCCTTTACTTTAGATGGTAATTTAATACCAGCTTCATTTAACGCCACAGCTTCTTTTATGTATGCGATCATGATTTTATCGGCAGGAAGATCTTTGATACCGGTAATGCGATCAAAATGACCCATAGCACCCCTGTCTTTGGTCTGCAAAATTTTATCAGGGTCTTTCATGATGGAAGCTTTCCAAAATCCGAAAGCACAATGTTGTTTAAAAGATGCCATACTGCAAACCACACCCTTATATTCAAAGTGCGGAAAACTCCATTTTATGGTTTCAGTAATATCCGGACATGCTTTATGAACCAGTTTACGGATATGTGTAAGTATGGGCTTTGCAAAAGATTCTGCTTTACTGATATATGCATCTATTCGTGTATCTATAACAGGCATGAGCTAATGTAGGGAGAAGAAGTGAAAACCTGAAATTCTCTCCCCTGCGTAGTAGAGAGGGCCGGGGGAAATTAAAATTCATACATAAAGGGGCTGTCTTAAAAGGTCAGTCCTTTTTTTTTGTGAGACTAAATTTAGAGTGGCAGTTATGCAGAGGTCGTGTGTAAAAATATATATCCTCTGTAAGGCAATACAGGCAATGGTTTTGCGTATT
>JBMOKQ010000070.1:0-3590 GCA_049324295.1 Bacteroidota bacterium
TAATGAGTGTCTCATTGTTAGATAAAACACATTTGCCAAGCCTTTTTAATAACACTATATACCAAGATGTCAAAGAACAAAATCATATTCAATTGAAAATCAACCTAATTTAACCGGACACTAGTGACTCAAAATTTCTATCAAATGGAAAAGAACAAAAAAAATTGGTACAAACAATTAGGGTGGACAGGCATTGCTTTATGTGGCTTGTGTTGTACTTTACCAATTATCGGAACTGCTGTTGGCATGGCATCATTGACAGCCCTTTCATTTTATTTAGAAAAAATTGGCATCCTTGCTTTAGGGCTTGCCGGATTCTTTTTTTGGTATGCCTGGTATAAAAAACGAAAAGAAGCTAAGGCTTGCAATACAAGCTGCGAAACCGATTGCAGTTGCAAGGAACAAAGTGTTGTTTAAAAACAATAATCGGTAATTTTAAGGTCTAATATTTTTATTATGGCGTTAAAATCAATCCTTCTTTTTCTTCTTGCGGGACTTTGCGAAATAGGTGGCGGATATTTGGTTTGGCTATGGCTGCGGGAAGGAAAACCTTTCTGGTATGGGGTTGTTGGGTCGTTGACACTTGCACTTTATGGTGTGGTTGCAACGCTTCAACCAGCCAACTTTGCAAGAACCTATGCAACCTATGGCGGCATCTTTATTGTTCTCTCACTACTTTGGGCTTACAAGGTTGACAACTTCCGGCCTGATAAGTTTGACATCATTGGAGCAGCCATTGCTTTATTTGGTGTTTGTATTATCTTTTATACTCCACGACATTGACACGACGAATGCCATGCGGCTAATAAAAGTATTGCCAAAATGCAGGCTGACGGAAGCCGTGTTTCAACTGCTGTAACTCTGTTCAGCTACATATCCAGCGTGACCTTATCTATTTAGCTATGTGCATATCATCATCTTTTTTATCTTTAGTCAGCCGCGGCACCAGGCGGACGGAACACAGAATACCGCCACATAGCCAATGCTTTAACGTTACCTGCAAGTTTAAAACCAACGATTTTAAATGAAAAATACAATTCCAATTTTATTAATAACTCTTATTCTGACAAGCTGTGCTGTAAGGTTCACAACAGATAAGAAAATTCAACTTGGCAAACAATTGAAAGATATGGTTGAAGTTGACCAAATCGCTGCATACATTCCCACGGGAAAATACAAGGGCTACTCAAAAGAGCAGTGGCACAACTTTCAAGACAGTGTATTTGCTGTGCATAAAGAAATTGTTGCTCAAATGTTTAGTAAATATGGATTTTTAGGTTTTAACAAAGTAGGCAAAGAAGGTTCAAACCATTTTTGGCTATTAGTTCAGCATTGCGATAAATATCCAGAGTTTCAAAAGAAGCTGTTAAAAGCGATGGACAAAGAAGTTAAAAAAGAGAATGCAGATCCCAACAATTACGCATATTTGTACGACAGGGTTAAAGTGAATGCAGGAGAAAAACAGATGTTTGGGACTCAAGTCACTTATGAAACGAAAACAACAGGAAGAGCCATTCCTAAAATCGGGCTTGTAGATTCAACAAACGTAGACAAACTAAGAAGAGAGTACACTTTAGAGCCCTTAAAAGATTATTTAAACATGATGACGACTGCTCACTATGAGATGAATAAGGAGCATTATCAAAAAATGGGAATAACAAAACCAAATTTATATTAACAAACCTGCAGGTTCAACAGGCGGTTTGACAAAAAAGCTGGTTGACGAAAATAACATCAGCAAATTGTATTTATCAACAGCAGTTTTGCAAAGGATAAATGTTTTACCCTTTGACAAGGACGTGGTGAAACAAGCTGTACTAATAAACAGACAATTAAAACAAAAACGTAAACAAATTGATTTGGCTGACCTTTTTATTGCCGCAACAGCAATAGCCAACAATTTGTCTTTTGCGACTTTGAACAGAAAGCACTTTGAACGCATTGAGAGGCTTCACATCGTAGAATAAGGCGAACGCACAAGGGGTTTGGCTTTATTGGAGCGGGACGTTGTAACTTCAACATCAGCAACATGGCATCTCCAGTTCCAGCTTGACGTTTTTCAATTTGGCTTTTAGTTGTTATCTTCAAATTCAGTTTTTCAATGGGGCTTTAGTTCTGGGCTGACGATTTTCAAATCCCCCTAACAACGCCAAGCCCTGATCGTTGCCAGCAATTCACCCTATTTCGGAGACCGAAATCAATTTCGACAGCTAACGTTTAAGAGTAAATTAGAGAAGAAATAAGGAAATAAGACGACAAAATGAGTACTGATAATCAACACTTTACAAAACGTTAGTCAGAATTGGACAGGCTCCGTAGACAGATATTTATAATATTTAAAGATTAATAACTTGACTTAATGAATTCAGGCTTTTTCTGGACGATTGTTCTTGTTGTACTTCAACTGACACATTCATATTCACAAAATATAAAACCTACAAGACAAGAGGTTTTAGAAAAATATGGGTTTACGGAACATAGAATTACGACTGCAGACGATACGATCTGGTTTTACGTTCATAAAAGCAAGAATAGAATGCCGACAAATTTAGTTTTGTATCTACAAGGGACTTCACCAGACCCATTGTTTACGGTTGAAAATGATAATGGAGTGTACACGACTTATCGTTGGTTTCCTAGAGACTATAAGTTATTAGACGAGAGTTACTGTTATGCAATTATTTCAAAGACTGGTATTCCTTCAATAAATTTTGGTGAGACAACAGACTATTCTAAATACCATGAAAACAATAGTTTACAAAACCGAGTAGAACAAGCTGACCTGGTAATAAAATACATAACTAAGAGATTAATAAAGGACGTTGACAAAGTAATTGTTTATGGGCATTCTGAAGGTGCACCTGTAGCAGCTAAACTCGCGACAGTTAATAAAAAAATTACTCATTTAGGGTTTTGGGCAGGAAATGCTTTACCGGACTATTTTGACTTCTTGCTGGAAAACAGTAAGGCGAATTGGACAAAGCTGATTTCTGACAGCATCACATTTAATAACGTAAAAGAGATATTGACTTCGTTTCAAAAAATATCCGAGAATAAGGGAGACGCTAGTGCAAAAGGAAAACATGACTATTCTGCCAAGAGATGGTGGAGCTATGCTGAACCACCGCTTTATAGTCTATTAAAATTAGACATCCCGATTTTCGTACAAGTTGCTGGAAAAGATGAAAGCGCACCAATAGAAAGTACTTATTTAATTCCGCTTGAATTTACAAGGCTTGGTAAGAAAAACTTAAGATATGAAATTTGTGCAAAGTGTGACCACGGATTTGTGATTCAAAAAGACAATGGCGAGACAGAAGATATGTGGGAAAGAGTTTTCCAAAAGTTCATTAGTTGGACTGATTCAACAAAGAAATAGTCATGTTGGACAATTGGGAAGTCCAACTGCTGGCAACAAAATGTTTATGCAATGCGGAGTTAGGTGTAGGTATTAAAAGTAATTTCTTAATGTCTCCTTCTGGGGGAAAATCCCTCGCCTTCAGGCGAAGACTTTAGTTTAATATCTTAGGGGTATGGAAAATTACCGAAAGACGGCTCATACGCTTTATGATTGCAAGTATCACATTGTA
>JBMOKQ010000071.1:0-62502 GCA_049324295.1 Bacteroidota bacterium
CTCTGATAGGAAAGTTTTGATGCACGCTTTTTTAATGCTCTTGCCATATTTCCTTGCACTTTGTTATCCCAATATAACCATTAATCACTTGATTATTACCGGATTAAAGGTTTTTCAGTAGACCCTACTTAGTGCCACAACTCCTAAAAAGGAGGTAATCAATTCTGTCTTTAATAACATTATTTTTTTCATGATATTAATTTTGTTTTATTTCAAATAAAGACAACAGCGTTGTTGGAAATAGTTGGGAGTTTATTAAAATTTATAGGTAATGCCTGCGCCAATATTAAAGCTGTATGGAAAAGTTTTTACCACATTACTCCTGGTAATTGGCGTAAGTGCATATTTAAAACTAGGCAAAAGATTAAATGACCAGCGTTTATTGTAATTGTACTGAAGATTTACATCGGCCATAAAGCCTGCATACAAACTCCGCATACCATCTAATCCATTTATAGATACGGCTTCTTTATTCAAGGCATCTGTTACTTCGGTTTTTACATTAGAGCCTGTTATAAAATTTGCTGTAATACCGGCAGAAGGGATTAAAGAAAAATTCTTACTGTCCATTTTATAAGATACCATAAACGGAATGCTCAACACTTGCAAATTGTGCTGTGCTTCTAATGAAAGGATGCTGTCTCCAATAGCAGGTGGTAAACCAAAGCCGGGTTTTACATAGCCATAACCTGAGGAAGTGATATACTTGTATGCGATACTTCCATCTGTTTTTTGCGAAGCATACATTTCCTGTGGATTTATAGCAATAGCAGTGTTGGAGTAGATAATACCTGTTTTCACCCCAAGCCGTTTTGTAAATTGACGGGAAACAAACACCCCTGTTGAAAAAGAGGTCTCGTGTTTTTCTCTTTTATTTATTTCTTCTTTTTCATCCAGATTGATGCTGTTGTTATCATGCACATCATTGTCAAGTGTGTATTGTCCCCAATCGCTGCTGGCAAATAGCGTAATACTCCAATAAGGTTTAAAGTTTGGTTTCTTTTTTTGTTTCGCTTTACTTGCATCGTTAGCGATTAGATTTGGTGGTAACGTTACAGGCATGTTAAGCAGCTTGAGCGATGCAGTTAAATCTGTTTTCACTCTTTTTAACGGCTCAATACCAGCAACCGGAACCCTTTGCAAAACATATTCATTAGGCACAGGCTGCACAGTATTAACGGTATTGGTTTTTCCTTCTTTAGTTTTTGGTTCATCAGCAGTATTTTCATTATTACCTGTTTCTGCTGTTGTGCTATTAGTTATTTTTATAGTAGTTCTTTGCCTGGAGCTCTTGCTGCTTTTATTTTTTAATGTTAGTGCAATTACTTTGTTGTCGACTGTTACCTGCTGCTCTTTTTTTTCATTTAAGGGTATTGCTGTGGTTTTATCTTCCGGACTAACTGTTACTACAGAATTAGACTGTTCAGTAGAGTTGGAAACAGTTTCTTCAGTTCGCTCGGGCATTATATTTAAATCGTCATTCATGCTGCTTTTCCTGGTGTTGTTTGCATTTTCTGATTTCAGGTAAGCAGTGTCGCCAGGCAGTAATTTATTTTCTTCAGCAACGTCAGTCTTTCTTTGGGTAATAACCTTGGTTTCATAAATTACCAGGCCGGATAACAGTAAAATTAAAATAACGGCAATCCGCTTCCAGCCAATAAACCTTCTCTTATATTTTTCAGCATCTTCTTTATCTAAGGCTGCATTCAGTTTTTCCCATGCGGCGGCTGAAGGCTGTTCCTCAAATGAGTTATATGCCTTGTTAAATACATCATCAATATTTTGTAAATTTTTGTCCATAATTTTTAGTTTAGAGGGCCGTTGTCCTTTTTTTTGGTGTAAGTGCCGCCTGCAAAATTTTTCTGGCATCGGCAAGGTTACTTTTTGATGTGCTCTCTGATATGTTTAATGCTTCAGCAATTTCCCTGTGTTTCATTCCTTCAAAAACAAACAGGTTAAACACCAGCCGGTACGATGGGCTTAGTGTCTGTATCAGTTTTACCAACTCCCGTTCGTCATACTGCGTAACAAAAATGGGTTCTTCAAATGTGTCATGATATTCGGAATTAAATTCTACTATTGGCCGCAAGTGTGCTGATTTATTTCGGTACTTTGTCAAAGCTGCACTCACCATAATTTTTCGCATCCAGCCTTCAAAAGAACCTTCGCCGGTAAATGTTTGCAGGTATTTAAATACCCTCATAAACCCATCCTGTAATATTTCTTCTGCCTCTTCCCGGTTACGGGCATACCACATACAAACCCCCATCATCTTACCTGCATAAGTGTTGTAGAATTTTGCCTGCGAAGACCTGTCGCCTGCAAGGCAGCCTTTTAGTATGGTTTGTTGGCAATCTGCCAAGTGTGGATTTATTTCTTGTAAAGACATACAATGGGTTAATTTTAGACGGGAGTATTCCCAAAAAAATATAAAGCTATGACTGAAGTCTGAATAGAAACTGAATAAACGGGGCTAAAAAAGAAAAGCGCTGTCATATATAGTAAAAATTGTTTTTTGCAATTTAATTCAGTGTTAACACCCAACTATAAAATGATGTGTAGTTGTCTATATTAACAACGTCGCATTTTTTTGAGCGGTAGTTATCACACAAAAAGATATTTTATGAAAATGAACAAAAAAACGTTTTTAATGATGCTGACTGTGTCAGCCGTACTAACTGTGGGAATAATTTCCTGTAAAAAAGAAACATCAACCACCAGCCAGGCGCCGGCAGGCAAGCAGAGTGTGGCTGTGTATTTAAATGATGACCCAATTCCAAATCTTTTAAAAGTATTGGTGGATATAAGGTATGTGGAAGTAAAAGTGGATACCGGAAATACTAACTACAACGATGATTATTATGATAATGACTACGATGATGATGATGACAGGCAGCACCACGACCAGTATGGCAGATGGGATACGCTGAGTATTACCCCCAGGGTATATGACTTACTAAAGCTAAAAAATGGTGTGGACACCCTAATAGCCAATGGGTATGCCAATGCCGGTAAAATTACAAAAGTGAGAATTACCCTTGGTACAAATAATGTTGTGTGGACAGACAGCACACATTCCTTCCCACTTACGTTATGTGATAACAACCCGTACCTGTATGTAAAAATAGAATCCAACAGTTTTGAAACGCTGCCGAATGGCCAGGTCCGTATCAGGATAGACTTTGATGTAGCAAAGTCAATAGAGTTTGAAAATGGAGTTTATTGCCTTAAACCAAAATTGAAAAGCTACAGTGATAAAACAACCGGCCAGATTGAAGGTGTGGTAAAACCCTGGCAGGCACATACATTGGTTAAAGTGTACAATGCCACAGATACGGCGTATGCCATTCCTGAAGATGATGGCGAGTATAAAATAAAGGGATTGAAGCCTGCAACATATTCTGTATTGTTTAAAGCAGTATTGCCATACAGGGATACAACAGTAAGTAATGTAACAGTTACGGCTGCCACAAAAACATCAATACCGCTGATTACACTTTATCAGTAAAGTTCAGGTGTGGGTTTTTATATAATGCCGGTTGCATAACCGCAGCCGGTATTTTTTTGTACAAAGGTGAATTACAAACTTATGAATAAAGGTATGTTGTAAAGTGTGTGACACCACTAAAGTTGAATGTAGCGGTGTTACCGGGAACAAAAAGATAAAACCTGTTAACTGAATTTAAGTGAAGCTGAAATTCAGTTTTTGTTCAGCTTTAAATATTTAGTTCACATTTCAAGATTAGTTATGCCAAAGGTATTCTTACTCATCTTGTTCGGTTTAATAAGCGTTGCTGTTTTTTCACAAACTATACATACCATTTCTGGAATAATTACTGAAGAAACAAGCGGTAAACCAATTGCCAACGCCACTGTTCACTTGAAGGGAACTAATTACAGCACATTATCAAAAGCCGATGGCAGTTTTAAATTTCGCACTACGGACTGGTACGACAGCCTGCAGGTTACTTGTGTAAGCTTTGAACATTTTACAATGGCATTACAACAGGGGCTAACGCAGGGTATTTCTGTACGCATGAAAAACAAGGTTGAGGCACTTGGTGAAGTGGTTGTTTCAGTAGCTAAAAAGCCGGGCAAAAGCTTTATGCAAAAAGTGATAAACCATAAGGCAAATAATAATCCCTCAAGATTTCAGAGTTACAGTTACCAGCGGTACACCCGTACTGAATTAGACCTTGACCATATTGATTATGTCACCACAAAAGGAAACGGTTTAAAAAGCCTGCTGATGAAAACATACGCCGGGCTTGAAAGTTCAGCTATCAGTGATAAAGAACTGCCGATTTATTTTGCTGAACAGCTTGCCAATAACTATCATTCTGTTTCTCCCACTATTAATAGGGAAAACATTATTGCCAAGAAAAATCTCGGGCTTAAAACAGATAACCTGCTGAGCAAGCTGGACAAATTCTATTTCAACTTTAATGTATATGATAACTGGATACCCATTTTTGACCAGACTTATGTTAGCCCGTTGAACAGCAATGCTTTTACTTACTACAAATTTTTTGAAGGCAGTACTATGCTTTCAGACAATAGCGATACACTGCAGCAGGTTCGTTTTACACCACAACACAGCTATGAAAGGACTTTTAGCGGAACCCTTTGGATTAATACCAAAACACTGGCAGTGGAAACAGTGGATATGCACCTGAGCAAAACAGCTAACCTGAATTTTGTAAATGATATTGTTTACAGCCAGGATTATAAGCAGGTGTATGACAGCGCCAATGATAAAATGGTGTATATGCCGTACAAATTTTCAAGCGAAGTAAAATTTGAAAGTGGCCTTGCACTTCTGGGCATTCCGGTACTGGAAAATAAAAACAGCATAAAATTTATTATTAAGAATACAACTGTTACAGATAAAATAAAACTGAACAGCGGCGAGCCTGCTGCTGTAGAAACAGAGCTTATTAAAAAGGAACTAACAACAAACTGGGATAAGTCTGAAATTTTCTGGCAGCAAAACCGCCCGGATTCGCTGACGAAACATGAAAAGAATATTTACAAAATGGTGGATTCTTTAAAGGATAATAACCGTTTTCAAAGAGATGTAAAACTGATTGCGTTTGCAGGTACCGGCTATTGGGACTTTGGCGACAAGTTCCGTATTGGCCCTTATTCATCTTTTGTAAGCCGAAACCCTATTGAGGGGTGGCGTTTCAGGCTTGGCTTCTGGACAATGCCCGGCATCAGCAAAAAATTAAACCTGTATGGCTACGGCGCTTATGGCACCAAAGACCAGCAGCTAAAAGGTATGCTGGGAATAAAGTATGTATGGAACAGTGCCAGGTGGACAAAAACATCTTTTTCTTACGGCAGCGATTACGATTTTATTATTGACCAGGATGATGAACTGGACAAAGACAATATAGTAAACTCTTTATTCAGAAAAAATATTCCATTTACACGGATGCATGTAAAGCAGGCATTGCTGAAACATGAACAATTCCTTTCGCCCAATTTTACAGCAAAGGGTATATTAACCTACAAAGAACTTACTCCTGTATTTGATTTTAAATACCGGCCAATCAATCCGGCATTGGACAAACCTTACGACAGTGTGTTTGCCAAAATACTACCAGTAACTGAAGCTTCATTTGGCATCCGCTATACACATAAAGAACGCACCACTATTCTAAACTATGATAATATAAGGTTGGGTACATTTTCTCCAATACTGTTTGCCAACTATACTTATGGTTTTGAAATGGGTAAATCGCAATTTAATTATCACAAAGTAAATATTGGTATGGAGCAGCGCTTAAGGCTGCCGCCCAAAATGATGCTGTATTATAAGTTGGAAGCCGGAAAAGTGTTTGGAACAGTTCCTTACTTGTTATTAAATATTCCTTCCGGTAATGAATACTATGTGGCAAGCAAGTACCAGTTTAATACCATGTCGCCGTATGAGTTTGCATCAGACAAATATGTAAGCCTTCACACAAGATTTTACCTGGGCGGTACACTATTTGATAAAATTCCGCTGCTGCACAAGCTCGGATGGAGAGAACGATTTTCATTAAATTCTTATTGGGGAAGCATAAACGATGTAAATATTGACTACAACAAAAATTCAAACTTCAACCTCATTGGCAAAACTCCGTTTATGGAAGCCAGTGTGGGCATTGAAAACATTTTCCATGTAATGAGTATTGAATACTATCGAAGGTTAAACTATTTGAACAACCCTTATGCAAAAAAAGATGGCATTTATGTCGGTGTAACACTCATGTTTTAAAAATAAAACTCTGCAATATGAAATATTCACTCCTTGCTTTAATTGTACTGCTTGCCAGCAGTTTTAAAAAACCGGTTACAAACGGCGATACCATCATTGGTAAATGGATGGCTGTTGAGGATAAAAATATTATTGTGCAGGTCTTTAAAACCGATGAAGAATATAAGGCAGTAATAACCTGTTTTGATGATACCGATGATAAAACCCGGCCTATGGCTATCCGGTGCGATACAAAGAACCCCGATAAAACGCTGCGTACAAAGAAAATTATCGGGCTTGAAGTGCTTCGTGGTTTAAGCTATAATGATAAGGAAGATGAATGGCAGGATGGGCATATCTACGACCCATCAAGCGGTAAAGAATATAACGCCAAAGCATGGCTTACGGATGATGGCAACCTAAAAGTAAGAGGCTATTGGCATTTTGAATGTTTAGGAAAAAACATGAGTTTTTCAAGAACCCGGTAAATTTTATAATAATGAACACACTGGAACAATTCATCAACACTAACGGCCACAAGTTGCAACTATGGGTTTTTCTTTTGCTTTTTGTGGCAAGCTGGAATATTGAGAACATAGCAGGCACACTTATAAACTACAAAAAATGGAAACATGCATTTACAAATCTACCCTTCATTTTCACAAGTATTCCGGGTCAGTTGCTGCTAGGTATGGCCTTTATTAAAATAATAGCATGGTCAACCCAGCATCAATTTGGTCTTTTGTATTTATTTCCAAAATCTGTAAGTCCGCTATTACTCTTCTTTATGTCGTTTATCATGCTCGACTTTGGTGAATATATTTATCATGTCATCATGCACAAAGTAAAAAGATTGTGGATGTTTCATGCAGTACACCATAGTGATATGGTAGTGGATATTTCCACCACTTTACGGGAACATCCGGGTGAAAACATTGTGCGGCTTTCATTTACGTTATTGTGGGTTTTCATCAGCGGTACTTTCTTCTGGATGCTGATGCTGCGGCAGATAATACAGGCAGTAACTACTTTATTTGCCCATGTAAACTACCGCTTGCCTGATAAAGCAGACAGAATTATCGGGTTAGTATTTATAACACCCAACCTGCACCAGGTGCACCATCATTACAAACAGCCCTTCACCGATTGTAACTATGGCGATGTGCTTAGCATTTGGGACAGGTTATTTGGAACCTTTCGCCGTATGCCGGCAGAGCAACTGGTATTTGGCGTAGATACTTATATGGATAAGGATGAGACAACAAAATTTGTACAGTTAGCTAAACTTCCTTTTGGTAAATACTACAAATCAGCATCGAATGATGGCAAGGCTATTCTAAATTAAATCATTATGAAGTACAGTGAATTTATAATGCCTTTGTTTACGCCGGACATAATGCAATACTTTACCGGCAGGGATGCCGTTTGCAATCCTGTATTGGAAAAATGTAAAGCACATTGAATTTTACAAACAATGATATGAATTTAAAGACGACACTGTTTACCAGCCTTAACTTTAATAATGGTGATATTATTGAAATTTTGCTGGCTACAGGCAAAGAATTACATTAAATTATCATACCAGCTTCTGCTGAAACCGCATAAAGAAATTACCATTGAAGAACTGGCAACACTGCTTTGGAAACATATGTTGCCGGGTGATAAAAAAATAATTAATGCCTGCACGAAGCCCCATTTTTACCAATTATTAAAGTTGCTTGTTGGGGTTTTATTATCAGCTTTCTTGGCTATCTTCCGTTAGGTGCTTTAAATCTCCTTGCCACTTACATCACCGCATCAGAAGAAAGTAATGCCGGTTTTAATTTCGCATTAGGTTGCATTATTTCAGAATTAGTAGTTGTTTGACTTTTGCTGGTGTCACTACATTGGGTAAGCCATCGCAAACGGCTATTTCAAATAGTAGCATGGATAACAATCGTAAAATTTTATTACTGGCAATGTTTAGTATTAAAGCTGCATTAATGAACACAGGGTTTACATCAGCAATGCCTGCAGAAATAAAATTTGCTTTTTGGCGGGCATCATCATAAGTGCTTTGGACCCTATGAAAATTCCTTTCTGGTTTTTGTGGAGCACCCATCTGATGAGTAATAAAATTCTGATACCAAACATTAATAACTATAAGTTTTATAGCTGGTATTGGACTTGGCTCTTTGGCAGGGTTTATTATTTTTATACTTGACGGCAACTCATTGGGTTCACAGCAGGATATAATTAACTGGATAATCGACGCTGTTTTACTGATTACAGTATTCATACAAAGTTTCTGGGCAGCAAGTCATCAAAACTATAATACAACTTGCTAAAAAACCAACAATAAAAAACCCATTCTAAGAATAGAATAGGTTGTAACTATGGAAACAAACAAAATAATATTTCAATACTATGCCTTTTTATTCTGAATGATTTGCTGATGTATCATATCCTTTACAACTGTTTTACTGTAATCACGAGCAAATGTTGCCATGGATGATGGGTCAAATGTTTTTGATTGCACTGAATAAATGAGCCTGTTGCTGCCTACATCATACAAATTACCTTCTGCAAAATAATTTGTACTGTTAGTGTAATAACCCGGAGTGTACACCCGGTCGTAATAGTAAACATACCTTCTCCAGAAAGGATTATACCCAAGCATGGGACGATAGTCAACTCTTTCTGGAGTGTACTGCTGCTCTTTTTGTTTGTCCAGCAATGCCACTGTCATTACCACCTGAATGTTTTTATCTTTCAACTCACTCATTACCTGTTGCTCGTTTAATCCATTAAACGATTTTGGGCCAAATTCCTGGTAAGCTGAAATAGCCTGATAGCCTTGCTGCTTTAAAGCCTCGGTCATTTCAGTTTCTACGGCTTCTCTCATCGAACGGTCTTTATCAGGTAACATACCTAATACTAAAATCTTATCTTCCTTTACGGCGTTGTAACCTTTTGGTGCTTTCCATGAGGAGGTGATGTATGTACTTGTGCAGGAGGCCATCAATATTGCAATGGCTGCTATTCCTGAAAATTTTATCCATTTCATAATTATAAATTTTATATCATAAACCTACTATTGGAAGCTGTGGAAAATCTGAATGTAGAAAAAAGGGATTGTTAATGTATTTATATAACAAATAAAAAAGCCACACCTGAAATGATGTGGCCTCTTATTGGAATACTTCCTTTTACTTTTTTAAATCATTAATACCATAATAATATACTTCGTTGCTGCCGGGATACATACCTTCAATCTGAAAGTTGTTTCCGGCTTTGCTCAAAGCATCTTTTAATTCACTTGTATTTTTTACAACCAGGCCATTTACTTTCGTTATTACAAAGCCGGGCTGCATATTTGTTTGATTGCTTAATATGCCGTCTGCAATTTCTGTAACTTTCACCCCACCAGCTATACCCATCTTTTTAGCATCTTCCTTAGTAACATCATTGAACGAAGCTCCCAATGAGGCTATAAGGGCATTTTTCTGACTGGCAAATGAACCCATTTTATTCTTTAATGTTACTGTAAAATTCTTTTCCTCTTTGCCTCTCATCACAGTTATACTTACTTTGTCGCCGGGTTTCTGCCTTGCAATCTGTTCTGCAACTTCTGCGTTGGTGCTTATGGGGGCACCATTAATTTTTGTAATGGCATCACCTTTTAGAATACCTGCTTCCGCAGCAGCGCCGGTTGGGTCGGTTTCTATTATCCAAACTCCGTTTACATCATCACTAATACCCAGTTCCTTTTTCTTTGCATTATCTAATTCTTCTGGCGCCATACTTACACCGAGGTAACCTCGTTGAACCGTTCCAAATTTCATAATATCACCAATTACTTTCTTCATCAAATTTGAAGGAATAGAATAAGCATAACCAGCATATGCTCCTGTAGGTGATGCAATAGCCGCATTAATACCCACCAGTTCACCGGTTGTGTTCACCAATGCGCCGCCGCTACTGCCTGGGTTTACTGCTGCATCAGTTTGAATAAATGCTTCCACTGGTGATGAACCATGTCGGTTAATACCGATATTACGGCTCTTTGCACTTACAATGCCCTGCGTAACGGTTACATCCAGATTTAAAGGATAACCAACTGCAAGTACCCATTGGCCGAGATGTACATCATCTGAATTTCCCATTGGCATTACGGCAAGATTATTTGCTTCAATTTTCAACAATGCTAAATCAGTATTAGCATCTGTGCCAACAATTTTTGCTTTGTAATTTTTTCGGTCGTTTAAAGTAACGGTTACCTCTGTAGCGCCGTCAACTACATGGTTGTTGGTTACGATGTAACCATCGCTGCTGATGATAACACCTGAGCCGGAAGCCCTCTGTTCAGGTTGCTGCATGTTACCACCCTCGCCAAAAAATCTTTTAAACATTTCGTTGTCGCCAAACATGTCTCCAAACGGATTTTGTTGCTGCTGGTTGCGGTTGGCCACCTGCCTGGCTTTGGTAACTGTTTTTATATGCACTACGGATGGCACGGCACTGCTGGCCGCTTTTTCAAAATCAATTGGAGTTGCAGCAGTACCATTGGTATATGCTGTTTTTACAACGGGCATGTTGTCAGTTTGCAACACACTGTTGTATGGTTTTTGAGAATTGGCAAACATTGCAAAGCCGCCAACTATAGCAGCGGCGCTGAATACGATAGCTGCTATCTTTAATTTCATTTTCATTGTTTCAAATTTTATTGTTATCAATAATTCATACTCAAAGTTTCAGGTATAATGCTGAATGAAAACTGAATAAAACGACCTGAAATAAGTTAAGAAATCAGTGGCAGTTCATTTTATAGATTTGTTAACTGTAAAAATATCCCCCGCTTTAATACTGTCCTTTCAACCTAATTGTATTTTACTGACTGCAGCATACTTTTCCATACACTGTTTGTAAGATCACTAATAGTAGCATCTTTCCCCTGATCAAGTAAAATTGTGTAAGAAAATGGCACCATTAGCAGTCTCCTGATTTTGAAAAGTAGTTGTGCTATATCTTTAAGTGTTAGATGCGCTTCAGAGAATAGTTTTGTTTCACTGTTGAGGCTTTTAATTGTAGCGACACCCACTTTTTGCTCTTGAATGGAATGTATGATGATATCACCTATAACGGCCTGTCCATTCTTGTATAATTGCAAATCAGACAAATAAAATTTCTTTTTCATATAATATTTATTGGTAATTATCTTTTGCATAAAGTATTTTACCGCCAAGTTCTGATATGATACAATCATTGTTTGCATACCAGCGTATCACCAAATCATATCGGAGATTCCAGTCTGTTTGGTGAAGAAAGTCAATAAGAATATCACCTAATTCGTATATCTCTATTTCAAAATCTCTTCTAAATTTCGAATCGGTGGTTATCATTATTCCCGGGTTACTAAGGCATTTTTTTTTGTAACAGCCCTGCTTAGCATAACTCTTATCTGATCTAAACCGATACCTGGGTTTATTTCAGTGCACATAATTGTTCAATTTTTATTTCACTAAGTGCAGCAGTAATGGCAGTTTCGTATAAATAGTGTAGGAAACGGACAGTTTGAAGACAGATCCTTTACAGCAAATCTATTATCGTATTTAACAATTTTAGTAGCTGCTTGCCAGGAAAGTATCAAATTCCGATTATGTGAAATTCCGGAAAGAGTCTGAAGACATTCTGAAGAAAAATACTCAGGATATGTTAAACCGAATTGTGAAAGTATGCAGGTTCTCCTTGTATGAATAAGTTACACCGGCTTTGTACAGGTTACAAATACGCTTTACCATTTCAAGACCAAGACCTACACTATCGGAGTCGATTGATTGCTTTTGAAAACGCTGAAATAAGCGGCTCTGGTCTAATGCCAAAAATTTACCGGTATTACTGATGCTGAGACTTTTCCGATTAATATCTATCTCAATACTTCCTTCAGCTATGTTGTGCCGGATGGCATTTGACAGCAGGTTACCAATGAGAATATCAATCAAGGTTTGGTTTGCAGTTAAACCCACATCTTCAGTTAACCGTGTATGCAGTGAAATATTTTTCTGGTTAATAGCGTTCTTGTACAGCCTAGTAAGTTTTATAACGGTGGCATCAATACTTACTTGTTCGGTTTCAAAAAACTGGTTGTTGTCAATTTTCGATAAAAGCAGCAATGATTTATTCAATCGGTTAATGCGCTGGGCGGTTTGTGATAGTTCGGCAATCAAATCTGCCTGTTCATTAGTAATTGGATTAGTCTGCATCAGCAGTTCCAGCTTACTTTGCAAAACGGCCAATGGTGTTTGCATTTCATGCGATGCGTTTTCAGTAAACTCTTTCTGCGAAAGAAAAACATTTCGGTTTCGGTTAGTAATATTGGTAAGCGTTTTATTCAAATCAGCAAATTCATCAATTTTGGTTTCGGGCAAATCAATGCTTTCTTCGCTTTCCAGTTTATAAGAATGCAACCGTTCCAGTGTGGTATAAAATGGGTACCATAATTTTTTTGAATGATACCGGTTAATTAATAAAAGACCTGCAACGATTAGAACAATTATTATCGCTTGTACCAAAACAATGCTTTCGATTAAGTCATCATTGTCAACCAGCGAACTTTTTATCTTAATAGTATAATTGGCATTACTTAAAACAACAGAACTTTCCAATACCCTGTGGGGAACATTTTCTCTTGAGATAGTGTCAAATTCCGTAATGGTGTAAAAACTGTCGGGCCCGGGAGCAGTTACTGAAGGTTTGATGTAAATATCCGGCTCAAACGTTTCTAAAAATTCAAACGGATTTTTTTCACTAACTTTCTGCAGTTTGGCGGCAATGTCTTCTTTTTGGCTTATCAAATCCTCATCCACATCTTCGGCTACTATATGCTTTATCTCAAAATAAAATGCAGGTATTGAAATCAGCAATACAAATATTGAAAATAGCACATAAGCCTTTAAAGATTTGTAGAGCAGTTTCATTCTTAAATATCAAATTTATACCCCATGCCGTACACAGATTTTATGTAGTCACTGCATCCGGCGGCAGTAAGTTTCTTTTTTAAATTCTTCATGTGTGCATAAATAAAATCAAAATTATCAAACACATCCGCTTCATCCCCACTAATGTGTTCTGCAATGGCATTTTTTGAAATCACCCGGTTTTTATTTGTAGCAAGGTACAACAGCAGGTCATATTCTTTCCTCGTAAGGTCGAGACTTACATTATGTATCGCTACCATTTTTGCAGTGGTGTCAATAGTAATTTCATTCAGTACAATTGTCTTGTTTCCATCAAACCTTCTGCGTCTTATAACAGCAGCAATTCTTGCACTTAATTCAGACAGGTGAAAGGGCTTTGCAAGATAATCATCTGCGCCGAGATTAAGCCCGGCTATACGGTCGTCAATTGAGTTCTTGGCTGAAATAATTATCACTCCATCGGTTTTGTTGTCTTCTTTCAACCCTTTTAAAACATTCAGCCCGTTACCATCGGGCAAGCTAATATCGAGTAATATACAGTCGTAATCAAAACTGTCTGTTTTCTCCAGTGCAGTTTTAAAATCGCCGGCCGTTTCGCAGATATAGTTTTCCCCTTTCAGGTATTTAACAATACTGCTGCTTAATTCTTTTTCGTCTTCTACAATAAGAATTTTCATCGCTTTTTTATTACAAAATACGTTTTGAAAACTGTAGTAATTCTGAATTGCAAGTTACTGAAAGCCTGACTTTTAAGAAATAAGTATGTCGTAAATCATTAATTGCTAATTGTTTGCCGTTTTTTAATGATAAAATGCTGTTGTATAACGGTTAACAATAGTATAAAAAGTGATAGCAGTTTTACAGAAGCTTCGTTAAATGCTTACATGAAAAGAGCCGCTTACGCTGACAAAAATGTTGTTGTATGTATCCTTACAGGCTCATTTAATGACAACCTGGGTGTGAAACTATATTATAAAACAAGACGATAAACGTATTGGCCGAATTTAAAGGCTGATGGAGTATTCATTTTATCTGTGTTATTTGTACGGCGAAATATATGTAACAAATGATAGTAAAGGTTGTGCATTAATAATGTTTCCCGATAAGGAAAAGACAACCTTAAAAACAATTTGGCTGGGTATTAAATTTATCATTAGCGGCATGGAATTAGTAAACATCGGCAAGGCATTGAAAAGAGAGAAATCAATTAAAACCATCCATCCAAAGAAGCCCATTTACTACCTCTGGTTTATCGGGGGTGGGTGCTGCTCATCAAAGCAAAGGCTCAGACAGCGAATTACTCCGTTTTCTGGTCAAAAACAATCCATCTTGTTACTAATTTTTTACTACAATCTTCACGATAGTTGTTACACTTTAAAGTGTCAAAGTTCTTTTACATCATAAAAGCAATTGGTATTTGCAAATCGTTTGTATTTCCGTTTTATATTCTGTTTGTTTGCAAATCGGATAAAACACAGAAAGCATAGAAAAGGTAATAAACTAAAATTTCACGTAAAATTACACCCCCTCATTGCATTAAAAGCAAAAGAGATTGACTCGTTTTATGAAATCAATCTCTTTTAATTAAGTTGAAAATCAGTGACTCTGTTAGGATTCAAACCTAAAACCTCTTGATCCGTAGTCAAGTGCTCTATTCAGTTGAGCTACAGAGCCATTATGGAGCAAATTAAAGAAAAAGAACTTTCCAACCTTCTGATCCCGTAGTCAGATGCTTCCACCTGAGGCGGATTGAGCTACGGAGTCATATCATTCCTCCTGAGGCAGCTTGAATTACCAAAGCCGATTCCCTCAATCGGGGTGCAAATATAAGTCTTGCCTGATTATTTTCAAAAAGCTAAACTGCTTTTTTCAAAAATCAATCCAGTTCATAAATACTTGCAGCAGTTTTTTCGGCTAGTTTTTTCGGGAAAAGCCATACGAGAAAGGCCCCTAACTGATTGATAAAACCGGTAATAACTTCTGCTTTTTTTGCATACATTGCTTTAACAGCCATAGTTGCAACTGCTTTTGCCGTCATATTTACCTTTTCGGCTGCTCTCAGTCCTTTTCCGCCAACTTTGGCCCTTGCTGCAAAACCAGTATCGGTTGAGCCCGGACTAACCGCTGTTACCGACACTCCTTTGTTTCTGAGTTCATACCTCAGTCCGCGACTAAAACTTAACAGGAAAGATTTACTGGCGGCATAAGTTGTAAGTCCCGGAACAGACTGGTAAGCCGCAGAACTTACTATGTTCAGTATATAAGACGGCTGATGTATTTTTAACTGAGGCAAAAGCACAGCTGTAAGTTCAACGGGAACAGTCATATTTACCTGCATCATGGCTTTGTGTTCTTCAATGGTATAATTCGTGAAAGAACCGCTTAATCCATAACCTGCATTGTTCACCAGTATATTTACTTTAAACAGGTTGGTTTCGATCCAGCTGTTAAGGGCAGTCACTGCATTAGGGATTGCAAGATCAAGTGCCAGGAAATATGCTTCTATATGGTATTGCTGTTTTAATGTCTTCGTAAGTGTTTCCAATAACTGTGCATCCCGTGCCACCAGTAAAAGGTTTACTTGGCGAGAGGCCAGTTCCTCTGCAATGGCTTTGCCGATACCTTTACTGGCACCTGTAATCAAGGCATAATATTTCATGTTCACAAAAGATTTGAATGAAAAAGGTCAACACAAGTTGACCTTTTAAAATAATGTTTTATCAATCGGTTAGTGATGAACTTTTCCCGTAAACCTGTGATAAAAAGGTGTTTTACTGTTTTCATCTTTCGGTTTGTACTTACCGGTAACAATGGGTACATACATTACTCTTCTGCGGCTTTCTTCACCGAATTTAGGTGATTGCTTTACACGGTGCCATAAACGACCGTCGTGTACGGATAAATCACCGGAGTAAATATCAAACCCAACTTCTCTTGGATCATCGTTATTATCGATGAAATATTTTTTGCCAAAAAGAAGTTTAAACATTCCCTGTTTATGTGTTCCCGGTAATACACGCAAACCTCCATTCTCAAACATGCAAGTATCGAGGTGAATACCTACGTTCAACATGGGCATAATTTTCTGTCCCATAAAAAGATCACGGGGGCTATCGGTATGCCAGCCCATCTGGGTAAATGTGCTGTTTGCTGTATTGATGTAGTTGTTGATGACCAATCCGTCTTTTTCATTTTCTGCAATACGGCCTTCATAGGGCTGGAGAAATGCAGTTAATGCTTTCAGGCGTTCATCACCTAAAAGATCATGAAGCGGATTACTATACAATGAACTAAAGCATAAACGTTGAATTGTGGTATTGCCCTGGTCATCTTTTCCGAATTTGAGGGGAATACCATTGATTTTATCTTTTTTCTCATCCAGCCACTGTTTTTCCAATTGCTGAAGTTCACTGATGTATGTGGCTACTTTTTCTTTGTCGATAAAGTTGCGAAACACAATCACACCATGTGTATCAAAAAAATCCAGTTGCTCGGGGGTTACCGTATCGCCAAGCTTAAAATGACTGTCCCATTTTTTCATTCTAATCCGGTTCGTTTAGTATATAACTGTAATGTTAATTATTTATTACAAAATTGTAAAGTATCAGCACCTGTAAACAAACAAAAATAAACAAATTATGGCCAGATTTTCCACATATAATGGTATCAACGGCTTATTTTGCATTTATATGACACGTTGCATCAGGCGTTTATGCCTCTCTACCTTGTTTTTGACCGGTTTTTCCACAGTAATGGCGCAGGATTCATCTTCCCATCGCCAGAAACTGGTGGTATTTCCGGCCATGACCCGCTCCATTGAAACAAGTTGGGCCTTTGGTGGAGCGGCATCTTATACATTCAGGGCTTCTCCTAAAGATACCGGTTCCCGGACTTCAAGTATCCAGTTGGGCACACTTTATTCGTTGCGTAAACAGTTAGTGAGTTCTATAAAAGGCACCCAATACCTGCGCAATGAACACTGGATATTCAATGAGCAGGTTTCTTTCAGTTCATTTCCAGATAAATTCTGGGGATTGGGAAAAAATACAACAGATAACAGTGAGGAAGACTATTCTTCCAAACAGGTGTATGTATACCTGCATTTCATGAAAAAAATAGCTCCGCGTTTATTTGCAGGGTTATTGTATGAATACCAGCGTGTATGGGATATTCAATACAAAGCCGGGGGGGTATTTGATCAGCAACAGGTAGTGGGCAGGTACAGTTACCATGTTTCAGGTTTAGGTTTAAGTCTTACCTATGACAGTCGCAATCATGCATTTTACCCTGATAAAGGTTTTTTTGCACAGGCTTATTTTAACCATTTCAGCCAGGTAACAGGATCTCAGTTCCCGTATACAAATATTGTGGTTGACATACGGAAATATATGCCTGCAGGTAAAGATGCGGTATTGGCAGCACAGGCCTGGTTATTTGGTAACACAGGAAAAGCCGTTCCATTGAAGAGTCTGGCTGCCTTTGGCGGTGATAATACCATGCGGGGTTATTACCAGGGTCGTTTTCGGGATTTACAACAGTTGGTAATACAAGGAGAATACCGACGGCACCTGTATAAAAGAATTGGACTGGTGGCTTTTGCTGGTTTTGGAAATGTGGCCGCTGATATCAGTGGTCTTAATCTTCGTAACCTGAAATATTCATTGGGGGCTGGTGTGAGGTATGCACTGAACGCATCTGAGAAACTTAATCTTCGAATTGATTATGGAATTGGCCGGGGACAAAACAGTGGACTTTATTTCCAGCTGGCGGAGGCTTTTTAAGGAGAAAGAATACCTATGTTGAAATATTCATAAAATCTATAGATATGGGCAACGGATATTGATTGAATAGGATATGGCATTTACCCCGATATTGACACAAAACAAGATCTTGCAACAAAATTTTGGGTATCGTTTAAATAAAAAATACTTTAGTGATCAATTATTCCTGCTTTGCCATATCAATATTCACACAAAGGTATTCATGACTTACAGCGTCGCATTGCTTTATATGAAGATGAGTCTGCTTACCGAGAATTATTTTTTCTGCTGTTTGATCCACTCACTCGCTTTGCAACCAGTATTGTTCAATCGAAAGAAACAGCAGAGGAAATTGTTTCAGATGTATTTATTCAGCTCTGGAAAAAAAGGGCGGATATTGAACAGATTGATGACCTCAAACTTTATATCTACATCTCTGTAAAAAACCTTTCTGTTAAGAAATATAAACAACAGCTCAAAAGAAAAACAGTATCTATTGATATGCTGGAGCTGAATATGCCATCGGCAGATCAGGATCCGGAGAAGGCCTTGTTTTTTTCAGAAACTTATGTACGCATCCAGCAGGCCATTGAACAGTTGCCTGGCAGGGCCAGACTTATATTCAGACTGGCAAAAGAACATCGGATGAGGTATAAAGAAATTGCAGACCTATTACATATTTCAGTCAAAACGGTAGATAATCAACTGGCTATTGCAGTTAAAAAAATAGCTTCTGTCATTCAGTTTCGCTCTTCGCAAAAAAAATGATCCTCTTTTAGGGGATTTTTTCATTTTCATACTCCTTTATATATAGTCTTATGATGACAGATAAAGTTTGGCACTTATTATCCCGAAAGCTCACACAGGAAGCAAGTGTAGAGGAAATGCAGGAACTTGAACAGTTTTTGGTAGAACACCCTTATTTACGTGATGATTTCGAATTATTGGAATCGTTCTGGGAGCAGGAGCAAGAGGCCGACCAGGAATATCTGGAAGCCACTTATTATCTCCATTGTTCCAAGATGCTAAAACAGGGTATCGTTATTGCTCAGGGAGATGAAAATAGAGTAGCCGTAGAAAATAAAATACCAGTTAGAAAAAACCGGTTCTCCAAAATTATGGTATTCGGTTCTGTCGTACTGGTGATGATTATTACCTGGGGAAGCCTCCGTTATTTTCGGGGTAATGCGTCTGATAACCGGTTGCTTTCAAAAGAAACCGAAACAACCAGCCTTATAACTGATGAAGGCTGGAACGAAGGGAAAAAAGTAGTAGTTACAAAAAACGGTCAGAATGAAAAGGTTCAACTGCCTGATGGTACCCAGGTATGGCTCAATGCGGGCAGCCGCATAGAGTACGATGCAATGAAAGGAGGCGGAAACAGGGAAGTGGTATTAATAGGAGAAGCTTTCTTTGATGTGGTAAAAAATGCAAGACGACCGTTCATTATTCATACAGCTAAAGTAGATGTCAGGGTATTGGGAACAAGGTTTAACCTGAAAGCCTATCCTAAAGATAAAACAATAGAGACCAGTCTTGTACAGGGAAGTGTTGAAGTTTTTGTGAAAAACAGGCCAGGGGAGAAATTTTTGCTTAAACCCAATCAGAAACTGGTATTGCTGAACAGCGAGGAGCATGTAAACGATAATGAACCGGTGCCTGCAAGAGCCGATATGAATATGCCGATTATTGCCATTAAGCAATTGAGCTATTCAAGACTGGGAGACAGTACAACACTGCTTGAAACTTCCTGGTTGCAGAAAAAGCTGCTCTTTGAGAATGAAGCATTTTCCGAAGTAGCAAAAAAAATGGAAAGATGGTATGATGTTGAAATTCTGTTCGCCAAGAAAACACTGGAAAATGAAGTACTGAATGGTGATTTCAGGAACGAAACCTTAACCCAGGCACTTGATGCCCTCAGGTTTACTACCGACTTCACCTATAAAATTGAAGGAAAAAAAGTAATTATCTATTGAACCTAAAACCTGCTACTAAATGAAAACCTTAAAAACCAATACCTCCTGATGCCTATAGCAATTATAATTAATTGTCATAATTATTGCTATAAAGCATTAAAAGATTTTTGCCAAGACTTCCAAAGCCTAATTTTATGAGAAAAACGACTGCGATTGCACAAGCATTAACCATGCTTAAAAAGCCGATACTGGTTATGAAACTGACGATATTACTGATAGTAATCTGCTCAGTGAATGCATCTGCCGGACTGGTGGCTCAAACTATTACCCTTAAGATGCAAAATGCTGAAATAGCCCAGGTTTTGTATAATATACAGAAACAGGGAGAATTTCGGTTTCTGTATAATGCAAAACTTAAAGACCTCAGAAGAAAAGTATCGCCTGATTTTAACAACAACAATATCAGTGATGTAATGAGTGTTTTGTTTTCCAATACAGACCTTACTTACAAAGACTTGGGTAATAACCTGATTGCCATCCGCTCCAATAATCCACAAGACCTTGAAATACGTATTACCGGGAGGGTAACCAATGAGACCAAGGAAGGGATCCCCTCTGTTTCTGTTCGGATAAAAGGAACTTCCCGAGGCACAGCGGCGGATTTCAATGGTAATTTTGTACTTACTGCACCTGAAAATGCCGTACTCGTATTTACGTCCATTGGTTATGAAGATATTGAAGTAAACGTTGATAAACGACAGATAATCAATGTATCATTAAAACAGAATGTTCGCCAGATGGATGATGTTGTGGTAATTGGTTATGGTACCGCCAGTAAACGAGATCTTACAGGTTCTATTGTAAAAGTAGCTGGTAAGGATGTGGCTGATAAACCAAACATTAACCCCATTGCTTCGCTTCAGGGCCGTGTTGCAGGCTTATATATAGTAAATAGCGGTACTCCGGGTGCCCAGCCCGATATTCGTTTGAGAGGTACATCCAGTTTTGGTCAGGTGAGGCCTCTCTATATTGTAGACGGAATTTTTAACGATAATATAGACTTCGTTAACCCCAATGATATTGAATCTTTGGAAGTACTTAAAGACCCTTCCTCACTGGCCATCTTTGGTATCAGGGGAGCTACAGGTGCTATTGTAATAACAACCAAAAAAGCAAAAGCCGGACAGGTAAATGTGAATTTCAGTTCAACAGTAGGCGTGAAAAACCTGACAGACCGGATTGCAATGGTAGATGCGGAAGGATTTAAAAAACTGTATGATGAGGAGCAGGCCAATAATGGTGTTCCATTGAACCAGCGTTTTAATTATACACCCTGGACGGGTAATACCGACTGGGTTGACGCCATGACCCGTACCGCCTTCTTTAATACCAATAACCTGAGCCTGACCACAAGCACCGAAAAAAATAAATTCTATATGGGCGTTGGCTATGCTATTGATGAAGGTGTAGTAAGAAATGAACGACTTAGTAAAATATTTATCACCATAAACGATGAGTTAAAGATTTTCAAAAACTTTAAAGTAGGATTTACGCTCAACAGTATGCGCCAGCGATTGCCCTACAGTGCTGCCAACGGACTCTTGTTCGATGCGAGAAGAATACTTCCGATAACACCTGTACAAAATCAGGACGGCACTTATTATGATCTGGCTATTCAGGGTGGACAAATTTCTAACCCAGTGATGAACCTCCAAAAAAAATGGGATAAAGAGAATAGGATAGAATTTAGAAATGTAGGAAGTCTGTATGCAGAAGCCATCCTCCTTAAAAACATCACACTGCGTTCTACTTTTTATGCTGATATGTCGAACCTGGAGAGCAGAAATTACAATCCTATAATTACTATTTACAATCCGGTTCTTAACTCAACTTTTGTTTCAGCGTCAAATTTTTTGACTTCTGTTACGCAGAACAACGAAAATTGGTCAAAATATCAGCAAGATCATGTACTTACATACAAAAAGAATTTTGGCGACCATGGTTTAATTGTTACCGCTGGTTTTACCACTTTTGAAGAGCGCTACAGGGGTCTGTTTGGTTCTGTAAGACAGCTGTCTACTGGTGACCCCATTCCCGATGATCCGCGTTTCTGGTATATCAGTAATGGTTTTGGAGATCCAAGTACACAGCGTTCCAATTCAAACCAGTGGGAGCGAACTAATTCCGCTTTCCTGGGAAGATTACTCTACAATTACAAAGGAAAATACCTGTTCAATGCTTCATTCAGAAGAGATGGTTCTTCAGCCTTCCCTAATAACGTATGGAACAATTTTGCTTCTGTGGGTATGGCTTGGGAAGTGACCCGTGAAAAATTTATGCAAAATGTAAGTTTTATTAATTTTCTGAAAATCAAAGCCTCAACGGGTACTCTCGGGGTACAGAATACACTGGGGTTGGTATATCCGGCTTATCCCAATATTATTGCGGCCAACTCTGCTGTTTTTGGAAATATGCTGGTACCATCATATACCAGAGCCTATGAACCAGACAGAAACCTGAATTGGGAAAAAATAAACGCCAGTGAAGTAGGCTTCGAACTCTATGCCCTTAAAAACCGGCTCTTTGTAGAAGCATCATATTATATCAGGAATACCAATGACCTGCTGGCTTTTGAATCATCCAATGTTACTGGTAACAGGCTGGGAAATATTGGTAAAGTAAGAAACAATGGTATTGAGTTAACTGCTACCTGGACCCAACAATTTTCTAAAGATGCCAGCCTTTCTTTTTCAGGTAACATAACAACATTCAATAACCGGGTACTGGAATTACCTTCAGGTGGTAAACTAACTTCAGGTGAAGAACGTCCATCGGTAACAGAACAGCATTTTCCGATTGGTTACTTTTTCGGATATGTGGTAGGGGGTGTGTATCAGAGTTATGCAGACAAACTGGGTTCTCCAGCTGTGGTAGGATACGACTACCAACCCGGCGACCTGAAATACAAGGATCTGAACGGCGATGGTAAAATTGATGCCAACGACCGAACCCTTATCGGAAATCCAACACCCAATTTTATGTATGGCATTTCCACCAATTTTAAATACAAAAACTTTGATATTGGTATCGATATACAGGGTGTTTATGGAAATGAAATCTACAGGTATTGGGGAAGTTCTGAACTGCCTTTTACCAGGTTTAATTATCCTGCATTCAGACTCCAAAGATGGACAGGTGAGGGCACTTCTAATTTTGAACCTTCAGTTTCAAGCCGGCCTATTAACCGATTGCCATCAACCTATGGTATTGAAGACGGAAGTTTTATCAGAATCCGTAATATGCAAGTGGGTTACAATTTTAGTACAGCACTGTTACGCAGACTCAACATCAAAAGCTTCAGGGTGTTTGCCAATGTTCAAAACCTGAAAACCTGGAAACGCAATTCAGGATATACGCCTGAATTCGGAGGTTCTCCTACCCAGTTTGGTATCGACAATGGCGATGGCCCCATTCCTGTAATATTTACGACAGGTATAAATGTTAATTTTTAAAACTATTCACAATGAAAGCAATATTCATGGCTACAACAGAAAGAAAAGTGTGGAGGTGGCTTTATGCTTTTTCCATAGTGATACTTATATCAGGATGTTCTAAGTTCTTAGACAGAAAACCGTTACAGACTACACTTGACGACCTGAATCAGGGAGGACTCGAAGGACAAATTTATGGTTTATATGGTGCTATACGCAATGGGGATGTGGCAGGACAGGCATTTGGCGGCATTCCCTGGATGGCTATGCACAATTTCCGTTCTGATGATTCAGAAAAAGGAAGCAGTAATGCAGATGGTGCAGACTGGGAATTGATTCATGACAATTTTCAGTATGTAAAAGACCACTGGAGCGGAACTATTTACTGGGATCAGCATTATACGCTGATTGCGCTTGCAAATACGGCCCTGCAAACAGCCGATTCACTCAGCCTGAATGACCCGGCATCTATGATTAATATAGGTGAAGCCAAATTTTTCAGGGCACTTGCCTATTTTGATCTGGTAAGAACTTATGGGCAGGTTCCGAAAATAAATTTCAGGATTTATAACCCTGCAGATGCCAGAAAGCCCAAAGCAACTATTGATGACATTTATGCACTCATAGATGCCGATTTACAGGCCGCTATGACAAGTTTGCCAATTAACTGGAAAAATGCCAGTGGTAATGTTCGTTTTCCGGGAAGGCTTACCAGCTATGCTGCTATGGCACTTCGTGCGAAAACACTGTTGTACCGTAACCGTTGGGCAGAAGCGCTTTCACTCTGTAACATGATCATCAGTTCAAACCAATATTCGCTTACTCCCGATTATTTTAAGGCTTTTGGAGATGAGGGAGAAAATAACAACGAATCTATTTTTGAAATACAGTCTGACCAGGGTCCACAATATGCCGGTTCAAACGAACCTTTTTCCTGGTTTGGTATTTGTCAGGGAGTAAGAGGTTCAGCAGAATGGGACTTAGGATGGGGGTGGAATGCACCTACTGCTGCATTGGTGAATGCTTATGATCCCAATGACAAGCGAAAAAATGGCACCATTTTATTCTCTGGTCAGCCGGATGGTGTATATGGCAGAACCTTACCTGCTTTCCCAGCCGTAGTGCCAAGGGCTTACTGGAATAAAAAAGTGTATCCCAATCCGGCTACGCAATTAGCGAAGGGACAAAGACAGGCGGGATGGTACAATCAGAAAATATTACGTTATGCCGATGTATTGCTTATGGGAGCTGAAGCTGCTAATGAAGTAGGAGGGGCCGCTAATCAGACCCTTGCCGTAAATCGCATTAATCAAATCCGTGAGCGCGCAGGCCTTAGTCCCGTTATATTTACCAATCAAGCGTCTTTTAGAACCCTGATACAAAATGAAAGAAGATTTGAAATGGCACTTGACGGGGAAAGATTCTTTGATCTTGTAAGATGGAATCTGGCAACAACCACCCTGGGTGGTTTGGGTTATCAGCATAAAAACAGGTATTATCCCATACCACAGGCTGCCATAGATGCATCGAACGGAGTATTAATTCAAAATCCTGACTATTGATGCGGTCTGATCAAATACCTGATTTAATTATTATATTAGAAAAACTGCCTTATGAAAAATAGATTTTATTCATTTTTTAATATCCAAAACATTGCGATATTACTGGTTTTCACAACAGTTGGCTGTCAGAAATTTGACAGACCTGCATTAGGCGATTTTCCCCGCGATGTGAATCCACCGGGAGGACCACTTAAATTCTATGTTGCATTTGATGGAACCACAAATGATCCTCTTCGAAATGCAGTAGATAGCGTTAGGGCCAATTTTGCCGCAGCTAACCCGCTCAGTTTCATAAATGGTATTTCCGGAAGAGCTATACAGGGGGCATCGGCAAAAGACAAAGCAATTAAATATGCAAGCGCAAATGACTGGGCAGATGCCAGCAGTTTTTCAATTGCCTATTGGATGAAAAATGTTCCGGCAACAGATGGTGAACCAGAGTTTCATTTTTCACTTCCTTCTAAAGACTTTTGGCACAGCAGTGCATTATTTCTGTTGGTAGAAAAAGGAGGTACTGGCACAGGAAACAGCAGCCCCACAAAAATGGCCTGTAAACTGGCTATTAAAGACAACTGGGTAGAATTTCTGGGTGATAACCGCTTGCCCAATTGTCTGGATGGCAACTGGCACCATGTAGTATTTACCTACGATGAACAAACTTCAAAAGTTACTGCTTATGTAGATGGTGCTGCTGTTCCGTACATTGGTAATGGGAATATTGTGGGAGGAAATAATCCTATGGGCCCCGTAAGATTTTACAATTCGGCAAAAAATAACCTGAGTGGATTAGTTATTGGCGGCTGGAACAAACATGCCGGTGGATTCAGCAGTGAATTCAGTGGCCCGCAGGATCCATGGATTCATTCTTACTCCGGTGCTATGGATCAGTTCAGACTGTATAGTAAAGCACTTACCTCTTCTGAGGTCATAAGTTTGTATAACTCTAAACGTTAAGGCTAAGGCAGTTTATAATAAGCGTTCTAGTTAACAAAATGGGCTGTATATCAATGCAGCCTTTTTTTCAATTCCTAAAGTTGTTCCATGAAACAGCCACTTCATTCAATATATACCGTCATTGGTTTTTTTGTTCTCATATCATGTAGTGATGGGCTCTCAGGAAAAAAAAATCAGTTCCGTCAGGTAGATGCCGTTTCATCGGGTATTCACTTTACCAATACACCCACAGAAAAACCACACCTCAATATCCTTTATTATCTCTACTATTATAATGGTGGTGGGGTTGCTGCAGGCGACATTAACAACGATGGACTCATTGACCTCTATTTTACTGCTAACTCAAAAAGCGGCAATAAACTATATCTTAATAAAGGAAATTTTCAGTTTGAAGATATTACGGAAAAAGCTGGTGTTGCCGGAACAAGTGACTGGTGTACCGGAGTAACGATGGCTGATATTAATGGAGATGGTTTGTTGGATATCTATGTATCTGCTGTTGCCAACTATTATGGTTTAAAAGGCCATAATGAACTATTCATCAATAACGGGGATGGTACTTTTAAAGAACAATCTGCTGAATACAGGCTCAATTTTTCAGGGCTGTCAACCCAGGCCGTTTTTTTCGACTACGATCATGATGGTGATCTGGACTGTTACCTGCTCAATCATTCCAAGCAACCACATGCCAATATAACAGATACTGCTAACCGACGAAAAATAGATTCACTGAGTGGCGACAGGCTCTACTGTAACCAAAGCGATAAATTAGATCAAAAATTTGTTGATGTGTCAGCAAAAGCCGGTATTTATCAGAGTAGCCTGGGTTATGGTTTGGGTATTAGTGTGGCTGATATTAATAATGACGGCTGGGAAGATATTTATATTGGGAATGACTTCCATGAAAATGATTATTATTATATCAATAACCAGGATGGTACATTCACTGAAAGTGGTGCTCAACATTTCAGACACTATAGCCGCTTTAGTATGGGGAATGATATTGCAGATTATAACAACGACGGCCAACCTGATATTGTTACTGTTGACATGTTGCCTCCCGACGAAAAAACATTAAAGACTTATGGCAGCGATGAAAATGCTGATATCTACAAACTAAAGCTCGAATCGAATGGTTATCAGCATCAGTATTCCAGGAATTGCCTTCAGCGCAATAATGGCAATGGAGTTAATTTCAGTGATGTGGCACTTATGGCAGGCATGGCCGCAACAGACTGGAGCTGGAGCCCCTTATTTGCCGATTTTGATAACGATGGGAAGAAAGATATTTTCATAACCAGCGGTATTGTGAAACGTCCCGTTGATCTCGATTATGTATTTTTTGTTTCAAATGAACTCCAGCAAAAAAAAGGATTCAGTCAAACCGATGCACATGACAAAGAAGCCATTAATGCTATGCCTGATGGAAGCAGCCATCCCTTCTTTTTTAAAAATACAGATGGGGTTACATTTCGCGACATGAGTATAGAATGGGGAACCGGCAGCATGAAAGGTTATTACAACGGGGCAGCCTATGCAGACCTTGATAATGATGGTGACCTGGATATTATCATCAATCCTATTAATGAAAAAGCAGTATTACTTCGTAATGATCTTCATTCAAAAAATAATTTTATCCAGCTCGATTTTAAAGGGGCGAAAGGCAATAGTAGCGGTATTGGTACCAAAGCATATATTTTTTCAGACAGCGGAATACAATATCAGCAATTAATGATTACGCGCGGTTTTCAGTCTGCTGTACCACCGATTTTGCATTTTGGGTTAACACCCGGTGAGCAGGTTGATTCTGTTTTAATAGTATGGCCGGATCAAAAATATCAGCTCCTACAGAACCCCGCATCGGCACAACGACTCAGCTTTTCTTACAGTGATGCTGTAAATGGTTATAACCCTGAATTTTTTTTCAGGTCAGTTGCTAATAAATTTGATGACATATCCAAGCGTGCAGGAGTTAAATGGCAGCACCGGGAAAATGATTTTACTGATTTTCAGGTTCAGTACTTGCTACCCCATTCGCAGAGTACACGAGGCCCACGTTTGGCAGTAGCCGATGTGAATGGCGATGGTATGGATGATTTTTATGCTGGAGGTGCAAAGGGGCAGTCCGGTATCCTTATGATCCAAAAAAAAGACGGCAGCTTTTATGCTTCCAGTGAAGCTGTTTTCCTCGCAGATGCAGGATCTGAAGATGTAGATGCTGTTTTCTTTGATGCAGACGGCAACGGCAGCCCCGATTTACTGGTGGTAAGTGGCGGTAACCAGCTGCCTTCTAAAAGCAGTGACCTCGCCGACCGGTTATACCTGAATGATGGTAAAGGAAATTTTACCAAAAAAACAAATGCTTTCAGTATTCAATATGAAAATAAATCCTGCATAACAGCTGCAGATATTGACCATGATGGTGATGTAGATTTTTTTACAGGTAACCTGGCCAGCCCAACAGGTTATGGCTTACCCAAGCCATCATATCTCTACCTCAATAATGGTGATGCCACATTTACACTTGCATCACCACAAATTATTGATCTCAAAGACCCCGGGATTATTACCGATGCTTTATTTGAAGATATGAATAAAGACGGATGGATGGACTTGATTATAGCAGGAGAATGGACCCCAATAAAAGTGTATATGAACAGGTTAGGCAGATTTGAGCTTCATGAAATACCAGGTTCAACCGGCCTGTGGCAAACCATTACAACCGGCGATATTAACAACGACGGATTTATAGACATACTGGGAGGTAACTGGGGAAACAATTCTAAATTATGGGAAAGAAAAAATGGTCCGCTAAAACTCTATGTAAAAGACTTCGACAACAATGGAACTACGGAACAAATCATGGCTTATACGATTGACAAAAAAGAATACCCTTTTCTGGCTAAAGATGAATTGGAAAAAGCTATTCCTGTGCTCAAGAAAGCTTATCTCAGTTATAAAGAGGTAGCGGGTAAAACGATAGATTATATTTTGTACGATCTCTTCAAAAATTACCGTGCCTTGCAGGCAGAAACCCTGAACAGCACGGCTTTTATCAATGATGGTAAAAACAGATTTACAGCTTACCCGCTGGATAAAGAATTACAGTTAGCACCTGTAATGAGCATCCTATACATTGATTCGCAGCATTGGCTTGCTGCGGGAAATTTTTATGGCGTTATTCCTTACGAAGGAAGATATGATGCATTGAATCCTGTACTGTTCAGCTGGCAACAAAATAAAACTGTGGAGACTGCTGCCATTCCCTGGGTGCAGGGAGAGGTTAGAGACATGAAATTGCTGAAAAATGCTTCCGGTACTCATACTGTACTTATTGCCAGAAATAACCAGCCACTGCTATTTCTTAAACCAGCTTTTTAACGGAAAAAAACAATCTGATATGCCGGTATCCTTATCAAGAATGATCAGAAAAGTAAAAAAAAGCTGCCCACTGTTTTATCTGGCTATTGTACTATTACATATTAATTGCAAAAAACCGGATGCAACCGATAAAAATAATGATGACACAACAGGTGTGCAGGTTAGCTGGTGGCTTACAAAAGCAGATCAGTCTGTATTACTTGCAAAGCAAACAACAGGCATTGCTTTTTCGGGCATTGCGCAGCCTGGTGGTAATATAATTGATGTAGACAGTACTAAAACCTTTCAGGAAATGGATGGCTTTGGTTATACCCTTACAGAGGGTAGTGCCTATCTCATAAACCGTCTTGATGCGTCAGTAAGGAATAAGCTTTTAAGAGAGTTGTTTGGCAATGATGAGAATGGAATTGCGGTGAGTTATTTGCGGGTTGGCCTGGGCGCCACCGACCTGAGCACTCGCGTGTACAGTTACAATGATTTACCTGCAGGTGAAACAGATGTTAACCTGATTAAGTTTTCATTAGCGCAGGATACGATAGATGTGATTCCTGTATTGAAACAGATACTGGCTATTAATCCATCCATTAAAATTATGGCATCTCCCTGGAGCGCACCAGCATGGATGAAAGACAATAACAGCAGCATAGGGGGTAGATTACTCGAACAGTATTATACTGTGTATGCCCGCTACTTTATAAAATATATTCAGCAAATGAAGGCTGTCAATATTTCCATTGATGCCATTACTATACAAAATGAGCCCCTGCATGGAGGCAACAATCCCAGTATGCTCATGAATGCAGCTGAACAGGCTAATTTCATTAAATATCATCTGGGACCTGCATTTCAGCAAAATAATATCAGTACCAAAATTATTCTTTACGATCATAATTGTGACAGGCCCGATTATCCGATAGGCATTTTAAATGATCCTGCTGTTAAAGCTCTTGTAAATGGTACAGCTTTTCATTTATACTCAGGTGATATAGCTGCCATGTCTGCCGTAAAAGAGGCACACCCTGATAAAGATTTGTATTTTACGGAACAATGGACAGGTGCCAAAGGCGCATTTGGGGGTGATTTTAAATGGCACATCAAAAATATTGTGATTGGCTCGGTACGTAATTGGAGCAGGGTGGCCCTCAACTGGAATCTGGCAAATGATGAGAGCTATCGTCCGCATACCCCTGGTGGCTGTACAGAGTGTAAGGGGGCCATCACCCTCGATGGTAGTAGTATTCAGCGTAATGTTTCTTATTATGTAATTGCCCATGCATCGAAATTTGTTTCACCGGGCTCAGTAAGAATTTTGAGTTCACAAACCGGCACACTATTTTCTGTTGCTTTTTTGAGAAAAGATGGAACAAAAGTGTTGATTGTTTTAAATGATTCAGACAAGGCCCGGGGTTTTCATATCAGGTCTAACGGAAAATATGCTAAAGCAGAACTGCCAGTAGGTTCAGCAGCTACTTATACCTGGTAGTACTTGAATTACAATGAGAAAAAAGATTGATGCTGATGGAACTCATCATTCATCTTCGCTGACAATTATTGGCACTTTAAAACACATACATGTTCTCAAGATATTTTCATATTGCTTACTTTTTCGCGGTACTGTTCCTGCCCACTGCCTGTGGTAAAAAAACAGGAGAAGGGGTTATCAATACACCACCACTTCCGCTGAACATAAGAGTTATCAGTATTCATCAAGACCCTTTCAGTAATAATATGACCGGGATAAGCCTGAATCCCGTTATCTATATAAGTTTCAATGAACCATTGAAAGAAACCAGCATCAGGCCTGCTGTAAGTTTTAGGTCTCAGAGCGGCCATATTGTTGAATTTGATTACCAGTTACGAAAAGGAGACTCTCTGCTACTTATACAGCCAAAAGCAGTGCTTACGGGGTTAACACGATACCGTTTTATGATCAGTAAAACACTTAATTCTGCAAAAGGAGCAAGTTTGGCTATAGATTTTGATCAGTCCTTTTCCACCCAGATAGATTCTGTTTTCAAATTTCCTGTTATAACAGATGAGGCCCTGCTGAATCTGGTACAACAGCAAACTTTTAAATATTTCTGGGATTTCGCTCATCCGGTGAGCGGCCTGGTTCGTGAAAGAGACAACTCTGCCGATCTTGTTACAAGTGGCGGTAGCGGGTTTGGACTTATGGCCATTATTGTGGGTGTACATCGGAACTTTATTACAAGAGCCGATGCATTAACCAGGGTAAAAACAACAGTTAATTTTTTGAAAAATAAGGTTTCAAAATTTCATGGGGCATTTCCACACTGGTTAAACGGATTAACTGGTGCAGTGATTCCATTCAGTCAGAAAGATAACGGGGCGGATCTTGTAGAAACTTCATATCTCATGATGGGTTTACTGACCGTTCGCCAGTTTTTTAGTGGACAGTCGGACGATGAAGTCCAGCTTCGTAAAGATATTACCGACATGTATGATGCGGTAGAGTGGGGCTGGTTCAGAAAAAATAATGAACAGGTCTTATACTGGCATTGGAGCCCTACTTTCAACTGGGAAATGAACCTGCCTATCAAAGGTTGGAATGAATGTCTGATTACATATGTACTTGCTGCATCTTCAGCTAAAAATGGTATCCCCAAAGAAGTGTACCACAATGGCTGGGCCGCAAATGGCACCATGGGTTTTGTGAACCGCAATACTTATTTCAATATCAGATTGCCGCTTGGCCCTGCATATGGCGGCCCATTGTTTTTTTCGCATTATTCTTTTCTGGGCATTAATCCACGCGGATTAAAAGACAAGTATGCCGATTATGAAGAACAGGTTAAACACCATACACTCATCAACTATCAGTATTGCTTAGCCAATCCTTTAGGAAATTATGGTTACAGCAATGCTGTTTGGGGCCTAACCGCCAGTGATGTTCCGAATGGTTATGCTGCCAGTTCGCCAACACGTGATATGGGTGTTATTGCGCCTACTGCCGCACTTTCCTCTATTCCCTTTACTCCTGAGGAAAGTATGCGGGCTTTACGCTTTTTTTATTACGTATTGGGCGATCGCTTATGGAAGTCTTATGGGTTTATTGATGCGTTCTCTTTAAAAGAATCCTGGTTTGCACCTTCATTCCTGGCGATTGACCAGGCACCTATTATTCTCATGATTGAAAATTATCGAACCGGTTTGCTCTGGCAATTATTTACCAGCTGTGAAGAAGTGAAAAACGGAATGCGCTTATTAGGTTTCACAGCTCCATATTTATAAGTGTATGAAAAAAAAAATTATTCTGTTGTCGGGAGTTCTTTTTGCCCTGCAATTGTATGCACAGGAACCTGTATCGCTTACTAAGGGCAGGTTTAACGATGGCCCCGACAGTATAGCACCCGTAGGAATTATTAAGGGATTGAATGATGAGCAGTTACTGGAAACAGTACAGAAACAAACATTCAGGTTTTTCTGGCATGGCGCACATCCTGTAAGCGGTTTGGCACTTGAAAGAAGTGATACTGTTTTTGCGGAGCATTACTGGGATTATATCAATGAAGCCTGGGATGAGCCCAATTTGAGTAAAACCATGTTTGGACCCGATGCAGGTGCAATCGGGGGTACAGGTTTTGGTATTATGTCAACCATTATCGCTGTAACCCGTAACTGGATAGGCAGGGATACTGCGGTAAGAAGATTGATAAAAATAGCAGACTTTCTTATAAATGCAGATTGTTATCATGGTATCTATCCCCACTTTATGGATGGGAAAACCGGTAAGACCATTAAATTCGACCGACTGGATGATGGAGCTGATATTGTTGAAACCTCTTATCTGCTTATGGGTTTTCTCTGCGCAAAAGAATATTTCATACGCGATAATCAAGAAGAAAGCTATCTGCGTAAACGTATTGACCAGCTATGGGGAGCTGCTAACTGGAACTGGCATACCAATGGGAGTTCAAAATTATTTTGGCACTGGAGTCCCAACAATGGCTTTGATATGAATTTTCCGGTATGGGGATGGAATGAATGTCTGATTACTTATATCATGGCTGCTTCATCACCTAATAAAAGTATTGACCGGCATGTTTATGAAAGTACCTGGACGGGGAGTCAGGGGTTCAAAAACGGAAGAAATTATTATGGGTACGAGTTACCACTTGGTAATTTTGATAAAGACAAGGGAGGCCCGCTTTTTTTTGAACATTATACTTTTCTGGGTATTGATCCGAATGGTCTGAAAGATTCACTGGGCATTGATTATTTCAAACAGGCAAAACATCATACACTCATTAACAGGGCTTATTGTATTGATAATCCAAGTAAGTTCAGGGGATATTCTGATAAGTGTTGGGGACTTACTGCCGGCGACAGTTACAAGGGTTACCTGGCGCATAGTCCGGACAACGACAGGGGTGTAATACAACCAACAGCAGCACTTTCTTCAATGCCCTACACGCCTAAAGAAAGTATGGCAGCTCTCAGGCATTTCTATTATGAAGTGGGTGAAAGAATATGGAAGCCTTATGGTTTTTCAGATGGTTTCAGTGTACATCATAACTGGTATGCCAATAGTCATCTTGCTATAGACCAGGGTCCTATTATTGTGATGATTGAAAACTATCGGTCTGGATTATTGTGGAAACTTTTTATGAAGATACCGGATATACAGCGAGGACTTAAAAAACTGGGTTTCTCATCTCCTTACTTTAAATAATTGTTCAGTCAACTTAAAACTTCAGTCATTATGAATGCCATTTCCAGAAAGCAGTTCATACGTAATACAGGTGCTCTGTCAGCAACTCTGTTGCTTTCATCACTGGAAACCTGGGCAGCCACCACACCGAAAAAAAAAATAAGAATTGCCATTATAGGATGCGGTAGTGTGAGTAATCGTTATATACCCCAATTACTCAGTTCATCCATGCTGCAACTGGTAAGCCTCTGCGATAGTAAGTATGATCGTGCAGAACAACAGAACAAAACATACAAGGTTAATGCAGCTACTTACCGCAATATTGATGATCAGTTAAAAGGTGTTCCATTTGATATGCTGGTTACTTTGACCGATATGCAGGTTCATGGGGTAATCAACAGAAAAGCACTGGAGGCAGGTAAACATGTATGGAGCGAAAAACCCTTAGCCAATACATACCGGGAAGGTAAAGCCTTGATGGAGCTTGCCAATGCAAAGCGATTGAAAATATGGGGTGCACCCGCTGTGGTTAACAGCCCACAATTTGCTTTTATGAGCAGGATGATTCAGGAAGGTAAACTTGGAAGAATTGCAAGTGCGCACGGACAGTATGGGCATACAGGACCCACCTGGAGTGCTTTTTTTTATGAGCAGGATGGTGGCAGTATGCCCGACCTGGGTGTGTATAATATGGCCACACTTACGGGTTTGTTAGGGCCTGCAAAATCTGTAATGGCTATGACCAGTATTATTAATCCGGAAAGGCAGGTAGACGATAAGGGCATTGTTAAAGTAGTAGCAGAAGACAATGCACATGTATTGCTTGAGCATGATAAGGGTATGATCAGCCATATCATGTGTGGATTTAATTATTTTGATCCGCATGGACATGAAGCTGGTAATCAAACCCAGCATACCATACAGATTTTTGGTGATAAGGCAAACATAAGACTGATCGGATATGATTGGGAAACCAATGGTGTAATGGTAGATGACTCCTGGGATGCAGCTCCAAGGCTGGTTTGTACAGAAAAAGGAGGTTATGAGTGGCAGGAAGGAGCAAGGGTTACCGGAGAAAGTATCGTAACAGGAACAGAACCAAGAATAAATATTTTACATGCACTGCATGTACTGGAAATTATTGAAGCAGCACGGAAATCTGCAACGAGCGGTCTGAAGATACAGTTAGAAAGCAGTTTTAAATGGCCTGTAATGTAAGGTGTAATGTCAAAAACACAACGTATGAAAACAAATATATTATCAGAGGAGCAGGTAAAGCAATACGGTGAAAATGGTTACCTCATCATTTCTTCATTCTTATCAAAGGAAATTATTGGTAAACTACAGCATATTGCTTTTGAAGATGCCGTAGTGCATAAACATGCATTTGACCTGAATGACCAAAGCGGTAAAAAAACTAAACTTACGCTTTGGTACAAACCGGGAGATGATGCGTATGGATTGTTTACCAGAAGCAGCAGCCTGATTCATGCAGTTGATCAGTTAATGGAGGGAGATTCGGAAATATGTCATTTTCACAGTAAGCTCATGCAGAAAGAGCCGCGGGTGGGTGGCGCATGGGAATGGCACCAGGATTACGGATATTGGTATAAAAATGAATTTCTTTTCCCCAACCAGATGCTTTCTGTGATGATTGCCATTACTGATGCCAGCAAAGAAAACGGATGCCTTCAGGTGATCAGGGGCTCTCATAAAATGGGCAGGATAGAGCATGGTTTTGCCGGAGAACAGGTGGGTGCTTCACAGCATTATGTTGACCTTGCTTTGAAGGTGATGGAGTTGGTATATGTGGAAATTAAAGCAGGAGATGCTTTATTTTTTCATCCCAATCTGCTGCATCGTTCAGAAGATAATCTTTCTGACCATCCAAGATGGTCGCTCATATCAGTGTATAACCGCAGTTCTAATAAGCCTTTTAATGAGCCGAGTCAGACCTCTACTGTTCCTGTTCAGATTGTTGCAGATGATGCACTATTGTCTGATAACCTGAAAGGTATTGATGATAATGACTCTTTTCTGCAGAAAGAAAAAGATGAGGCCTTAAAATAATGATGAATATTTTTTATATACATCCCTTTACTTTTTATCTATACTGTTGATCATGAAAAAATATATTCATATTATTATTGTAAGCTGTATCCTCGCTCAAGGAGGTATTGCACAGCAGCGAACCTTCTGTAATCCCCTGAACCTGGATTATGGTTATACTCCCATTCCTGATTTTAGTCAATGGGGCCGTCACAGGGCAACGGCGGACCCTGTTGTTGTAACGTATAAAAATGCTTATTATCTTTTTTCCACCAACCAGTGGGGTTATTGGTACAGTAAGGATATGCTCAACTGGACATTTCATTCGCGCAAATTTCTGCGTCCCTGGAATCCCGGATATGATGAATTGTGTGCACCTGCGGTGGGTATTATTGGAGATACCATGCTGGTTTTTGGTTCTACCTATACCCGTAATTTCAGTATATGGATGAGTACCAATCCTGAAAACAATGTATGGAAACCCTTGGTTGACTCTTTCGATATTGGAGGATGGGATCCCTCATTTTTTACTGATGTCGATGGCAGTCTGTACATGTATAATGGCAGCAGTAACCGTTTCCCGATGTATGGTATACAGCTAAATCGCACTACCATGCAGCCAATAGGTACCAGAAAAGAAATGTATTTATTGGAGCCCTGGCGTTTTGGCTGGCAACGTTTTGGGGAGCAGATGGACAATACTTTTCTTGATCCCTTTATTGAAGGATCACATATGACCAGATACAAGAACACTTATTATTTGCAATACGGGGCACCAGGTACAGAGTTTAGCGGATATGCCGATGGTTTACTGGAAGGAAAAAGCCCCCTTGGTCCCTTTCTTCCCCAAAGCGATCCTTTAAGCATTAAACTGGGCGGTTTTGTAAGAGGTGCCGGACATGGTGCTACTTTTCAGGATCTCTACCAGCAATACTGGCATATTTCTACCACTGTTATTTCCGTTAAAAATACTTTCGAAAGACGTTTGGGAATATGGCCAACCGGATTTGATGCAGATGGAAAAATGTTTTGTAACACCACTTTTGGCGATTACCCACATTTAGTTCCGACACCCGGTATTAACGGAATGCAATATGGTAAAGAGGGGAAGTCGCCCTATTTCACCGGCTGGATGCTGCTGAATTATAATAAACCTGTACAGGTTTCTTCCACACTTGGTAATTATACTGCCAACCATGCGGTAGATGAACTGATTAAAACCTATTGGAGTGCTGCCTCTGACAAAAGTGGAGAATGGATTCAGTCTGATCTCGGACATATTTCCACCGTTCATGCCATACAGATTAATTATGCAGATCAGTCAGTAGAAGAAAACAGGCTCGGCAAATGGAATAACCAGTATCATCAGTATAAACTGTATTATTCCACCGATGGCATGAACTGGCAACTACTGGCCGATAAGAGTAACAATACCAAAGATGTACCCCACGACTATGTGGAACTGGCAAAACCTGTACAGGCACGTTATATTAAACTGGAAAATATTCATATGCCCACAGGCAATTTCGCAATCAGCGGGTTCAGAATTTTTGGTAAAGGAAACGGCAGATTACCTGATAATGTTAACGGTTTTGTGGTATTGCGTACGGAGAAGGACAAGAGAAGTGCATTTATTAAATGGAAACCGGTTGACAATGCCTATGCTTACAATATTTATTATGGTACACATCCTGATAAACTGTATACCAGTATTATGGTTCATGCCAATAATGAGTACTGGATGAAAGCCATGGATGCACTAAAACCATATTACTATTGTATTGAAGCAGTAAATGAAAACGGAACCAGTAAACGTTCAGCCATAATAAAAGCAGAATAATTTGTAAGATAAAGAACAAGTAACAAGTAACAGGTAAAGGAATACCGGATATTCAGCCACTTCTCATTTTAAATTTAAATAACCATGCTATCAGGATATAAAAACCTTTTTATATGAAAAAAATTATTGTATTCTTCACGATTTTTTTTTGTGGGATGCACACAATACTGTTATCGCAGCAACGTATCGATAATACAGCCATGAATGTGTTTATTGAAGCGTTGTTACAAAAGATGACACTAGAAGAGAAAATCGGGCAATTAAATCTTCCTGGTTCGGGAGATATAGTTACAGGTCAGGCTTCTAATTCCGACATCGGAAAAAAAATAAAGGAAGGAAGAGTTGGCGGACTTTTTAATATTAAATCAATCGAAAAAATAAAAGCTATTCAGAAAGTAGCAGTAGAAGAAAGCCGTTTGAAAATTCCGCTGATCTTTGGTATGGATGTAATTCATGGGTACAAAACCGTTTTTCCTGTTCCGCTTGCCCTTAGTTGCAGCTGGGATATGCAGCTGATTGAACAGTCGGCGCGTATTGCGGCCATTGAAGCCAGTGCAGATGGTATTAACTGGACATTTTCACCAATGGTCGATATTTCGCGCGACCCCAGGTGGGGACGTATTGCTGAAGGAAGCGGAGAAGATGCTTACTTAGGGTCAAAAATTGCGGCAGCTATGGTTAAAGGATACCAGGGCGATGACCTGTCGAAAGACAATACCATTATGAGCTGTGTAAAACATTATGCTTTGTATGGTGCTGCGGAAGCAGGACGCGATTACAATACGACTGATATGAGCCGTCAGCGAATGTACAACGATTATTTTCCTCCCTATCTCGCTGCTGTAAAAGCAGGTGTGGGAAGTGTAATGGCTTCTTTTAATGAAGTAGATGGTATACCAGCTACTGCCAATAAATGGCTGATGAATGAGGTGCTTAGAAAACAATGGGGCTTTAATGGTTTGCTGGTTACCGATTATACGGGTATTAATGAAATGATTGATCATGGAATCGGCGATCTTACCACCGTTTCAGCAAAAGCATTGGAAGCAGGTATTGACATGGATATGGTTGGGGAAGGCTTTCTAACTACTTTACAAAATTCACTCAAGGCAGGTACTATTACGCTAGAGCAAATTAATACAGCCTGTAAAAGAATTTTGGAAGCCAAATACAAACTTGGACTTTTTGCCGATCCTTATCGCTATTGCAAAGAAGAAAGGGCACAAAAAGAAATTTATACTGCCGCCCACCGGAGAATAGCCCGTGAAACGGCAACACAGAGTTTTGTATTGTTGAAAAATCAGCATAAAATTCTCCCATTAAAAAAATCGGGTAATATAGCAGTTATTGGTCCGCTTGCCGATAACAAAGAAAACATGCCAGGTACCTGGAGTGTGGCGGCAGAATTTGATAAAGCTGTTTCAGTACTCTCAGGCTTGAAAGAAGTTGCCGGTGATAAAGTAAAATTCCTTTATGCCAAAGGCAGTAATCTGGATGCTGACGAAAAATTTGAAGAACGGGCTGGCATGTTTGGAAAAGCATTGGGCAGAGATAAACGATCAGAACAGGCAATGATAGCCGAAGCAGTAGCTGTTGCAGAACAGAGTGATGTAATACTTGCTGTACTTGGCGAAAGTGCAGAAATGACAGGAGAATCATCCAGCAGGGCTAATATTGATATTCCGGCAATACAACGTAACCTGCTGAAAGCTTTACTGGCTACGGGTAAGCCGGTTGTATTGGTTTTATTTACCGGACGGCCACTTACCTTAACCCAGGAGGAGCAGGAAGTGCCTGCTATACTCAATGTATGGTTTGGTGGCAGCGAAACCGGTTATGCAGTAGCAGATGTTTTATTTGGCGATGTAAACCCTTCCGGAAAACTAAGCAGTACTTTTCCAAAGCATGTTGGGCAGGTACCTCTTTTTTATAACCATAAAAATACCGGTCGCCCTTTACCTGCTGGAAAATGGTTCCAGAAATTCAGGAGTAATTATTTAGATGTAGATAATGAGCCACTATATCCTTTTGGCTTCGGACTCAGTTATACCAGCTTCCAGTATGGCTCGCTTACTGTGAGCGATACCCTGCTGAAAGGGGAACAAATACTTACAGCAAGAATAAAAGTGAAAAATACAGGTGACTTTGCCGGTAAGGAAACAGTACAACTGTATATCAGAGATATGATAGGTTCTGTAACCCGACCCGTGAAAGAGTTGAAAGGGTTTGAAAAAATTACATTGCAACCCGGTGAAGAGAAGGAAGTAGTTTTCCGCATCAGTACCGAAGCACTCAGGTTCTACAATTATGATCTTGATTATGCCTGGGAAGAGGGTGAATTTGAAATCATGGCAGGTCCGAATTCAAGAGATGTGCAATCTGTAAAAATTTTCTGGAAAAAATAAAAAAAATATTAATGAGTAAGATTAATTCAGGCAATAATATCGCTACCTCCATTTCATGAAGAAAAGATCCCTTTTTTTACTACGATATTTTATGAGTACCGGTATGTTTTGGAAATCAGCGTTGATGCCGGCAGATTTTTTGAATCAGTAAAAATATAATGGGCAGCATCAGTTACCATATTTTCGGTTGGGAGCTGAACAGAACTTGTGTATTGATTAAGATTCGGGAATGGCTATGAACCGGGGTTTTTACTTTCAGCCGGTACGTTTTTTAATGTGCGGAAGTAAATTTCCCGATTCTGAAAATGAGGTATGTGAAAATGAATGCTGCCAATACATCAATCGTGTAATGTACATGTTGAATCATTACTAAAATGCCAACAAATATGGTAGCAGTAAGTGCCAGTATTTTGTCTTTCCTTTTTTCCAAACATAGAAATATCAGAAACATATTGGAAGTATGACCCGAGAAGAAAAGATCTTTGGTGATGAATTTGTCTTTACCTCCGTATACCAGACTTGTAATCGGATCATTTAACTTGATTAATCCATCAGGAGGATTGAGCGGTATTATGGTAATGCTGGCCATTCTGGTTACACAAAGCAAGGTAAAAGATATAAACATGAGTAACGCAATGGATGGGTGTTGAATACAGCGAATAATTATCAATCCGCTCATAGACCAAATAATCAAAAAAGTTATGAGTGAAACATCTTTAGCAGGAATAGCTTGCAGTATAAGGTCGTGCAAGTAGACCCCATTTCTTTCTTCTATATAGTCAAAGAATAGTGGCAAACTGGTAATTACTACGATAAGAATGAGAAGGGTACAGATAAGCTTTCTTTTAAAGGTCTTATTCGTTGATAGCATATACCGCCATTTACCAATAGCTCCCGTAAAATCAGGTAAGTCTTTCTGCATTCCGCAAATATAAAATCAATGCAGATGAATAAAACAGTTCTTTTATGTTAGTGGTACCTTAATAATGCCAGCGTACAAAAGCCTCCATAGCCGCATATTTAGTCATGCCCAATGCTGCGTAAAGATTGGCGGTGTTGGCGTTCCTGTCTTCTGCTCTCTGCCAGAATTCACGGCTGTCGCTCCCCTGGAAGGGCACCATATCTTTTTGTGACTGGTGAATGAAAATACCAAAACGTTTTTTCATCACCTGGTCCGGACTCATTGGAATAGCCATTTCAATTTCTGCAATATCCCATTCCTGCCAGGCACCCTTGTATAACCAGACCCAACAATCTTTGATCCAGCTGTCACCTGCTGCTTTAATGCGGCGAAGACTCTCAAAAATAATATCGAGGCAAACTTTATGAGTGCCATGCGGGTCAGCAAGGTCACCGGCACAATATATCTGCTGTGGTTGCAGCTTGCGTAATAATGCAATGGTGATTTCTATGTCTGCCTCACTCATCGGATTTTTTTCAACAGTGCCGGTTTCATAAAAAGGCAGGTTCATAAAATGACAGTGATCGTCTGTAAGACCTACATACCTGCAGGTGGCCTTGGCTTCACATCTGCGAATCAATCCTTTAATCGCCCTTATTTCGGTGGTATCCCGCTGATTTTTTTGTTTGGCAGCAATAAAATTACGGGCAGCCTGCAGAATATCCTGACTCTTTTTATTGTCTATACCAAACATATCTTCAAACCCTACAGCAAAATCGATAAAGCGTGTTACAAATTCATCTGCAACTGCAATATTACCACTGGTTTGATATGCTACCTGCACTTCATGTCCCTGGTCGTGTAAACGCATAAATGTGCCACCCATACTGATAATATCATCATCGGGGTGAGGAGAGAAGATCAGGCATTTTTTGGGGTATGGACTGCTTCTTTCCGGATGAGCAGGTATTACTGCATTGGCTTTGCCACCTGGCCATCCGGTGAGGCTGTCTCTAAGCATATAGAAGACCTGAAGATTGATTTCATATGCTTCCCCTTTTTCAACAATAAGATCTGAGAGACCATTTTCGTTATAATCGAGTTCCGTTAAACTTAAAACAGATTTATTGAGTTTTAATGCCAGATTAATAACGGCACGTTTAATCATTTTAGGCGTCCACTCACATTCACCGGTCAGCCAGGGCGATTTGATACGGGTAAGTTCAGATGAAGCCGCTTCATCAATAACAAAACTACAGTTGTCGTGTTGTTGCAGAATACTGGCCGGTACCTGTTCATTTACATCACCTTCTACTGATCTGGCAATAATTTTTCCTTTCATTCCCCAGCCCATCAGTAAAATCCGTTTGGCTTTCATGATTACACTGATACCCATGGTAACTGCCAGACGTGGTACTTTTGAGATATTCTGGAACTCATAAGCATTGGCGATCCTTGTTGTGTTGTCGAGATTTACCAGTCTTGTTTTTGAATGAATACTTGAACCCGGCTCATTGAAACCTATATGTCCGTTATTACCTATACCCAGCACCTGTAAATCAATACCTCCCAGGTTGTCTATTAACTGATCGTATGCTGCACAATGCTTTTTTATTTCTTCTTTCGACCATTGCCCGCTGGGAATATGAATATTTTTCGGATCAATATCTACATGGTCAAACAAATGACGATGCATAAAACTCCAGTAACTCTGAAAAGCTTCTTTTTCAATAGGATAGTATTCATCGAGATTAAAGCTGATTACATTGGCAAAACTTAAACCCTCTTCGCGATGCATGCGTACCAGTTCAGCATACATACTGATAGGAGTTGAACCTGTGGCCAGACCTAATATACATTGCTCACCTCTTTGTTGTTTTTCGCGGATCAATGTGGCAATTTCCTTAGCCACATATGTTGAACCGTCTTTTGATGTAGGATGAATTTTAACCGGAATCTTCTCAAAAGAATCGACCATGTTTGACATAAATTTATGTTTTACGAAAATACACTGATTATCTTAAAAAAAACGCAAAAACCTGCAATAAATCATCGTTAATTGATCTATTTATCAATTATCTTTTATTAAAATTGCAATAATCTGCATGTAATTCGATACGATTTTTCGATTATTAAAGGGTTATAACCAGTTGTGTTCAATTAATAACCAATATAAAAAAAGATTCCCAAGGGGGAATCTTTTCAGTATCAAATTATGTATATGATATTAAATTACTTTGGTGAGTTTAATTATATTGGTTGGCAGATGCTGATCAACCGGAGTAGATCCTGTATTTACCACCACATCTCCTGCCTGAAGGAAACCTCTCTCTTTAAGAATATTGATCTGGTCGAAGATGATATCATCTAAACTGTCTTCTTCCGCATAATACAATGCGCGTACACCCCAGCTCAGACTTAACTGGTTTACCAGCGATTTTTCTTTGGTAAAGATATAGAGCGGTGATGAAGGGCGATAACTACTCAGCATGAAGGCTGTGTAACCGCTTTGTGTCATACCTACCAATGCATGTGCTGCCACATCTTCCGATATTTTACAGGCATTGTAACAAATAGCATCACTGTGAAAAGAAGGTGAATGAGGCTGTGGTTTCAAATCTTCCGAACGATTATAACGGTATTCTTTTTTCTCTACTTCAAGTATAATCTTACGCATGGTTTCCACTACCAGTGCCGGATGATTACCTGCGGCGGTTTCACCACTCAGCATTACGGCATCAGCACCTTCCAGTACCGCATTGGCCACGTCTGTAATCTCACTCCTGTTGGGTTTAACCCTGTCGATCATGCTTTCCATCATCTGTGTTGCCACAATTACAGGTTTGGCACGATGAATACATTTACGGATCAGTTCTTTTTGAATCAGTGGTATCTGCTCAACGGGTAATTCAACACCCAGGTCACCACGTGCTACCATGATACCATCGCTTTCAATAATAATATCACGAATATTCACCAGCGCTTCCGGCTTTTCAATTTTTGCAATGATCTTGGTCTTGCTTTTCTTTTCTGTAAGTTTACTTCTCAATATTACAATATCTTTTACGCTACGCACAAAACTCAAAGCTACCCAGTCAAGCTGCTGCTCTATAATGAATTCAAGGTCGATCAGGTCTTTTTCTGTCAGTGCAGGTAAAGAGATTTTGGTGTCAGGTAAGTTGATTCCTTTTTTTGATGATAATATGCCACCCAGTGTTACCACTACTTTTACATCACCATTTTTTTCAATGCTCACTACTTTTACTTCGAGTTTACCATCATCAATGAGAATAATATTTCCGATGGCTACATCACCGGCGAGATTGGGATAGGAAACATAGATTTTTTCAAGGTTTCCTATACATTTTTCATTGGTAAATGTGAGGATATCGCCCACTTTTACATCGAGTGCATTATTCTCAATTTCACCTACTCTTAGTTTAGGTCCCTGCAAATCGCCAAGAATGGAAATATTATAAGGTTGTGTTTTATTGATATTGCGGATATGTTCGATGATACGTTGTTTGTCTTCGTGGCTTCCATGTGAAAAATTCAGCCTGAATACATTTACACCGGCTTTTACCAATGCCAGTAATTGTTCGTAACTGTCACAGGCCGGACCCACTGTTGCAACGATCTTGGTTTTATGGTTCACATGTTCCAGGCCCGCTTGCTTGTCCATGTTCTTGTGCAGGTACTTGTCTAGGTTCTTTGACATTGTGGAGGGTATGTTTATTGGTTTACGATCCAGTAGTTGATTGTGTTGATTGATACAGATCAGCTGGCTAATATTTTTACGATTTTCAGCCAGTCTTCTGAAATTTTTTGTTTGGCTTTTATGGCATTATCCAGTGGTATATAATTCAGTTTATTATTGAGTATGCCCACCATTACGTTAAAACGACCGGTAAGTAAACATTCTATTGCATGGTATCCCATTCGGCTGGCAATAAGTCTGTCTAAACAAGTAGGAGAGCCACCGCGCTGTATATGACCGAGTATACAAACCCTGATATCTGCATTGGGTAATCTTTTTTTGATGATGGCTGCAACTTCATTACCTCCGCCAAAATCGTCACCCTCTGCCACTACAATAAGGTTTACCAGTTTTCTTCTTTTTTCTTTTTCTGTGAGTGAGCTGATGAGTTCTTCAATATCTGTTTTGGTTTCAGGTATCAGTATATTTTCAGCGCCGGTGGCAATACCACTGTGCAGTGCAATATAACCGGCATCGCGCCCCATTACTTCTACAATAAATAAACGGTCATGGGCATCGGCTGTATCACGTATTTTATCAATGGCTTCAACAGCAGTATTTACGGCTGTATCAAAACCAATGGTAAAGTCGCTGCCTGCAATATCCTTGTCGATAGTACCGGGTAAGCCAATACAGGGAATGTCAAATTCATTACTGAATTTCTGGGCTCCCCTGAAGCTACCATCGCCACCTATGATTACCAGCCCGTCTATACCTCTTTTCTTGAGGTTTTCATATGCTTTGGCACGTCCTTCCGGTTCAAAAAATTCTTTGCTTCTGGCTGTTTTGAGAATGGTACCCCCACGCTGAATAATGTTGGCTACCGAACGGGAGTCCATCTTAAAAATATCATCTTCAATCATGCCGCTATAACCGCGCATGATACCATACACTTCCAAACCATGATAAATTCCCGTTCTGACAACAGCTCTTACGGCAGCATTCATACCGGGCGAATCTCCCCCGGATGTGAGTACGCCTACTTTAGTTACTTTTTTAACAGACATTTCTTTTGGCAGTTCTTCTTTCTTTAATGCAATAGGTATTTCGATATAACAAGGTGTGTATCAAGTACACGGAGTTCCAAAAATAAGCAATTGAGTTCAATTGCCAATAGCGTCATCTGATTACATTTTAGTAAACTTGTTATATGAAAATTATGGTAACAGGGGCTAATGGCTTTACAGCACAGCATTTATGTATAACACTAGTTAATAAAGGGTTTGAAGTACATGCGCTGGGTCGTGGACCGCAAAGGATTGCTGTTCATAATCAGCTTATCTATCATCATATAGAACTAACGAATGTTCGTTCTGTTTTGGAACTCTTTGAGCTGGTGTCACCAGATGTAGTCATTCATACAGCTGCAATGAGTAAACCTGATGAGTGCGACCTTAACCGTGATGCCTGTTTAAAAAATAATGTAGAAGTAACCAGGTATTTACTCAAAGCCAGCCGTTATTTTCCAGTACATTTTATTCACTTGTCTACCGATTTTATTTTTGGTGAAAACGGCCCTCACTGTGAAGATGATCAGCCTGCACCTCTGAATTTTTATGGTGAAAGTAAACTCATGTCAGAGAAATTGGTGCAGGAAAGTGAGATCATACATACCATTGTAAGACCTGTATTTATTTATGGACCTGTATGGGAAGGTATGCGTCCGAGTTTTATTCATTGGGTAAAAAATAAGCTTGAGACAAATGAATCCATTAAAGTAGTAACTGATCAACTAAGAACGCCCACTTATGTATATGATTTGTGCAAAGGAATAGAACAGATACTGATGTTTAAAAAACAGGGAGTATATCACCTGGCAGGAAAAGATATTCTTTCGCCTTATGATATGGCAGTTACAGTAGCGAAATTGTTGGGGTATGATGCAAAACTGATCATCCCTGTTACTTCGGCCGAATTTCCTGAGCCGGTGTGCAGAGCCAAAAGATCTGGTTTAAGGATTGAAAAAGCCATCGCTGAACTCGACTATGCACCACATAGTTTTGAAGAAGCGCTACGTTTAAGTTTATGAACGCATTCTAGTTGTTCAATAAGATTCAGATGAACTATGTTTATAGTAAAATGTATTTATGAAGATTAAGCAAATACTTTTACCTGCTTTTCTCTTATTGCTTGTTATACATTGTATCTGTATTTATACTGAGCTTGATCTTTGGCGATCTGTTACTAAATTATTCCTGGTACCATTGCTGATCATATATTTATTAATGCAGCAGTCTGTATTGAACTGGAACCTAAAACCAGTATATGGACTACTTTTTTCATTTTTTGGGGATGCATTGCTGATAGGGGAGGGTGCTGTTTTTTTTCTCTCTGGAATGATTGCCTTTGGGCTCGCACACCTGAATTACAGTTACTTCTTTTTGCAGTTAAACCCTGTTAAAAAAGAGACAAAACAGGTATTTGTTATGTCGCTTATACTGATGTTATTATTTAGTTCGGTTGTTTACTTTTTACTGGATGGTTACCTGGGCAGTTACCAGCAGTTACCTGTTTTATTTTATATGCTATTTATCAGCCTCATGGCTTCACTGGCAGTTCATTCTGTTGCACATACAGCAGTGAAACAGATTTCGGTTAAGTATTTTATACCCGGTGCTATTTTATTTGTACTAAGCGATGCCATTCTTGCATTGAATCTTTTTCGTTATCATCAAAAGAACATGGAAATAGCAGTCATGTTCACCTATGGACTGGCTCAGTTTTACTTAGTAAGGGGCTTTGAAAAAACCGGCCGTTTAAGACCATGATGTCAGTATTTATATTTTAATTATCATATGGCTTTTATATTACTGCCATTCACATTGGCAGCACAGGTAAGTAATTATGCTTATTACCTGGTATAAAAAATCCCTTTCCATAACGAAAGGGATTTTTTATACTCATCAGCCCCTGGCTGATCATATTTATTCTTAATAACCCATACCGCCCATATCGGGAGCGCCTGCATGGCTGTGTGCAGCTTCAGGTTTAGGTTTGTCAGCAATCACACACTCAGTAGTGAGCAGCATGGCAGCGATAGACGCAGCATTTTCCAGTGCTACACGGCTTACTTTAGTTGGATCGATAACACCTGCTTTTAACAGGTTTTCATATATTTCGGTGCGGGCATTGAAACCAAAGTCGCCTTTGCCTTCTTTAATCTTTTGTACCACAATGGAACCTTCAATACCACTATTAATTACGATCTGACGCAGTGGTTCTTCAATCGCTCTTTTCACGATCTGAATACCTGTTGCTTCATCTTCATTGGCACCTTTCAGTTTCTCTAAAGATTCAACAGCGCGTATATATGCTACACCACCACCAGGCACAATACCTTCCTCAACAGCAGCACGGGTAGCATGTAAAGCATCATCTACACGGTCTTTCTTCTCTTTCATTTCAACTTCTGTAGCGGCACCTACATACAATACTGCCACACCACCACTTAATTTAGCCAGACGCTCCTGGAGTTTTTCACGGTCGTAATCAGACGTGGTATTTTCAATCTGTGCTTTAATCTGGTTAACACGGGCAACGATATCGGTTTTCTTACCCTTGCCACCTACAATAGTAGTATTGTCTTTGTCGATGGTTACGGATGCAGCCTGACCTAAATATGAAAGGTCAGCATTCTCCAGTTTAAAGCCCTGCTCTTCACTTACTACAGTACCTGCGGTGAGGATAGCAAGGTCGGTCAACATTTCTTTTCTGCGGTCACCAAAGCCAGGCGCTTTTACAGCAGCCACTTTCAGTGTACCACGTAATTTGTTTACCACCAGTGTAGCCAGTGCTTCACCTTCCAGGTCTTCGGCAATAATCAGCAGCGGACGACCACTCTGGGCTACTTTCTCCAGGATGTGGAGAATGTCTTTCATTGCACTGATCTTTTTATCATAGATCAGAATATATGGATTCTGTAATTCAGCTTCCATTTTCTCGCTGTTGGTAACGAAGTAGGGAGAAATATACCCGCGATCGAATTGCATACCTTCAACCACATCAACAGTAGTGTCGGTACCTTTTGCTTCTTCAACAGTAATTACACCTTCCTTGCCTACTTTACCCATTGCGGTAGCAATCAGTTTACCGATTTCGCTGTCGCTGTTGGCAGAGATGGTAGCAACCTGTTCAATTTTCTTAGAGTCGTTACCAACGGCCTGAGACTGAGCTTTCAGGTTCTCTACCACTTTGGCAACTGCTTTGTCGATACCACGCTTCAGATCCATCGGATTGGCACCTGCAGCAACATTTTTGAGACCTTCGTTGATGATAGACTGAGCGAGTACGGTAGCGGTAGTAGTACCATCACCTGCAATATCAGCAGTTTTAGAAGCTACTTCTTTTACCATCTGTGCACCCATGTTCTCAATGGCATCTTCCAGTTCAATTTCTTTTGCAACGGTAACACCATCTTTGGTTACAGAAGGGGCACCGAATTTTTTCTCGATTACAACATTACGTCCTTTTGGACCCAGTGTAACTTTTACAGCATTTGCGAGGGTATCAACACCCTTTTTCATTTTATTTCTTGCTTCGATATCGAAGAATATTTGTTTTGCCATGTTTATTCAATTTGAAAATTTGAAAATTTGGAAATTTGAAAATGTTGTTGTGGGAAATTCTGGAGACAATTTGAAAATGAAGCGTAATCATTTTCAAATTTCTCCGAAAGAGTCCTTTCGGGAAAATTCCCACATGTTCAAATTATACAATCGCCAGCAGATCGCTTTCGCGCATAATCAGGAGATCCTGGCCTTCGATCTGGATTTCCGTACCGGCGTATTTGCCGTACAATACCGTATCGCCCACTTTTACGGTCATGGGTTCATCTTTTTTACCGGTACCGGCAGCTACGATGGTTCCACGTTGGGGTTTTTCTTTTGCAGTGTCAGGGATGATGATTCCGCCGGCAGTTTTTTCTTCAGCAGCGGCCGGCTTAACAATTACTCTGTCGTGCAGAGGAGTAACGTTGAGTTTCTTAGCCATACGTTATTGGTTTTAATTTAATAAGGTTTAAAATCTGTCTGCCATTCATCGAGAATTATGCCATCAGGTGATAACAGGTCAAAATTTCAGTTTTAATGCCTGTTTTGCTACAAAACCTTTTATAACACTGTCAGAACGGGCGGTAAAGATGCAGGAAGTTTCCGGTTTATGGTGTCAATTTTTCATTTCCTTCCCTTTTACAAAAAAACAATCCGGGTTCAATCCAAAGCTTTTCGTTTGCCGTATATGTCATCAAAACGTCATAATTATGAAACTGATCAAACGGATAGCAAAAGGAATACTGATCCTATTACTAGTATTATTTGCCGGTCTTTTCATTTATGCCAACTGGAATAAACCCAGTCTGGGGGAACGTATTTATATGGAAAATCCTACCCAGATTGTAGTGATGAATTTTCCTGCTTCATTTACCCCTAAGGATTCTGCTGCCATTGACCAGTATTTTCAGTCGCAAAAAGGTGTGTATTCCAATATTATAAGCCTGAAAAGTAAGACATTATGTGTTACCATCGACCCTCGTGAAACTGATCGCTCAGCAATTCTGGCTGCTGCCCGACAGTATAATATTTCAATTATTGAGCGTGAGCCACTGAGTTCAAAACCTGAATGTCCGGTGAACCTGAATGCTTTCAGGAAAATTACCTATGCCCTGAATATCCGCAGATAATCATTATTTCTTCACCAACCAATAAATCAATACAAATGAAAAAGAGTCTGTTACGTATGTCGGCTGTAGCACTTTCTGCCGCAATGCTGTTTACAGCATGTAAAAAAGATGATGCTCCGCCTGCTAATACAGGCAGCGAGTTGTACAAAAGACTGGGTAGTAATGCCGGTATCAAGAAAGTAGTAGATGATTTTATCGGCATTGTAGTAGCCGATAACACGATCAACGGCTTTTTTGCCAATACTGCTAAGTCACAGGAGCGGGTAGACGACCTGAAAATGCACCTGGTGAATCAGATTGGTCAGGCAGTAGGCGGACCAGAAAAATATACTGGTTTGTCGATGAAAGCGGCCCATGTGGGTATGGGTATTAAAGATGTTCACTTTAATGCACTGGTAAACGACCTGGTTGCGGCACTCAAAAAAAACAATGTGACTGATGCAGATGTGAACACCATCGGCGGGGCATTGTTACCGATGAGGGCTGATATAGTTGAACCGTAATCCGAAACGGGTTAATCATAGGTTGTATCAAGGTTAAACCTGTCCGTTCCCGGACGGGTTTTTTCATTTTGACGGGGTAGCTGAAAACAATACCTTTGCGGCTTCCAAACAAGTTCTTACCAGATGATCAGTAGAAGAAATATCAGAGTAAAAGTGATGCAGTTACTTTATATGACAGAGGCGGCAGATACCAGTGTGGCCCGTCAGAAACCAGAAGTTGAGCTTAAAAAGCAATTTGATCAAACAACATCACTGTTTGTTTACCTGCTTTATTTCATAACAGAAGTGGCCCGCTATGCAGAAACCAATGCTGTAAAACGTGCATCCCGAAACCTGCCCTCTAATGCCGATCTGAATGTAAATACCAAAATTGCAGGCAATGAACTCTTGTGGCTCATTCTCGAAAGTGTCACATTTCAAAAAGCACTGGAAACTTTTACACCGGAAAAAATACTCGATAAAGACCTCGTAAAAAAAATATACAACGAGCTTACAGGTATGTCGCAGTATCAGGAATATATTGCTGTAGAAGGCAGGGATAAAGTTAAAGAAAAAGAGATCATCAAACTCATTTTTACTCACCTGATGTTACCCAATGAATCGTTTATCAGTCATATTGAAGAACATTACAATAACTGGGATGATGATGCTGAAATGATGGAACAACTCATGCTGAACTATATACAAAAACCAAACAGTTATAACCTGCAGGAAATGGTGAACCAGGAAAAATGGCAGTTTGCCCAAACATTGCTGGTTACAAGTATCGAGAAAAAGGAGCAGGCTACAGAACTGATAAAACCGAAACTGAAGAATTGGGATGCTGAACGTATTGCGCAGTTAGATATGGTATTGATGAGAATGGGGGTATGTGAATTGTTGTATTTTGAAACCATTCCTACCAAAGTAACCATTAACGAATATATAGACCTGGCTAAGGAATACAGTACGCAACAAAGTGGTCAGTTTGTAAATGGTATACTGGATAATATTCATAAAGAACTGACTGAAGCGGGAAAGATTCAGAAAATAAGCTATAAGAAATAAAGAAAGTAAAAATAAGTAATAAGACACAAGAATCAAGATATAAGAACAAAGATGCAAAGGGTACTTTATTTATGAAAAGAACAACTGTTGTAGTTAGTATCATCAGTTGCTGGATGATGTCTTGTACGGTGCCGGATAATACGGGGCCGGCTGTTGATTCGCACCTGGCAGATACGGCTAATTATACTACCATTCAGTGGCTTGACTCACTGGTAGATTTTGGTACTATTACGCAAGGCGAAAAAATACAGTTAAAATTCAGGTTTAAAAATACAGGCCATAAACCCCTGTTTATTACCAATGTGCGTGCGGGTTGTGGCTGCACCGTACCAAGTTATACTAAAGAAGCGGTGTCTCCAGGTTCGGAAGGAGAGCTAACCGCAGCTTTTGATACCAACAGATCAATGGCCGGGGATACAAGAAAAACAGTGGTAGTTCATACAAATACGCGCGACGGAAGTGAACACAGCCTTATCTTTACAGGCCATGTTAAAGAAGTAACAGACAATTAGTCATTTATCATTTAAACAAATAACAATGTTTTATCTCAATTCAGTTTTACTTGCAGCCGGCGGACAACAAGGTGGTGGAATGGTTCAGTTGGTAATGATGGGAGCCATCATCCTGGTATTTTGGTTATTTATGATCCGCCCACAGGCTAAAAAAGCCAAGGAGCAGAAAAAGTTTGTAGAGAATATGCAGAAAGGCGACAAAATTGTTACGATCGCCGGTATCCATGGGGTGATTAATAAGATCAACGAAGACAATACCATTCAACTGGAAGTTAGTCCCGGAAGCTACCTGAAGATTGAAAAGTCTTCTGTGAGTATGGAATGGAGTGCCGCTATCAACAAGACCGCTGATAAAAAGTAACCGGTCAATTTTTTTTGATTGAAAATAAAGGTTCGGGAAGTTTCTTTCCGAACCTTCTTGTTTTATCTTTATTCTATGCTAAAAATTGGTCTTACAGGTGGAATAGGCAGTGGTAAATCTACTGTGGCCGGCATTTTTAAAGTGCTGGGTATACCTGTGTTTGATGCAGATGCCAATACCAGGAAATTAATGGAAACAGATGCATCACTGCAATCGGGTATCATTGCTTTATTGGGAGATAAGGCCTATGAAGATGGCAGGCTTAACCGTAAATGGATTGCCGATATTGTTTTTAATGATTCCTTTCAACTCGAAAAACTCAATGCACTGGTGCATCCAGCTGCTATCAGGGCAGGTGAGCAGTGGGCGGGTCAGCAGCAAACAGCTTATGTGATTAAAGAAGCAGCCCTTTTTTTTGAAGCGGGGTCAACAGAAGGGATGGATTATATTATCGGAGTATTTGCCCCACAACATATCAGGGTAAACCGGGTAATGAAAAGAGATGGAGTGTCGAGAGAAGAAGTAACGAGTCGCATGAAAAGACAGATACAGGAAGAAATAAAAATGCGTTTATGCGATTATGTGATTTTAAATGATGATCAGCATTTGATTATTCCCCAGGTATTGCAATTACACGAACAATTTATGACGGAAGCAAAAGAAACGGATCATGGATAAAGTAAATGTATCAGAAGCTTTTAATAAAGTGGAAGGTTATTGGAATCCAACAGTAGCGGGAACTTTAAATGGACAGGAAGTAAAACTTGTAAAGTTTAAAGGACCTTTTACATGGCACCATCATGAAAAGGAGGATGAATTATTTTATGTGGTGAAGGGTTCTTTTGTGATGGAAATGAGGGATAAAAATATTACCCTCAACGAAGGCGATTTTCTCGTGGTGCCGAAAGGAGTGGAACACAGGCCAAATGCTTCTGAAGAGGTTTGGGTAATGCTGTTTGAACCGGCATCAACCTTGAATACGGGTAATATTGAAAACGAATTCACCAAACATACACTAAACAGGTTATGATTGCAGCTACACCAAAGCCGCCTTATTATGCGGTAATCTTTACCAATGAATTAACCGTAGATATAGATGGATATGAAGCAATGGCAGAAAAAATGTGCCGTATGGCATTAAATGAACCCGGTTGCCTGGGATTTGAATCGGTTAGAAATGGGTTAGGTATTACCATTTCTTATTGGGATAGCCTGGAATCGATTAAAACCTGGAAATCCAATACAGAACACCTGGAGGCACAGCAAAAAGGAAGAGATATTTGGTACAAATACTATAAAACAAGAATTTGCAGAGTAGAACGAGATTATGGTTTCGAAAGGAACGATGATCAATTATAACCCCCTGACAAAATATGATTCTTTCCCCCATTGCTGACAATGAGCAGGAGCGCTTATTGGATCTCTTACGTTATGAAGTGCTTCATACCCAGTATGAGGAAGATTTCGACCAGATTGTTCAACTCGCATCCTCTATCTGTAAAACACCTATATCAACCATTACATTGCTTGATATTCATAAGCAATGGTTCAAGGCAAAAATTGGTATCGATAATACCGATGGTGCCCGGGATACCTCATTTTGCGGGCATGCCATTCACCAGTCCGATATCATGGAAGTAAAAGATGCGCTGGAAGATGAACGGTTTGTTGATAATCCACTCGTACTCGGCGATCCTAAAATAAGGTTCTATGCAGGGTATCCATTGGTTAGTCCTGCCGGTTATGCATTAGGAACACTCTGTGTTATTGATAATGTGCCCCGTTCTTTAACCGATGAACAGCGATCTACTTTGCGAATCCTGGGTAACCAGGTGATGAAAATGTTTGAGCTCCGTCTGAAAAATAAAGAAGAACTGGCGAGGAACCTGATCATTGAAGAGCAGAAAAGAAAATTAGAAGAATCAAAAGCCATTCAGCATAAGATCATTTCCATTATTGCACACGATGTTCGCGGACCCGTAGCTTCTTTAAAAGCAATGATTGAGTTAACCAAGGAAAGCAGTTTGTCGAAAGAAGAAACTGAAGAGTTATTGGGTTTACTGGATAAACAACTCGATGGAACTTTAGATATGCTGACCAACCTCGTAGAATGGGGCAGTATATTATTGAAAAAAGAACAGCCGAATCTTCGGCCGGTAATGCTATCAGAAGTATTGCAAAAAATAATCAATACCCTGCAGCCCTTTGCCAGTGTAAAAAATAATGAAATAGTAAACCTTGTAGATAGCGGGTGCAAAGTGCTGGCCGATGAAAATACACTTCGTTTTATCCTGCGAAATATCATCAGCAATGCCAATAAATTTACCAGTGAAGGCAAAATTACAGTTGCCTCGTCATTGAATGAGACAGGAATGGTGAATATTACCGTAAGTGATACAGGCTGTGGCATGTCGCAAGACATACTTTACAAACTGTTTGATCCTTCCAGGCGAAACAGTCGCGAAGGAACAAATAAAGAAAAGGGTAGTGGTTTAGGTCTCATACTTGCCAAAGAATTCGCCGAAGCCATGCAAAGCAATATCCAGGTAACAAGTAAACCGGGAAAGGGGACGGTATTTAGTTTACTTGTGCCGGTCGGGGAAGTGAATGGTTAGTCGTCAATGTCCGAAGGACTCCTTTGGAGGTGAATGTTCAATCTTGAATGAATTTTTTTTGTAGATAAACAATAACCAAAATCATAATCAAGTTCTCTTTATTGACCATTGACCTCCAAAGGAGTCCTTCGGACATTGACTACTTCCTTCCCGCCACTTCCTCAATCACTTTTCCAACTGCACCGTTGGGCATCTGAATGCTGAGCATGGCCGCTACGGTTACGGCAATATCTGTCATGTATCTTTCCTTGTAACTTTTTCCGGGGGCCACTTTCCATCCATACCATACAAGTGGTATATGGGCATCGTAGGGGTTCCAGACACTGTGGTCGGTACCCTTCGGATTATCTTTAAACCAGTTCGGTTTTGGAAGTACCTGTAAATCGGCACTTCTGTATGGATAATAACCGTTGATCAGGCGTTCACGGATAGTTTGCTGCAGGTTCGATTCTCCCAATTCTTCTTTATCAATCACCCTGTAAATACCTTCTTCTTTTTCCATCCTGTTGATGATAAAAGATTTGATTTCATCTGTATCAAGATCCAGTGAATCTATCGCTTTATGGTTCAGTGCAAGGTTATAATAAGTGGAATTGATGATGCCGTTTTTCAGTTTATATTTCGCTTGCAATTCACTGTTTACTTTTCTTACTACATTTCCCAGTGGAATGGAACCTCCCGGAAGATGATGTTCTTTTAAAAAACCGGGAACATGTGCGGCACCATGATCGGCCGTAAGAAACAATAAGTAATTTCCTTTACCCACCTGCATATCAAGAAAGTTCAGGAATTGCTCAATGTCTTTATCAAGACGCAGATAGGTGTCTTCCAGTTCAACGGCATTCGGCCCAAAACTATGCCCTGAATAGTCGGGTGAAGAAATACTTACTGCAAGAAAATCTGTTTCCGTTCCTTTGCCCATTTGTTCATGGGTAGCCGCAGCTTTTGCCATTTCAAAAGTATAAGTGGCAGCTTGTGGTAAAAAAGGAAGTTTGTAATAATCCTTTCCCACATAAGCATTCATATCATAAGGAAAACTGTTTTTAGAGCCAATTTCAGTTCGCTCATAATCTTTTCCGTCTGCTGAACTCTGTGTATAGGTTTCAACCGGGTATAAAGTTTTCCATCCTTCTTTGTAATAAGTGTCGGGAAGTTTTCTGGCATTAAAATCTTTTACCCATTGTGGTAAATCGTTCATGTAATAGGTACTGCTGATAAATACCCCCTTCGATTCGTCGTACCAGTAAGCGGCATTGGCCGAGTGTCCCGCAGGAAGTATGGCGCCACGGTCTTTAATGGAAATACCGATCACTTTACTTCTGAAATTAGTGGCCAGACGAAGTTCATCGGTCACGGTATTGCTTACCATATTTGCTGGGCTCATTTCACCATCCCGGCTGTCTGAACCAACTGTTTTTACCGATTTATCTTCTGTACAATATATGCTGCGTTGCAATTTGCTGTCCCACCAGTTATTTCCTGTTATCCCATTAATGGCTGGTACCGTACCTGTATATACACAGGCATGACCACAACCTGTAGCAGTAGGTGTATAAGGGATGAATGTGTTTTCGCAGCTAAAACCCTGGTTGAGCAGGCGGTTAAAGCCTCCCTTGCCATAGCGGTTCTGGTAACGATAGAGATAATCCCAGCGCATCTGGTCAACCATTAATCCTACCACCAGTTTGGGTCTGGTTACAGGAGGGGGCGTAGTGTTGTTCTTTTGGGCAAATCCGGTACTAAACAGCAAAAAAAGGCCTGAAATCAACAGTATTTTTTTCATGTAACACAAATTTTCAAGAGTTGAAGCTAAACAATTGGTGTGAAGATAAGACAGCGTGAATAAATGCCTTTGCCCCTTACCGCTGAAAAGATTAATTTTGCGGCAATTTATAACCAAAGTAATAATTTGATAATATGGCAGACATTTTTGAGAAACTGGTTAAGAATTATGGTCCAATTGGTCAGCACCGCGAACGTGCACACGGATATTTTGCTTTTCCTAAGCTGGAAGGTGAAATAGGAAGCCGCATGGTTTTCCGCGGAAAAGAAATGATTGTATGGAGCCTGAATAACTATTTAGGACTGGCCAATCACCCCGAAGTGCGTAAAACAGATGCGGAAGCTTCCCGGGAATTCGGACTGGCACTGCCCATGGGTGCGCGTATGATGAGTGGAAACAGTAATTACCATGAGCAACTGGAAAAAGAACTGGCCGAATTTGAATCGAAAGAAGATGCTATTCTTATGAACTTTGGTTACCAGGGTATCATGAGCGCTATTGATGCTATCTGTGGCCGTCATGATGTAATTGTATATGATGCCGAAAGTCATGCCTGTATCATAGATGGATTGCGCCTGCATCCGGGTCACCGTTATGTATTCAAGCATAACGATATGGAAGACTTCGAAAAACAAATGCAGCGAGCCACAGCATTAATTGAAAAACAAAAAACCGGTGGTATACTCGTCATCACGGAAGGTGTATTTGGAATGGCGGGCGACCAGGGTAAACTAAAAGAAATAGCAGCTTTAAAAGGAAAATATGATTTCCGTTTACTGGTAGATGATGCACACGGTTTTGGTACACTGGGTACCACAGGTGCCGGTGCCGGTGAGGCCCAGGACTGCCAGGATGCGATTGACCTGTACTTCTCCACTTTTGCAAAATCAATGGCATCGATCGGCGCATTTATGGCCGGACCAAAAATCATCATTGACTTTATCCGTTACAATATCCGCTCACAGATTTTTGCAAAGAGTTTACCAATGCCAATTGTAGTGGGTAACCTGAAGCGTTTGGATATGCTGAGAACCATGCCCGAGTTAAAAGAAAAACTCTGGAGCAATGCCATGAAACTGCAGAATGGGTTAAAAGAAAGGGGGTTTGATATTGGTAAAACCGATACCCCTGTTACACCTGTATATATGAAAGGTGGGGTAGAAGAAGCAACAGCCATGGTGATGGATCTTCGCGAAAATTACCATATTTTTTGTTCAATCGTTGTGTATCCGGTAATTCCGAAAGGACATATCATCTATCGTTTAATTCCCACTGCAGCGCATACAGACCAGGATATTGAAGAAACACTGAAAGCTTTCAGTGAAACAAAGGCAAAACTGGATGCAGGTGCATATATAGCAGAAGCCATTCCCGATATGGCGGAAGCGAAGTAAAGAAACAGAGGAACAGAGGAATATCCAATATTGAACTTTGAAGTTGGAAATTTCTCTGTTCCTCTGTTCTTACAGTTTTTTGATCAGCTCTGTGCCGAGTTTAACATATTCATCATTGGGGGTAGCAGCAGTTTTAGCTAGTTCGATACATTTTTCGGCGCTTGCTTTGGCGCTGACTTTATCGCCCAGGTCGCGCTGAATTTTTGCTTTTAAAAGGAATATCCAGAAACCATTCGGGTTAACTTCTGTTGCTTTGGTAACAGCGGTTAATGCCTTGTTCAGATCCTTATCCATTTCATAATAAAAATTAGCGGCAGGAAAGTAAGCGTTAGGGTTTACTTTTTCTGCACTTAATGCTTTCTCCACCTGTGCACGAATACGATCTTTGATATTGGTGCTGATAGGAATTCTGACAGACGTTGAACCCCAAACAATATTCAGATCGCAGGTTTCAGGAGCTATATTGGCAAACTGCATGGTAAACGTTTCTGTATTACCGGCTGCTTTATCTGCTTTTACTTTAAAGCGAACCACGTCTTCTGCTTCTTTATAACCATCGGTACCCCAATTGCTCAGGCCCTTGTTCAGGATCACTTCCCAGTTGTCTTTACCGGGAATAGTGTAAAGTACATAAGAACCTGTATCGAGTCTTTTACCACCAATGGTAACATTGTCCGTAAATTTCAAACGGGTAGCGGCATTGGCGCCCGTGCGCCACATTTTATTTAAAGGAGCAAGATCGCTGCCATCTTTCAATAAGCTACGTCCATTGATGTTAGGACGCGAATAAGTGAGTTCTATGGAACCCATACCAAAAGCCTGGGTAACACGCTGAGTAGTACTGGGCTGAGGCATATTAATTTGTGCAAATGCATTGATGCTGCAGACAGTGGCAGCGAGTAATAAAAGTTTTTTCATACTGATGATCGTTTTAGAAGGGTAAAGCTACCAGAATTTTGTTCAATCTGAAAACCATTTATACTGAATAGTCGTTTTTTATCTTTTAAATGCTGGATGAAACTGCTGCAATGTATTCCGGAGAAAATCACGATCAAGATGGGTATAGATTTCAGTAGTGGTTATACTTTCATGCCCCAGCATTTCCTGAACCGCGCGTAAGTCTGCGCCACCTTCCACCAGGTGTGTGGCAAAAGAATGTCTGAAAGTATGGGGAGAAATGGTTTTGCCAATGCCTGCTTTTTTAACCAGGTCGCGGATAATGTAAAAAATCATGACCCTTGATAAACCCTTACCTCTTGCGTTCAGAAAAAGAATGTCTTCAAAACCTGTTACCTGCGGTTGATGAACCCTCATATTGTCTTTGTAAAGTTTAATGTATTTCACTGCATCTGAGCCAATAGGAACCAGTCTTTCTTTATCGCCTTTGCCAATCACCCTGATAAAACCAACATCAAGATACAGACAGGATATTTTTAAACCCACTACTTCGCTCACGCGTAACCCGCAACTGTACATGGTTTCGAGGATTGCCTTGTTGCGACCGCCTTCGGGTTTGCTCTGGTCAATCTGACCAATGATCAATTCTATTTCTTCAAAACTTAAAACATCGGGGAGCGCCCTTTTTGTTTTAGGTGCTTCGAGCAGGGAAGTAGGGTCAACCGAAACAATCTGTTCCGTAAGCAAGTATTTATAAAAGCTTCTTATGCCTGAAATAATCCTGGCCTGTGAAGTAGCCGTCATGCCCAGTTCTCCAATCCATTTTACAAAACCCTGAAGGTCTTTTAACGATACGGCAGAAGGAGAGGGGCTGCTTTCCTCCCTGCTCAGAAACTGGGTCAGCTTATCAACATCACGCAGGTAAGCTTCAACAGATAAGTCGCTCAACGATTTCTCCAGTCGAAGAAAAGCTTTGAATCCTTTTTTATAAGCGTCCCACATATAATTTGAAAATTAGACGATTTGAAAATTTGTCCAAAGGACTCCTTTGTGAGAAAATGAGGTACAGGAACTCATGTGGATGCTTTTGTCTTCGTAAAAATAAAGATTACGATGGGCTTTAGGTATAGACAGGTGATAAATCTGTAAATATGGTCGTTTACATAAAATGATTTGGCATAACGCTGTTGCTCACCGATATTGCAAGCGTAAACAATCATTATAGTTGTACATGCAGCCGATTAATCTTCGTTCATTCAAACAAAAAGTAAGGCATCACCAGAAAGCATTTAAAAAGTTTTTAGGCAAGATTGAAAAAAATCCCCCCAGGCATTTAGATAAACTGGCTGAAACCATCGATGCAGAAGTATGGCAGGAAATAGATTGTTTAAGCTGTGCCAATTGCTGTAAAACCATGAGTCCAACATTTACAAACAGCGATATCAAACGCATTGCAGATCATTTCAGCATGACGCCCAAAGAATTCAAAGAAAAATGGTTGTACTTTGATGAAGAAGATGGCGACTGGATGAATACCAAACAACCCTGCCAGTTTTTAAACCTCAGCACGAATATGTGTGCCATTTATGAAGTGCGTCCAACGGATTGTGCGGGCTTTCCTCACCTGAAGAAAAAGAAAATGACAGATTATATTCATGTACATCAGCAAAATGTATCCTATTGTCCTGCCACATTTAAGATGGTGGAAAAAATGATGAGCCGATTATCATAACACTAACCGATCATTACTGAAGTCATGGAGATGGAACCGTAAATGGTTTTATCATTAAAAAAATGCAGGTTATCATTGTCTGCTTTTAATCCGAGTAAATACAGCAGCGGTAGAAAATGTTCGGGTGTAGGTACAGATTGCTGAACAGCTTTACCCAATGTATGGTAAGCAGCCAGTTGCTGGTGATCTCCTTTACTGATCAGGGCTTTAAAATTTTCGTTGGCTTCCGTTGCCCATTCATAACCGGTTTCAGGTGTGCGCCAGTTCATCACACCGAGGTTATGAACCATATTACCACTGCCAATCATTAAAACACCTTTGTTCCGCAATGCCGATAGTTCTTTCGCCAGCGAATAATGCCATTCCGGTTTTTGTAACTGGTTCATGCTGAGTTGTACTACCGGTATAGATGCATCCGGATACATATGCGTAAGAATACTCCAGCATCCATGATCGAGCCCCCATTGATGATCAGCCTGCACTTTTTCAGATTGCATGCTTTGAATGATTAGTTCAGCAAGAGCCGGACTTCCGGGTGCGGGATAGTTCACATCAGAAACTGTCTTGGGGAAACCGTAAAAATCGTGGATGGTTCCTGGTTGCTCCATGGCCGTAACATAAGTGCCTCTTGTTTCCCAATGAGCCGAGATACATAAGATAGCTGTTGGTGTTGGTATATTTCCGGTTATCGTTTTCCAGCCTTTGGAAAATTCATTGTACTCAATGGCATTCATCGGACTGCCATGTCCAACAAATAAAGCCGGCATGCGTTCCGTAAAAGCAGAGTTACTGTTAATGTTTGAAAGGGAAGAAAAACGCACTGTTCATTGTTTAAACATCAAACATACTTGATTCTGTTTACCGGGAAAAGTTAAATCGTGTTTTATCATGTGTTTATTTTATTGATATTGGTCATAACATGTTCCGTATCATGGGATGGAATTCGCAAATAAACATTTCAGTTGGTATTAATGTCTCCTTCTGGGGGAAAATCCCTCGCCTTCAGGCGAAGACTTTAGTTTAATATCTTAGGGGTATGGAAAATTACCGAAAGACGGCTCATACGCTTTATGATTGCAAGTATCACATTGTA
>JBMOKQ010000072.1:0-3367 GCA_049324295.1 Bacteroidota bacterium
TTACCGCAGAATTAAATTTATTTGATGGATGACACCCTGCTTTGAAGAAAACCAATATTTTTTGGGAACTTGTATTGTAAACCTTATTAAAAATAGCTGTGATCAGATTATCTCGGACAGCACTGATTAAAAATATTGAATTGAAGTTCAGTGAGTTTGAAACATTGATTTCTGATTCCCCATAAATAAAATTCATTCTCGGCAACAAGCTTACAGATAAATATGCCTTTTTTAGATGCTGCTTACATCAAACAAAAATAACCGCTTTCAACAAACGATATAAATTAAAATACCCGCTTCTTGTGGGTGGTATTGCCGATAAACAGGCAGTAACAGCATCCTTACCGGCTTTACAGAATTTTATTTCTTTCCCTACAACCATTTTTATAGATCGCACAGGCAGGCTGTCAAAAATTCATACCGGTTTTTCCGGCCCGGCAACAGGTGAACATTATGAGCATTTTATTAAGGCCTTTAATGAAGAAGTAGACAAACTATTGAAATAAACAAATACAAGTGTGTGGTGATAAACTCTTCCGGGGTTTTCCGATAGCCCAGTACCCAGGGGTGTTTTATATTAAAAAATAATATTTCATATAAAACACAAAATCAAGTATTTATTTAATTTTAATTATTTTTTTACAGCTTTTAGGCCTCATGGCCCCATTCTTGCGTGTCTGTGTATAAGCAAATAAGTACACCATGCATCATTACACTTTACAGACACGCTTTGTTAGCCAGGAATCTGATGGCAATAAGCTCTTACAGATTCTTACTAATATTTATAACAAGATTGCGTACGCTCATGGCTGTCATCTATACCTCATTAACCAGGATACCGAAAACAGCAATCATATACTTGTTACTGAATTATGGGATTCGGCCGAAAGCCATGCCATTTCACAAACACTCGATGGTTGTAAAGAACTAATGTCGCAAGCCACCCCTTTACTTGCAATAGAACCTGAAACAAAAGTGCTGAAAGCTGTGGCAGGGAAAGGCTTGTTGTAATAAGGAACAGAGAAATAAGAAATAAGAAAGTAGGGCAACCCTCTCTTATTTCTTATTTCTTATTTCTTATTCCTTATTTCTCTCTTCCTCTGTTCCTTATCTTTGCCCTCTGATGGGACAAAAAAAATTAATACGGTTTGAGGCCATTAAAAGCTTCGATAATGTGCTGGAATACCCTGAGAATATGCAGGGCAAATGGAATAGTTTTTTTAAAAATGAAAATCCATTAACGCTTGAACTTGCCTGTGGTAAAGGAGAATATGCGGTTGGCCTCGGTTGCATGTATGCTGACCGTAATTTTATTGGTATAGATATAAAAGGAAACAGGATATGGCGCGGTGCTAAAACCGCTCTTGATGAGGGTTTAACCAATGTGGCTTTTATCCGGTCGCATATGGATAAAATAACCAACTATTTTACACCCGGAGAAGTATCGGAAATATGGATCACATTCCCCGATCCGCAACTGAGAATTTCGCGTGCAAAGAAAAGACTTACACATCCCAAATTTCTCAGGCTCTATCAACAGATTCTTAGCAAAGACGGACTGGTGCATTTAAAAACAGATAGTCCAGACCTTTACCATTTTACAATGCTTGTTATTGAACTATGTGGGCTGGAATTACTGGAACAGTCAGATAATATTCACGTGTTGGAATCTGTTAAACCCGAATTGTTAATTAAAACACACTATGAGGGGCTGGATATTGCACAAAGTAACCGGATTCATTATCTGTGTTTTAAATTGAATAAAGATTTGCCGGTTGAGATTGATGAAACACTAAAACAAAGCCTGCGTGAACCATCCGTTGATTAAAGATGAGGATTTTTATTATGATGAATATGGCTATGTGGTTTTTACAGAAGCCTACCATATTGCCAAAGGTTATTGTTGTGGCCATGGATGCAGGCATTGCCCGTTCGAGTATGACTCTGTTCCTGAACCACGCAGATCGGAATTAGTGGAAAAGAAACAAAAAGCTGGCAAAGCTAAATAGTGGCTTTCCAATAATGAGATAAACACCCCCTCGTATCTCGCTCGTATCTCTGTAGTATGTTTCCGGTATTTCAGTAGTATCACTGTAGTATCTCGCTCGTATCTCCCTCCCTCCCCACTCCTGTAGCAGTTGCATACCAGTTGTAAAGCAATACCAGCTTTCCGGCAGTGATGCAATAACCTGCCCAACAAAACATGCTGCACTATTTGTTTTAAACCGGCTATCGGTATTAAGCACCACAACAGATCATCTATACCACAACTTTTTTCTACTAAACCATTATTAATCAATACGATAGCAGGGCTTATATAAGCCCTGTAAGCCCTAACGCTTCAAGACCTGTCATAGCTTTGATTTCAGTGAACAAAAAAGGGTACACACTTACAACATCAGTACCCCAACTGATAAACAAAACGGCATCAATTTAAAAACCTAAAAACAATAACAATGGCAGCAAAACAATTTGGCACACACCGGTTAAGCGGCACATTAGGCGGTATTACCTATTCGCACACAAAATCTGGGTTTAAAGCCAGGGAAAAAACCAGGGTAAATATGGCAGACCGTATGTACGGACCACAATACCAGGCATGGAGAGATCATGCATCTGAATTCCGCATCATCGCCAAAGAAGCGAAAATATTCAGAAAGGCTTTTATGGATCTGAACTGGAACATCAAAAATAAATCGCTGTTACAGGAAACCATTCAACTGATGAATATAATCCGCAAAACAGACAGCATCAACCCCAGAGGACAAAGACGCGCCAGTGCAGGTGAATTAAATTTATTAACCGGTTTCGATTTTACCGGCATCAGCAATATCAACAACACCCTGATGGATAATTATGCAGCATCATTTAACAGAATAACGGGTGAAGCAACAACAACCATTAAACCCATGATTCCGAAAAGGTGCCTGAATGCCCCGGCAAAAGCCACCCATTTTATATTGACACTGGCGGCGGCAGCAATAAATTTTGAAACAGAAGCCATCAATAAAGTGATGGTATCCACACCAAAACTCCCGATTGATGACAAAATATTGCCGGAATCTGCACTTGTAGAAACACTTACAGTTAATGGCACAGAGCCTGTACTACTGGTACTGAAGTTAGAATACTATACCGAAATCAACAGTATATTCTATCCGCTTATAAGTAATGCTGATATTAGTTGCACGGTAATTCTGGTAGATCGGGCTTAAGCTGATAACAAGTTATTATTGTAAGTTATGCGAATCAGGGGTTAAAAATTAGTCAATAACATTAAAGCTACAGTCAGTTTTCCGTATAAATGCAGTTTAAGTCCATTAGTAGATCTGACCTTTGAAGCATTTTGAATTTGTGTTTTTTCATT
>JBMOKQ010000073.1:0-57402 GCA_049324295.1 Bacteroidota bacterium
ACCAGAAAAATTTGTACTATTGTTCATATAGTTACTTTGTGGTAAAAGCAACCTATATAATTTGGGCCGTATTCTAAAAAATATGGCTCATTTTTTTATTTCTCAGGATTGTCTCGGACAGTAATGATTCTTTATAGCACTTACATTTTATATTTATGCTCTCCATCAACCGAAGAAATTTTCTCCTCAGTTCCGGCAGCCTTGCCATTCCTGCAGTATTACCGCTATCTGGTTTGCTCACCAGTGATGAAAAAGCAGAAAGTGACTTACCCGCAAAACCCATCGTTAAATTTTTTGGTGATGGCGAAATGTATGAGCCATCAGATTATATCCGTGTACTGGCTGAAGCAGATAAAACAGCCGCCATAGCAAAGGACCGTTATGGTGTTGGTGGTGTAATGGAAGCACTGGAGAAAAAATTTGTGGCACTCACCGGCAAAGAGAAAGCCATCTTCATGCCCAGTGGCACCATGGCCAATCAACTGGCTATTGCAGTATTGAGTGGTAATAAAAGCAAAGTATTTGTGCAGGAAACCAGTCATGTGTTTCGCGATGAAGCCGATGCAGGACAAACGGTCTTTCAAAAAAGACTGGTACCACTCGCTAAAGATGAAACCTGTTTCACTGCAGTACAATTACAAAAAGCCATTGATGAAATGGGTAATGCAGAAGCATTCAATACAGGCATCGGCGCCGTTTCTATTGAAAACCCCGTAAGAAGAGCCGATGGAAGAATGGTTCCGTTGGAAGAGATCAAACAAATAAGAAAATATTGTCTCGATAAAAAAATACCGATGCATTTAGATGGTGCACGTTTATATGTAGCATCAGCCTGGTCGGGTGTTTCTATTAAAGAGTACAGCCAGTATTTTGATACGGTTTACATCTCCTTATATAAATATCTCGGCGCCAGTGCAGGTGCCATACTTTGTGGAGATGCAGTCATTATTGATCAGATGAGCCATCTTATAAAAATTCATGGTGGTTCCATGTACGGCAACTGGACCAATGCCGCTATGGCTTTGCACAGAATGGAAGGAACAGAAAAAAGATTTACAGATGCAAAAACAAAAGCTGAACAACTTTTTACAGAACTGAATAAAACGGGCCGCTTTACCATCAAACCATTAGATAACGGTACCAATATTTACCGTTTATCGCTGGCGAAAAATATTGATGGTAGAAATTTTCAATTAAAACTGAATCAACAGTTTAATGTAAGGCTGGGAAGACCAGATAATAATAACGAGGTGTTGATTACGGTCAACGAAACAATTTTATATCAGCCTCTTGCCAACTTAATAAACGCTTTCTCTAAAGCGATTGAGAGTTAGTTACGGAAAGAAAACAAACCTGGATTAGCAGGATATATAGACTGACTTAGGAATCTACACATTATCATAGTTCATCCATATATCCTGCTAATCCAGGTTTTTCTTTTCATACTTCTTCTTCGCCTCTTCCGCTTTTGCAAAATCCAATACCACACCATTAATACAATAACGTAATCCTGTTGGTGGCGGACCATCTTCAAATACATGTCCTAAATGACTCTTACAACGGCCACACTGTACTTCCGTTCTTACCATTCCATGCGTATTATCTGGCAGGTAAATAATGGAACCCTTGGTAATGGGTTCATAAAAACTGGGCCATCCGCAACCACTGTCGAATTTAGTATCACTTTTAAAAAGCGCATTACCACAAACCGCGCAATAATAAGTGCCTACTTCTTTAAAGTTCTCAAACTTGCTGGTCCCGGCACGTTCCGTTCCTTTCTGGCGGGCGATATAATATACTTCGGGTGAAAGAATTTTTTTCCATTCCTCTTCTTTCAATACCACTTTCGATTTGTCGGTCCGGGAATATACCGGGTTATTATTTTTCTGAGTACTGTTCATTTTTGTCTGTTTCTGTTGGGTATTTTGAGAATAACAACCCTGAACAATGAATGTTGACAGGGCGATCATAGCTAACAATTTCATATGCTAAAACTTTTGATACATTAAAATTACGTTTATCGGCGTCGAAAAGTTTGCATTGTTGCTGACGAACGCTTGTTTTTTTCCTTACAAATGGGTTTCATTCAATGTTTTAATGAGATGTTAAATGTTTTTTAAGCCATTGGGCTTATATTTGCAACTCACGCAAGGTTAGTTTGTTCATGTTTAATATTATTCTGTTTGGACCTCCCGGCAGTGGAAAAGGTACACAAAGTGAGAAACTTATTGCTACCTACGGATTAAAACATCTATCTACCGGCGATTTATTACGTAGTGAAATAGCAGCCCAAACACCTCTGGGGTTGGAAGCCAAGTCTTTTATGGACAAGGGTCAACTGGTACCCGATGAAGTGGTGATTGGTATGATCAGCTCTGCGCTGGATCAGAACCCCCTGGCAAAAGGCTTTCTTTTCGACGGGTTTCCACGTACCGAAGCGCAGAGTGTTGCATTGGATAAGTTATTGAAACTCAAGAATACAGAGATTGGTGTGGTATTGGCATTGGATGTTTCGGAGGAAGAACTGGTAAAACGTTTACTCAACCGTGGCAAAACAAGCGGTCGCAGCGACGATACCAATGAAACAGTCATCCGTGCAAGGATTATAGAATACCAGCAAAAAACTACGGTAGTGGCCAACTACTATGCTGGTTTCAATAAAGTGGTACATATTAAAGGAGAGGGCACGGTTGATGAAATTTTTTCATCCTTACGCAGCGAGATTAACCATAGACTGTCTTAATCTATTTATTATAAGTTTTTTACAACCAACAACCAACTGCGATCCCGTCATGCACCGTATGACGGGATTTTTTATGTATAAATCCGCCAATGGCTTGTTAAAGCTTTGGGTATTGGGTTTCAACTCCTCTGTCAGTCCTAATTTTGCCCTCCCCCTACTGTTGTGGTGCGGATAAATAGTGTGTGTATGAACAACAAACAAAAAAGATCCATTTTTACAGGTAGTCTTACTGGTTTATTGGTTTGTATTTTATTCGGTTTAACGGCTTATACAGAAAAGTCAACAATACCGTTTTCCGTTTCAAAAACAGTACCTGTTGCCGAAATCAAAAATGAAACACTGAGTTTATATGAATCGCTTGATCTTGAAAAACTTGGTCTTTCAAGACAGGCATTTCTCTATGCCATAAAAGGATACAGGCAGTTGGAAGAAAAAGGTCAGCTATTGAATAGTACGATTCTTTCTGTTATTGATTTTAGTTTACCTTCAACACAGAAACGTTTTTTTGTGATTGATATGAACAGCAATAGTCTTTTATATCACACTTATGTATCGCATGGAAAGAATTCGGGTAAACTGATGGCAAAAAAATTCTCCAACCGCAGCAGCAGTTACCAGAGCAGCCTGGGTTTCTATACTACCGGGAATACTTATATTGGTAAACATGGTTATTCGCTTCGTCTTATCGGAAAAGAAAAAGGCATTAACGACAAAGCTTTACAAAGGGGTATTGTTATTCATAGTGCCAATTATGCAAGCGAGCTGTTTGCCCGGCAGCAGGGTTATCTCGGAAGAAGCCAGGGTTGCCCGGCAGTTCCGGAAGAAATTCACAGAGAACTGATTGAAACCATACAAAATGGATCCTGTCTTTTCATTTATTCGCCAACGACTATTTATTCAAAACAATCCAGGTTAATCTAATTCTTTCCCTTCTTCTTTTCAGAGAAGAAGAGAAAAGAGCTAATTTCTTATTTGATCCTTCGTTTTAACCGAATATCATATTTTAACAAGTTTTTGCCCTGTTTGCGTGTCTACCTTTAATTCAATCAAATAAAGTGCAACACGTAGAATTTTTTCATACCGATCACTTCAACCAAAACTATCGGCGTCAGAAAGCCGATGAATCTATTTCTTATTTTATCGACTTCTTCTGGGAAACAGATTTCGACGGGTTATGGGACCAGTACCCAAAAGGATTTTCTGATGCATTGTTTCCGAATACCGGTTATACCTACCTGCTAAACCTGGGTACACCCTTTGTAATGCAGATTGGCGACAGGAAGTTTGACATGAAGACCGATGGTTTCCTGCCACGTTACCGCGCTATAGAATGTTATCACCAGCCGGGCAACAAATTATTTGGTATTAAATTCAAAATATCACCGCTTATTTTTGAAAAGAAGATCAACTTATCTGAATACAGGGAATATATATTTCCATTGAGTTATCTCAGGGATGTAACCATTCTTTCACAGGTAAAAAAAACCGGTAGTTTTGAAGAACGTGTTAATTTATTAACGCAATATTTTGAACAAATAATTCAGCAGTATTCAGGATCAATTAGACCCATACAGATTGTTTCCGAAATACTTGCACACTGCGAAAACAACTGCAACTTTATTACACCTGTTGAAGATTTTGCAAAACAATATGCTATTTCATCGCGCACATTGCAGCGTTATTTTGAAACAGCTACAAGCACCAGTACCAAAACGGCCATACAGATTATACGTATCCGGAAAGCCACAGAACATCTTGTTACAAATCCCGATTCCTTTAAAAGTGCAGACTATGGTTATTACGATCATAGTCATTTCTATAAACACCTGAAAAGCTTCCTGCAAAAAAACACGATCAAAAAATTACAGCCACATTTAAAGTTACTGGAGAAGCTGCATAGTAAGAATAAGGCGAATGAAGTAGCTTATTGATGGCGAGAATAGTGAATGGTGATAAACACAATATGGTGTCACTTCAAGAAACCACAGCCACTGCACAACAATTAAAAAAAGGATCGGCTCTGTTACTTTCAGATACGCCTCATCCATCCTATTGAACAGGTAAACATTAATATGCTGGCAGAAAAAATAATACCCTTCTCCTAAAACTTACCTGTTTAATATTTTAATCAACAGTTTTAAAAATTCCTCCGGCTCAAAGGGCTTGGTAACAACTCCGTTGATCGACAGGTCCTTTGCTTTTTCTTCTACTTCAGATGGCAGACTGGCTGTTAATGCTACAATAGGTAGTTCTATACCTTTTGCTCTTATGGCAGCTATGGCCTCATAACCATCCATTACGGGCATATGCATATCCATCAGTATCAGTTTGTGTTTTTCAGGGTTTAATTTTTTAACCGCTTCTTCACCATTAACGACCACTTCAATAGTGGCTCCCCATTTTTCTAAAAAAGTTTTGGCCACCAGCACATTCAGTTCATTATCTTCGGCCATCAGTATGGATATACCACTCAGCGGTCTTCCTTTTTCAATCTCTACAACAGGTGTTTCTTCCTGGTTAAAATTAAATGCCTGAGATACCGGAAAGGTTTGTGTAAAAAAGAATGTTGAACCGGTTCCGGGCTCGCTTTCCAGTTGCAATTGCGATCCCTGCAGCTCCAGTATTTTTTTACAAATAGCCAGTCCCAGCCCCGTGCCACCAAAACTTCTCGATGTAGAGGTATCGGCCTGGGTAAAACGGTCGAAAATAAGTTTTTGTTTTTCTGCTGCGATCCCAATTCCCGTATCTTCTATTCTTATCGTTAGTGTTACGTGTTGTTTACTTTTTTTCTCCTGTCGTATTACCAGTTTAATATGTCCTTTTCTTGTAAATTTTATGGCATTCTGTAAAAGGTTACCCACCACCTGGCTAATGCGTGTAGGATCCGAAATAATACGCGTATTGAATGCCGGATCTTTTTCGAGAATCAGTTCTATTCCTTTTTCATCGGCAACCGATTTAATACCCGATAAAAGATCCTGTGAAACTTTAACCAGGTCCATATCAATGTATTCAAAACTAATTTTACCCGCTTCAATCTTGTTATAATCAAGAATGTCGTTTACAATTGTCAGCAGGTTATTGGCCGAAAATAATAATACATTCAACTGTTCTTTCTGATCTTCTCTTGGTTTATTCTCCAACAAAATATGAGACAGCCCAATAACAGAATTTAGCGGTGTTCTGATTTCGTGCGACATATTCGAGAGAAAATCGCTTTTGGCCACCAAACCCTGTTCTGCTTCTTTTTTAGCTTTGTTCAATAGGTATGAATACCGAAAGGAGAGGATAAGGGATTGAAGAAAAAAGAATGCGATATATCCAATAAACAATAATTCTTTTTGCGGCGCTACAAAACCAAAATACTGCAGATTGATGATTACAAAAACAATCATCACCACACCTGTACTCAATAATGCATAACCTGCACCTAGTCTTTTCTTACGATATGCTTTTACATATACATACACTGCATACGCAATTACACTGAACATGACCACTAAGAATGGATTGATCAGTTTTGTAAATACAGCTGGTGGAAAAAAGACCGTAATCAGAGAGAGTATAATACAGGCCCACATTTCTATTGCCGTAACATATTTATTCGAGTCTTCAGGGTACAGCTTCTGGGTATACTGTGTAAAAAAGATGACACTGATAAACAATGACAGATATTCCAGGTGAACAGTAACGACCCATGGAATATCGCCGGTAAAACTATGAAGTGCATACTGTGAGGAGCCAATGATCCGGTAACTATAGGTAATACAGAACAGAGCGAAATAAAGAATTGTTCTGTCATAACGTCCAAAAAAATATAACCCAAAAAAGAAAAGGCCGCACATAATAATACTTCCGGTTAGAACAAAATCAAGAGCGTTGTTTTTGGCCCTTTCTTTGAAAAGGGTTTCTTTATCCCCAATCAAAATAGATTTATACGGCCCGCCTTTTGAGTGTTCGAAATTAGCCACCTGCAGAATCAACTTAACCGTATCTGTTCCCGGAAAAAGTTCACGCGTAAACTGCCTCCATAAAGGGGTAGTTGTTTCTTGTGTTGTACCCGGTACGCCCGATTCAACAAATAAATCATCATTTACAAAAAGCTTGTAACTTGTATAAGTATCCGGTATGTCCAACGCAAGGTTTTTGGCTCCCTTAGGCAACAATATTGTAAGTATATAAGAAGCATATCCCTTAGCCGTTAATTTTTTCCCATTGATCAGCGTATCATCCCATCTTTTAGGAAAAGGAGTCATGCCGGTCATTTTTTCTTCGGCATGACCAGGTTCACAGAGTTGTTGCCAGCAAATGCCCCATTCACCATCGAGCGCAACAGTTTGTTTGGAGAAATTGATTTTGCGTAAATCAATTACCCCGTTTTGTGCAAGAGGTTTCTGTGCATGCAAAAAAGCAGTAAGGCAAATACTGAAAAGTACAGTCAAAAGTATTTTGTAGCAGTTTCCGGATCTTGGATAAAATTTCATTGACGTGCTTATGAATATGGCTGCAGGAGTTTCAGCGCTTCCGTTTTAAATTTACTTAAAACTTTTACTAAATATCAAACTAATAAACCGGTTTTCATATAAAACTTTTTCTTTTTCGCTCCTGTAATCATAGAACCGATCTACTGCTCTTTCACCCACTTGCATTAACCACATTCTTATGTGATTTGATCTTCATTTTCTTTCTTACAGTTTTGTGTTCCATTCCATAAAAAACTACATATGAATCACAAAACAGGTTACAATCCTTTTCACCAAATATACCAAGGCCTTTGTACCATGTTGTATTATTGTTCACTGGCCATACAGCATAATGATTTTTCAGATGATACTGCTGCTGCCACAACTATTGGTTCTCTGAAAGAACTTATCTGGCTTTTTGAGGGCCATGCACATACAGAAGACACTAAAGTGTTCGGCCTTATCCAGAAAATAGTGCCGGATATTATTGATGATTTTTAAAAACAACACCACAGGGATCATATGATTGCTCCACATTTACAAGATTACATTGAGCAGTATAAAGAGATTAGAAAAAGCTCCGATAAAATTTTTGCGGGCCGTCAATTACAGTTTTCATTAGCAGGGTTCACCGATGAACAACTACATGCCCTCACGATAGAGATTGTAACAAATTTGCCGCCTGAAAAAAATACACGCAACAGTTACCGATGCTGAAGGAACTGGCCACTCATGAACTCATTAGCTGGTTTAAGGCCATACAGTCAACCGCACCATTTTTTGTGTTAGACCAAATGATGGAACTCGCCGCATCAGCATTACCTGAAGCTCAGTTGAACACAATACAGGAAGCTATTGCTGTTGAGCTGGTATAGTTTTTATTACCTATGTAGCATAAAACGAGAAGCCCTCCATTACAGAGGGCTTCTTTCATATATGGTCGGTTAGTAAGTAAGCCTTATTGCGGTTTTGTTTCCAGTAACTTGAAGAACTGGTCGAGCATTGGCTGAATAACAATTCTTGTTCTGCGGTTCGCGGCCCTTCCATCAGCAGTTCCATTATCCTTTAAAGGAATGTACTGACTTCTTCCGGCTGCAGTCATACGTTTGGGATCAATACCATAGGTTTCCTGTAAAATACGTACCACAGTAGTTGCTCTTCTCACACTCAGGTCCCAGTTGTCTTGTATAACTGAAGTTTTTATGGGAAGAGAATCAGTATGCCCTTCTACAATAAATTCAATTTCAGGTTGTGCATTCAGCACTTTTGCCACTTTGCCCAGCACTTCTTTGGCACGATCGGTTACTTCATAGCTGGCACTTTTGAAAAGCAGTTTATCTGAAATATCAACGTACACCACTCCTTTGTCAACTTTAATATTAATGTCTTCATCGCTCAGGTTACCGATGGCCCCTTTAAGGTTCATCACCAGTGCCATATTCAATGAATCCTTACGCGCAATTGAACCCTGCAGGTCTTTGATATAAAGGTCTTTTGCACCAATATTCTCGAGCGACTTTTTAATGCTTTCTGCCTGTGCACCTGTTACTACCGAAAGATCTTTTAACTGATTTAGCACAGTTGTGTTATTCTGCTTTAAAAAATCAATCTGTTTGTTGAGATCGGCCAGTTGCTCTTCTAATGCCTGTTTGCGTGTAGTAAGCTCATTATTCTGACTCTTTGATTTGGCCAGTTGATTTTCGAGGTCTTTAATCTGATCCTGCAGTTCACGGTATTTACCCTGCATTTCCATATAAGCCCCACTTAACTGGGTATATTTTGCTTCAGACTCTTTGAATTTTTTGGTGCTCACACAGGAAAACAACATCACAGAAGATGCTGCTGCCACAAGGAAACGATTGATTCTCATGATTCTATATTTTTATCCTGCTATACAACGAAAAACCATACCAGAATATTGTGTATCCAATAAAACAGCCCCGTTTCCCTGCAAACCCCGCTGCGAGAACTCTGCGTTCCCTCGTTCTCCTGCGGTGGAGTTCCTGGCTTCACCCTGATGAAAGAAGGGACCGCAGAACGAGAGGTAACGCAGATTTTGCAGAGGGAAGAACTACTCGAAGACAATCATTTCGGTGGAACGATACCAATTGGCATAATGTTCTCCGTATTGCGCATCAATATTTTTTCTTTTGATTTTGAGTGTGGGTGTGAGCAAACCATTTACAATCGTCCATTCTTCTCTGCAAATAATCATCCGTGCCAATTGCTCATGGTGTTCGAGTTTATTATTAATATGCTGTAACAATTCGGTCAGTTCTGTTTTCACAGTTTCCAAATCTGTTCTCTTTGCCTGCTCCGTTAAGGTACAAAGAACCATGGCTGCCGGCTGACCCGATCCAACCACACAAACCTGTCCAATATATTGATGTGAAGACAGCTGGTTTTCCATGGGTGCCGGTGTAATATATTTTCCCTTACCCGTTTTAAACTGGTCTTTGATTCGACCGGTAATGGTAAGAAAACCTTCTGCATCAATAGAACCTTCATCGCCGGTTTTCAAATAACCATCTTCAAAATACTGTGCCGATAATGCTGGTTCCTTGTAATAACCAAGCATGGAAGCATCACTTTTAACCTGCACTTCATTGTCTTTTCCCAGTCGTACTTCAACCCCCGCATAAGGTTGTCCCACGGTTCCGAATCTTGCGTTCTCTTTTTTATTGACATGAGAAAGTGCAACATTTTCCGTCATACCATATGCTTCCTGGATAATAATGCCCAAACGCGCATACCAGAGTAATAATGCAGGATTGATGGGAGAGGCGCCGGTGAAAATATGTCTTGCCTTAGCAAGACCTAATTTCTTCCTGATCATTTTTTTGATCATTGTAGAAATGAGCGGAAGTTTTAGCAGGCGATCCAGTTTCTGTTGCGGCATTTTTTTGAGAATGCCTTCCTGCATTTTTTCCCAGATACGTGGTACGGCAAGAAACACTGTTGGTTGTGTATGAGCCAGGTTAACCGCAAATGTATCGAGCGACTCCACAAAATAAACGGTACTCCCCGTGAAAATGGTTCCGCATTCCACCAGCATTCGTTCGGCTACATGACATAGCGGTAAATAAGAAAAGAAAACTTCTTTTTTTATATCAGGAAAGTTGTTGAGAAATTCTCCCACAGCGAAAGCCATGGCGTGATAAGTATGCATAACCCCTTTTGACTGACCCGTTGTTCCAGATGTATATACGATACAGGCCAATTCCTGTGGATCGGGTTTCGGAACATGGGTAATCGGTGCATGTTGTGCAACAAGATCATCCCAGTTAATACAACCGGTATTCGGATAAAAAGGAAAACTGATCTGTGTAAGTGAATCCGGAACACCTTTTCTTATTTGTTCCGGCTGATCGAGTTTACCGATAAAAATGGCTTTACTCTCACTGTGTATAATAATTTCCTGCAACGTTTCTGCACTGATATTTGGATAAAGCGGAACGGAAACACAGCCAGCCATAGCAATTGCCAGATCGGCCATAATCCAGTGAGCGCAGTTTTTGCTGAGAATGGCAATCTTATCATCTTTACCATATCCCATTGCATTTAAAGCCGTTGCCATACTACGTACCTGCTCACCTGCCTGTTGCCAGGTAAATTCTTGGTAAACACCCTTTACCGGCTCCGATAAAAAGAGATGCCCTGGTGTGGATGCTTCATACTCGCAAAATTTTTCGATGATATTCGGGTAATACATAGGGGCTGTTTTATATCAAAGAATAGGGTTATCAGTTTGCAAATGTGCCAATCCCTGTTCAGGTTTTTTACCCTGAACGGGCGCATAAAAAGAAATGATCTTTTTAAAATCTGCCTCTTCATCATTAGTAGTATAAAAGGGCTCTGCGAAATACACTTCCTTTTTTGTAAAATCGAATGCGGTCATGATAATCGGAACATTCGCTTTCCTGGCAATATGATAAAAACCAGTTTTTAAACGATCCACTTTTTTTCTCGTTCCTTCAGGAGACAGCGCCAATACAAAACGATCGTGCTGTTTAAAAAGTTCTACAACCTGGTCAACCATATGGTGTTTATTCGATCTGTCAACCGGGTAACCACCCAGGCGACGAAAGAAAAAACCAAAACAACCTTCAAATAATTCTGCCTTGCCTAAATATTTTACATATTGTAACCGCAAAACGCTTCTTACAGCCAGCCCAATTACAAAATCCCATGCACTGGTATGGGGCGCTACAATAACAACGCATTTAGGAATATGATAGGGGAAATTGGTTTGTACCTTCCATCCCGTTATCCGCAGATAGATTTTCCAGAATAGTCTCATGGGCAAGCCGTTGGAGACAAGATAATTTGAAAATTTGGGAATTTGAAAATTTGTCGAAGACTCCTTTGGAGAAAGTAATTGGCAGGCCTGTGGCCTTTATTTTTAAGCAGTTTTTTAACACAAGCGCTCTCTACAAATACAATATCCCTCCATTTCCAAATTTTCAAATTTTCAAATTTTCAAATTTCCTCTGCAACGCAAACATCTCATCCCTCAACCTCGCTGCTTCAATGAAGTCAAGATCGCGGGCGGCTTTTTCCATTTGTTTTTTAGTAGCGGTAATGGCTTTTTCTATCTGTGGAATGGTTTTATATTCTACCTGTTCTTCGGCAGCCACCGACACAAGCTGCTCCTCTTTTTGCAGTGCATAGGGGTTCGATGGATCATATCCTTTAATATCCAGCACCGATGTTTGTGCAAAAACCTGTTCTTTACTTTTGATAACCGTTTTAGGAGTAATGTTATGTGCAATATTGTATGCAACCTGCTTTTCTCTTCTCCTGCTTGTTTCATCAATCGTACGCTGCATGCTTTCTGTCATCTTATCTGCATAAAAGATAACAAGACCATCCACATTTCTTGCCGCACGCCCAGCGGTCTGCGTCAATGATCGCTCATTCCGCAGGAAGCCTTCTTTATCTGCATCAAGAATAGCCACCAGCGAAACTTCAGGCAGATCAAGTCCTTCACGCAAAAGGTTTACACCTACCAGTACATCAATTACACCCAAACGCAGGTCACGTAAAATTTCCACACGCTCCAAAGTATCAACATCACTATGAATGTATTTTGATTTGATATTGATTCTTCCAAGGTATTTATCCATTTCCTCGGCCATTCTTTTGGTAAGCGTGGTAACCAATACACGATCCCCCTTTTTCACACGCTTATCAATTTCATCCAGTAAATCATCAATCTGGTTAACACTGGGTCTTATTTCAATGGGCGGATCCAATAATCCTGTCGGGCGAACCACCTGTTCTACTACAACACCGCCTGTTTTTTCCAGTTCATAATCGCCCGGGGTGGCACTAACAAAAACGGTTTGTCTAACCAACGATTCAAACTCATGAAAATTCAGTGGCCGGTTATCCATGGCACTGGGTAAGCGGAAACCATAATCAACCAGTACCATTTTCCTGCTTCTGTCGCCACCATACATTCCCGCTACCTGCGGAATGGTCTGGTGACTTTCATCAATCACACAGAGAAAATCTTTGGGAAAATAATCAAGTAAACAGAAAGGTCTTGTACCGGGTTTACGGCGATCAAAAAAACGCGAATAGTTTTCAATACCACTACAATAACCCAGTTCGCGGATCATTTCAAGGTCATATTCTACTCTTTCCTTTAACCGTTGCGCCTCAATGAATTTGCCGGTGTTTTTAAAATAGTCAACCTGCGCCATCATTTCATCCTGAATCTCATTCATCACCTGCTGAATCATGTCTTTGGGCGCGAGATAGAGATTGGCCGGGAAGATGGCGGCCGTGTCCATTAAACCGATTCTTTTATTGGTAGCTGTTTCTATACTTTCAATCTCTTCAATTTCATCACCAAAAAAACTGATACGGTAGCCAAAGTCAACATAGGGCAGGTTAATATCCACCGTATCGCCCTTCACCCTGAATGTGCCTCTTTTAAATTCTTCCTGGCTCCTGTTGTATAATGCATTTACCAGCTGGTGCAGAAAACCCTGGCGCGACATTACCTGTCCTTTATGAATACGGATAATTCCGTTTTCATATTCGGTAGGGTTACCCATACCATAAATACAACTCACACTGGCCACTACAATAATATCTCTCCGTCCGCTCAGTAATTGCGAAGTAGCCTGTAAACGAAGTTTATCCAGTTCTTCGTTGATGCTAAGGTCTTTTTCAATATAGGTATCGCTTACAGGCATGTAGGCTTCGGGCTGGTAATAATCGTAGTAGCTTACAAAATAACCCACCGCATTTTCGGGGAAGAACTGTTTGAACTCACCATATAACTGAGCCACCAGTGTTTTATTGTGTGTGAGCACCAGTGTAGGTCTTTGAACATTATTAATCACATTGGCCATGGTAAATGTTTTACCACTGCCTGTTACGCCTAATAAAGTCTGGTATTGTTCACCATTCAAAATACCATCGGAAAGTTCTGCGATGGCAGAGGGCTGGTCGCCCGCAGGTTGATAAGCGGAATGAAGTTTGAATGGCATAAATAATTACTTAAACAAACAATAAAGTTACTGCGTAAATAATTTTCCCGGTCCTAAAACTTATGATTCATAGGATGTGCTGGTTTTGTATATTTATGATGTATTGACCCCTTCTACTAATATTTCTGGTTTATGCGTGCAGATTCTCATGAAAACATTCAATACCCATCTTTCAATCTCGAACATTTTTTTGAACTCTCCGCCGACCTGTTTTGTATTGCGGGCTACGATGGTTTTTTCAGAAAAATAAACAGTGCTGTATCCAAAGTATTGGGTTATACAGAAGAAGAATTAATGGCGGTGCCTATTTCCAGTTTTATTCATCCCGATGACAGGCATATTACAGCCCGTTACCGGAATGAATTGATTAATGGTGAGCCCCTGCTTCATTTTGAAAACCGTTATGTAACTAAAACAGGAGATATTGTTTGGCTCTCCTGGACCTCTATGCCCGTACCGGAAGAAGAGCTGGTATATGCCATTGCCAAAAATATTACCCATAAAAAATCGGAAGAGGCCGATCGTAATAAACTCATTACAGAACTTGGCAATCTGAATGCCGATCTCAAACAATTATCTTATACCACATCACACGATCTGCGCTCTCCTGTTAATAACCTGCTTTCTGTTTTTAACCTGCTGAACCAGCACCATATTGATGATGATGAAGTGCATCGTTTCCTGGCCATCCTTCAATCAGGAACCGAAAGGCTCAAAGAAACACTCAACGAATATGTTGACCAGTTGAGTCGGCGCCAACAGCTCAGAATAGAAAAAGTTTTTTTCAAAGATGTGTGTGAGCGCGTTATGGAATCTATTCAAACACTGATCACAGATTCGAAAGTACAGATCAGTACCGACTTCAACTCATTACCAACCGTTCATTTCAACCGCTCTTATCTGGAAAGCATTTTTCTTAACCTGATTAGCAATGCCATTAAATATGCTTATCCAGGAAGAGCCCCGATTATTGAGCTTCATAGTTGGACAGCTAACGGGGAGTTGCTGTTAAGTGTAACCGATAATGGCCGCGGATTTAACATGGAAAAAGCAGGGGGGCGCATTTTTGGTATGCACCAGCGTTTTCATGAACACAGCGACAGTAAAGGAATTGGTTTATACCTGGTACACCATCACATCACCAGCATGGGAGGAAGCATTACCGTTAACAGTGAGTCTGATAAGGGTACATCCTTTATTCTCCGTTTTGCTGGCTGATGTCTTTTCTAGGTTATGCAAACAATCTGCACTAAATCGTTGCCCTTTACAGAAATTTCCTTATTGTAAATCAATTAGTTAAGCATAATTCTGAAAACTTAATATTAAGTAATTGTTACCATTTCGTAAATTCATAGTGCTTTAAAGCACCTGCATTTGCGGAAAAAACTGTACATATTATTCATCTCCACGGTATTATATATTTCCACCGGGTATGCACAAACTGCAGCATCGGGGAAGGAATGGGTATTGAATTTTTATGGTGATACCCTTGTTTTACCACAGGATGCTTCTGTTCAGGTAAATATAAAAGAGCCCATCTCAAAAAACGGGATCACTGATTTTTATACCCGTTTGAAAACCGGTTCCTATCAAAACATTATTTCGCAATTATTACAATACCGCAATAACAAAAAGCTGGACGACTGGTTTTATTACCAGCTTATCAGAACCACGGCAGAGCAATTAAGTCCGAAAGCGGCCAACTACCATCGTTATACTCTATACAAATGGTTTTTGCTGAACGAATCGGGTTACAGTTCTACTTTACGCTACAGAAACGATACGCTGTTATTATATGTACGCAGCGAAGAAAATATTTATGATATTCCATATTACATGGTGAACGACAAACAATATGTATGTCTGAATTACCATGATTATAACAATAAGGTTGATGTTGATGCCAGATCTTTTACCACGGTTTCGTTATACGATGCCGGCAATAACCGTTTCTCTTATAAGGTTACACAACTTCCACAGATCAGGAACAACAACTATACCGTTAAGCAATTGCAGTTTGATTATAAAAACAAGGAATACAAGTTTAATATCGTACTCGATCAGCAGGTACAGAAAATTTTTTCCAATTACCCGGTTGTTGATTATGCAGCACAGTTTGGCATACCATTAAGTCAAACTACCTACAATTCTTTATTACCATTATTACGTGAGGCTGTTACCGGAATGAACCAGCAACAGGGTGTTGATTACCTGATGCATTTTACCCGTTCTGCTTTTCTGTTTGAAACAGACACCAAAGCTTATGGAAAAGAAAAACGTTTATCGGCAGAGCAGACTTTATTTTACGAGTACAGCGATTGTGAGGATCGTTCGGCTTTCTTCTTTTACCTGGTAAAGGAAATATATAACCTGCCAATGATTGTTTTATCCTACCCAACACATATTACCGTAGCTGTTCAATTTAATAAGCCCGTAGGCACCCCCATTCTCTACAATGGTGAACCATACTGGGTTTGTGAGCCTACACCTCAAAAAAAGGATTTAAAACTCGGCCAGTTACTTCCTTCATTGAAAAAGCAGGCATATGAAGTAGTGTATGCCTACAAACCTTTCTGATCTTCCTCTTATCCTTTCTTTTTCCCGCCCCGGAAAAAATATTTTTATCTTTTGTCTGATTCGGTTCCTGCCATTCGTCAATTGACTGTAAACCGTTCATTCAACAATTAAAACAATTCTTATGAGCAATTTTATGTTCCTCTTTCGTGGAGGTCTTGACCCCTTTACCGCTTCTCCGGAAGCCATGCAGCAAAACATGGAAAAATGGTTTGCCTGGGTAACCGAATTACAAACATCGGGTACTTATGTAGCAGGTGAGGCTTTAATGCCCACAGGTAAAACCCTGCATAAAGGCAATGTGGTTACAGATGGTCCTTATCTGGAAAGCAAAGAAATGGTGGGTGGTTTCTTTGTGGTAAAAGCCGATAACATTGATGCGGCCATTGAGATTGCAAAAAGCTGCCCCGATCTTGAACTCGGCGGATCCGTTGAAGTTCGTGATGTAGTGGTGTTTGAATGAGTGAAAGCATACAACATACCGAACAGCTGATCGATCATCTTTTCCGGCACCAGTCGGGAAAGATGGTTGCTGTATTAAGTCATATTACCGGTCTCCGGCAGATTCAGCTTGTAGAAGATATTGTACAGGATACTTTTGTAAGCGCCCTGCAGCACTGGAAAATAAAAGGTACACCCGAAGACCCGGCCGCCTGGCTCATGCAGGTAGCTAAAAACAAAGCTGTTGACCTGGTTCGCCGATTAAATTATCATACACGTTATGTAAAGTCGCAACCCGGTACTGCAACAGAACAGGAAGTAGCCGCTTTTTTTTATGAACAGGAAATGACCGACAGTGAGTTGCGTATGATCTTTGCCTGTTGTCATCCTTCATTTTCAAAAGAAGACCAGGTTGCGCTGACACTAAAACTTGTTTTCTCTTTTTCTGTCAGCGAAATTGCAAGGGCACTGGTACTGTCAGACGCTGCCATGCAGAAAAGACTGATCCGCGCCAAAGAATTATTAAAGACGGGTGATATTAAACTTGAAATTCCTTCCGGCAAACAATTACAGAACCGTCTTGCCATTGTAAGAACCATATTGTATGTATTATTTAATGAAGGGTATCTTTCGCATAAAAAAGAAGAGATCATACGTCACGATCTCTGTATGGAAGCCATCCGCTGTGCAAAAATTATCACGGAACATCCTGCAACCTCAAACCCTATAAACGACGCCTTACTTTCATTATTCTGTTTACATGCCGCCCGTTTCAACAGCCGCATATCTGATTCGAATGAATTGATTTTACTCGAAGAACAGGATCGCAGCTTATGGGATCGTGAACTGATTAAAGTGGGGTATCATTATCTCAACCGGGCATCAGAAACACCTGTTATCAGTCAGTACCATATTGAATCCGCTATTGCAGCAGAGCATAGTATGGCAAAAGACTTTAAGACAACCAACTGGAACAGGATTCTCTCTTTATACAATCTCCTGGCAGAAACCAGCCCGGCACCTGCTATTTTACTAAACAGGTCAATCGTATTATCGCAACTGGGTGATACAGAAAAAGCGATCGCCCAGGTATTGTCAATCGGGGGTATTGAGCAATTGATCCGTACCGATCACCAATACGCTTCCGTATTAGGTTACCTGTACATGAAACTGAGCGACCGCATTAAAGCATTATCCTACCTGCAACAGGCAAAAGCCATTACCCATTCTCCGGCCGAACAAAAATTATTACAGACGCGGATAGACTTTCTCTCTTCCAACTAATATATTCGTCTGTGCGTTCTTTTTATTTGGTGAGTTTGGCCACAATGGCTTTTACTTTACTATCAATCTGTTTATCGGTTAATTTTCTGCCCGACAGTTCAGAAGTGGTCCAGCCCTGCCAGATGGTTTTGTCTGTATCAGCATCCATCAGGGTTAATGTTAATGTGCCTTCTTTTACTTTCTGTGTGTCTTCATCGTAACCCATAAACTGAGAAGGATAGAATACAGGTACCCACCTGCGGTTTCTGGGGTTAAAAAACCAGCGGGTAAACGACTGTGAGTAAACCGGTGTGGTAACTCTTTTATTTTCTTCTTCAATCACTACATCATACACCAGGTACACATCCGGATTTCTTTTAACTTCCCGCCAGCCTTTTTCTGCCAGGCTTTTATCGATGGCCCGGCGAATTTTTCTGTTTGTCAGGTCATCGTTTTTTGTTTGTGCAGATGCTGTTTCTTTATTTGCCTGCGTAGTTACCCAGCTATAGGTTTTAATTTTGCTGAAATCAACATCAGCATCTTTCTGCACATATGCTGTTCTTCCACAGCTTATCATTACGATTGAGGCCATCATTACAACGGCCAGCCATTGTATCTTTTGCATACGATGCTATTTTATTTATCAGGATTGTTTACACTGATATATATCCAATCATCGTGCCTGTAAATGCAAAAAACAGCCTAAATATTTGTCAAGTTTGCGTTAAAAAATTACTGATTGTTGATTTTTTAAAGTTTAAAATGGGTGAGATTTTTTTAAACCACAGAGTTGCACAGAGTATGGCACAGAGTTTCACAGTGGGTTTCCCTATTTGTAAAACTGTTTAGATGATGTAATACAAACTCTGTGGTTTAAAACATCATATTACATCAACAAAGAAGCCGCTTTAAAAAAGCGGCTTCAGGATACACATGAGAACTATTACTGGTCTGTAGAAACAGTTGGTAATGGCTTTATTTTAATGATTTTCTCAGGTAAAGATTACCATAGGTTGATTTGAGCGAATAGGCCGGTCCCTTACCCAAAGCGGTGGTAATAGAAGTATAAAAATCTTTCTCTTCCTTATCTGTAATATTCAGGGAAAGATTTGAATATATCTGTCCATAATGTGTAGTGGCCGATAATTTGCCTGTTGATGATTCATTCACCGATGCATCAATACCTCCGTAAGTGGCGTCTACTTTTATCGGTGCATTGTAATTCTCCAGTTCCACGATACCATACTTTGCTTTAACAAAAGTAGAGAGTTGGTTTTGCGGCACTTTTATTTCCAGTGTAATTTTCATATCAACACCTTCAGAATATGACCGGGCTCCTTTTAAGCCTCCTGTCATTGTTTTAAAATCTTCTTTGGAAGTATACACCGTCCTTTTCCCTTCATGAATCACCGTATATCTTTTCGGGAGCTTGTCAAGATCCTTGATGATATTTTTGATGGAAAGCGTATTGCCATTGGTTGTTTCAACCAGTTGAAAAGCATCGTTATTCTCTCCGTTGTTAATACTAACACTTGCTGTAACAGAAACCTCAGCTTTATCCCAGGTACTGATTTTTACAATCCTTGGATAATCAAATGAAAGTTCCAGATACTGTCCCGCTTTTATAGGGTAGGTTTTGGTAATAGTTTGTTGTGCCTGTAATGTGTATAATGATATACAGCATAACAGGGTCAATATTGTACGCATGACCTTGATTTTAGGTGATGATTAGTTTGATTTGCGCAGGTACACTTTGCCGTAGCTGGATGTGAGTGTCATATCAACACCACCACCATTCAGTTTTCCTTTGATATGGTTATCACTATAGCTCACCATATCTCCCGATTTTTCAACATCAATCTTGAACTCTGAAGAAGCGAGGATTTCACCCCATGATGTATTCAGCTTAAGATTGGCTTTGGTTGCTGTTGGCATCGACACATCCACATGACCATACACCGATACCAGTGAAACAGGTCCTTTAATATTCTGACCGAATTTTACATCAACTCCGCCATATACCGCTTTGATGGTGAGGGGGCCGGTTACATTTTCCAGGTCAACTTTATTATACTGAACAGATACTTCTATTTCTCCTTCAATATTCTTAAAAGAAGCGGTGCTGTTTTCCATTACCTTAGAAAATGAGTACGATACCGACATACCTTTTGGTATTTTAATCCTAAGCTTGTTGCTGCTTTTGCCAACCGGTGTAACTTCAACAGTATTACCTTTATCGGCTACATTAACACCCAAACCTGTATTGTCCTGTAAACCCGATGCGCTTATGGGGCGCAGACCCTTGGCTCTTTCATCTTCTTCGCCTGATTTTTCGCGGCCGGTGAAAATAATTTCATTTCCATCATAGCCTTCTACTGTTACGCCGGGAGTACTGATGATAATTTTTCCTGTTGATTTTGCCAGTTTATATTCCTGTGCAAATGATGCAGCCGTTACCAATAATGCTACGATGCTGCTGAATATGATCTTTTTCATGTTCTGTTTTAGTTTTTATGTTTTACGATGGGGTTTCCGGAATGGTATCGTCATGCATGAACCGATAAGCTCCCGGATTTTTGTTTATGTTGATTGTTATGATCCTAATGTTAATATGCTGGAGTAGGCCCTGTCTTTTACCGCTTCGCTGGTATTTACATCTTTTACCAGTTTCTCCAGTTCGGTGAGTATACTTGTTTGTTTCATATTGGTAAGCACCCGAATCAATTCAACCTGAACCATCGGATCCTTTTGTTTTTTAAGTGCTGCTGTCAGCTGTTTTTTTACATAGGGCTCGCCGTGAAATTTAGCAAGCGCTTCAAGAGCCGCCAGGCGAACATTGGTATTGGGGTCGCTGTTCATGGTATGTAACAGTGCATCTACAATATCCTTATCCGCATTTTTCAGGTCATAGGCTTTCATAGCAGCAGCAATTCTTGTGCTGGCAGATTCCATATTACCAAGACTTGCAAACAGCATTTCTTTTCGCTGATCGGTTTTTGTTACAGCAAATACCGCTGTTGTGGGGGCCTGTTCTCTTGTTTCCTGATCCCTTGTATCTTCTCCTACCTGTTTTCTTGTGTCCTGTATCTTGTTTTCCTGTTCCTTTATTTTACCTGCTGCCAGTAATTGTTCCTGTGAAATGTTGCTGTCAATATTCATCCACCACAGTCCTATTCCTGCCAAAACAATTACACATGCTGCAGCGGCCCAGCGAATGGTTTTAAAAGAAACAACAATTCCCTTTTTTGCAGGAGCTGTTTCTGTATGACCCATCCTTTGTTGAATGCGTGCCAATACATCTGCACCCGGAACACGGTCATCAAACGCTGACCTGTTATCTTCTATAAATTTTTCCAGTTTGCTTTTCATGCTTCAGCTCCTTTTGTAAGGCTTTTCAATATTTTTTGTTTCGACCGATGGTATTGTATCCGCACATTATTATAGGATATCCCTAACATGGTTGCTATTTCTTCCTGTGGAATATTTTCAAACAGATAGAGCTGAACAATGGTCCGATATGAATCGGGTAAATCTTCAATGGCCCTTTTTACTTCTTCCACTTTAAAACTGAACTGTGCCTCATCAATACTTTCTTCTTCTGCAAAGCCCGTTTTGGTATCATCCAGCTCCACCATCCTCAGTTTCTGTTTGCGCATCCAGGATATAGACTGGTTAATGGCAATTCTTTTGATCCATGCCCTGAACCCGCCCGTATTTTCAAATTTGTGTATGGCCTGGAAAGCCGACATAAATACTTCCTGTAACAGGTCTTCTGCCTCCCCGGTATGTGGTACCAGCCGGAAAATGGTATTATACACTTCTTTCGAATGTTGATGGTACAACTGTGTAAAGGCAGACGTGTCGCCCCTTTTACACCTTTCCACCACCTCATCGTGTTTTATTGTGAAAACCTGTTCCAAATCTGTTTGCCTGAGTACTTGTAGTTATCTAATCGCAGGATATTTCTCTATGTTACACAAATTACCCTGCTTTTTTTTGCCCATAAAAAAGGGCGATCCTTAATGACCGCCCTTTTTATATTCTCCCCCCGGAATAAATTCCGGGGCAGGGGAGTGTAATAGAGAAATAAGAAATCAGGAAGTGTGTGTATGGCACCAATCAGTTACTTTCTGATTTCTTCTTTCTTATTCCTCTGTTTCTTAATACTTCTTCTTCTCCCTGATTTCCAGCACTTCTTTCTTCAGTGGTGCCAGTTCATTGGGGTCGAGGTGGTTCCAGGAGGTATTAAATACCTGTTTGTAATAATCCTGTAACGCTTCAATCATAGGATTGATTACTCCGGGATCGCGGCTGAAACCTACATTATAACTTCTTTCCAGGGTATTGTATACCGGTGCAATGTACACCTGCTTTTGTTTGAGCGGAATACTCTTGGCCCAGAGCTTTTCTTTAGTCAGCGGTTCAGCAGCTACCAGGTTTACTTTTCCTGAAAGGATAAAGAAGCCTGCGTATTTGTAGGCTGTTCTGTAAGTGGCATAACGTCCTTTTCCGGAAACATACTCAGAGAAAGAGTTCCAGTTTACATTGGATCCATTGATATCGAAATCAATTTCCACCTGTAAGAGCAGATCACTTTCTTTTTTATCGTTGTACACTACCTGATCGTAATATTCAAAAGGTCCGCGAACAGAATAGCCTTTTGCAGTCAGCGATTCATTATAATCAGCCGCCATGGCTTTTGAAAAATCACTGAATATTTTGTAGTTGGAATAGGCAAATTTCTCCTGGTAGGCAGGGTCAACCAGCAGGAATACTACCTGTGCCGATTTTGCAGGCGCTTTTTCCGGTGGTTCGTAATCATAATCAGGCGCTTTAATCGTTGGTACAGGTAGGGGTGCAGCCTGTTTTGGGCCGGAGCTGGCTATATACAATGCGGCATATGCCACGATTACTAATGATGCCAGCAGGTGTGTTTTGTTTCTCATATCAGTTCAGATTTATGTAGGATATATACGGTAAAAAATGCCAGTTGGTACATCAGCACATCCATCCAGTCGCCCGTTCCCTGTAATATACCTGTCCATTGCAATAGTTCTGTCAGCATGATCAACAGCCACAGCAACCCTTTCCATACAACCGGAATATTGTTCCAGCCTTTCCATAACCATACAAAACAGGACCAGAGAGAAACACACCACAAATAATCGGGTATCCATCCTGATCCGGGTAAAGAACTTGTTTCTTTGGTTTGATAGAACCAGGTTTCAAACAATACGGGATATTTTCTTCCTTTCAGATAGATCCATGTTCCAAGAATCAGTGGTAATACAATGAAACCAACTCTTGTATATGTTCTATTCTTCCCGCTCAAGCTCCTCGGTATTAATGCGGTCGTCAAATGAAACCACCACATAGTTTTCTGATTTCAGTTTGGCGATCAGGTCATTTTTATATTCAAGTATCTCTTCGAGCGACCCAAATAACCGCGGCGATTTCCAGGTTTGTGTCACTTTATTTTTGAAATACCCCAATTTCTCAAATTTAGTTTTGAAATGCCCTACAGAACGTGTTGCCACAGAACTGTAAAAATCCTTTGCTTTATAGATGCCACTGATGATGGCAAACTTTTTATAATGCGCCGAGCCTTTCGGATTACATTCAATACAGGTGGTAGACAGGTACATATACCCATAACCCCCCGTTGTATCGACAAACTTATCGTTCTGAACCTGCTGTTTTGTGGTATCGGTTTCCTGTGCAAAAAGACCTGCGTTACACAACGCAAATAGCATGATGAATAGAAAAAAGCGCAGCCGAAATCCCTCTATATGCATTATAGTAAAATTAGGCAGTAGCAAGCTACAAAAAATACCTGAAAATGAGTAGTTTATGAGCGTTGAGGAAGCTGTGAGCTATAAGCCGTGGGCTACGAGCCAGAAAATTGTAGGTAAATGATATTTGACGACGTAATTGTTGCTGCGGGTGCTTGGGGCTGCGAGCCAGAAAATTGTAGGTAAATGATATTTGACGACGTAATTGTTGCTGCGGGTGCTTGGGGCTGCGAGCCAGAAAATTGTAGGTAAATAATATTATCCGAAAAAAATCTTTCCTGCTCGTAGCCCACAGCTCGCAGCTCAAGGCCTTACTTTCTCCCGATAGTATAAATAGCCACCGGCGGATCGAGATACTGGTTACGGTCGTTTTGCATATATATTTTTCTTACCACGCTCATTCCCCTGATCACTTTACCAAATGCGGCATAACCCAGTTTATCTTCCACATTTTCTCCTCCTTCATCCAATCCGGGCTGGTCATCAATACAGATAAAAAACTCTGAGTTAGCGGTTCCCGGCGCCAGTCTTGCTACTGATATTACACCATCTTTATGTTTTACCCCCGTGGTTCCTGTGCTTTCGTGTGGTATTCCTTTTATACTTCTTGCTTTTTCATTTTTGGTGCGCCATAACCCACCCTGCAAAATTTCTGTTTTTGGTGCATTCGATGGCTGATTATTCATGTTTAATACGCGGTAGAAAGAAGTATTCTCATAAAACCCGGAATCTACATAACTTAAAAAGGCACCGGCAGTTTTAGGAGCTTTATCAACATAGAGCTCTATCTCTATCTCACCATATTTGGTCTGAATTACTACAACAGGATTACCCTTACTGCTTTTTTCAGCACAGCCCATAAAAAGCAGCAAAGCAAAAATGGTGAACAGAATACGGTACATAGTTTATTGTTGCGTTAAGTGTATCGGTACAAAATTAGTTAGACCATGAATCCTATCCTCATCCGTTTTATCCCAGTCAGTTTACCTCAAATAAAAAGAGCTGTGTTTTTTCCGCTGCGGAAAAATTATTATCAGCAATCATCCATAATGTTCTTTTTCCATTCGGAAGTTTTGGACCAAAACTCATACCCTCTACATTATCAGTATAAATACCCAGATCGTCGAGGTTCAATAATAATTTTTTATGCAAGGGCTTAACCGGTGGTTGCTCACGCAAAGAATGGATATCTTTAATATCCTGTGCCGCTTTCAGATCAACACTAAATATTTTAATGGTACAGGCGAGTCGTCCGGCTGAAAATGATCTTTCCATAATTAGTAGTTCCTCTTTTCCTGCATAGAGAATATCCGGAATACCATTCACCATAAAACTACCTGCCGGGTTGGGTGCATAGGCAACAGGTTCCAGTTTGTAAGCATATTGCGCCGTATTTTTTCCATCACTGGTATTGAATGTATAAATACGCACCCATGCATCATTGGCTGTTAGTGCCGCTTGCGGGCCATCTTCATATCTCGGTTCTTCGAGGCTCACGTATAATTTTTTATAGTCTGCTGAAAAGGATGCGCCTTCCAGAACGCCATTACGCCGCGGGCCATTTTCTGATCGATACATTTTTAATCCGCCGGGTAATGGCAGTGTGCGGATGTGAGTACCATTCCTATTGATAAAATGAATGGCAGGGTCCTGAATAAAACTGTCTTTGGCATTCATTAATCTTTCGCCTTCACTGGTCCAGACCAGTTCTTTTGTTCTGGCATTATAGCGGATAGATTCAGGATCAGGTGTAAGGTTTCCGTTTTCTTTGATGGATGGATAGGTTTTTCCATTGGGTTGCAAAAGACTGATTACTTCCCGGAAAATAACGGTATCAATTTTTGTTGCTGTGGAGGAAACAGTGAAACGATAATAACGTGCCGGCTGACGATCAGATCTGTCGTCGCTGATGGTATAAAAGGAATTTGACTTCGCATCATAGTCTATACCCGATAATCCACCGACTGTTGTTTCTTTAAAACGAAAGTCGTGTGGTATGGTATAAACATCAATGAGTTTTAGCGATGCCGGCAGTGGCTGACTGCCCGTTCTCTTTACCGTGTTACAGGCAAGCATTAAAAACAGGCAGACAAGTGTGATAAATTGTTTCAAGATGCTGGGTATTGTGTTGATGTAATTTAAGCCGCAGATTCGCAGATTAGGAACGAAAATCTGCGAATCTGCGGCTTACCCCTCCCAAATAATCCCTCTGTTTATTTTTTCTTCAGTTTCTTTTTATGCGAGAAAACCCAGGGCAATAATTTGGGTTCTGCAAATGCGTTGGTCCAGCTATCGTGTCCAACACCGGGATATTCAGAGTAGGTAACATCGGTGGCGCCTGCGGTCATCAGAGCCTTGTACAATTCGCGGTTGGGTTCAGGAGAAACCACGGGGTCTTTTTCTCCGTGGAAGATCCACATGGGTACCTCTTTTGCTTTTTGTACCAGCTTCGGGATATCGGCAATACCACAGATGGCGAAAGCGGCCGCAAAATATTCAGGATAACGGATCAGCATATCATAACTGCCAAAAGCACCCATCGACAGTCCACCCAGGTAAATTTGTCTTTCCAATATATGGCGGTTCAGCAACATGCTATCCATTAATGCCTTTACCAGTTGCTGTTCTACCGGAGGTGCCGATTCTGAATCGATGGTCATTTTACCATCTACCCTTTTAAACTTAGACCATGATTTATTGGCAGGGCATTGGGGGAAGATGACGATGCTTTTAAAATATTTTCTGTTCTCCGGTTTCAGAAACAGTGACGCCCCATGTGTAAGCTGTGCCGCATTATCATTGCCCCTTTCTCCTGCACCGTGTAAAAACATGACTAGTGGGTAGGCCCGGTTTTTTTTATAGTTATCGGGGTAGAGAATACGGTAGCGGAGGGTATCGGTACCCTGTATAAAGAGTTTGGACTGAAAGGCAGACAGATCCTGCGCCTTCACAATTGTGCCACAAAACAATAAGGATATTAGCAGGATGTTTCTCATATGGAATCGTTTGGATAAATCTACGGAAAAAAATAAAATTGATGTGGTTGCAGGTATACTTGTTTAGGTATAGCATAGATACTCATCGGTATAGCAGCAATTTAAATAGAAATCGATTTGGCTAAATTAGATCGTTGCGTTTCTGCATATTGTATCCTCTTGTCATCGTTCTCTATAGAACTTAATTTGTGCTCTATCTTTAAAACATTTTTTTTGCTTACCACATTTAATATTGAGTCGAAATGTAAAGTGAGGCTTTTAGCTCTTATCTATATCTATAAAATCGCACTATGGCATCTGGCATATATCATTAAATTGAATGCTTGTTGTAATTACTGAACATTGAACAATAAATAAATCAAACCAATAATTTACGAACATCGATCCTCATTTTTCGCCAAGTTTACTTTTCAAGTTTCTCGTACAAAATACGAAGTCCACTCCCACATAGATTAGTTGCTCATTAGTTAACGCACCCGAAATTTACCTACTCAATGAGTTAACCCTAAAGTAAAAGATACAGCCTGTGTGTACATTAGGAAAGGGTTCTTCTGAGAAAAAACCCTCACACTCAATCGCCGATCAACAGCCCTTATCAACTAACAAACCCGCAGCTTTTACATTGTTTGTTCCCCCTTTACCTGGGTTAGGCAGAGATTATGTCAATGTTAACACACACTAAGCACACACTAAACACACCGTTCAACACAGTTTTTGTGTTATACCATGTTTTTATTGTATATTGATATTGTTTAATAATCGGGTCCCCCCTTTGCAGTTACCCTACGGCACCTGTACTACCCGGTTTCATTTTTTAAAATACAGTTTATGGCCAGTATCACTGAAAAGGGGCTTAGCGGACGCATTGGTCCCGTTGTGTATTATGAAATGAATGGAAAACAATATGCAAGGGCGAGGCCCATGTATAAAAAGAAAAGAACCCGTGCCGCCAGGCACCCGGCAGCTTCACGCTTTGGTATTTGTTCGGAAGCGGCATCAGCCGCCGGACATCTGCTGCGCAGTTCTCTTCCGTTTTCTTTTAAGGTTAAATCCTTCAATCTCTTAAGAGGGTGGTTGTTTAAACAGTATCACCTGTTTCATGAGCGAAGCGACTGGCATCTGGGTCAGTCTTTTGTACCCGCCTGTCAGTTAAACCCGGCTGCCGATCTGCGCGATTTTTTATTTGTACCCATGGAGATCAGCAGCACAGGTTCTCATATGGTACAGGTGCATATACCCGCTTTCGATCCGGCAAAACAAATCATCAATCCCATGCGGGCGGCATCGGCACAGATCCGTATCATACTTATGGGACTGGTATTAGAGAAAGGAGAAACCTTTTTCAGAGAGCAGTCGGTACCTGTTGTGTTTAATGATGGAACAGTGGCAGCAACGAATCTGTTATTTGAAGATGAACAGATACAGGCAGGGGCCGTGTTAATGGTTGCTGTATCACTCAGTTATTATACAAGTCAGCAACAGATGCTAAAAGAAGATAGCTGTTTACCAGCGGGGGTAGTGGCATTGGGGAGAGGGGAGGGGAGGGAAACAGAGAAACAGAGGAATAGGAAATAGGAAATAAGGAAATAGGAAGTAGGCATCCTCCAGACCTTTCTCATTCCTTATTTCCTTATTTCCTATTTCCTTATTTCCTATTTCTTATTCCTCTGTTCTCACAGCTGATGCTGCTGTGCATACAACACCATCATCGCTGTATTTTTCAGATCCAGCTTGCGGAGAATATTTCGCCGGTGTGTATCAACAGTATAGGTACTCAGGAATAATTTATTGGCAATTTCATGACTGGTTAATCCCTGTTTGATGAGTTGTATAATTTCTTTTTCCCGCTTACTCAACACATCGGCCTGTGGTTTGGGAGCAGGTTTTTCTGCCGACCACATAAACACTGTTGTTCCCGAAACAGCATCTTCCACTGCCGATAATAGTTCGTCTGATGAAAGGTTTTTAATAAGATAACCTTTTACACCAATTGTTTTGCACTGGTAAATAATATCGTTATCATTCTCCATGCTGAGCATCAGAATAATGGCCGATGGATTTTCTTTCAGTATTTCTCCTGCCACATCCACACCCTTTCCGTCGGGCAGGTGATAATCGAGCAACAAAACGTTGGGGCGTTTTTCCCTGAATAATGCAACTGCTTCTTTCGCCGTATGTGCCTGTCCCACCCAATCGAGCCAGCCTGTTTCTTTGGTAACACTTTGTATGCCTTCCACAAAAATTTTATGATCATCTGCAATGGCGATAGTTACTTTTTTCATGCGTTTTCTTTTTCCATGAATATTTCTATAATTACGGTGGTTCCATTATGACTGCTATCAATATTTATTTTACCTTCCATATACTGTACCCTTTGCCTGATACTTTTCCAGCCTATTCCTTCTTCTTTTCCGGGTTCGAATCCTTTTCCATTATCCTCTACGAGTAAAGTAAGTCTTTGCGTTTTTTCTTCTTCCCAAATTTCAATATTTACTTCCGTTGCCTCCGCATGTTTTTTAATATTATGTATCAGCTCCAGTACAATTCTATACAATGCCGCCTCCACACGCAAAGGATACCTGTAACTGATAGAACTGTTGTAATTCACTTTTAGTTCATCACCCATATTCCATCTGGCTACCGCTTTCTCCAGTACCCTGTTTAGTCCCTGTTCCTGTAACTGCACCGGCATGAGGTCGTGTGCAATATTACGCAAATCGGTTACTGCAATATCCAGTTGATCGGAAATCCATTCCTGCTCGGCAGGGTATGGTTTTAACCGGTGATGAGCCCCCATCCTGATACCGCCCAACAGCCCCCCCAATCCATCGTGCAGTTCTCTTGCCAGCCTGTTTCTTTCTTCCTCCTGTGTCTGTATAATTTTATCGGCCGCAGCCCTTTTCTCTTTTTCCAGTGCCTGCATAGCCTGTTCTTTTTCGCTTTTGTAAAAATTATATCGTTGTGTTAAACCAAACGACAGGATGGTACTCTCGCCCAAAAAACCAACCGGTGATCCATACATATTGGCATAAAACATCCAATCGCCTCCAATGTTGTATTGTGACAGTAAAAGCAATAAAATATATACAGCAAAAAAACAAAATGCCACCAGGAAAAACAGCGACAACTGCTTTTGTGTTTTATAGCCCTTCCAGATAAAGAGGATGATAATACCCAGTGCTATCATCCATATAATATTCATCGTTGTAAGGTATCCATAACGCAACAGCGGACCACTTGACGGAATATCGGTCAGCAAAAGTCCAATGCTCGATATCAGCAGCAGCACCTGTAGTACACGGATGGTTTTGGTATAATGTTGTTGCGTGTTTGGTATGGTAAAAAACCTGGCCGTGAGTTCGAGTAAAAACAGGTAGGAGATATTGGAGAGAACGGGTCTTGATTTGCTGGTAAAAGAGGGCAGATCGGGCCAGAGGTTCCTGAAACCGAGCCCCCATTGTGAAATAATCCAGAGTACCGCAAATGTTACGTAGAGACTATAAAAGAGATGTATTTTATCTTTTAAGGAGGCCCAGAGAAATAAATTCAACAATAAAAGTAAAATGATCCAGCCCAGAAAAATACCGTGGAAGAAATTACGGTCCGATAAATAGGGTGCCAGTGATCGTTCGTTCACCAGTCTCAATGGTATGTTTAGCGATTCTCCTTTTTTATCGATGCGTATCAGAAAGGTATGTGATCCGGGTTCTACAGGATACCAGTAGTCAGGATCATCCAGCAATCTTTGTTCATAAGGATAATAGTCGCCCGACCTGTACAGCTCCTCCCATTTGCCCCATTGCTGTTCATAAATGCGGATATCGTTAATATGCGGGTTGGCAATCTGTATCCAGCTCTTTTCCTTTACTTCTGTTTGCAGCATTACCCACCAGGCATGTTTGGTAAAGCCGGCATTAAAGAAACCATCTTTAATTTTTTCGTTCCTGGTAATTAAATGTTGCTGTGCCGTTTCTGCTGTATAATCGGTTGAATCTGGTGCCACAAGAAATTCAGGCTTGCTGAAGTATCGACTAAAATTGGTGAGTTGAAAGGAACCCAATAACAGGAAGAAAAAAAGCAGCACCGCTCCTGTTATCAGTAATGGTATTTTTGTATTGGACTTGGGCAACATATCAGATCACGGGTTCCAGAAGTAACAATACGAAAAAAGCCCGGATCACGGGCTTTTTGTTACAAAGATTTTATTTCTATTTAAATACAGGTGGATGCATTTCTTCCCAGCCCGTTTTATCCTGGTAATATTTTGCAGCGGTTAATATGCTTGCTTCATCAAACAGTTTACCAATAAAAGAAATACTGGTAGGTGTATTGGTTCTTTTATCAAACCCTGTTGGCACACATACTACCGGGTGCCCGGTAAGATTGGTTATGGCCGACTGGTTTCCGCTTCCCCGCGTTGGACAAATTATCACATCATACTGATTGATGACTTCATTCAATTTTTGCATGAGGATATAGCGGTGTCTGTTGGCGTTAATGTACTCTACTGCCGGTACCAGCCTGGATACGCGGAAAGTATTGGGCCAGTCATTTAATCCCTGGCGTGTCATAAGATCATCTATATCGTTTCGGGTAAAATCATCAAAAGCAGCGGCACATTCTGCACTGATTACCACATCCATAATATTGAATGGATATACTAAACTGTCAGGAAAGTCAACCGGTATCAGTTCCACGCCCATGGAGCGATATGTTTCCAGCACTTTCCATTCTGTGCGGCTTGTATCGGTAATGCGATCGAAATAATTTTTAGCATAACCTATCCGCATTTTTTTAACGTCTGTATTCGGTTTATAATTAAATGGCTTGTTTACAGCGCTTATGTCTTTCCCATCTGTTCCGCGGATATAATTAAAAACAATGGCCGCATCTTCTGCACTTCTGCAAATGGGGCCAATCTTATCAAGGCTCCAGCTCAATGTCATAGCACCGCTTCTGCTGATAGCGCCAAATGTGGGTCTTAATCCTGTGGCTCCACAGGTTGATGATGGTGAAATAATAGAACCCCATGTTTCTGTTCCGATGGCAAAGGGTACCAATCCGGCAACAGTTGCTGATGCTGAGCCCGCCGATGAACCCGATGAACCAAAACGCGTGTTCCAGGGATTTTTTGTTCTGCCCCCATACCAGTAATCGCCCATGGCCAAAGCACCAAGGGTAAATTTGGCTACCAATACAGCGCCGGCTTCTTTCAGTTTGCTATATACATACGCGTCTTCATCAATTACCTGGTTTTTATACGGTTCTGCTCCCCATGTTGTTTTGGTTCCCCTTACGGCAAAAAGATCTTTCAATCCATAAGGTACCCCATGTAAGAGGCCCTTGTATTTTCCTGCAGCTATTTCAGCATCTGCTTTTGCTGCTTCGGCCATGGCCATTTCTTCTGTAACGGAGATTACACATTGAAGACTGTCTCCATATTTTTTGATGCGTTCAATAAAAAATTTTGTCAGCTCTACAGAACTGATCTTTTTGTTCTTCAGCAGCGATGCCAGTTGTGCTACAGAGTACCAGGCCAGTTCATTTTTATCGGCCGGTAACACAACATTTTTGGGTATGTTCCATTCAATTTTTTCCTGTTTCTCATTAAAGACCATTCCGGGCAGAATGGCACTGTGCGAAAGCGTGGGTACAATATTATTGGCAAGTGTTTGTTTGTGCATTCGCTGATATACACCTACATTTTCTTTAACGCCTGCATACATACTGTCAATTTCTTTCTGGGTGAAATTGAGATCGAATAGTCGTGCAGCTGCAGGGATATCTTTTTTAGAAAGCGTATCCTGTGCCTGTACCAAAGTTGCCATCAAAAAAAATGTGCTTGTGATGATGCTTTTCATAAGTGAGCGTTTATACCGGGTTGCTTTTATAGTGTATGACAGTTTTATTGTAATTCGGTTGTGGCAAACGTGTTTCCCTCTCTTATATCTCCTGTTTCAACTCCTTTTTTAAACCAGTACCCTCTTTGTTTGGATGTACCATGTGTAAAAGCATCCGGATTTACTGTTCTGCCTGCTGATTGCGTTAGCCGCCTGAAGCGCCGAGGCAATATCGCCCTCTTCCAATATATTTTTCATTCTCTGTGCATGATGGGCCCATACACCCGCCAGGAAATCGGCCTGCAGTTCCGGTTTTACCGATAACTTATTATACGCTGTTTCACTGATACCCTGCCTCATTTGCTGTAACCTGGTAGTGGCTCCCATCAGTTGTTGAATATGATGACCCACTTCATGTGCAATTACATAGGCCATGGCAAACTCGCCTTCTACCTGAAATCTTTGTTGAAGTTCATCAAAAAAGGAAAGATCAATATAAATGCGTTTATCGGGTGGACAGTAAAACGGACCAGATGCGGCACTTGCAAAACCAGATTCCGATGAGGTTGATCCGCTGAATAAAACAAGACGGGGTTGTTCGTAACGATCATTTATAGACAGGTATATTGAATCCCATACGTCTTCTGTTTCTGCCAGCACCACTTTGGTAAATGCGGCAAGCTCCTCTTCGCGCAGGCTGAATTTTGTTGTTTCACTGCTTGGCTGTTGTATTGATTGCTGTAACACTTCATTGGGGTCGCCACCCATGATGAGGTAAAGCACTACCATAACAATTGCACCCAAACCTCCGCCAACTGCCAGTGGTGTTCTGCTACCTCTTCTGTCTTCTACATTATCGCTTTGTCTTCTGCCTTGCCAGCGCATACAATTTTGATTTTTTGATCTTTGATTTTTTGAATTAAGCGCTGTTCAGCGGATCAGTTTTACCCAGCCGTATTCATCCATCAGTTCATTGTTTTTGAACACTGCTTTTCGTTTTATTGACTCAAGGTAAAAACCATTCTTTTGTAATACACGCATCGATGCTTTATTGTTTTGAAAAGTGCACGCTTCTATTCTGATCTTTTCCATTTGTTCGCTGATGTATGAACACAACAACCGACATGCTTCTGTAGCAATTCCTTTTCCCCAATAAGGTTCCCCAACAAAATAACCGATCTCTATATTTTTCCGGTATACATCCTCTTTCATGATACAACCACATCCACCCACTACCTGCTGCTGCCATACAATGGCAAAATTCTGAAGCGGGTTTTCTGTATTTGTTTTAGCCACCCATTGCAGCGCATCTGCTACTGTATAGGGGCTTGGAAAAAAATCGCGCACATTGTTCCAGATATTCCGGTTGTTTGCAATTGCAGCCAATGCCTGTGCGTCCTGTCTTTGCCATGGGCGCAATATCAGATCAGTCATCCTGTTTTTTAATTGTTCGGTTCAGGTATTCGCTGTAATCGGGTAATTGTGATGTGTACTCCTGGTGCATAAAAGGCGATGTGATGAGAAAGTCTGCCGTAGCACGATCGCAGGCCATTGGAATATTCCATAAAACACATAAACGCAACAACGCTTTTACATCGCTGTCGTGTGGCTGAGCCTCCATGGGGTCCCAAAAGAAAAACATCATATCAATTTCTCCGTTGGCTATCATGGCGCCAATCTGCTGGTCGCCACCCATCGGGCCACTCATGAGTTTTCTAACCGGGCGATCCAGTTTTTCCTCAATCAGCTTTCCCGTGGTACCCGTGGCAAAAAGTTCGTGTTTAGATAATACATTGCTGTTATGCGCCACCCATTCCATCAAATCCGATTTTTTATGGTCATGCGCTACCAGCGCAATGCGTTTTCTTATTCCTAATTTTTTTATTGATGACATCCGTTTATGATTAATACTTTTTACAACAGTAAGGTAACCGTTTTCTTTTCGTTAAGATAATCTTTGTGGCTTTTTTTTATAGCGAACTGCGATGTAAGCAGTTATGGGATGAATGAATATAACAGCTATAATGATAATAGCCGGCAAGTGTACAAAAACCATCAAAGTCAATAATAATAACAGGTACAGAGGATATGACAGCAGTAATACACCAAACAGAACCGAATCGTAAAAAACAGTATTCATTGTTTTTTTTCGAACAATGTTTTTAATGATTTGATAAAGTGGCCGATGCAGAAAATGACCTATCAGAGATAAAGGAAAAAACAAATTGTTGCCCTGCTGTTTTATTACGCACGGCAGTTGTATCATATTGTTTAGCTGACCAAATATTTTGCGGTTGAAATATTGCATGTTTGCCGCTTCCTGGTTATAAAGCAACAATGATTTTGCAGATACTGGTTTTGATAATTCTATCCGCACATGCTTTCCAATTCCTGCAAAGTCGTTATAGCTTACTGATATGGGCATTATTTGCAGCGACAGTTTTTCGTTGATCGCTGAAATTGCTATCCTAACTGATCCTTTTTTGAATGGCTGCAATTGGTGTGTGTTCAGACAGATACCCTCAATAAATATCAACACTATTTTTTGCTGTGCTAATAGCTCCTGCACTTTTTTAAAAGCATATTCGTTGAGATGGAGATTTTCTCTGCCTTCGGATAAACGATATACCGGTACCGTATGAAGCAGGCCCAGTAAAAAGCGATGCCAGGGTTTTCGAAAAGCATCGCCCCGCGCAAGAAAGTGAACCGGTTCGCTGAACTGGGCGGCAATCAGAATGGCATCCAGGAAAGAATTGGGGTGGTTGGCCACCAGCAAAAGAGGGCCTTTTTCTGTTTTGAACTGCGGGTTTATAAGGTCTATCTCTACACAGAAAATACGAAGCGCAAGTCTAATTGGCAGTTTTAACAGCGTGTAGATCAATGGGTTTGTTTTCCCTAAAATAAGATATGTTCAAGATAAACCTGTTTGCTTTTGAACGATAATCATTGTTTTATTTAGTTTATTTCTGTTTAAATATACAAACACACTGAATAAAGAGGGAGTTACATAAAAAAACCGCTCCCTAGACAAGGAGCGGTTCATATTTACTAACCCATCTCAAAAAACGTTTATGCTTCTGCAGCAGCTTTGGCTTCTGACAGTTTGGCCCGAATTTTTCCTTCAATTTCGGCCGACAGTTCCGGGTTGTCGAGCAGGAGTTGTTTTACCGCATCACGGCCCTGACCCAGTTTATTACTTTCATAGCTGAACCAGGATCCGCTTTTCTGAACAATACCCAGTTCCACGCCCATATCTATAATTTCACCCACTTTGCTGATTCCTCCTCCGAAAATGATATCGAATTCGGCCGCACGGAAAGGCGGAGCCACTTTGTTTTTTACCACTTTTACTTTTACCCGGTTTCCTACGGCTTCGTCTCCGTCTTTGATCTGTGACATACGACGGATATCCAGTCGAACCGATGCATAGAACTTCAAGGCGTTACCCCCGGTTGTTGTTTCCGGGTTTCCAAACATTACACCGATCTTTTCGCGTAACTGGTTGATGAATATGCAAACCGTATTGGTTTTATTAATTGTGGCTGTTAATTTTCTGAGTGCCTGGCTCATCAAACGCGCCTGCAGACCCATTTTACTGTCGCCCATTTCACCTTCGAGTTCTCCTTTGGGTACAAGAGCGGCAACAGAATCTATCACAACCACATCCAATGCTCCTGAAAGAATCAAACGGTCAGCAATTTCCAATGCCTGCTCTCCGTAATCCGGTTGTGAGATCAAGAGATTGTCTACGTCCACACCGAGCTTTTGCGCATAGCTGCTGTCAAACGCATGTTCCGCATCTATTATGGCACACATACCGCCTTTTTTCTGCGCCTCTGCTATTACATGAATAGCAACAGTTGTTTTACCGGATGATTCCGGTCCGTATATTTCAACAATTCTTCCTTTTGGTAACCCGCCTACTCCCAATGCTGTATCAAGACCAATAGAGCCTGTAGATATTATCTCCATGGCATTATCGGTTCTTTCATTCATCATCATCACACTGCCTTTTCCAAAGTCTTTATCAATCTTATCGATCGTCAGCTTAAGGGCTTTTAATTTTTCTGCGTTACTCATGGTATGCTGTTTTGAATTTTAATGGGATTGTAAAAATAGGTCCCTGAAACGGAATAAACTAATTTTTTTAGTGTTTTTTTTGCTAACGCCTTTAGTTTGTCCTTATTGTGCTAAAGTAGGGGTTTGTTTTTTCCCGGGGTACCGTATTTATACCTGATTTTGATGTGGGTTTTACACATTTTTTTAATTCGGGTGACTGGAAGTAGGAAGATCGGTAGACGACCCTCTTTTTTGTGCTATTCTGTAGCAATTATTCTCCCATTGAAAACACTGAAATACAAAGAAAAACTATATCCTTTACCAGCTAATACCATAATCTTCTCCGTGGTTACTGCTTCCTCCCCAGAAAGTTCCATGTTTCCAGTCGAACCAGATGGCATTGATTGGGCCGCTGGTACGGTTCTCAAAGCTGAGCGTATAACCCATCGATCTTAATTCTTTTCTTACCCAATCAGGTGTATTACTATGCAACAAAAGATTGCCCGCTCTTGGAGCGCGATCCGCTGTTTTATTTCCACCCAACGATAACCACAGCTGGTTGGTATTAATGTTCGCTGCTTCACTTGCTTCCTGAACCGTCATACCAAACTCTACCATGTTGAGGAAAAATTGCAGCAGGTTCTGGTCCTGTGTATCTCCTCCCTGTACCGCAAAAGACAACCATGGTTTTCCCTCTTTTAATGCCAGTGATGGTGTAAGTGTTACCCTTGGTCTTTTTCCGGGCGCCACCACGTTGAATGGGTTGATGGTTGAATCTAATACAAAACTCTGCATGCGCTGACTCATTCCCACACCTGTTTTTCCTGCAATACATGCCGGCAGCCAGCCGCCGCTGGGTGTAATAGACACTACCCATCCTTCTTTATCAGCTGCCTCAACCGATGTGGTGCCCATCCATAATGCATCTTTATATTCAGCATCAGTAAGCGATGCTGTTTGTCGTTGATCATGCATTGGTGCAAATCCTCTTTTACTGCTTGTATCCTTCACATCATAACCACGGCTCTTTAATAAATTGATATATGGATTTGTTTTTCCTTCGAATGGATAGGGGTCTCCCGGACCGGCATTGGCATCATTTCTGTCCATAAGAATCTGTGCGGCCCTTTGTTTGGCATATGCTTTACTCAGTAATCCTTTCATCGGTTCTTCCGGTGCAGCATAAGAATCACCATAATAAAAATCGCGGTCTGCAAAACTCAGGTTCATGGCCTGATAAATGGTGTGTATATATTTTGCTGAATTATAACCCATATTTTTCAGGTCGAAGTTCTCGAGTATGTTCAGCGCCTGTAACAATACGGGTCCCTGTGTCCATTGTTTGAGTTTATATACATCAATGCCTTTGTAATTGGTTTGCATTGATTCTTCTTCAATGGGTTTCCAGTTGGCAAGATCTGCTTTGGTAATCAGTCCGCCCTGTTCCTGTGCGCCTCTTACAAATTCATCGGCAATATCTCCTTTATAAAAACGATCGTATGCAGCATAAATGGCTTCCTTTCTGCTCTTACCTGCTTTCAGTGCGTTCTGTTCCGCTTCTACCATTTTAGTAAGCGTGTTCAGCAAATCTTTTTGTACAAATATTTCCCCGGCTTCCGGTGCTTCTCTTTTTTGTCCGGCATGTGTTAAAAAAACTTCTTTGCTATAGGGCCATTGTTTAATCTTATCCTTTCCTCTTTCAATACTATTCGCTGTTTGTGCCTCTATCGGGTAACCTGCGGCCAGGTCCATCGCAGGGGCCAATACTTCTTTCAAACTCATGGTGCCATATTCTGCCAGCATATAACAAATGCCACCTGGTGTACCGGGTGTGGTTGCGGCTAATGGGCCATATTGTGGTGGAAAATTCATTCCCTTGCTTTTGAAAAATGCTGCCGTTGCTCCGGTTGGCGCCACACCCATCGCATTTATGGCAATTACTTTTTTTGTTTTGGGATTATAGATCAACGCCTGTGTTTCTCCTCCCCAGCTCAATACATCCCACATGGTACAGGTTGCAGCCAGCATGGCGCAGGATGCATCTACTGCATTGCCACCTTTCTGAAAGATCATTGAACCCGCAGTTGCAGCCAATGGTTTACCGGTAATGGCCATCCATTTTTTTCCATGTAATGGTGGTTTCTGTGTTTGCTGCGCAACGGCAGCTGTTGAAATAAATAAAACAGCCAGAAGAAATTTTTTCATATGGTCGGTTGTGCTGTAAATATAAGTCCGAAAGTCGGAGGTCGGAAAGTCCGGAAGAAAAAGGGGGGTAAAAAGAAGAACAGAGAAATTTACAATATTAAATGTCGAAGTCTTTGGAAGTTGTAAATTCCTCTATTCCTCTAACTTTCTCATTTCTTATTCCTTATTTCTCTGTTTCTTATTTCTAACCGATAAGCCCTGCAGCTTTACTGATATCGAGCATTCTGTCCATCGGTTTTTTAGCAGCGAGACGGAGGGTTTCATCCAGATGAATTTCCGGTTGTTCATACATCATACACAAATACAGTTTTTCAAGTGTATTCAGTTTCATGTGTGGACAATCGTTACAGGCGCAATTATTATCAGGTGGCGCAGGAATAAATGTTTTTTCAGGGCTGGCCTGTTGCATCTGGTGCAGGATACCTGTTTCTGTAGCTACGATGTATTCTTTTGTACTATCTGATTTTGAATATTTTAATAACTGTGTGGTACTTCCAATATAATCGGCCACAGCTAATACAGCTTCTTCACATTCAGGATGTGCAATAACTTTCGCATGCGGATGTCTTAATTTAAGCTTGGTTATTTTTTCCAGGCTAAATATTTCGTGTACCATACAGGCGCCGTTCCATAATAACATTTCCCTTCCCGTTTTTTTAGCGAGGTAGGCCCCCAGGTTTTTATCGGGTGCAAAAATAATCGGCTTTTCCTTTGGCACACTTTCAATAATTTTCTCGGCGTTACTACTGGTACAGATAATATCCGACAATGCTTTAATCTCTGCCGTACAGTTGATATAGGATATCACAATATGATCCGGATGTTTATGCCTGAACGCCTTAAATGGACCCGCAGGGGCACTATCGGCCAGCGAACAACCCGCTTTCAGGTCGGGAAGTAATACTTTCTTAGACGGATTCAGTATTTTGGCTGTTTCGGCCATAAAATGCACACCTGCAAATACAATGATATCCGCATCTGTTTCACGGGCCTTTTGAGCAAGTCCCAGACTATCGCCAATATAGTCGGCTACATCCTGGATATCGGGTTCCTGGTAATAGTGAGCCAATAGAACGGCGTTCTTTTCTTTTTTGAGTCTTTCTATCTCTGCAAAAAGATCGAGTCTTGGATCTATATCTATGTCGAGAAAGCCTTTTTCGTTTATTTTTCCTTTCGCTTCAGAAATGTTCATAATCACGGTAATAATATTTAATAATACTTATTTATATAAATCACTTATTACTATTAGGACTGTGGATTTCGGGATAACTTATTTATCCCCACAGTGCAAAGTTAACCAGTACAGGTTTATCCACCCTAATTAACATGTTTTTCCACGGCTTAATATTCCGGTAATATTGAAAATATGCTGTTTAACCCACAGCGTTGATAACCCAATACACATACCCTGTTTTTTGGTATTCACTTTTATTTCACTGTGCGTTAACACGGGGTAAAATGATAAAAATGTCTGATGTCTGATGGAAGATGTCGGATTTAAGGGTATTTATTCGAACTGTTTCCACATTTTAAACCTTAGAAACCTGTTTTTTCCACCGAAAAGCAAGGTTATAAACAGTAGGGTGTGAATTTTGGAATGTGAGATCGCGATATGGGATGTAAATTTCAAATACTATATCCTGATTCCATTTTAAAATTTTCAAATTCAGCAATTTTCAAATTCAACCTCTGTCTGCCTTAAATTAGGTTTTCCACAATTTGTTCAAATGCTTTAATCCCCTATTTTTGCCTCCCGCCAGCTGGCGACTTTATTTGTTGTACTAATTAAACTGATTTATGTCTGTTATTCAAAGAATTCGTGACAAGGGTGCCTGGATCGTTTTTGCCATTATTGCACTGGCCCTGATTGCTTTTATCCTCCAGGATGGTGTGGGAAGAGGAGGAAGTGCTTTTTCCAATACTTCTGTCATTGGTAAAGTAAATGGTGAAAAAATTGAACGACTCGATTTTGAATCAAAACTTGCTATGCAGGAACGTATGTATGGTGCACAGGGAGCACAACGTGATCAACTGATCGGTGCTTTGTGGATGCAGGAAGTAGAAAGACTTGTATTAAAACAGGAGTATAATAAACTCGGATTACAGGTTACTCCGAAAGAACTGAGCGATATTTTATTTGGACCCAACTCTCCATTACGCCAGGAATTTACAGATCCTAATACCGGTGAGTTTAAAGTGGCCGAAGCAAGGCAGGCTTTTAACCAGATAAAAAAGAGTACCAATAAAGAACAGGTTGACATGATCAACAAGGCATATATAGAGCCTACAATTGAGCAAACACTCAGAAGTAAGTACATGGCATTATTACAGGGAGCTTCTTATGTTCCGAAATGGTTAGTTGAAAAGCAACAGTCAGACAATAATGCCATTGCTTCTATTTCATATGTATATTTTCCTTATGCTTCAGTTCCAGACAGTAGTGTTAAAGTAACAGATGCAGATATTGCTGCTTATGTAAAAAAGCACAGCAAAGAGTACCAGAAAGAAGAGGAAACACGTACAATCAGTTATGTTACTTTTAATGCTTCACCAAGTGGCGCCGATACATTAAATACACTGAACCAGTTAATGAGTTTGAAAGAAGAGTTCGCTACAACATCTGATGTGAGTGCTTTCTTAACCAAAGCAGGTACTGAATTTCCTTACTACGACAGCTATTTCAGCAAGTCTAAAATGCAGCAACCTAATAAAGATTCCATTACTAAAACACCTGTTGGTGGCTTGTATGGACCTTACTTAGATGGCAGCAATTTTACTGTTGCAAAAATGATAAGTGTAAAAAACTGGCCAGACAGCGCCAGGGTTCGTCATATATTGATTGGTACGGTTAATCCGCAAACGCAACAATTGTTGAGAGCAGACAGCACAGCAAAAAGATTAGCTGACAGCATTGAAACAGCAATTAAAGGAGGAGCAGACTTTACCGCATTATGTGCCAAATACTCTGATGATGGAAATAAAAATACTGGTGGTGTATATGATTATTTTCCTCAAGGACAAATGGTAATTCCATTCAACGATTTCTGTTTCGACAAACCAGTGGGTTCTAAAGGAGTAGTTAAAACAGAATTCGGATATCACTATGTAGAAGTGCTGGGCCAGAAAAATTTCAATCCTGCTTATAAAATTGCGTATCTGTCAAAACCAATCCTGGCAAGCAGTGAAACCATCAGTGCAGCGAGTACATCAGCCGCTCAGTTTGCTTCCGCAGCAAAAGGAAAAAAAGAGTTTAATGCAACTGCACTGAAGTTGAACCTTACAGTACTTGCTGCAGCTGAAATCAAACAAAACGATTTTAATGTGAATGGTGTTGGACAAAGCCGTCAGCTGGTGCGTTGGATTTATGAAAATAAAAACGGCGATGTTTCTGAACCTGTTGAAGTGGGTGATCGCTATGTGGTTGCAATTATTGCTGGAATTAATCCAGCAGGAACCATGTCTGTTGCTGAAGCAAGACCTCTTGTGGAAGGATTCGTGCGCAATGAAAAGAAAGCAAAACAGATTCTGGATGGTAAGTTTAAAGGTAATTCACTGGAAGCCATTGCCTCAGCAATCGGTTCTCCTGTTCTTCATGCCGATAGTCTGAGTTTCTCTACTCCATTCCTGCCAAATGTTGGAAGTGAGCCTAAGATTGTAGGTGCTGCTTTCAATAAATCATTACAGGGAAAAACAAGCGCTCCAATTGCGGGATTAACTGGTGTGTTTGCTGTAAAAGTAGAAAGTAACAGCGCCCGCGCGGGAATGATGGATACTGAAACCATCAGACAAACATTGATGCAGGGTAACCGCGTAGCGGTATTCCGCGGTGTACAGGCTTTGAGAAGCGCTGCAGTAATAAAAGATAACAGATTTAAATTCTATTAAATGATCATAACATTATGGTTAAAACCCTGGCTGAGAAAGCCGGGGTTTTTTCTTCCCCTGCCCCGGACTTAAGTCTGGGGCAGGGGAAGAAAGAAGGATTTCGCAAAGCGAAAACAGATGTCGGGCATATATGGTAATTTTATACTCAAATTGAGTGTATGGCAGATGTGATTGTTAATAAAGTAGCCGAAAGCGGGTTGATCAGTTTTGATCTGGAAAACTATTATCCCAAAGAAAAAAGAAAGCTATTTGATCTGAAAGATTATTTATTCATGGGACTTATTTTAAAAGAAAAAGATTTTAGGGCGGCACTTTTGCAGATTGACTGGAATGAATATAAAGATTCGGGTGTGGCCATTACCTGTTCGGCCGATGCCATTATTCCCATGTGGGCCTATATGTTGGTGGCCAGTTACCTGGAGCCCGTTGCCAAAACAGTATTGGTAGGAACGGAACAGGATATTACTAATAAATTATTGCTGGATAATATTGAGGCGATAGATGCAACAGAATTTACAGATCAAAGAGTGGTAGTAAAGGGTTGCGGTGATATAGCTATTCCGGAAGCCGCATATGTGGCTATTATTAAAAAGTTGCGCCCGGTTGCCAAAAGCATTATGTATGGTGAGCCATGTAGCACGGTTCCAATTTTTAAGAAAAAATAAGGAATGAGATAAAGAAAAGAGCCGCTTAAATTTTAGGCGGCTCTTTTCTTTTTACTTCTTCAGAAGTTTATCGTTGAAGAGCTTTAGTATTCGTTTGTATTCATCGATCCAGCTGCCGGGTTCAACAAAACCATGATCTTCCATTGGATACACGGCCAGCTCCCAATTGTCTTTGCCCAGTTCAATCAGTTTCTGCGATAAGCGCACCACATCCTGGAAATGAACATTCACATCAACCATACCATGACAGATCAACAAATTATTTTTTAATCCACTTGCAAAATTAATAGGAGATGATTTGGCATAGGCAATACTGTCATTAAATGGTTCATTCAAAATATTAGATGTATAACCATGATTATAATGTGCCCAGTCGGTTACGGGTCTTAATGCGGCACCCGCTTTAAATACATCTGGTGTGGTAAACAATCCCATCAGCGTAATAAATCCGCCATAGCTGCCACCATAGATACCAATTTTACCGGCGTCAATTCCATATTTCTCCGTGAGTATTTTAGCCGCATCTACATGGTCATCCAAATCTTTTCCACCCATAAAACGATAGATGCCCGTTCTCCAGTTGCGGCCATAACCACTACTGGCACGGTAGTCTATATCAATAACGGTATAGCTATAGTAGGCCAGTAAATTATGGAACATATATTACCGCTGCTTTATTCTTTTTAGCTTTTGCGGGTTCATACAATCTTGCATAAATCTGCTGACCGTCTTTTGCAGGAATGGTAAGCATTTGTGGGTCTTTCCATGATATGCTGCGCTATTGATAGCCTGCTTTAATTGTACTTTTTGCAAAGAAGCTTTGACGGGTGCAGTAGAACCAATAGTGTATACAGATGGTGAGTCTGATATTTTTTATCGGGGTTCCAGCTGAAATGAATTTTATAGAAGGACGAACCGGAATGGGTATAATTGTTTTGATATTCAAAAACATCAAAACCCGGTTTAATATAGGGCTTATCCAAGTTTGTAGTAGTTGTTTCTCTCAATCTCCTCTCTCACCTTATCGGGCACGAGATAGCGGATAGATTTTCCTTCGCGGATATTATTGCGGATGAGGGTGGCAGAAATATCGAGCATCGGGGCATTCAGTATTTGAACAGATGCGTTCCAGGTATCTGTTATACCAAACCCTGGTCTTTTATAAATGATGAAAGGATATTCTTTCGTCAACAAATCAACATTCTTCCATTTGGGGAGATTTTGAAAACCATCGCTGCCCATTACAATGCTAAATTGATGCTGGGGGTATTTCTCCTGTAGATAAGTAAGCGTGTCGATGGTATAAGAGGGGCGAGGTAATTTGAATTCTACATCCGATGCTTTGATCCTGGTTTCCTCATCAATGGCCAGGTTTACGAGGTGAAGACGATCATATTCATTCAATAAACCCGCAGAAGTTTTAAACGGATTCTGAGGAGAAACCACTAACCAGACCTGCTGAATATTGGTTTGGTTCAATACATGAGAAGCAATAATAAGGTGACCGGTATGAACGGGGTTAAAAGAGCCGAAATAAAGTCCAATATTCATTTAAGTAATTGACTATCAATTATTTATGATCCTCTACAAAAATGCTCCTGGCCTCACTTAGTCTTAAACTGAGATGATAACCGGCTACAGAAATAGAAATTGGGTCTCCCAATGGCGCCACCTGTTCAACCTGAACAAGTTCGCCGGGAACACAACCCATTTCCATCAGCTTAATAAAGATATCGTCTTTTTCGAAAGAGCTGATCACTGCTTTCTGTCCTGCTACTAAATCTGACAATCGTTTCATCGCCTGGTTATAAATATTCTTATAAAGATAGGAGGGTGGAATAGGTTTTTGTTACGAATTTTGGAGTAATAGAAGAGAGTATATATGAACAGGATTACGTTTCGTTATGCAGACCGCAAGTTAAACATCGCTCATAAAACCGCTACGCGGACTTTTGTTGAAACCCTGTTCTGGAAAGAGAAGAAGAAGCTGGCCGTCATCAACTATGTTTTCTGTTCTGATAAATACCTGTTAGAGATTAATCGAAGTTTTCTGCACCATGATTACTATACCGATATCATCACATTTGGTTTGTCTGCACCTGATGAACCTGTAGAGGCAGAAATCTATATCAGCATAGACCGGGTGAAGGATAATGCCAGGCAATTAGGTATTTCTTTCCGGGAGGAAATGTTACGGGTAATTTTTCATGGGGCCCTACATTTGTGCGGCTACCGAGATAAGAAAAAAGGCGAAATAGAAATGATGAGGAAAAAAGAAGACCATTATCTCCGCACATTCGCCTCTCAACACTAACTTTCTTTCTCTTAATCACACCTCTGCGTAAACTCACGGATCTCTTGTTCTACTATGTTTACAAAGTCGCAGCAATTAAACCATTGAGTCAGGGAGGGGAGGAAGGAATGATGAAGAAAGCGTATGAATAGAACACGGATTTTAATGATTTTCAATATCTGTCATGATAAATCATTATTAATCATCAAAATCTGTGTTCCATACACCTCCCTTCATGTCTGCGGCGTAATTCCTCCATTCATATTTCACCGCTGAGAACGAGAGGAAACGGAGGATTCCGCAAAGAAATGATTGAAACGGGAGGTTACTTTATTAATTCTGATAATAATCAACCCGTTACGCTTCCGCTTATGTTCCACAAAACACAGTTTCATCCCGAAACATTGAACTAGGATTTGTTCCACGAATCCCAGTTTCATCCCGAAACATTACTTAGCTTTGAGTCATGGCAAGAAAAAGATGGACCCCACAGGAAGAAGTAACCGACTCCCTGCTCCGTTTCAGAGAAAAAAGAAAATGGCAACTGGCATACCGCAGGTATGTAATAGAGGGTGCACCTAGTGAAATGTACGCCCCATACTTTGGTCTTGATGCCCAATCTCTTAGAAACTGGTTTGAAATGCAGTTCTCAGACGATCTCAACTGGGACAACTTCGGTACCAATTGGCAGTTTGATCACATTGTTCCCGCTACTTATTTCGATTATTCCAATGAAGATGACCTAAAACTATGCTGGAGCTTTATTAATATCAGGGTAGAAAGGATAGAACAAAATAAAAACAGGGGGAACCGTGTCGATGTTATTTCTGTACGGCCTTACTTTCAGGATCTGTACAATAAAACCTCTTTCTCCTTGTGTATGAAGATGTTAGAGAAAATTGAAAGCCTGGAAATATCTCATATTGAAAGCAACCCAACCATTGAAAGCTTTATAATAGAAAATAAAGAATGGCTGGAGCAAATTGCCAATCTCACACCCGAAGAATTTGGGAAGTATAATGCCGGTATGAAAATATCCGATATTCTATTAGAACGTGAAATCCTCAAAAAGTTCAGCTAATGCCTATAGGCTGAACTATCTTTGCAAACTATGTTTCCGCAATATGATGTAATTGTAGTGGGTGCCGGTCATGCCGGTTGTGAAGCCGCCGCCGCTGCTGCCAACCTGGGTAGCAAGGTTTTATTGGTTACCATGAATATGCAAACCATCGCCCAGATGAGTTGTAACCCGGCTATGGGTGGTATTGCCAAAGGACAGATTGTTCGTGAGGTTGATGCCCTGGGCGGATATAGCGGAATCGTATCAGATCTCAGCACCATACAATTCCGCATGCTCAACAGGAGCAAGGGTCCTGCCATGTGGAGCCCCCGCACACAAAACGACCGTATGCTCTTTGCCGCCAAATGGAGAGAGATGCTGGAGAATACACCCAATGTAGATTTTTACCAAGATATGGTTCGTTCCATCATTATAAAAGATGGCAGAGCTTGTGGTGTGGTTACTGGGTTAGGGCATGAAATTCAGTCAAAAGCCGTAGTGGTAACCAGTGGTACATTCTTAAACGGGATTATTCATATTGGTGAAAAACAATTTGGTGGCGGACGTGTTGCAGAGAAAGCGGCCACAGGTATTACCGAACAACTGGTAGAGTTGGGTTTTGAAAGCAATCGTCTGAAAACAGGAACACCTCCTCGTGTAGATGGCCGAAGTCTTGACTATAGCAAAATGGAAGAGCAAAAAGGCGATGACGAGATTGTTGGCTTTTCCTACACCGATACGCCACATATTAAAGCTGCCGATCAACGAAGCTGTTATATTACTTATACCAATGAAAAAGTTCACGAAATATTGAAAACTGGTTTCGACAGGAGCCCAATGTTCCAGGGACGCATTGAAGGAACGGGGCCGCGGTATTGTCCGAGTATTGAGGACAAAATCAATCGCTTTGCCGATCGTGAACGACACCAGCTATTTGTAGAACCCGAAGGATGGAATACGGTTGAAATTTATGTTAATGGTTTCTCTACATCACTACCGGAAGACGTGCAATACGAAGCAATTCGTACTGTTCCGGGTTTTGAGAACTGCAGAATATTCAGACCTGGATATGCCATTGAGTACGATTATTTTCCACCCACACAACTGCAATATTCACTGGAGACAAAGTTGGTGGGTAATTTATTTTTTGCCGGACAGATCAATGGAACAACAGGTTACGAAGAAGCAGCCTGCCAGGGTTTGATGGCGGGTATCAATGCACACCAGAAATCAAGAGAACTGGAGCCGGTTATTTTACAAAGAAGCGAAGCTTATATTGGTGTGTTGATTGATGACCTTATCAGCAAAGGAACCGATGAGCCTTACAGGATGTTTACCAGCCGTGCAGAATTCAGAACGCTTTTGCGACAAGACAATGCTGATTTACGATTAACCGAATTGAGTTACCGTTTGGGTCTTGCATCACAAGACAGGATGGATAAAGTAATCAGCAAGCGCAATAATGTTGCTTCCATCAAAAAAGTATTGCAGGAGCTGAATATTGAGCCGGATCAGATCAACCCATATTTTGAAAAAATAGGATCGGCACTGATCACAGAAAAACAAAAAGCGTCGAAAATTATTCTGCGACCAAATGTAGATATTGGTTCATTGGCACAATATATTCCCGCATTAAAAGAAGCCTTGTCTTCTTTTGATCAGGACAGCCTTGAGCAATCTGAAATTCAAATCAAGTACGAGAGATATATTGAGAAGGAACAGGAGATTGCAACGCGCATGAGCCAGATGGAAAACACCCAGATTCCGGATACATTCGATTACGACAGGGTTGCCGCCTTATCAAACGAGGCACTACAAAAATTCAAACGCATTCGTCCAAGAACGTTGGGACAAGCCAGTCGTATCAGCGGTGTCAATCCGAGTGATGTGCAGATATTGATGGTGTATATGGGGAGGTAAGAGGTTTAATGTTTCATAAGCCACTGAGTCACAGGGTTCGTTTTATAATCTGTAAATCTGTGGCTTAATCTTTCGCGCTACTAACGAACCAAAAAGCAAAGAAGCCTTATTTTTAATGGTACACAATCAAATGCCATGAAATCCTTCTATCTCTTCTTCATCCTGACCGTCCTGATTTCCTGCCAGCAAAAAAAAACAACAGTTGCAGATTACTTCGTAAACAAAGATTCCGGCGTACAGGTAGCCGGCATAAAAATGATTCCTATCAAAACACCTGTTGGTACATTCAAAGTGTGGACCAAAACCATTGGTAATAATCCCCGGATCAAAGTATTGTTATTGCATGGTGGTCCGGCCATGACACATGAATACATGGAAGCGTTTGAAAGCTTTTTTCCAAAAGAAGGTTTTGAAATGATTGAATACGACCAGCTCGGCTCCTACTATAGCGATCAGCCAACAGACAGCTCTTTATGGACCACCGAACGTTTTGTGGAAGAAGTAGAACAGGTGCGCCAGGCATTGGGTCTTACCAAAGATAATTTTTATGTACTGGGTAATTCCTGGGGCGGTATTCTCGCTATGGAATATGCACTCAAATACCAGCAACACCTGAAAGGACTGATCATCTGTAATATGATGGCCAGTATTCCTGATTATGAAAAATACAATGGAACGCTGCGTGCTCAAATGCGCCCGGGATTGATTGATACCTTACAGCAATATGAATCAAAAGGACTGTTCAAAGATCCCGTTTACCAGGAACTGGTATTTAAAGAATATTATACCAAACACCTCTGCCGTTTGCCCGAATGGCCGGAACCGGCAAATCGAAGCTTCAAACACATTAACGAAAGTATTTATGTAATGATGCAGGGTCCAAGTGAGTTTAAAGCGGGTGGAAGATTGCTTACCTGGGATAGAAAAGCCGATCTTCCAAAAATTACCGTACCTACCCTCACCGTAGGTGCCAAAGACGATACCATGGATCCCGCACATATGGAATGGATGAGCAAACAGGTTAAGAATGGAAAATACCTCTATTGTCCCAACGGAAGCCATTTGTCTATGTGGGATGACCAGAAAGTGTTTATGGACGGTGTTATTAAATTCATCAAAGAAACCGATGCCGGCAAATAACCCCCGGCATCTACTTTCTTATTTCATGTTTCTTATTCCTTATTTCATATTCTAACCTGCCTGCCCACCGATTTCATTTATCCATTCATCCTTAAAATAGTAAATCCTTTTTGCCGCCTCGCATATTTATGTAGCTTTAAAGTCTTCCTAAAACCAATCTAAATACTACTATGAGAAGACTCAAGCTCCTGTTTTCGGGGCTCCTGTTTGCATCGCTGCTACAGGCCCAGGAAACATTCCAGGTAAATGGTGTTGGAGACAAACGTGACGGATGTTATGCGTTTACCAATGCCACCATTGTAAAAGATGCACAAACCACATTAACCAATGCCACACTGGTAATTCGTGATGGAAAAATTGTTTCCGTTGGAAACGGTGTTGCTATTCCGAAAGATGCAGTAGTGGTTGACTGTAAGGATAAATATATCTATCCTTCTTTCATAGATATCTTCAGCGATTATGGTATGCCACAGGCCCAGCGTCAGCAGGGCGGCGGCGGATTTAACTTCAACGCCCCGGTTCAGTTAAACTCCAACCATAAAGGCGCTTATGGCTGGAACCAGGCGTTGAAGTCTGATGTAAATGCATACAAAATATTTACTGCCGATGAGGCACGCGCCAAACCATTACGCGATATTGGCTTTGGTACTGTACTCTCTCACCAGAAAGATGGTATTACCCGCGGAACAGGAACAGTGGTAACGCTGGCCAATGAAGCAGATAATTTTTTAGTGGTGAAAGACAAAGCCGCCGCACATCTTTCATTTAACAAAGGAACTTCCGGCCAGTCATATCCCGGCTCACTTATGGGAACTATCGCATTACTTCGCCAGACTTACCTGGATGCTAAATGGTATAAAGAAAACACTGCTGCTGCAGGTCTGAAAGGAGATGGTATAAACATTACCTTGAAATATTTCAATGATCAGCAATCGCTTCCACAAATTTTTGATCCGGCCGACAGGGTGGGTAACGATTTCTGGAATATTATCCGTGCCGATCGTGTGGGTGATGAATTTGGTGTTCAGTATATTTTGAAAGCAACAGGTAAAGAATACCAGCGCATAAAAGAAGTGGCGGCAACAAAAGCGCCATTAATTGTTGGATTAAATTTCCCTGCGGCAATGGATGTAGAAGACCCGAACGATGCCCGCCTGGTATCACTGGCCGATATGAAAAATTGGGAACTGGCTCCCACCAACCCTGGCGCCATTGAAAAAGCGGGTATTTCATTTGCCTTAACTTCCGCCGACCTGCGCGATGCCCGTACTTTCATGACCAATCTGCGCAAAGCCATGGAAAATGGTTTATCGGAAAAAGCGGCAATGGAAGCATTAACCAAAACACCGGCTACCTGGTTGGGTGTTTATGATAAAGTAGGAAGTATTGATAATGGCAAACTGGCCAACTTCGTAATTACTACAGGTCCTGTATTTGCCGAAAGAACTACCATCCTCCAGAACTGGGTACAGGGTATTAAACATGCGGTAAATGAAAGCGCATGGAACAGCGTAACCGGTTTATATACTTTAACCACTAACGGAGCTAAAGGAACCGCCAGCTATACTGTTGATGTAAAAAGCAACTCATCAGCTACGGTAATAGCAAAAGATACTGTAACTGCTATATTCAGTTTTGATGGAAAATCCGTTAAGTTCAGCTTTGCCCCTGAAAGACGTTCACGTAATATCATCCGCTTCAGCGGATTTAACAATGGCGGCGACTGGAACGGCATGGCTGAAGATGCAGAAGGCAACAGGATGACCTGGACCGCCAAACTCAATTCAACAAAACCGGATACCACTTCGGCACGTACAAGACCAACTCCTCCGAACAGGATTGGTAAAACCACCTATCCGTTTACGGCATATGGTACAGATTCTACTTTACCTGCACAGGGAACTTACCTTATTAAAAATGCTACCGTTTGGACCAGCGAAAAAGAAGGTAAACTCGAAGGAACAGATGTACTGGTAAAGAGCGGAAAAATTGCACGTGTAGGTAAAAACCTCAGCGACGCTGCCGCTACTGTTATTGATGGCGCAGGCAAACATCTTACTGCCGGTATTATCGATGAACACTCACATATTGCATCAGCTTCAACCAACGAAGGTGCACAGAGTGTAACATCGGAAGTGCGTATGCAGGATAACCTCGATCCGGATGATATCAATATCTATCGCCAGTTAAGTGGAGGTGTAACCACATCACATATTCTCCACGGTTCAGCCAATACCATTGGTGGTCAGACACAATTGATCAAGTTACGCTGGGGTGTGAATGATGAAGAATTGAAATTCAAAAACTGGGATCCCTTTATCAAATTTGCATTGGGTGAAAACGTAAAACGTACCACATCAACCAGTAATAACCGTTTCCCCGATACGCGTATGGGTGTGGAGCAGGTATTAACCGATGCCTTTAACCGCGCCGTGGCATATGAGAAAGCAATGAAAGCTAATCCAAAAGCTACACGTCGCGATCTGGAACTGGATGCATTGGTAGAGATTATGAACAAACAGCGATTCATCACCTGTCACTCCTATGTACAAAGTGAAATCACCGCTACGATGAGAGTAGCAGAGAAATTTGGTTTCCGCATCAACACGTTCACGCATATTCTTGAAGGATATAAAGTGGCCGACAAAATGAAAGCGCACGGAGCAGCTGCATCAACCTTCTCAGACTGGTGGGCATATAAAGTGGAAGTAACAGATGCTATTCCTTACAATGCATATATCATGAACAAAGTAGGATTGAATGTGGCCATTAATTCAGATGATGCCGAAATGGCGCGTCGTTTGAACCAGGAAGCCGCAAAAAGCGTAAAATATGGAGGACTGTCTGAAGAAGAAGCGCTGAAAATGGTAACCATTAACCCCGCAAAAATGTTGCATGTTGATGACAGGGTGGGAAGTATTAAAGCAGGAAAAGATGCTGACCTTGTTTTATGGAGCGATCATCCATTGAGTATATATGCAAAAGCCGAAAAAACAATTGTAGACGGTATCATCTATTTCGATCGTGAAAAAGATGCGGCCATGCGTAAAACGGTATTGGCAGAGCGCACAAGACTCATCGGTAAAATGGTGGGAGAAAAACGCCGAGGCCGCCCAACCATACCGGCAACACCGAGTTACAAATATGTACATACCTGTTTAGATCATTCACATAAACTGGGCATGTTAGAAATTGAGGCGGAAGAAGAAACCTACGGCGATAACCAATAAACTATTGCAACATGAAATGAGCACAATAAAAATTCATATTTGGAGCGTTTTTCTTGTGCGAATTCCATGTGGCCAAAATCAATAAATGATAAAACATGAAAAAATCATTTTTATATATCAGCGTCCTCACACTGTTGCTTTCAACAGCAACGGTTGCACAGGATGATGTGTATCCTGCAGCGAAGCAGTCTAAAAAAACAGCCATCACCAATGCCACCATTCATGTGGGCAATGGCAATGTAATTGAAAACGGAACCGTTGTATTCGAAAATGGAAAAATTACCTATGCGGGTGTTGCTGCCGGAGCACCATCAGCCGAAACAATGATTGATGCGAAAGGGAAACATGTGTATCCGGGTATCATTCTTCCTGCATCGAATCTCGGATTACTGGAAATCTCGGGTGTACGCGGAAGTACAGATGTAAATGAATTAGGCGAACTCAATCCATCGGTTCGTTCCATCATAGCATATAAAGCTGAATCTATCATCACCAACACCATCCGTGCTAATGGTATTTTGTTTGCACAGGTAATTCCTGGCGGTCGGTTAATTGCCGGACAGTCCTCTGTGGTGCAACTCGATGCCTGGAACTGGGAAGATGCTGCTTACAAAGTCGATAATGGTATGCACTTTTATATGCCCAGCTTATTGGCACGTCCGGTAGGAGGCAGGTTTGCCGCACTGCTGGCTTTATTGGGTCCACCGCAACCATCGGACCCGGTTAAAGCTGCATTAGACAAGATTGAAAGCGTAAAAGCATTTTTCAGGGAAGCAAAAGCCTATCACCAGAAAGATGTAGGCAAAGAAATCAACCTCAAGTTTGAAGCCACCAAAGCATTGTTCGATAAAAAACAAAAGTTGTATATCCATTGCTCACAGGTAAAACAAATGCTCGTGGCCATTGATTTTGTAAAAGAGTTTGGTTTCGATGTGGTACTGGTAGGTGCCGGTGAAAGCTGGCAGCTGGCAGATATCCTCAGGCAAAACAATATCTCGGTGATCCTTACACAGGAACATAACCTGCCCACGCTCGATGACGATGATGTGGATCAACCCTACAAATCAGCCACTTTTTTACAGAAAGCAGGCGTATTGTATTGTTTGAATGATGATGATCCGCCAAACCGTGGCCGTAATCTGCCATTCAATGCAGGTACTGCTGCCGCATATGGACTGGGTAAAGAAGAGGCATTGAAAGCCATTACCCAGAATGCCGCAAAAATTCTGGGCATCGATGATAGAACCGGTACACTGGAAGTTGGTAAAGATGCAAATATAGTTATCAGCGAAGGCGATATTCTTGATATGAAAAGCAGTATTATAACAAATGCCTTCATACAGGGACGTTCTATCGGCTTACACAGCAAACACACACAATTATTTGAGCGATATAAGCACAAATACGGCATTAAATAATAGAATCTGATTCTGTTTATAAAAACCCTGGCAAACTAAACTGCCAGGTTTTTTTTGCCCCCTCCCCCCTGAAGGGGAAATTACCGCCTCTATATTGCCAGACCGAACTCCCCCTTCAGGGGGGCAGGGGGCCACATCCTTACTAATAACCATCTGTAGCACCCTTTTGCCGCTCATCGTTCTTGTGCGGCCCTTAACACCCGCCAGCCTGTAACGTTTCTACTTTTACTACGTTTAGTTTCGTATAAACACTTGTTCGGGGTGCGTGCATCGCCCTTTTTGCAAATACTGATATACTATAAACTGACTGTATGAGAGCCTTCTTAACCATCCTGAGCCTGATCATATCAAGTGCCACGCTGTTTGCACAACAAACGGAAAAAGTGGTAAAAAAAATACCTGCCGTAAGAACTATGCAGAAGATCGTCATAGACGGTAATCTGAAAGACACTGCCTGGTTACAGGCTCCCATTGCCAGCGACTTTATTGAATGGAGACCCACATTTGGAAACAAAGAAGATGAAAAAAACAGGACAGAAATTCGCATTCTCTACGATAACAACGCCATTTACATAGCCGGCTATGCCCATGAAGCAAGTCCGGACAGTATTACCAAAGAACTCGTGGGTCGCGATGTTGTGGGTGTTAATGATTTTGTAGGGATAATATTTGATACCTATCATGACAAAATCAATGGCTTTGGTTATTACGTAACTGCGCTGGGTGAACAGTTCGATGCTAAATATTCATCTAACGGAGAAGACGGAAGCTGGAACAGTGTATTTGAAAGCAATGCACAGATACAATCAGATGGCTGGACCTTTGAAATGAAAATTCCCTATGCGGCCATTCGTTTTGGTAATACCAAGATACAGGACTGGGGTATTAATATCACGAGAAGAAGAAGCAAGAGTGGTAAACAATTGATGTGGAGCCCAACCGATCCCGCCATTGGAGGTAATTTCCTTGCACAGTTTGGTTTGTGGACCGGTATACAGGATATTAAGCCGCCCCTTCGTTTATCTTTTTCACCTTATCTCTCAACATACGCCAACCACTTTCCCTACAACCAGCCCGGCGTAAAAAATACTACAACCTCTATTAATGGTGGCATGGATGTGAAATATGGCATTAACCAGGCTTTTACTTTAGATATGACGCTGGTTCCGGATTTCGGACAGGTACAAAGCGATAACCAGGTGTTGAACCTTACGCCTTTTGAAGTACAGTTCAACGAAAACAGAACATTCTTTACTGAAGGAACCGAATTGTTTGGTAAAGGAAACCTCTTTTATAGCAGACGTATCGGCGGAACACCCATGCACCTGGGTAAAGTAAGTGGCCAGTTACAACCAGGTGAATCTGTTGGAAAAAATCCGGTTGAAACAAGATTATTGAATGCAAGTAAAATAAGCGGAAGAACCAGCAAGGGTCTCGGTATCGGTTTTTTTAATGCAGTTACTAAAGCACAACATGCAAGTATTGAAGTGGGTGGAGAAGAAACAAGAAAATTTGAGACGAATCCACTTACCAATTATAATATCCTTGTTTTTGATCAGACATTAAAAAACAATTCCAGCGTTTCATTGATCAACACCAATGTTACAAGAAGTGGTACAGATTATGATGCGAATGTAACAGCGGCACTCTGGGATATTTATGACAAGAAAAACACCTGGAACGTAAACGGACAGGTTGGCGTGAGCCAGTTGATTGGTTATGAGGCACCGGGCAAAACGCTGATGGGGTATAATCACACGCTGGGTTTTGGTAAAACAAGCGGACGTTTCAACTTCAATCTGTGGCAGGAGCTGGCCGATAATAAATACAACCATAACGATATGGGGTATTTCACCAATAACAACTATTTCAATAATGGTATATGGCTTGGATACAGGTGGTTAAAACCCAAGAAATGGTATAACCGTATCAACACAAACATAAACATAAACTATTCGATGCGTTACAAGCCGATGGACTACCAGCGATTTAATTTCAATGCAAATGTAAACGGGCAGCTGAAGAATCTTTGGTGGGCAGGATTTAATTTCAACCTCAATCCCGAGCAGAACGATTTCTTTGAACCAAGGGTAAATGGTAAAGTTTTCAAACGTCCGGGAAGCTGGATGGCGGGTTTCTCGTTTGAAACCAATAATGCAAAAAAATACTCTACTGTTGTTGAATTTTTTAACCGCACATTCAACCAGTATGGCAGCAATGGACAGGATATATTTGTCAGACACAACTATCGTTTCAATAAAAAACTCACCCTTTCTGTAAATACCTTTTTACAGTTTTTCCATAACAATCTTGGTTATGCAACCATGTACAGTCCCGATAGTATCATCTTCGCTTTGCGCAAAAGAAACACAGTGGAGAATGTGTTTAACGTAAAATACAATTTCACCAATAAAATGGGTTTAACCTTCAGGGCAAGACATTACTGGAGCAAAGTGGCGAATAAAGAGTTCTATAAACTCCGCAACGATGGTTACCTCAATCATATAGCCGGGGGAATCAGCCGGAATGTAAACTTCAATGTAAACTACTTCAACATTGATATGGTGTACACCTGGCAGTTTGCCCTGGGTAGCTTTATCAATATTGTATGGAAAGACGCCATCAGCACATTTAACCAGGACACGCGCACCAAATACTTCAAAAACTTTGGCAATACCTTAAACTCTGATCAGCAGAACAGTATTTCTATACGGGTAATCTATTTCCTGGATGCCCTGTCGTTGAAAAAGAAAAGCTGAGGAAGCGTGAATGGTCAATCTTAATTCTAGTGTCATGTCAATTTGATAATGTCTGTTAAATAGTATAATTTTGCCATCAAATCTATTAAGATGGTACATTATAAGGTTACGCTGACTTCCATTGAAAGAGAGCAGCTTAGGACAATCATGAAT
>JBMOKQ010000074.1:0-57398 GCA_049324295.1 Bacteroidota bacterium
GAAGCTTTTTTTGAGACTCAAGATAATAAATCTCTTTTCGGTTTAATTTAATTGGTATACTCATTTTGTACTGGGTTTAGTAGTACAAATATAGTATGTTTCTAAATTACTTTGTCATTACACTAGTATTAATGATAAAGACAAGAATGCCTTTATGGTTAATATCCATAAAATGGATAGATCAAGAGGCCTTGATATCATTCTACATACTCCGGGAGGAGATTTGGCTGCAACAGAAAGTATTGTTGATTATTTAAGAGCAATGTTTGGAAATGATATTCGGGCAATAATTCCACAAATATCTATGTCAGCAGGTACGATGATTGCTCTTTCCTGTAAGGAAATAATGCTAGGAAAACAATCAAATCTCGGCCCAATTGATCCGCAAATGGGAGGGATCGCATGTCAAGCTGTTTTGGATGAGTTTAAGCAAGCAATGATTGATGTTAAAGCCAATCCTAGTTCAGCAGCTTTATGGCAAGTAATTATTGGTAAATATCATCCCACTTTCCTTACTGCTTGTAAACAAGCACTTGATTGGTCTAAAAAAATTGTTCAAGAGTGGCTCAAAACAAATATGTTAAAGGGTAAATCTGTAGCTACAATTAATAAAGTTCTCAAAGAATTTGGAGATCATTCGAGAAATAAATCACATGCAAGACACATATCTAAATCGAAATGTAAACTTAGTGGGTTGAAAGTCATTGATATGGAAGCTGATGATGCTTTGCAAGATATTATCTTAACCACTCATCATGCATTCATGCACACTTTTGCAAATACAAATGCATTGAAAATTGTGGAAAACCAGTTTGGGGTCGCATATATGGAAAATCTTCCTGTTACAGTAAATAGTCCTTCGAATAAACATTAGATAAAGGGTAGTTTTTTCCGGAAACAAACACTGTTTTCAATACCCATATACTGCCCATAATTTGGGATGATATTATATCCATTCTTTTTATACAGTTCAATGGCTTCAGGTTGCCGTTTACCTGTTTCAAGAACAGTTATGGAATAGCCCTCTTCTTTTGCCCATTGCTCCAATGCATTGAGAATATTTGAGGCATGTCCTTTCGAACGATGTGCAGGCAAAGTGTACATACGTTTTACTTCAACAGTATCTTTCTCTATTTCTTTAAAAGCGCCACAGCCAATGGGCTCATCTGCATCATACAATACTACAACATGATTGAGTTGCTGTATGCCATTGAACTGCTGATAGAAAGCATGTTCTGCACCATCTCTCTCGGCCAGATCAGCATCTAATTGCTGCACTAACTTAATAAAATCGGGATGCGCTGAATTGGTTTTAATGAAGCGATACATTATCGTTGGTATGAGTGTGTTCTGTAGTTTGCACTGCCAGTAACTGGTTGGTATTACAGTTATCCCCATCGCAACAGGGTAGGGCATTGGTATTGCAAACCGGGCACTGGTAATGTCCATGTACATGTACCAGTTGTACCATATGTCCGCAGAAAAGGCATTGTTGTGGTTGCATACCTGAAATTAAGATGTAAAACCGGTTAACGGTATCGTAATTTGTCAACAAAAGTGAAAAACTAGTCGTCCCCAAGGTGTGAGCTATCAGCCATTTCCTGATCAGCTTTTTTGCCATAAGTTAAGGCGAAATAGGCTGATAGTAATAGAGCTGCAATAAGCAGAAAATATATAATCCCATTAGCTTGCCAAAGTAAAATACAGATAATAAGTGTTGCAACTATTATGCAGGTAATAATCAGTCTTTTGGCTTTGGGATTAATCATTCTTAAATGAATAGATATTACGATGTCTAAATTTATATATAAAATAGGAAAGCCGCTTATTATAAGCGGCTTTCCTATTTTCTGTTTCTTGTTTCCTGTTCCTTATTCCTTATTTTCTGTTTTTCTTCACTACCACATCAGAAACCTCACGAGTGGTTACATTGATGTCGAAACTTTCTTTGTATACCTCTTTACCTGACTGAAACAGGAAAGTAAGTTTATATACATCGGCATCTTTCAGCAACACAAATTTCTTTTCGAATTTTTTGTCGGAGAAATTGCTTTTGAAAAGATTCTCACCATCTTCGTTGATAATGGTCAGCGTAACATTGTTACCATTTGGGTTATCGAACTTTACATTGAAAGCCAGGTCGTTGTTGAAGAAACCTGTGTAATTCACTTCAATTTTTGCTTTGCTGGCATCTGTTTTTTCATTGGTACGGGCTTCTGTTGCAGTTAACAAAACAACAGATAATAAACCGGTAATGATTGCTTTTTTCATGTTCATATTCTTTTTGCGTTAATAATTAATGGCTCCTGTTGGTACAGGTTTTCGTATCGCAATGAATATTCCGTAAAGCAAAAGCGTAGCAATTCAATAAAGCAAGAGTCGAGTAGAGATCAATATTTAGCTAAAGGCTAAAAAGCCTCCAGCTAAATAGGGAATACAATTATTGTTGGGTAGCTGCTTTTCTGGCTTCTGTTTCGCTCTGGAACAGGTTGATGTTCTGAGCGAAACTCTGTTTGCCATTCTGGATGCGGAAAGTTAATTTCTCTGCATCTTCTTTAGCCAGTACAAATCTTTTTGCAAAGTCTTTTGAAGCATAGCTTTCTTTAAAGAACAGGTCGCCTTTTGCATCCAATACCAGCAGGGTAAATTTTTCACCACTTGGATTGTTGAATGTAATGTTGAAAGAAGCCTGGTCTTTTGAAGAACCGGCATACTTGAATTCAGCAGAAGCTTTGGCAGCTAAGGCTTCACCAGCATTGTTTGCACTTGCATTGATAAATGTGCCAGCAGTTAAAATACCGCTCAGGATGATTCCTTTTACGATGGTTTGGACAGATTGCTTTTTCATGTTGTCTCTTTTAAAATATTGAATAAAAAATTGCCATTCCTCTGTGCGCAGAAGAATGCTCGTAGTGCAAGTAAAAGTTTCATAAAAGCGAGCTGGCAGAAGCGTAGAAGTGAGGATTTATAAAAATCCGGGATGTACATCAAAAAATGCTTGTGTACATTCTTTATACCTGCAAGATATAAAAGGTAACCCTCCCCAAAAATGAATTTTGGGTGAACGGTGTTAACATATAAATAAATGGAATATCTAAACGATTGTTAGTTTTCTGTAACAGGTTTATTTAAAGTTTCCCATAACAGATCTTTCAAAGCTGTTAACCCGGTTTGTGTAACTGAAGAAATAAAGAGATGTGGAATACCTTTCGGAAGCTCTTTGCTGATGGCTTCTTTTAGTTCATCATCGAGCATATCACTTTTACTGATGGCAATGATAAAATCTTTTTGCAGCATCTCGGGATTGTATTGCTCCAGCTCATTTCTGAGGATATCAAATTCTTTTTTATGATCTGCACTATCAGCAGGAATCAAAAACAATAAAACAGCATTGCGTTCAATATGACGAAGAAAACGATGTCCCAATCCTTTTCCTTCAGCCGCACCTTCAATAATACCCGGTAAATCGGCGATACAAAATGATCTGGAATCGCGATAGGCCACCATACCCAATTGAGGTGTTAAAGTAGTAAACGCATAATTAGCAATTTTAGGTTTAGCGGCAGTAATAACTGAGAGCAATGTTGATTTTCCCGCATTCGGAAAACCCACCAGTCCTACATCGGCCAATACTTTCAACTCCAGATTTTTCAAGCCTTCTACACCGGGTTCACCGGGTTGAGCATGTTCCGGTACCTGGTTGGTTGGGGTGGCAAAATTGCTATTGCCCAAACCACCACGGCCACCTTTCATCCAAACAATTTCCTGCCCGTCTTCCAGTATCTCTGCCTCTATCTCACCGGTTTCTTCATTACGGGCAACGGTACCCAGAGGAACTTCGATGATAATATCTTTTCCATCAGCCCCCGTACAGTTATTCTTGCTGCCGGATTCTCCATTTTCCGCAAGTACATTTTTAAAATAACGCAGGTGCAATAAGGTCCACATCTGTGCATTACCACGCAATATAATATGTCCGCCACGACCACCATCACCTCCATCGGGACCACCTTTGGCGGTGAGTTTATTGCGCATGAAATGTTTGGCGCCGGCACCACCATGTCCACTACGGCAGAAGATGCGGATATAATCGATGAAATTATTTTTCTCAGACACTATTCAATCAAAACTTTGATGGAAATGCAAAGGTACGAAATGTAGGTGGTATCAGTATTTCCGCTCTTCGTTCCAGGTTTTATAAAGAGAAGAGCTGTTTTCGCCAGCTGATAAATGATGATTAGGAATATTTCTCAGTGGCTCGCAGCTTTTCCAGTGCGCATGCATTTCTGCAGGTAACTGTTGATATAATTCGGTGCCTTTTGTTTTCCAGGCAATCATTTCATCACTTACTTCTTTTACTTTTTTGGCTGGGTTGCCTACAATCAAACTTCTTGCTTCAAATATTTCATCAGCTTTAATCATGCTCAATGCACCAACAATACATTCATCACCCAATACCACATTGTCCATGATCACACTATTCATTCCTACAAGACAGTTTCGGCCAATGATTGCGCCGTGTATTATGGCGCCATGACCAATATGGGCCGATTCTTTTACATAAACGGTAACGCCGGGAAACATATGAATGGTACAGTTTTCCTGCACATTACATCCATCTTCAATAACGATCTGGCCCCAGTCGCCACGAATAGCTGCACCCGGACCCACATACACCTGTTTGCCAATAATTACATTGCCCGTTACGATCGCCTGTGGATGAATAAAAGCGGTTTCATGGATAACAGGAATATGTTCTTTGAATTGATAAATCATATCAGGGTTTTACCTGTTCTGAAACAAGTGCCTTTGAAATGTGCCACCTGTTCATTTTTTTGATTAGTAATGGTTATATGATATAAACCGGTACTTCTGCCATTATGTATTTCTTTGGCTTCGGCTATTAATTGATCGCCCACATTAATTGCTTTGGTGAAATTGATGGAAGTATCTAATGCTACTGAAAGATTGTTCCTGTTATTGCAGGCAAATGCAAAAGCACTATCGGCCAGCGAGAAAGCAATACCACCATGCACAATGCCAAAGCCATTGATCATTTCTGCTCTAACCGTCATTTGAATACGACTATAACCTTCCTGTATTTCCAGCACTTCTATACCCAGCCACTGTGAGAACAGGTCATATTGCATCATATGATCAACCACCTGTTTGTATGGATTACTCATCATAATATTTTATTCTCCTTTGAATTGAGGGTTTCTTTTTTCGAGGAAAGCCTGTACGCCTTCTTTAAAATCGAAAGTAGCAGCCGCTTTTTGCTGGTAAGTATCTTCCAGCTCCAATTGTGCCGTAAGGTTATTGCCGGCAGACTGATTAAGTGCGTGTTTAATATAGGCTAATGCTTTAGTAGGCATTACTGCTAGCGTTGACGCAATTTGTTTTGAAGATTCCATGAACTGGTCGTCTTCAAAGTATGTATAAATCATGCCCAGCTTTTCTGCTTCTTCAGCAGTTATTTTATCTCCCAGCATCATAAGCGCACTTGCTTTTTGCCAGCCTATGAGTCGGGGTAATATATAAGTACCACCACTATCAGGAATCAATCCAATTTTTGAAAACGCCTGTATAAAAGAAGCTGATTTAGCGGTTACTACAATATCACAAGCCAGTGCAATATTGGCACCTGCACCTGCGGCCACACCATTCACTGCCGCAATAACAGGTTTAGGCATATTACGTAAGCGGGTGATGATGGGATTATAGTGTTCACTTAAAATACGTTGCATACCAGGACCATTCGGATCAACTACCTCTGCAAGATCCTGTCCCGCACAAAAACCTTTACCTGCACCGGTAAGATATACGGCCCGCACTTCATGCAAAGAGGCACACTCGTCTAATTTTGATTGCAACAGCAACGCCATCTCACGGTTAAAGGAATTGAGTTTGTCGGGACGATTTAACGTGATAAAAGCAATGCCATTTTCAATATGAAATAAAATACTGGACATGATCGGTGGTTTATTCAAATTTACAATCTTCTTATGGCCTTAGTTACTAATGACATTTAAAATAATCAAAAGGCTCTTTACAATCCTCACATTTGTATAATGCTTTACAGGCGGTACTGCCAAACTGTGAAATCATCTGCGTGTTCCAAGAATTACATTGCGGACACTGAATGGCTTCTGCTTCCTGGAAAGTATCGGGGGTACAAACAGCCTGTTTGTATTGAGGCGGTGCAATACCATAGGCTTTCAGTTTCTCCTTACCAGCCTCAGTCATCCAGTCGGTTGTCCAGGCAGGAGATAATACCTGTTTGATCTCAACCGATGAAAACCCAGCCTGTAATAAAGTGATCCTGATATTCATGCTGATTACATCCATGGCAGGACATCCGCTATAAGTTGGCGTGATGGTGATGATGGGCCTTACCGCTGTTTCACTAACTGTTTCAATCTGTACACTACGAATAATGCCCAGGTCAAGTACAGATAATACAGGCACTTCCGGATCGCTGACCGATTCGAGCAGTGACCAGATTTTTTGTTCTGTAGTTTTAATATGATCGGGTAAGCTGGTCATTGGTATTACCATTCGGCACCGGGGTATGCTCTTTGAAGGAACTGCATTTCGGCAAGTATATAACCCAGGTGTTCTGTATGAATACCTTCTTTACCACCTTGTTGCGTAAAACTTTTTGCCGGAATGGTTACAGTGGCCTCAGCAAATACATCCTGTACTTTTTGTAACCATAACGGTTGTATAACAGACAGGTCAACAGCAATACCCGAAGCCGTAAGTTCTTTTTCATACGGTGCAAGGGTAAATAACTCACCTGTAAAGTTCCATACTTCATCTATTGCCTGCAATAATCGCTGGCAACTTTCATCTGTACCATCACCTAAACGAATAACCCATTCACTGCTCCAGCGTAAATGATAAGTAACTTCTTTCAACGATTTCTCAGCAATAGCAGCAAGTTGCTGATCGCCTGATTGTTGTAACTGCTGATAAAAATAGTATTGATAGGTACTGAACAGAAACTGTCTGAGCGTGGTTTGTGCCCAGTCGCCATTCGGTAATTCAGTGATGAGCAGGTTTTTAAAATCGATCACATCACGTAAGTAAGCCAGTGAATCTTCAGTAGTATTATTGCCAATAAGGCTGGCCGCATACTGATAGAAATTGCGTGCCTGTCCAATACCATCCAGTGCAATATTTGAAATAGCAATATCCTGCTCGAGTACGGGACCATGTGCACACCATTCGCTGTTACGGTGACCGATGATCAATGCATTATCTGCAAGATGTAAAGTATAATTAACCAGGGCTGTGTTCATGATTGTTTTTCGTGGGCCGGTTTAGATATGTGTTAATTCATCAGGCAGATCATAAAAAGTAGGATGACGATAGGCTTTATCATTTGCAGGATCGTATAATGCGGCAGCTTCATCAGGATTGCTGGCATGGATATACTTACTTTCCACTACCCAGATACTAATGCCTTCCATTCTGCGTGTATATACATCGCGTGCATTTTCTATAGCCATCTGTGCATCGGCAGCATGAAGGCTTCCAACATGTTTATGATCTAGCCCTTGTTTGCTGCGTATAAATACTTCCCACAATGGCCATTCCTGTTGTGTATTTCCACTGGCTGAAATATCTGCAGCGCCGTGTTTTCCTTCACCATAATCGCCGTAGTAGTATTTGTTGATATAGTTTTTCATTTTTTTGCTGCTGGCTTTTAGCTTCTGGCTGCAAGCTTTTAGTGATAACGAATTTTAGTTACTAACCATTCATCTCCGAAGAAGTCCATCGGACATTCACGTTCTCACGCCCTTTTCTCCGCCATACGCTGGGCACGTTTTGCTGCATGAGCTGTTGCAGCTTCTCTTACCCATGCACCTTCTTCCCAGGCTTTTTTTCTTGCATCCAGTCTTTGTTTGTTGCAGGGGCCATTACCGGCAATTACCTGCCAGAATTCATCCCAGTTAATGGCACCAAAATCATAATGCCCGCTGGCTTCATTCCATTTCAAATCCGGATCGGGTAATGTGAGGTTGAGTATTTTAATCTGTTCAGCACAGATGTCTACAAATTTTTGTCGCAGTTCGTCATTGGTAAAACGTTTGATCTTCCATTTCATGCTTTGAATGGTATTTGGACTTTCATCGTCTTTCGGACCAAACATCATGATACTGGGCCACCACCAGCGGTTGATGGAATCCTGTGCCATACGGCGTTGTGCCTCATTACCACGACTCAGTGTTAACAGAATTTCAAATCCCTGGCGCTGGTGAAAACTTTCTTCTTTACAAACACGTACCATGGCCCTTGCATACGGACCGTAACTGGTTCTGCACAGAGGCACCTGGTTCATAATGGCCGCACCATCTACCAGCCAGCCAATGGCACCCATATCGGCCCAGCTTAATGTGGGATAATTAAAGATGGAAGAATATTTGGCCTTGCCACTGTGTAGCTGCTCATACATTTCATCGCGGCTGATGCCGAGTGTTTCAGCAGCAGAATAGAGGTACAATCCATGTCCGGCCTCATCCTGCACTTTGGCGAGCAGAATGGCTTTTCTCCGGAGATTAGGCGCGCGTGTGATCCAGTTGCCTTCAGGCAGCATACCAACAATTTCGCTATGTGCATGCTGACTGATCTGGCGAATCAATGTCTGCCTGTATTTCTCCGGCATCCAGTCTTTTGGCTCAATGCGTATCTCTTTGTCGATCTTCTCCTGGAACATTTGTTCCATATCTTTTTCCATACCCTTTGTTTGAACCGTAAAAATACAAAAAGAAACGTATCGTGCTAACAAATGTTAGTATCTGAAATATGATTTTTTTGACCTTTTGTTAGTTTTTTGCGGATGATTTTGATACAATTGCCTAAATGATGCTTAACAGCGCTTTATCTTTCAGACATGAAAAAGTCAGGTTTATTATTCATTCTGATAACGCTAGCAATTTCTGCCTTTACCCAAACAACACCATTCAGAAAAGAAATTGATGCTTTTTTGAAAGCAGATAGTATTGCTTTCCCTGAAAAAAAGCAGATACTATTTGTAGGTAGTTCTTCTTTTACTTTCTGGAAAGATATAAAAGACTATTTCCCCAATTATCCTATCATTAACCGCGGTTTTGGCGGATCATCTTTACCCGACCTTATTCGTTATACCCGGGAAGTAATTATACCTTATGCGCCTAAACAGATTGTTATTTATTGTGGTGAAAATGATATTACCGATGCGTTTGGAAAAATTACCCCCGACTCTGTATTGTTGCGTTTCAAAAGACTGATGTCGATTATACGACATGAGTTAGGAAAAGTTCCTGTTGTTTTTGTATCCATCAAACCCAGCCCCAGTCGCTGGAAAATGGAAGCCGATTTTGTAAAGGCAAATCAGTTGATTAAAAATTATCTGCGTCGCTACAGACGAACTGTTTATGTAAATGTACACAATGCCATGTTGTTACCCGATGGTTCTGTAAACCCTGAACTCTTTATCAAAGACAACCTGCATATGAATGCAAGAGGCTATGCTATCTGGCAGAAGATTATTGAACCTGTGTTAAAGAAATAAGATTGTAATTTTTTAGCCACAGATTCACAGATTTTATTTAATAATCTGTGAATCTGTGGCTAAAAAATCAGCAAGCATTATTTCGCATCAAAATCAACAATAACTTTTTCAGAACGTGGGTGCGATTGGCAGGTGAGGATAAAGCCCTGTTCTATTTCATCAGGTTCAAGACCGTAGTTAACATCCATATCAACCTCGCCCTCTACGAGTTTGGCGCGACAAGTGCAACAAACACCTCCTTTACAGGCATAAGGCAGGTCGGCCCCTTGTTTTAAAGCTGCATCTAAAATAGCAGGACCATTTTTTGCAAGATCAAAATCGAAACTAATGCCATCCAGCTTTACCGTGATTTTGCTTTTTGATTGTGTATCGGTTAAGGTATTTTGTACAAACTTATTTTTGTGTTCCTGTCCGGGTGTTGTAAAAAGTTCAAAATGAATTTTCTTTTTATCAACTCCTTTTTCTTCCAGTACAGCTTTCACGGTAAAAATCATTTCTTCAGGGCCACATAAAAAGAATTCATCTGTTTGAGAGAGATGAATAGTTTTATCAAACAGTGAGAGACATTTTTCTGCATTAATCCTCCCGGTATTTAAAACAGTATCTGTTTTTTCCCTGGAAAGAATATGAATAAGCCTGAACCGGTTCATGTATTTATTTTTCAGGGCTTCCAATGCTTCTCTGAAAATGATAGAATGTCTGTTGCGATTCCCGTAAACCAGTGTAAAAACACTTTTGGGTTCAGACTGTAAAGTGGTGCTGATGATTGAAAGGAGGGGAGTAATGCCGCTACCTGCTGCAAAACCTACATATTTTTTTTGCTGCTCTTTTTGTAAGGGGGTAAAAAACTTCCCCATCGGAGGCATTACATCTAATTTGTCGCCTGTTTTTAATTGTTCGTTGGCATAGGTAGAGAAAAGTCCCTGGGGTACTTTTTTTACTGCTACCCGTAGTTCATTATCAAATGGACTACTGCAAATTGAATAAGACCTGCGTACATCTTCACCATTCATCATGGTGCGAAGTGTAATATGCTGTCCTTGTATAAACTGAAACTGTTGTTGTAGTTCAGCGGGTATATCAAAAACAATGGAAACACAATCGTCGGTTTCTTTTCTTATCTCTTTAACCCTGAGTTGCTCAAAATGTATCGACATGCTGCTATCCGCTTATTGAGTTAATCCACCCACTAAAATGGTTACCATATTTTCTTCCAGTTCAGCGGCGCTGATTTTTTGGGTTGATCTGTGCCAGCTTTCAATGCCGCTGATGGCATGCAGCATAATGAGTACAGCAGTTGGCGCATCGATCTTTTTTACTTCATTGTTTCGGATACCCGATTCAATAATAGCCGCAAAACGCTTACGATAGATACGGCGTTGGTTTTGAAAATTCGATAAATAAGGATCGGCCAGGTGTTTCCATTCGCGATCACTTACATATACTTCTTCGTAATGGTGGATCATTTCATTGATATGGAAACGAAGTAACTTTTCAATTTTTTCAATCGAAGAAATCTTTTCCGCTTCCACTTCATCAATTTTTTGCAGAAAACGATTGGCTACACTGAAGCAGAGTTCATGTAATAATTCGGTTTTCGACTTAATATGATTGTATAAACTGGCAGCTTCCACACCCACTGCTTCTGCGAGGTCGCGCATACTGGCCGCTTTAAAACCCTTCTCTCTGAAAAGGGATGCAGCTTTGGTTACAATCACGTCTTTCCGTGAAATGTTTTTGTCGGTCTTAATTCTGGCCATGCTACGAAGATAAACAGCTAACGCGTGTTAGCCAAAAAATCATTTCACATATTATATTTTGTTAGTTTTTGTAGCGCAGTAACAGTATAAATGCGCTTAAACCCAAACTAGGGTAGCATATACTAGTATTTACCCCTTAAATACGCTAGTTTCGCACCCCGATAACAAAAATTAATTTATGTCTTTAGTCGTTGTCGGATCCATGGCCTTCGATGCCATTGAAACTCCGTTTGGTAAGAGTGATAAAATCATTGGTGGTGCAGGTACTTATATTGCCTGGTGTGCCTCCAACTTTACCCCTGTAAAACAGATATCAGTAGTGGGTGGCGACTTTCCGCAGGAAGAGCTCAACCAGTTAACGGCTCGTGGTGTGGATCTGGCTGGTGTGCAGATTAAAAAAGACGAAAAGACTTTCTTCTGGAGTGGCCGTTATCATATGGACATGAACTCCCGCGATACCCTCGAAACACAATTAAATGTACTGGAGAACTTTGAACCCGTGGTGCCTGAAAGTTTCCAGGATTGTGAGTTCCTGATGTTGGGTAACCTGGTACCTGCAGTTCAGCGCAGTGTAATTGAACAATTGAAGACCCGTCCGAAACTGATTGTAATGGATACCATGAATTTCTGGATGGAAATCATGATGGATGAGCTGAAGAAAACACTGGCAATGGTTGACTTACTGATGGTTAACGACAGTGAAGCACGCCAGTTGAGTGGTGAATATTCACTGGTAAAAGCAGCAGCGGCCATCATGAAAATGGGACCAAAATACCTGATCATAAAGAAAGGAGAGCATGGAGCTTTATTGTTCTATGAGAATAAGGTGTTTTTTGCTCCGGCTTTACCATTGGAAGAAGTATTTGACCCAACCGGCGCAGGCGACACATTTGCCGGAGGTTTTATTGGTCATATTGCACGTACCAAAAACATTTCTTTTGAGAATATGAAAACCGCGATCATAGTTGGTAGTGCCATGGCATCTTATTGTGTAGAAAAATTTGGTACCCAGCGTTTGAGGGAAATCAGTAAAGAAGATATCAGTAACCGTATAAATGAATTTGTACAATTGGTGAATTTCGATATTGATTTGGTGGGCTAGCAGGAGTGCCTATAGTTTATGGTTCATAGCGATACTCTTTCCCTTTAGCTATAAATGCGAATCAAGGGTTGAAAATGGTCAAAGGAGGTATAATGAAGTAAAAGCAAAGAGCGTTTTAGTAATGTGTTCGAAGCAAAACTAATAGCTCTCTACCATTTTCAACCTCTGTTACTCCTCGTTCCTATCTCTGTTCCTTCTCCGCGGAGGTTTATGCAGTAACCGGGGTCAAAGACCTGTTTTTTCGTTTTGTAAAAGTGTAAGACCCATTTACCAATACAAAAGCACCCTAATACCTCACACCTAACCCCTTACCCCAGAGGCTCTCCCGGGGAGGAATTGAGGAGGCAAAGAGGAAGCAATGAGGAGGCAATGAGGAGACGGCCCGTTATAACCCGCACCAGAGAAGGATCGTTAGTTCAAATCCGAGGAAGCAATGAGGAGAAATAGACCATCGACTCAATAAAATTGGGGGTTCCACGGGGTGCTCCGAGGAAGCAATGAGGAGAAGAAAATGCTGAACCCTTGATTTTATTGCATTATAGGCGACAAAAAATTAAATTCCGAGAAGAAATTACCAGTTATCCCACCAAATCCCGAGAGCCGTCCCGGGTTTTCCCGAAGCGCGTCACATTTCCGATGTTCCACGGTTTTGGGGAGTTAGTTTTGTATGATCAGTTGCGAAAAACGTTTTTAGCTGTAAGCTTCCAATGCGAATCACCTGTTGAACGGTGTTGGTTTGGCTTAAGGGGAGGTGGGTACTGGATGCTGGGTTTCAGGCCTTAGGGGTTAGGTTTGTCAAATTGGCTGCTTACCATAAACCTCCTCCTACTATCCAGTACCCAGCTACTAATTGCTCAGTGCTTGATTCGCATATAAGCTATCAACTATTAGCCCCTGCTAAAACAATGTTTGCTGTTGCTGAACAAACTCGGGTTTCTGCAAAGACAGACCGCATAACTTGTTCAACTTATCTACCATATACACCGTTAATTCCGGCGAATAGGCTTCATCGTGCATGTGTATGAAAAAATAAATTTCTTCTATGCCCTGATCAATCCAGTATTTCATCCTGCCGATCCATTCATCTACTCTTGTGTAATCTGTTGGGTGCAGGCTGTTGCCAACATACCTGATAAATGTTTTAGGAACTGTGAGATGCATATGTGCACAATCTCTCCGCCCACTGGTATCTGTTATCACAGCACCCATATTTATTTCCTTCAGGGTATTGAACAGTTCCTGCTGAATATCGGGTTTACCAAACCAGTCGGGATGACGTACTTCCAGGAAAAATTGCAAATCGGTAGGTAGCGAACGCAGAAAATCGAATAACTCTTCTTTTCGTTTCGGTGTAAACGCATCGCTTACCTGCACGAATACCGGACCTAAGTGTTCTTCAAAAGCAACTATACCACGTAGAAATTCAGTGATAATAAAATCTTTCCCTTTTAAACTTCCCCGATGGGTAACGCCCTGGTACATTTTCGGACAGAACTTAAAATCTTTCTCTTTTGCTTTCTCTGCCCATTTAGCAATTCCGGTTGCACCATACACTTTATAATGTGTGGCGTTTAACTCTATGCTGTTATAATGTTTTACATAATGTTCCAGGAAATCTTTCTCCTTTGTTTTAGGTGGATATATTTTCCCTATCCATTCTGTCCTACCCCATTTTGCACAGCCGAGATATACCCTGGGTTCTTTTTGTTTCTTACCTTTCAACACTTGTTGGTTGAATAAAGGCTCTGAAGGGAGCGAGAAGTTGATGTTATTCAGTTCTGCTTCGGGTACACGGCCAAATTCCATAAAAAAACTTTGTGTACAAAACTAACAGGTTTACGCTTCAATTGTTGACCAGTAACCTATACGCCATATGAAAAAATACCTGCTGATCTACCTGCTTTTTCCATTCTTCGGTATGGCTCAATCAAAACCCAATATTATCTATATCATGAGCGATGATCATGATGCAGATGCCATCAGTGCCTATGGATCGAAACTCATCAACACACCCAATATAGACCGCATTGCAAAGGAAGGAGTGTTGTTTCAACGCGCATTTGTAGGCAACTCTATTTGCGGACCTGCACGCGCCACTTTGCTTACAGGTATGCATTCGCATAAAAATGGTATGAAAGATAATCGCACCCGTTTCGATGGCAGCCAGTTAACCATGCCTAAACTGTTTCAGCAAAACGGTTATCAAACCGCTATCGTAGGTAAATGGCATTTACATACTTATCCTACCGGTTTTGATTACTGGAAAATATTACCGGGACAAGGCCTTTATTATCAGCCAAGACTGATTCAGATGAATGGCGATACAACTACCTATCCCGGTTATGCCACAGAAGTAATTACAAACGAAGCCATTGACTGGTTACAACATAAAAGAGAGCAGAACAAGCCTTTCCTGTTATTGCTGCACCATAAAGCGCCACATCGTTATTTCTTTCCATCACCCAAAAACATTGAAGCATTTAAGGATAAAACATTTCCTGAACCCACTACTTTATATACCGATACTACCGGAAGAGGATCTGCATGGAAACTGCAGACCATGAGTATTCTGCACGACATGAAATTATCAAGCGATCTGAAAGTTGATCCTGCATACCTGATAAACATCCCATGGTTAAAACCAGCCTCTGCTGAAGTGGCTTATTATAACAGTATTTTTAACCGTATTCCTGTTGCCGACAGGCAAAAGATTAAAGACATCTATGCAGTTCGTGGAAAAATTTTACAGGAGCAACGTCCACAGGACAAGGCTTTACTCAAACTAAAATACCAGTGGTATATGCAGGATTATTTTGCTACTGCTGCTTCGGTAGATGAGGGTGTGGGAAAATTATTGGATTACCTCGATAACAGCGGTCTTACACAAAACACATTGATTGTTTATACCTCCGATCAGGGTTTTTACCTGGGTCAGAATGGCTGGTTTGATAAAAGATGGATGTATGATGTTTCCATGCGCACCCCACTCATGGCCAGGTGGCCCGGTCATATTCAGCCCGGAACAAAAAACAATACCATGGTGCAGAATATTGATTATGCACCTACATTTTTAGATGTAGCAGGTATCAGTATTCCTTCTTCCATGCAGGGGCTTAGCCTGAAACCGATATTAAAGAATACAAGCGTTAAGGTTTCAAGGAGCAGTTTGTATTACCATTTTTATGAGTACAATGCCGATCATACGGTATTGCAGCATTTGGGTGTACGAACCGATCGTTATAAGCTGATTTATTTCTATACTGTTAATGAATGGCAATTGTACGATTTGAAAAATGACCCTACTGAACAGAAAAATTTGATTATGGATAAAAAATATGCAGGTGTACTGGTAAATATGAAAAAGGAATTATTGAGGCTAAGAGATCATTATGATGATCATGAAAAAGCCGGGGAACTGCAATAAAAACAGCATTACTGCGACAAATTATATACCCCCGGTCAAAAAAACATGGGGTGTTTTACAATATTCCAATGCCTTATCCGTCAACCTTTCTTGTATGGATCAGGCATGGCAGATACCGGCTACTATGAGCGACTCACGCGGCAAGCATATTACGGAGGTTATTAATACCTACAGCAAAAGGCTAATGGGCTTTATCCGCAAGCGGGTGAAGAGTGAGGCCGATGCCGAAGATATATTGCAGGATGTGTTTTACCAGTTTATGGGTAATACCAAACCTATTGAACAATTAACCAGCTGGTTGTTTACTGTTACCCGTAATAAAATCACTGATAAACAAAGAAAGAAAAAACCGGATCTGCTGGAAGATATTTACCGAAACAATGATGATGAAGGATTTGAATGGTCAGACCTATTTTTTGATGACAAAAACAATCCCGAAACCGATTATATCAGGTCCATTTTCTGGGATGCCCTTTATGCGGCTCTCAACGAATTACCGGCACCACAACGCGAGGCTTTTGTGCTGAATGAAATTGAAGGCATTGCTTTTAAAGATATTGCTGAGCAAACCGGGGAAACAGTAAATACATTGATCAGCCGCAAACGATATGCAGTATTACACCTGCGGGAAAGATTAGGCAGCCTGAGAGACGAATTATTGAATCAATCTTAAATTTTTATACAATGCACAAAAAATTCTGGATCAAAAAAATCATTGGCTTTACCATGATTGCCATTGCCTGTCTGGCCCTGCTGGCCTGGGTAGTAATGCTGCTCTGGAACGGAGTGCTGGCAGAAGTGGTACAGGTGTCAACCGTAACTTACTGGCAGGCACTTGGATTGCTGGTACTAAGTAAAATATTATTTGGTGGTTTCCGTGGCAAAGGAGGCGATTACAAAAGACGTTGGAAAGAAAAAATGGAAGAGAAATTTTCCGGTTTGAGTGAAGAGGAAAGAGAAAAGATTAAGGAAGAATGGAAACACCGGTGCAACATGTGGAAGAAAAATACTGTCAATACAGATACCCCCTCTCAATAATATCTCCAAGAACCAAACAACTGTTAGCATGCATATCCTGGTTTTTAAAACCAATCTTGAAGATGTAGGATTGGTACATCATGCGGGGCGTTTACTGAATCCTATGTCCGGTATTCACCGCTGGAACGTTGATCTGCACGATAGTGATAATATATTACGCATTGAAGCTGATCCACTGGTTTCTCCCCGCCAGGTAGAGTATTTGCTCCAGAGTGCAGGCTTTGAATGTGAGGAGTTAGCCGATTAATAACCCCTTCCAACTGTTTATTTTCCATTTATTTGAAAAATAACAGGGCTAAATTCTTTCAGACCCTTATTTTTGCGCAATTTGTCGCAAATGAGCTATCCTACCCTGTCATCAAACGAGTCAGTTCCATCGAAAAAGAAAAAAATTGTAGTCCTGGGAAGTGGTCCAAACCGGATCGGTCAGGGCATTGAGTTTGATTATTGTTGTGTACATGGTCTTTTGGCCATTAAAGAATGTGGCTACGAAGCCATCATGGTAAACTGTAATCCCGAAACGGTATCTACCGATTTCGATATGGCCGATAAACTCTATTTTGAACCCGTTTTCTGGGAACATCTCTGGGAAATTATAGAACTGGAAAAACCTGAGGGTGTTATTGTTCAGTTAGGCGGTCAGACTGCGTTAAAACTGGCAAAAAGGTTACACCAGAAAGGTATCCGTATCATCGGTACTTCTTTCGACAGTATGGATATTGCCGAAGATCGTGGTCGTTTTAGTGATTTGCTGAAAGAACTGAATATTCCCTATCCTGAATATGGCACCGCTTTTACAGCCGAAGAAGCTATTGAAGTGGCCAATAAAGTAGGTTACCCCGTACTGGTACGTCCGAGTTATGTATTGGGTGGTCAGCGTATGCGTATTGTAATTAATGATGAAGAAGTAGAGAAAGCAGTAATCAGCCTGTTAAAACATATTCCGGGCAATACCATCCTGATCGATCATTTTCTTGATCGTTGCCAGGAAGCAGAAGTAGACGCCATTTTTGATGGTGAGCACTTCCACATCATGGGCGTAATGGAACATATTGAGCCGGCCGGTATTCATAGCGGCGACAGTAATGCAGTGTTACCTGCTTTCAACCTTACTCCATTGATTGTTGAAACCATGGAGTACTATAGTGAGAAAATTGCAAGGGCACTAAATATTAAAGGACTCATCAATATACAATTTGCCATTAAAGATGGAAAAGTATATGTAATTGAAGCCAATCCGAGAGCTTCGCGCACCACACCATTTATTGCCAAAGCCTACCAGATTCCTTACCTGAATATTGCTACCAAAGTAATGCTGGGTGCAGCAAAACTTACCGATTTCACTATAGATAAAAAACTGGAAGGATATGCTATCAAAGAACCTGTTTTCAGTTTTGAAAAATTCCCGGGTGTAAATAAAGAGCTTGGACCAGAAATGAAAAGTACAGGCGAAGCCATTCGTTTTATTAAGGATCTTAGAGACCCTTATTTCAGAACGCTTTATAAAGAAAGAAGTATGAATCTTTCAAGATAATACCGGAAAATACGGTGTATTAATACTCGAATGAAAAGGCTGCGTAAGAATACGCAGCCTTTTCTATTAGGTTTAAAGATGCGTTCAGGTATATTTCTATTTTTTAAACAGGCTCCCTTTCTGCGACTACTACCTGGCTTCATAGCAGGGATATTGTTGCAATATTATTTACCTCATCAGATTACCATTGAGCTGTTTGTTATTTTCTTTTTTCTTCTAAGTATTGCCTCTCTTAGGTTTTTATCTGTTCAACAGAAATACAGCCTTACGGTTTGGGTTGGATCAGGTATTTATATAATGTTGATTTGTCTCGGGTCTATTATCTCGCATAACCATAATATTACAACATACAAAAACTGGATTGGTCATGGTACAAATAATTATGAAACCCTGCTGATAAGATTACATGAAATACCGGTTGAAAGAAAAAAATCTTTTAAAACAACTGCTGCAATTGAGCACAAATTCGAACATAGAAAATGGTTACCGGTAAAAGGCAAGCTGCTCTTGTATTTTAGCAAAGAAGAAAAGAACAGAACATTAAAACAAGGTGATCATTTACTGATTAATCGATCTTTACAACCTGTTGACAGCCATACCAATCCCGGTGCTTTTAATTATGCAGCCTATTTAGCCAGAAACAATATTTATCATCGTTTATTTCTTAAGGCCAATCAATATCAACGGGTAGATACAGGGAGTATATCCTGGGGTTCACAAGCAACTCAGCTTGTTTTATCTATTCTTCGAAAATACATCCCGGGGAAACAGGAGCAAGCCATTGCAGAAGCATTACTTATTGGTTATACGTTTGACCTTGAAGATGAATTACTCGAGGCGTATAGCAGAACGGGTGTTATTCATGTAATTGCCATCAGTGGTATGCACCTGGGCTTGGTATATGGCCTATTATTATTAATTACTTCCCCTTTAAAAAAAATCAGGCACATAAAGTGGGTAAGACCTGTTTTATTACTTATAGCATTATGGAGTTTTAGTCTTTTAGTAGGTGCCGGTGCCTCTGTGTTAAGAGCCGCTGTTATTTTCAGTTTTATGATACTGGGAGAATGGTTGAACCGAAAGAATAATGCATATAACAGTCTTGCTGCTTCCATGTTCTGCCTGTTATGTTTCAATCCATTTTATTTGTGGGATGTTGGCTTCCAATTATCCTATGCTGCCGTAGCTGGTATCATGGTTTTTACCAGGCCTGTTTATCGTTACTGGTATGTTCCATACAAACCCATTCGTTACGGGTGGCAGTTATTGGTAGTTACCTGTAGTGCTCAGGTTTTTACCCTACCTGTTGTATTGTATCACTTTCACCAGTTTCCCAATCTTTTTATACTCACCAATCTGATTGTTGTTCCACTTAGTAGCTTGATTTTATATGCCTGCATGATCTTATTAATGCTATCGCCTTTTCCCTTTATTGCACAGTACCTGGGTAAAATATTGCAGGTTGTTTTACAATATATGAACCGTTTTATCAATTATGCTGAGCAATTATCTTTTGCAATAACAGATCATATACAAATGAATGGTATTCAAATAGCCTGTTATTTTTTGCTGATTTTGTTTCTGTGCAGGTGGATCCTCCTGAAAAAGTTCCGTTATCTTTTATCCGCACTTGTGTGTATTGGTATGGGGTGTTTGGTTTATTCCGTAAGACATATACTGATCAGACAAAAAAACAGGCTTGTTATCTACCATTTACCCGGTGCTGCTGTTACTGAAATATTTGGAGCCGGGAAATACATCAGTATAGCGGGACAGCAAGACCTTGCTGCAACCCTGAAAATGCGGTTGCCGGCACATACACTATTAGGTGGTTTTACTCAACAAATTGTTCTAACACCTGAAAAATACCGGTTATTATCCGTTAATCATCTCACAATTGCATGGTTAGATAAGGTTTCTTTACAAAAAACCGGTACCGCTCTAATAGAAGTAGATATACTCATCCTGCAAAATAATCCAGCCGTTACTGTTGCTCAATTACAACAATTATTCAGTGCCAAACTATATGTGTGGGACAATAATAATTCCCTGTGGAAAATCCGGAAATGGAAAAAAGAGGCAGACAGCCTACATTTGCGCCACCATTCGGTACCTGAACAGGGTACTTTTATGATGGATTTCTAACAATTGCAGCTACTATTTACCAATCAGCCACCATGCCAGGGTGGTACATATTTCATTTTTTATGCAAAAGAAGATTCAGTCTGCCCTTATTTCCGTTTTTTACAAAGATGGTCTCGAACCGCTTGCCCGCCGTTTACAGTCAGAAGGTATTACCATTTATTCAACCGGTGGTACCCAGCAGTTCCTGGAAGGATTGGGTATTGCATGTGTAGCAGTAGAAAGTTTAACAACGTATCCCTCTATTCTCGGCGGCCGTGTAAAAACATTACACCCTGTAATATTTGGCGGCATACTGGGTCGCAGGTATGAAGAACAGGATTTGCAGGAAATGAAACAATACAATATTCCTGAAATAGACCTGGTCATTGTTGACCTCTACCCATTTGAAGAAACTTTAAAAAACACCAGCGAAGAAAAACTCATCATTGAGAAAATTGATATTGGCGGCCCATCCATGATCCGCGCCGCTGCCAAAAATTTTAAAGATGTAGTGGTAATTGCGGCCAAAGATGATTACAGTAAACTGGAGCAAATACTGGCCGCACAAAAAGGCATTACCAGTATTGAACAACGAAAATCATTTGCTGCCAAAGCGTTTGAAGTAGTGATGCATTACGATATTGCTATCAGCAATTATTTCAATCCCGGTCATCAGCAATCTTTGCGTTATGGTGAAAATCCGCACCAGCAGGCAGTATTTTATGGCAATCTGGCTGAATTGTTTGATCAGCTGAACGGAAAAGAACTCTCTTATAATAACCTGGTAGATGTAGATGCTGCCGTACAGCTGATTGGCGAGTTTAATGAAACTACTTTTGCCATCATAAAACATACCAATGTTTGCGGCATAGCAGTGAGACCTACTGTGAAGGAAAGCTGGGATGCCGCCCTTGCAGGCGATCCCGAAAGTGCTTTTGGTGGCGTATTGATAAGCAATGGAAGTATTGATAAAGCCACTGCCGATGCCATCAATGAAATTTTCTTTGAAGTGTTGATTGCGCCTTCGTTTGATGCAGATGCACTTGAAGTATTGAAAAGTAAAAAGAACAGGATATTACTACAACTGAAAGCAGAAAGACCTGCTTTGAAACAACCATCCAAATCTATTTTGAATGGTGTACTTGAACAAAGCAGTGATGAAGGCAACTACAGTAAATGGGAAGAAGTTGGCGGAAGAGAAACCACTACAGCAGAAAAAGAAGACCTTGCCTTCGCCAACCTGGTTTGTAAACATTTAAAAAGTAATGCCATTGCATTGATAAAAAATAAGCAACTGGTAGGAAAAGGGTGCGGACAAACCAGCCGTATTGATGCACTCAGACATGCCATTGAAAAAGCACATCAGTTTAAATTTGAGCTGAAAGCTGCTGTACTTGCATCTGATGCTTTCTTCCCTTTCAATGATTGTGTTCAGATTGCACATGAAGCAGGCATAGAAGCTTTTATTCAGCCCGGCGGTTCTGTTCGTGACAAAGACAGTATTGAATATTGTATAGCTAACAAATTAGCGATGGTAATGACCGGTATGCGTCATTTCCGCCATTAATATAAATGACCACCAAACAAAAAGCATATATCGGTTTAGTAGCCACCAGTATCATCTGGGGAACCAGTTGGGTGGCCAGTAAAATTGCTGTAAAAACCGGTGTACCGGGATTGGAAGTGGCCGCTATCCGCCAGTTTATGGGTGGTGTTTTATTTGTAGGATTCTTTTTGATCAGGGGTGAAAAAATACCAAGCGCCAAACAAATGTTATGGTTGGCAGGAATGGGTACTTTGTTATTTGTTATTGCCAATGGTTTTGCAACTGTTGCTCTTCGTTATATACCCAGCGGACTCGCTGCTTTAATTGCAGCACTCTATCCATTATCGGTGGTAATTATTGAGCGTATATTCTTTCGTAACACAAAGATTACCTGGGTAACTTTTGTAGGGCTATTATTGGGTATTACCGGCATTGGTATTGTATTTTACGACAATGCTTTTCATAACCAGCCCGAAGGTTATGTGCTGGGATTAATTCTTTCACTCATTGCCATGTTAAGCTGGAGTGTTGGCACAATCATCATTGCAAGAAACAATGTAAAGATCAACGCCTATAATGCAACAGGCTGGCAAATGTTACTTGGTTCTTTCTTACTAATGATTATGACACTGGCTTCCGGCAAAACTATTCCCATTACAACTATTCCTGCCAGTACCTGGTTAGCTATTTCATATCTGGTATTTGTAAGTTCAATAGTGGCTTTTGTGGCTTTTATTTATACCATGAAACATTTGGAGCCGGCTATTGCGGCACTCTATGCATATATCAATCCGATTATAGCCATACTTACAGGATCTGTGCTGATGAATGAAAAACTAACCATTGATATTTTAATTGGCTCCGTAATTACCCTAATCGGAGTGTTCCTTGTAAACAGAAGTTTAAAAAAACAAAGAGAACAGGCTTTAGCAGACGTGGGTTAATGCCCTGTGTTTTTCTGTGCCTTCAGTGGTATTTAATATTGCCACTGAAGGCACAGAAAAACACAGAAAGATTTATTGATGTATTGTTTTCAGGAAAGTTTCATACATATTACGCCACATGATCCACTCTTTTTGTTCGGTTAAGAAATGATTGTGCATCACATAACTAAACACCCCCTTTACTTTTTTAACCGTCTCAAAAAAATAACGCATCCGCTCTATAGCTATTTCCGCATTCAGTCTTTCATGAAACATTGCGGTACTATCCATGTAACAGAAAGGAATGATCTGGAGAGAAGTATTTCGCTCATTTTTCAGATCATACCAGGGAAAAGGATGGCTTGTTGAGGCCCTGAATCCGTTTACTGCTCCATACCCCATGGAATGATCCTGCCTGATGCCCTTATTAATCAGCTGCCTGTAGGTTTCTGGCAATTGCCATTTCAAATAATGCTGGCGTGAGTAATAAATTTGTTGATGAGCATGATAAGCCAATAATTGTATTTCTCTTTTTAAAGAATTTTCGTTCGTGTTACTCTGAATTGACGGATGAATACCAACCTTGTATTTTTTTGCATGCACTTCTATCAGTGCCCTCATCCCGCTGGTATATGGATCTATATTTCTATCGAGGCCTTTTTGCTTTTCTGCAACGAGGAAAAAATAATAGGGTTTTAATGCATACTGTTCATGCAATAAATCAAGCCACTCATAAATATCGTAGCTATCTTTTTGCTTACCGCTATAAATGGCAGATCGTTCCATGAAAGCATCAAACCTTCCCATGAGCAGATCGGTAAAATAGCCTTTGATATTTTTAAAAGGTGACGCATGCCGGAAACGATAGGCGATATCAATATCATAGGTAGGTTGCACTACAAATTGCCGTTCTGGTAACTTATAATCAGGATATTTTTTTTGTAGTTCTTTTTCAAGTTCCAGTATCCAGTAATCCACTAAAGGAATATCGAGAAAACCATGCTGAAAGGCAAGACTGTTACGATGGTCATACCGGCCATATTGATCCTTTTTATGATCAAAGTATTCCTCATAACGTGAGAGCAGGTAAAAAGCCGCAGCAAAAACGTCAAAAGGTATTTGCCCCGATCCGGAGAAAAAAACAGGTAACCCTTGCCAGTGACTTAAGGTGATATCCTGTTTCTTTATTTCTGTTTCTTCCAGGATTGCAACAGGATGAATCTGTATGCCTTTATTGATTAATTGATCAGAATAATTAATACAGGCGTCTTCACTTAATATATAAATTTCCCGGTTATCGGTAATAACCGCCGATTCTTTGAACAGTGCGGTTACTATATACTGAAGTCGTGAACTGATATGTGGCGAAAAAATTGTCAGCACACATGCCAGTATTTAAGATGATTGTTTTTGTTTTTCCTTCCATAGCTCATTAAAAGTTTTCTGGCTGAAATCGAGCTGCGACCGGTGCATAGACCATCCTTTGAAAACTTTATTCACCACCCAGTTTTTCATTTTGCCATTACCCATATTCATCATCATACGGTTGAGACTAGCCATTTTCCAGGTCTTCCAGGCAACCCGCTCTGCAATGGTACTGGAACCTTGCACAACAGCTTCATGACGATTTTCCAGCAATAATTCATGGAGGTTAATTCTCACCGGACAAACTTCTGTACAGTTACCACAAAGAGACGATGCATAACTGAGGTGTTTATACTCATCTACACCACGTAAATGCGGCGTAATCACTTTTCCGATGGGGCCACTATAAGTAGTTTCATAAGCATGACCACCAATATTTTTATATACGGGGCAGGCATTTAAACAGGCACCACAGCGAATACAATATAATGCCTCTCTTGATGTTGGGTTGGCCAGCAGATTGGTTCTTCCATTGTCGAGCAGAATGACAAACATTTCTTCCGGACCATCGGTTTCTCCTTCCTGTCTGGGGCCATTAATGATGGTATTGTAAACAGTTACTTTTTGCCCCGTTCCAAAAGTGGAAAGCAATGGCCAGAAGGTAGCCAGGTCGGTAATAGAAGGAATCATTTTTTCAATTCCTACAATTACTATATGTGTTTGGGGCCAGGCACAACTTAAACGTGCATTGCCTTCATTTTCTGTTACTGCAATACCACCAATATCGGCAATAATAAAATTGGCACCTGTTACACCTACTTCTGCCTCCACATATTTTTCACGGAGTTTCTGACGGGCCACCAATGTAAGTTCTTCGGGTGTGAGATCGGGTCTTGTTCCGAGTTTATTGGCAAAGAGTTTAGCCACATCTTCTTTGCTTTTATGCATGGCCGGTGTTACAATATGATAAGGAGGTTCACCGTCTAATTGCTGTATATATTCTCCCAGATCCGTTTCAACACTTTCAATACCATTTTTCTCCAGGTAATCGTTTAGGTGAATTTCTTCTGTAACCATACTCTTACTCTTCACCAGTGTTTTGCAGTTGCGTTCTTTGCAAATGTTTCCTATTGCATCCAATGCCTGCGCGGTGTCTTCTGCCCATATTACTTTGGCACCTCGTGCACTGATTTTTTTTTCAAACTCAAGCAGGTATTGATCAAGGTGTTCAATAGCTTCCCACTTACTGTTCTTTGCTCTTTCCCTCACCTGCATTACATCTGTAAACTGTTGTTTGCCGATAGGAACAACTGCATTGTATTTACCAATATTAAAATTAATCTTGCGCCTGTGTTCTAAATCGGCAGCTTTGATGGTGCTTTTGGCAATAAATGATGCGGCAGTATCTGTCATGGCTGATTAATCTTCTTTATTGTTTTTCATATGTTCTGCTGTTGCAGCCAGTGCCTCATAGAATTCCTCTCCGTATTTTCTGATGAGTGAGTCTTTCAGAAAAACATAAACAGGTACTTTTAATTTTTTTCCCAGTGAACAGGCGGCTTTGCAAAGGTCCTCGCGTGGTTCATAATTCACATACTCAATATCGGGATCCCTCCTGCTTTTTTTTGTTTTGATGGGGAAGAGATGACAGCTTAAAGGTTTTTTCCAATCCAGTTTTCCATCGTTATATGCCTGCTCAATACCACATTTAATGATGCCCTGTTTATCTCTGTATCCGTATGCACAAATAGCACCATTAATGGTAGGAGTTACCCATCCAAATTCTTTGTCATAAATATATAAACCCTGTTTGTCAATTTCCGCTATCCCCTCTTTTGTCATATAGGGCTTGATGGTTTCATAATATTCTTTCAATTTCTCCAGTTCCCATTTTTCCATGGGAGCGCCGGCATCACCGTCTTCGCAGCAACCACCTTTACATTTGGCGAGGTCGCACACAAACTGTTCTTCTATCACTTCGTTGCTGATGAGTTTATTATCGATCGCTATCATGGCAACAAAGATAATCAGATTTAACGGCTCTCTTACAAGTTACAGATGTCAAAGATTTCTACAGATTTAACGGCTTTTTGCGTAACAAAATGTGGTCTGCTGCGTAAGTATAATATACTGGTTACCGCAGGGTAGTTCAGTGTTTGCCTGAGAGCCGCCCATTCCTGGGCGGCTATATTATTGTTTCCACCTGAATGTGTTGATCAGGTGTTTCATATCCTGCAAAATAAAACGGTTCACAATACCAAGAGAATCAGCATTGGGTGTGGCATCGAAGTACATGGCTCCACGAAGAAAATGTTTACTGGAGTCGGTAAGGTAAAACTGGTTAGCTGTGGCTACATCGCCTCCAACAGCAAAAAAAATCCCACTGATTCCATTGGGCGTTAGCATGAGCGAATCATCTATTGAATAGGCTTTGGCAGAATGTTTACCTGTAAGTACAAAAGCATGTTTGACCAGTGTATCGAAACGGTTTTTACCAATGGATTTATAACTGATATATATTCTGCCTTTGAATTCAGGAAACTCAATATTGATCCACCATGGGTTCTCTGTTGTTTCACCAAAAAAAGTACTGTCTTTTACAATCTGGGCATATTGAGGGTACTCAAATGAATAAGGATAACCCGGCTGATCAAATACCTGGTATTTTTTTTCAGGAAAATGAATCTTGTAATACCCTTTGGGTTTAGGTGTGAAACTACTGTTGCAGGACTGTATCAGAAATGCCACTGCAAGAATTCCAGTTGCTATAATGATGCGTCTAAAAAATTTATTGACTATGGACCATGGACCATGGACCATGGACTCACTACTATTTCTTCTCATAATTCAAAGCTACGCTTATGCAGCTTACCGGGGTTTAATAGAAACCTTAATTTTCTGTATCCTGTTTTTTTCTACTTCAAGTACGGTAAACTCAAAATCGCCTGTAATCACTACCTGTGCGGGTTTGGGGATATCTCCGGCTATTTCGAGCACCAGGCCGGCCAGTGAATCGCTTTCGCCTTTTACCTCTTCAAATGTATCACCGGGAATATCCATCACTTTACAAACATCATGAATCATGGTGCGCCCTTCGAAGATGTAGTTATTATCATCTAGTTTTTTGTAACCGTTTTCTTCCTCATCAAATTCATCTTTTATCTCTCCAATTACTTCTTCAAGGATATCTTCTAATGTAACAATGCCACTGGTTCCACCAAACTCATCCACCACTACTGCAAAATGGATCCTCTTTTGTTGAAATTCCTGCAAAAGATCTTCTATTGGTTTTTGTTCATGAACAAAATAAGGCGCCCTTAATAAACTATGCCAGTTGAATGAATCGCTTTCATTGATATATGGCAGAAGATCTTTTGTGTGAATCATACCCACTACTTCATCCAGATCTTCTTTATACACCGGCAGCCTGCTATAATTCAGTTCCCTGATAGTTGAAATTAACTCGTTAAAAGAAGTATCATATTCAATACCACTTACATCCATCCTTGTTTTCATGATCTGTTTTACAGAGATGTTTCGGAACTTAACAATACCCTTTAAAATATTTTTCTCATTTTCAGAAGCCGTTTCATTAGTGGTGAGGTCAATGGCATGATCTAATTCTTCCAGGCTGTAGGAGCTTCCTGATTTGCTGGAAAGTTTTCTTTCAATGATATCAGAATATTTGACAAGCCATTTACTCATACCGGCAAAAGTATATGCTACTCCCTGCACCACGCCACCAAAGTCTTTAGCAAAACGGATATTATTCTGTGTAGCAAGTACTTTCGGCATCACTTCACCAAATAACACCAACAGAAAACTTACCAATATTACCTTAATAAGAAATTCAACCCAGCCGGCATCGAACTGCTCGAAATTGAACATATTATCAATAAGCAGATTGGAAATAAAGATAATGAGAATGGTAATAAAACTATTAGCAATGAGTAAGGATGCCAATAAGGTTTTTGGCTGCTCCAGTAAATCAATAATCCGCTTGTAAGCAGGCTGCTGCTTTGATTTGAGCAGGTTAATATCTTTATAAGTGAGTGAAAAAAAAGCTACTTCAGAGCCAGACAATACAAAAGAAAGAAAAAGTAATGCCAATAAAATCATCACCAGCACCGTAGTGCCTTCGGGATGAAGTGCCGACAAAAAATGAGTATACAGTAAATCAACAAATGCCGGATGGTGATCCAAAGTGGGTGGTTTAAGTTTACAATCAGCAGCCGTAGCCGCTCTTTAGTTCATCACAAAAATATCAATTCCATACAATCAAAATGGAAGTGATTCTCCCGGGTCGGCCAATGGTGGTGAATCATCGCCACCATATCCTTCCAGTCCTTCTGTTCCTCCGTTAGTTATATGGCCATCGCCACGTTTATCTAACATAATCAGGTTATCACCCACTACTTCAGTTGCAAATTTTTTATTACCTTCTTTGTCTTCCCAGCTCCGGGTTCTTAAGCGCCCTTCTACATAAATGAGGCTTCCTTTATGCAGGTATTTCTGAGCCAGCTCGGCAAGACCTCTCCATAGCACCACTGTATGCCATTCTGTTTGAGAAACCAGTTTCCCTGATCTGTCTTTGTAAGTTTCTGTTGTGGCCAGTGGAAATTTGGCCACTGCAATATTGCCTTCCAGGTGTTGTACATCAGGGTCTTTCCCAAGATTACCGATCAGCATTACTCTGTTTACACCTCTCATACGATTGATTTTTTGTTCGTCACAGGTTAATCACTCTTAAAAATAACTTTTTTTGAGCAACAAAAGAACAGCCTTCAAAAATTTAAGACTTCTGCCGGTTGGAATGGTATTGGGTAATAAAACGCGGAAAAGCCAGTTGAGATAACTCCTCGCTGGTTTGCCATTCACCTGATGATAAAAGTGGTGCCGGAATTTTCTTTAATACTATCCTGATAAAACAGCCGCTGATCTGCTGGTGGGTCAGTTGTTGCTTAAAAAGGGGGGAAATCTCAAGTATGGTTAATTGCCGAATTGCCAACTGTTCCTTTAACCAGTCAGTAACTGAAGCCGGCGTCCATCGATAGGATGTATCTGTTTCTACCAGGTAAAATTCAAAAAGTCCCTGCCATATATCCTTAGCTGTTCTCTGACGTACCCATATTTTCCCGGCATACTCAAAAACAAAATAATTAAAATGCCTGCTCCTTTTTGTCAGTACTTTTTCTTTTACCGGCAACTGGTTTACCATACCGGTCTGATAGGCCGAACAATTTGCCTGAAGTGGACAATGCGAACAGGCAGGCGCGGCCGGTTTACAAACGGTGGCACCAAAATCCATGATGGACTGATTATACTCACCAGGTAATTTTTTATCCAGCATCTGATGGGCCAGTTCAGCAAAAACCTGTTTGCCGGCGGTACTATCTATTGCTGTGTTGATTCCGTAAAAACGCGAAAGTACCCTGAATACATTACCGTCCACCACCGCATAAGGAAGATTATAAGCAAAAGAAGCGATGGCTGCTGCCGTATAAGGTCCTACTCCTTTTAACTGTATAATATCGTCATATTGTTTCGGGAAAATGCCTTTATGTTTCTGTACAATTTCACGGGCCGTAAATAAAAGATTACGGCAACGGTTATAGTAACCTAATCCTTCCCACAATTTAAACACTTCCTGATCTGGTGCAGCAGCCAGTTTAAATACAGTAGGATATTTTTTAACAAATCGGTTATAATAATCCCAGCCCTGTTCAACACGGGTTTGCTGAAGTATTATTTCACTTAACCAGATACGATAGGGGTTTTTCTCCCCCTTCCAGGGCATTTCGCGGTTGTTTTGACTGCGGTTCCACTGTAGTAATTTCCTTGTAAACTGGCTGTTCATCTGTTTTACAAAGATTCAGAAAACAGTGTTTGACTGAAAATAAAGTTATTAAATGATATAAATAATCCATATGTGTTATGCTAACATAAAGAACCACATTTTTGAACCATTTATCTATCAATCAGTAACGTCTATAAAAATTAAACAATCTTTCTTGCAAATACCAGTTTTTTTATCTTATTTTAAGTCTGATTCAACAAACAATTCTATTTCCAATGAGAAAGTCAGACCTCATCAACCAGATTTCCGATAAAACGGGTATACCGAAAGTGGATGTACTGGTTACCTTAGAAACCATGTTTAAAGAGGTAAAAGAGAGCCTTTCGAATGGCCAGAATATTTATATCCGTGGCTTTGGCAGCTTTATTACCAAAAAACGCGCAGCCAAAATCGGACGTAATATCAAAAAGAATATTGCGGTTGAAATTCCCGAACATTACATCCCTGCATTTAAGCCGGCAAAAGAATTTGTTAGCGAAGTAAAAAGCAAGCGGAAGTCGGACTAACTTCGCCGAAATTTTTCGATTTGTGAAAAAACAACAATTACTGTTAGCCGGTGTAGGTTTAGTTTTATTGGTTCTTCTCTATTTTGTTAGTCCCACTGTGTCTCCGGACAAACACGTGCATGTTGAAGGTGATACTTCGCATAAGCATGAAAATCAGTCAATTAAGTTTGAAGATCTGCTTGTAAAAGCCAAAGAAAAAATTAGCCCTGAGCAGGCCGCCCGTATTGGTGTTCTCGAAAATGCCGTTGTTCGGGGCGATATTAAAGAGCAGCAAATACATGTTTACCACCAGTTGGCAAGGTTCTGGTCCGATTCGGCGCGCATCTTCGAACCTTATGCCTGGTACACGGGCGAAGCCGCCAAGTTGGAAAATTCTGAAAAAAGCCTCACCTTTGCCGCCCATCTGTTTTTAAATAACCTGATGACAGAGGGTGAGCCTGCCATGCAAAACTGGTTGGCAACACAAGCAAAAGCTCTTTTTGATAAGGCACTTTTACTAAATCCGGCAAACGATTCGAGTAAAATTGGTTTGGGAGCCTGTTACCTGTTTGGTAATATTTCAGATAACCCTATGCAAGGCATCATGAGTATCAGATCGGTAGTAGAGAAAAACCCCGATAACATTTTTGGTCAGATGATGTTGGGTTTAGGTGGTAAGAAAAGCGGACAATATGATAAAGCCATTGAACGCTTTCTGATTGTGGTAAAAAAGGATCCGGAGAACCTGGATGCTATTTTCAACCTGGCTGAGTGTTATGATATACACAACGAGAAAGCCAATGCTATTAAGTGGTATGAAATAGCAAAAGAAAAAGTACCTGTTCCTGCGGCAAAAGAAGCACTGTCAAAAAGAATAGCTGAATTGAAACGATAAATTTATTTTTTAACTGTATAAAATTACTTTGGTATGCCTTGTGGTAAGAAGAGAAAGCGTCATAAGATCGCTACACACAAACGTAAAAAGCGTCTGAGAAAGAATCGTCATAAGAAGAAGAACAAATAATTCCTTCTATCGACCTTAATAAAAACTGGTCTGGTTTAGCTATGTGCATTCCAGACCAGTTTAACACTTATCTGGAAGCAGCCTTACCTTCCGAACAGCAACTTTACCTTTCCCTTCCTTTGGCTGCCCCATCAGATGTTGTGGATGCTGATATACCGAATACCGGTAGGTGATTTTTTATTTAAAAGTTGCACTTTGTGAACAAAGAATTGATTATTAATGCCGCTCCAACTGGCGTGGAAATAGCCTTATTGGAAGACAAGAAACTGGTGGAGCTGCACAATGAAAAAACCGATGCCAACTTTGCAGTAGGCGATCTGTATCTGGGTAAGGTGAAAAAACTTATTCCCGGACTCAACGCTGCGTTTGTAGATGTAGGTTTCGAAAAAGATGCATTCCTTCATTATACGGATCTGAGTCCGTATGCACGCTCCATCATTAAGTTTACCCAGATTGCGATGAGCGATAAAGGTGAACAACCCTTCGACTTTGCAAAATTTCAATCTGAACCTGAAATTGTAAAAACGGGAAAAATAAATGAAGTACTGAATGGTAAGCCACATGTACTTGTTCAGATTCTGAAAGAACCTATTGCAGCAAAAGGCCCCAGGCTTAGTTGCGAACTTTCTTTACCTGGAAGATTTGTAGTAGTAACGCCATTTAACGAGATTGTTGCCGTATCTAAAAAAATTCATTCTTCTGAAGAGCGTAAGCGCCTGCACAAAATTGTAGAAGCCATACGCCCGAAAAACTTTGGGGTAATTGTTCGTACCGCTGCTGAAGGAAAAAGCACCGCCGAATTACACCAGGACATGTTATCGCTGGTAGAAACCTGGAAAACCATTCAGCACAATCTGAGAGGCGCCGTGGCACCGGTACGGATTATGAGTGAAGAAACAAAAACCACCAGTATTCTGCGCGATTTATTAAGTGCCGATTTTAACCGGATAGTGGTGAACGACAAAAATCTGTTCCAGGTTACCCAATCATATATCCAGAGAATAGCACCAGATAAAACAGATATTGTATCTCTATATCATAACGGCCTTCCCATCTTCGATCAGTTTGGTGTAACCAAACAGGTAAAATCTTCTTTTGGCAAAACAGTAAACCTGCCAAGTGGCGCTTATCTTATTATTGAACACACAGAAGCACTGCATGTGGTAGACGTAAACAGTGGTTATAAAAGTGTAAGTAATAACCAGGAAGACAATGCCCTGGAAACAAATCTCGAAGCAGCGGAAGAAATTGCTCGTCAGTTAAGGCTACGTGATATTGGCGGAATTATAGTGGTAGATTTTATCGACATGAAATTGCCCGATAACAAACGCAAGGTGCAGGAAGCCATGGAGCAGTTCATGAAAGCCGATCGTGCCAAACATTCTGTATTGGCCATTTCAAAATTCGGATTACTGCAGATTACGCGTCAGCGTATGCGTCCGGAAGTAAATATAAATACTGCAGAAAGCTGCCCGGCTTGTAACGGCACCGGAAAAATTACATCAACATTATTGCTGGAAGATGAAATTGAAAAGAAACTACATTATCTCGTAAGTCATTCACACAAGAACCTTACGATTGTGGTACATCCTATCGTTCATTCTTATCTCACCAAAGGATTGTTCTCATCCATTATTAAAAAATGGAAAAAGAAACATAAGGTGAAAGTAAAGGCCCAGGCCAATACCAATTACCATCTCACCGAATTTAAATTCTTTGATGAGAGAGAAGAGGAAATAAAGTTTTAAGCGTGAATGGTCAACGGTGAATGATCAATAAGTATATTCACCATTGACCATTCACGATCCATCAGTCATCATTTCTCGACCCATTCAAAAAGATCAGTACATACTGTATAAGTGTGGCCACCGATGCCAATGCAGCTACTACGTAAGTCATGGCCGCCCATTTTAAAGCATCTTTTGCACCTTCCTGTTCACGCTGTATCAGTATGCCCCTGTTATTTAACCAGGCCAGGGCACGGTTGCTAGCATCGAATTCAACCGGTAGTGTTATCACAGAAAATAAAGTGGTTAGTGCAAATAATATAATACCACCTAATAGTAACATTGGAAAGGTGTTCACCAATATTACTCCGGCCAATAATACCCACTGTACAATAGAACTGCTGAACTGTACAAAAGGTACCAGACGACTGCGCAACATCAACCAGTTATATGCAGTTACATGCTGAACTGCATGACCACATTCGTGAGCTGCCACAGCTGCCGAGGCAATACTTGTTCCACTGTATACTTCGGGGCTTAAATTGACTGTTTTATTCATTGGGTTGTAGTGGTCGGACAAAAACCCCTCAACAGATATAATTTTTACATCATATATTCCATTGTCATACAACATTTTTTCGGCAATTTCCTTTCCCGTCATGCCGTTTGAAATGGGCAATTGGCTATAGTGATTGAATTTGGCCCTCAAACGGGATGATACCAGGAAACTGATTCCCAGGAAAATCAAAGACACTAAAATAATTGACATATCCATAGTTCATATTTTATATAAAGGCTGCAAATAGCCTACCAAACCCAAAAATGACATTTTACCCTCTTCAGGTACCCATTTTCTGCCAAAAAGACTCCCTTTTTATGACAAAATTCCCCACCTGGGCCCGGCACCTCGAATGGCTATGATTAACAATATGTTAAAGCTATATACGAATATATTCGTCTATTAAATAATTATGCACAGATTCAAAATTTATTTTGCCATATGGCCCGGTTTTGTAACTTAGTGGTAGAATTTAATGGGTTAGTAAGTAAACGGGGTCAACAGCAATGTTGGCCCTTTTACATGCCCGTCAGCATTGCATTTCAGCGATTTTTTAGTTTTTATTTATTTGTTTTATTCTACCTGAAAATCATTGTTTTCTTTCCTTATTTTTTGTTCCTGTTGCATGTGATTTTTTTCGTGAAAAGAAGTCATCAAATCACCATTACCTTTAACAAATGAGTAAAACAAAAACTGCTTTTTTCTGTAGCAACTGTGGTTATGAAAGTACAAAATGGATCGGCAAATGTCCGTCTTGTTCTCAATGGAACACTTTCACCGAAGAGGTATTGGATAAGGGAAATAAAACAACAGAAAAATGGGATGATTATACACAAGAAAAAAGAACTTCAAAAACAGTTTCTCTCAGTGAAGTAACTGCATCCGAAGAAAAAAGAATCAATAGTAAAGATACTGAACTTGATCGTGTGCTGGGTGGTGGTATTGTTCCGGGCAGTATTATTCTTGTAGCCGGTGAACCAGGCATTGGCAAGAGTACCCTTTTTCTGCAAAACGGCTTATTGATGAAACAACTTACCGTTTTATATATCAGCGGTGAGGAGAGCGAACAACAAATTAAGATGAGGGCCGATCGTTTAAAAATTCAGAACGACAATTTTTACCTTCTTACAGAAACATCTACTCAAACTATTTTCCAGGAAATAAAAAAACTGAAACCACAACTGGTAATTGTAGATTCTATTCAGACTCTTCAATCTAATATCATTGATTCTTCAGCAGGTACCGTTTCACAAATTCGTGAATGTGCTACCGAGTTTCAACGTTTTGCCAAAGAAACCAATACGCCTGTTTTCCTAATTGGACATATTACCAAAGACGGCGCCATTGCAGGTCCGAAAGTGCTGGAACATATGGTAGACACGGTTTTGCAGTTTGAGGGCGACCGGCATTATGCTTACAGAATTCTCCGCACACTCAAAAACCGTTTTGGCAGTACAGCAGAATTGGGTATTTATGAAATGACTGGCGATGGAATGCGAATAGTATCTAATCCATCTGAAATTTTAATTGCCCAGCGAGAGGAGCAGTTAAGCGGAAGTGCCATTGCCGCTACGCTCGAAGGTATACGTCCGTTATTGATAGAAGTACAGGCATTGGTTACACAAAGTGTGTATGGAACTCCGCAACGCACCGTAACTGGTTTCGATTTAAGACGCTTACAACTACTACTCGCCGTTCTTGAAAAACGTGGCGGTTTCCAGTTTAGCATGAAGGATGTATTTGTAAACATTGCAGGTGGAATAAAAGTAGAAGACCCTTCTATTGATCTGGCTGTAATTTGTGCACTACTCTCTTCCTATGAAGACCTTCCCCTTTCTCCGCATGTTTGTTTCGCGGGTGAAGTAGGATTGAATGGCGAGATCAGGGCAGTCAATAAAATTGAACAGCGTATTGCCGAAGCAGAGAAACTTGGTTTCGAAAAAATCTTTGTCTCCAAATACAATAAGAAAAGCTTCAATCCACAAGCATACAAAATACAAGTGGTTGCATTGAGCAGGGTAGATGAAGTGTATCAGCAGCTTTTTTAACGAGAGGTGAAAGGGCATTACGCGTTAAACTTTTGCTTGTTATATATCTACTTTTTTTTTGCAAAATTTGCGGGAAATACGCAGACCTGACTGCTTAGTTTCACTGCATGAAAAAACTACTGTCTTCTGTTTTACAATTGTTTTATCCGCACCAATGCCCCGGTTGCGGTAACGATTATTTACAGTTGAACCATTTCTTATGTAGCCGTTGCATCCACCGGCTACCCGAGACGGGTTATTTTGAAAAGGCAGACAACCCCGTTGAAAAGGCTTTTTATGGACGGATCAGGTTAGAACAGGCTGCTGCACTCTACTATTTTACTAAAAATTCACTGGTGCAGGAGCTGATGGTACAGCTCAAATACAAAGGTAACCGGGATGCGGGTCTTTTTCTCGGTCGTATGATTGGTCACAACATCCGTACTTCAGAGCGTTTTGCTGATATAGATATACTGGTGCCGCTGCCATTGAACCCTAAAAAACAATTCAAAAGAGGCTATAACCAGGCGGAATTGATTTGTGTGGGTATCGCTGAAGTATGTGAGTTACCGCTTTTTACAGATGCGGTCGTGAGAAAACAGTTTACAGAAAGCCAGACCAAACAAAATCGTATGGCCCGGTGGCTGAATATGGAAGGTGTATTTGAGATCAGGAACCCTGAACAGCTTATCAACAAACATGTTTTATTGGTAGATGATGTAATAACCACCGGGGCAACCCTTGAAGCTTGCGGCTCGTATATTTTAGCAGTTCCCGGAACCCGGCTCAGCATTGCAACGGCCGCTTATACCATATAAGTCGCCCATTCACCTAAAAGCTGAAACAATTTGCTGAATTATCTGTTAATTTGAAAAAACTGTATTAATGAAATCCCTTTTAACAATTGTAATTGTACTGCTACTCACTGCTTTTAATGTACCCGATAACAGCAGTATTCATACCTTTAAAGTAAAATCTATAGAAGGAGGTATCATCGATTTTTCTAAGTTCAAAGGCAAAAAAATTCTGGTGGTAAATACCGCTTCCAAGTGCGGTTATACACCTCAATACGATGCATTACAAAAAGTAGCTGATGAGTATAAAGATAAGTTAGTCATCGTAGGATTCCCTGCCAACAATTTTGGCGGACAGGAGCCTGGTAGTGACAGTGAGATTCAGGAATTTTGTAAAGCCCGTTTTGGTGTGAAATTTCCATTGGCAAGTAAAGTGAGTGTTAAAGGTGAAGATATAGCTCCTATTTACCAGTGGCTCACCAGCAAAGCCAAAAATGGGGTATTAGATGCTGAAATAAAATGGAATTTTAATAAATTTCTGTTAGATGAAAATGGTAAGATGATTGCTTACTTTGAAAGTAAAGTGAAACCTGATAGCGAAGAAATCTTAAAGTATATCAAATAAACTAATAATACTATTAGAACCGGGTTGCTAGGTGCAACCCGGTTTTTTTGTACCTGACCATCACTAAACCTTTTCGTATTTGCGAAGGTTATATACCTTAAATGAGATGTTGCAAGTAAATATGATATTACCTGTTACATTTAGTTGCTGCCTATCAATTTATCATCCTGCACTTTCGATACACCGCTTGCGATTTGAAGAAATTACAAACCAATACGCTTGTAGCGAAGTTATAGTCAATTTTAGTGTTTCGTAGTTCATTAGTGCCAGCTGAGCCGCATTAAGCCATCGCCGCTATTGCTGTTTTTCCACAGGTTTATATTGGCTATTTACTCCCTCCTATTTTGAAGTATACTTTGTATCTGCTATTTATAATTAAAGCAGTATAAAAGTTGATGAAACTTAAAAAGACAACTACGCAAAACTGGGTTCAACAGGCTGTTAAACTGGTACATGCCGCGCGAGAGCAGGTATTGAAACATACAAATAGCTTAATGGTGCTTACTTATTTTCACCTGGGCAAATTAATTGTTGAACAGGAACAAAAAGGGAAAGCAAAAGCTGTTTATGGTGAAGAGATTATTAAACAATTAAGCGCTACACTTACCAAACAATTCGGCAAAGGTTTCTCTGGTGATAATCTTGAAAACATGCGTTCATTTTATCTCTTTTACAAACACAAAACCGGTCGTTCAAAGATTTCCGAGACAGTGTCTCGGAAATCTTTGAATAATAAAAAACCGATGGATACATCTATCAAAAAAAACATTACCAGTTATTCATCGCAGGCTTCACTTACAAATATTTTTCCGCTCTCATGGTCACATTATGTAACCCTTATTCGAATAAAAAATTCACAGGAACGATCGTTCTATGAAATTGAAGCAACCCAGAATAACTGGAGTGTACGGGAATTAAAACGACAATATGATAGCGGGTTATTTGAAAGATTACTCATTAGCAAAGACAAAAAGAAAATTAAACAACTTGCAGTTAAGGGGCAAGTCATTGAAAAACCGGAAGACGTAATTAAGTCAAGGTATATTCTTGAATTTTTAGGAATGGAAGAAGCTGCTTCTTATACTGAATCTGATTTTGAAACAGCTATTATCAATAAAATAGAGCAGTTCCTTCTTGAAATGGGTAAGGGTTTTTTATTTGGCGGCAGGCAGGTGCGATTTTCATTTGATGATGAAGATTTTTACGTAGACCTGGTATTATACAACCGGCTATTGCAATGCTTTGTTTTGGTAGATTTAAAAATCGGCAAACTCAAACATCAGGATATTGGACAAATGCAGATGTATGTAAACTATTATGACCGTTTTGTAAAACAACCTTTTGAAAAACCAACTGTAGGCATTATTATTTGTAAAGATAAAAGTGATGCTGTTATTGAAATTACCTTGCCTGCTAACCAAAAGAATATTTTTGCAAAAGCATACAAATTATATTTACCAACAAAAACAGCATTAAAAACATTGCTTCAGTAAGCTATTATATTTCAAAAAACAGCTTAGTTTACCCTCGGCATACTAAACTTCCTCACATGGTATTCTATAATCCTACAGTTATCGTATTTTCGTTTTCTTCATGCAGTTTAAAGATATCATAGGCCAACATGCAGTAAAGCAGCACCTGTCAGAAATGGTTCAACATAACCGGCTAAGCCATGCTTTGCTCTTTCTGGGTAAGGAAGGAAGCGGCGCCTTACCACTGGCACTGGCTTTTGCTCAGTTGGTGGTTTGTCAGCCCGTTGCTTCAGAACCTGTAGCCGATCTGTTTGGAGGTTTTACACCCATGCAATCCGGGCCTTCCTATGTTGGTCCGGATGAAATAAGTTCACAGTCTTCATTTGGCAGGGCCGAACAACTGATTCATCCTGATCTGCATTTTTCTTACCCTGTTATCCCACGTAAATCGGGCGATAAACCCATTAGTACCGATTATATCAGCGAATGGCGGGAGTTTATCAAACAATATCCATATGGTAACGTTTACGATTGGTTACAGTTTATAGGTGCCGAAAACAAACAGGGCAATATAACGGCACACGAGTGTAATGATATCATTCATAAACTGAGTCTGAAGAGTTTTGAAAGCGAATACAAAGTGCTTGTTTTATGGATGCCCGAATACCTTGGTAAGGAGGGTAATAAATTACTCAAACTCATTGAAGAGCCCCCTGCCAATACGCTTTTTATTCTGGTGGCAGAAAATGATGAGCAAATTCTACCCACCATCCTTAGCCGGTGTCAGCTGGTGAAAATTCCCACGCCAGATGACAGTGAAATGGAAGAGGCCCTTATTAACCGGGCCAAGGCCAATGCGGAAACGGCCCGACAGATATCGGCCATTGCTGAGGGCAATTACCGGGAAGCACTTCAGTTATTACAACATGCCGAAGAAGACTGGCAAAGCCTGTTGCGCGACTGGTTGAATGCAACTTTAAAAGGCGGCCCCCTGGCACAGATTAAGTTTACGGCTGAAATAAGTGAACTGGGGCGTGAAAAACAGAAGCAATTTCTACGCTATTTCAATCACTTACTGGAAACCAGCATCCGGATCAGGGTGTTGGGTAATGAAAAGGTACATGCAGGCGATCAGGAACGCGATTTTGCCGTGAGACTCAATAAAATAGCTTCCGTGAGCCAGCAACAGGCCATCATTGAAGAACTGGACAGGGCCTCCTATTATATTGAACGGAACGCCAATGCCAAAATGCTGTTCCAGGCCCTTACTTTGAAACTCTACCACATCATTCAGAACAAAACCCTAATTTTGAACGGATAGTACCGCCTGAGGCGGTATTTTGAGAAAATGAAGGGTGAGGTTTGTGAGGTTGATTTGTTATTGCTTAATGCTATTCATTATAATTATGGCAAGGCGTTTGTTTAGTTACCAAAATACATCATCGTAATACACTGATCATCAGCGATCGGAACGTTGAAGTGAGTGACACAACCATAGCCACATAGCAATACTACAGCCTGCACACAATAATCTTTCCCTGTTTTAGTTATTAACCTGATCAATGTATTAATGATATGGGATGCGGATCTTGTGGCACGGGTAAGCCTAACGGATGTAAAAGCAATGGTGGTTGCAGCACAGGCGGCTGTAACAGGCTCAATGTACATGACTGGCTCCTGAACCTGCCTTTCAGCGATCCTGAGAGTTTATGCAAAGTGGTGGAAGTGAGTTTTAAACAAGGTAGCCGTAAAGAATTTTTCAGGAACACTACTCTACAGTTTTTTGAAAAAGGTGATTATGTATCAGTTGAGGGCATAAGTGGTTTTGATGTAGGTGAAATTAGTCTCACCGGCGAACTTGTTCGTATTCAAATGAAGAAAAAAGGGGTTGATGAAGCTAACCCTGAAATGAAAAAAATCTTACGACGCAGCACTGACAGAGATATTGAAAGTTTTCAGATTAGTAAATCTCGTGAAAAAGAAATGCTGGCCAGGAGTCGCGCTATGGCACGTGTATTGAATTTACAGATGAAACTGAGTGAAGTGGAAGTTCAGGCGGATGGTAAAAAAGCCACTTTCTTTTATACTGCCGATGACAGGGTTGACTTTCGTGAGCTCATTAAACAATATGCATCTGATTTTAAGGTGAAAGTGGAGATGCGCCAGATTGGTATTCGCCAGGAGGCCGCCAAAGTTGGTGGTATTGGCAGTTGTGGGCGCGAACTTTGCTGCAGCACCTGGTTACATGATTTTAAAAGTGTTAATACTACAGCGGCCCGTTACCAGAATTTATCCATCAATCAGACTAAACTGAGTGGTCAGTGCGGGCGTTTGAAATGTTGCCTTAATTATGAGTTGGATACTTATCTTGATGCATTACAACATTTTCCTGACTATGCCGATCAGTTGGATACTGTTATGGGTACAGCATACCTGATTAAAAAAGATATTTTCAAGAATCTCATGTGGTATGTATTACCCAACAATACCAAACACTATCCACTTACCATACAACGGGTAAAAGAAATAAAAAGACTTAACCAGCAGGGACAAAAAGCAGATGAGCTTCAACCTGTTGAAGTAACCAGCAGTAAGCCGAAAGAAGTAGAACCTGCTTTTGTGGATGTGGTTGGACAAATTAGTCTGCGTAGTCTGGAGCGTAATGATAAAAGAAGAAAAGACCAGCAGCGTAATGAAAGAAGAGGCGGACAGGATCAGGGTAATAGAGGACAGGGTGGAAGACCACAACAAGCACAGGGACAAAGGCCTCAAGGCAATAGAGAGCAAGGCAACAAGCCACAGCAGCAAGGGGCAAGATCAGCACAAGTACCAAGAAATCAAGGACCCAGGCCCGATAAAAACAGACCACAGGGTAATAGAGAGCAGGGTAACAGAGAACAAGGAGCAAGTCCTCAGGAATAACAAAAATAGTATTTAATAGAAGTTAAGTAAGAAGCCTCCTCAATAATGTTAGTGAGGAGGCTTCTTTTTATTCCATCAGTTTTGTCTTTGTTTCCTATGCCAGTTTCTCCATTTCTTTTGTAGTAAACTCCATCAAAGTTTTTATATGTGCGGGAGAGAGATCAAATTTTAATCCTGCTGCTGCATATAATTCAGGAAGGGTTTTTGTTCCGCCTAACGATAATGCTTTTACATAATTCTTAAGCGCCTGTTTCGGATTCTCCTGGTATTGCATCCATAATCCAATCGCACCTAATTGTGCAATGCCATATTCAATATAATAGAATGGTACTTCAAACAGGTGTAGTTGTCGTTGCCAGCCTATTTCACGGAACATATCCAACCCCGTATAATCAATGCTGTTGGTTGAAAATTCCTGTAGTATTTCCATCCATCTGGCTGTGCGTTCAGTTACTGTGTGTGCAGGATTTTCATATACCCAGTGCTGAAACTTATCGATGATGGCGATCCATGGGAAAATGGTAATGGTTCTCTCCAACTGATGTTCTTTGGCACGTTTTAAGTCTTCTTCATTATCAAAAAATGCCTGCCAGTGGTTCATACTAAACAGTTCCATGGCCATACTTGCCACTTCAGCTATTTCCATCGGATATTCCTTAAACGCACTCAGTTCCAATTCATGCGCCAGGAATGAATGAATGGCATGTCCACCTTCATGTACCATAGTGGTTACATCGCTCATTTGACCGGCCGCATTCATGAAAATAAAGGGTGCCCCACTTTCCGTGAGTGGACAATTATACCCACCGGGTGCCTTGCCCTTTCTGCTCTCGAGGTCAAAATGTCCAAGTTCATTCATCTTCCGTAAACAGTCTGCAAAAAATGGATTCAATTGTTCGAAACAACTTACCGATTTCTCATACAATTCTTTTCCATCAGTGAATGGCTTAAGGGGTTCTACACCTGCAGGTTCCGCTTCAGTATCCCATGGACGAAGTGTATCGAGTTGTAGTTTATACTTTTTCTGCTGATAGATTTTTTCAATCAATGGTAGTACATGCAATTTTACTGCTTCATGAAACTGGTAACAATCTTCTTTACCGTAATCAAACCTGCCTAGTTCCACGAATTTATAATCCCGATAGTTTTCAAAACCGGCATTCTGCGCTACCTGGTGCCTTTTTTCAATAAGCTTGCTGAAGAGTTCGTGCATTGCATCTTTATCCTGTAACCTCCTTTCCTGTATCTGGCGATATACCTGTTCGCGCAGGGAACGATCATGACTCTCCAGGAATTTAGCAGCCTGTTGCAAGGTGTATTCCTGCCCGTCAACTTCAACTGTCATTTTACCTGCAATGGCCCCGTATTGCTGCTGCATAACGCTCAACTCTGCCTGCAGGGGAATATTTACTTCACGAAACAAATCAATATTCTTCTTTACACTACGCAGGTAAGTAAAATATTTTGTTTGATCCAGCATGCTGGTATAGGGGCAATTTACCAGCTTGCGGTTTAACTGATCGGCATATGACTGCAATTTTGGTTGAATCTCCATACAGAAATAAGTAAAAGCTTCTTCCAGTTTAGGATCCGTGGTATCGCAGGTCATTCGTATTTGTCTCCAGCAGGCATCTTCACTGATTACCGCCTCTATTTCGCTCATGTCTTTCAGCCATTGTTCCATATCCTCTTTGCTATCAATGGAACGCTCGAGCAGGTTTTTGAAAAAAGGTTCAAGTAACTCCCAGGTAGTCAATTCAAATTCTTTGGGTACAAATCGACGTTCCAGTTTTTTAATATCCGCACTTAAAGTCATATGCTTTGATTTTTACTGGGCAAAAGTACCTGCAAAACTTTTGGAAAGCTTTAAAACTTTCCAAAAGTTCAGGGGCGGACCATTTATTGTATTTTTGCAGACTCAACGAAAGAAGTCTTTTTGTGAACGATATCATACAATTATTACCGGATAATATTGCCAACCAGATAGCAGCGGGCGAGGTAATTCAGCGACCGGCAAGTGCGGTTAAGGAACTACTGGAAAATGCGGTAGATGCCGGCGCCACTGAGATTAAGCTTATTGTTTCAGATGCCGGCAAAGCCCTTGTTCAGGTAATAGATAACGGCAAAGGTATGAGTGATACCGATGCCCGTATGGCTTTTGAACGTCATGCCACCAGTAAAATCAGACAGATTGAAGATTTATTTCGCATAAAAACCATGGGCTTTCGCGGAGAAGCACTTGCTTCTGTTGCAGCTGTGGCCCAGGTAGAAATGAAAACCCGCAGGAACAATGATGAACTAGGTACTTATATTGAAATAGAAAATAGTAAAGTAATTAAACAGGAGGCCTGTTCACATTCTGTGGGTACCAGCATCAGCATGAAGAATCTTTTCTTCAACGTACCTGCAAGAAGAAATTTTCTGAAAAGCAATGCTGCTGAACTCAGACATATCATTGATGAGTTTATTCGTGTTTCCATGGCTTTTCCTGATATTTTCTTTTCACTTACCAGTAATGGACAGGAAGTATTTCACCTTGAACCCGGCACCCTTAAACAAAGGATTGTTCAGATACTGGGCAATAATTATAATGCGAAACTGGTTCATGTAGCAGAAAAGACCGACTACATGAATATTTATGGTTTTGTAGGCAAACCCGAAACTGCCCGTAAAACCAGGGGCGATCAGTATTTTTTTGTAAACAATCGTTTTATCAAGAGTGCTTATCTCAACCACGCCGTGAATACTGCTTTTGACGAGATGATTCCAAAAGACAGTTTCCCGGGATATGTTTTGTTTATTGACCTCGACCCTTCACAAGTTGATATAAACGTACATCCCACCAAACAGGAAATAAAATTTGAAGATGAGAAAATCATCTATGCTTTTGTACAGGCGGCGGTAAAACATGCGCTTGCCCAGTTTAGCATTGCCCCTTCATTAGATTTTACACTGAATGCAGATATACAGGGGCTTGACGCAGTGTCTAAACCATTTACTACCGATAAAAAAGAGGCAGTTGCATCTTCCAGTTTATACCAGACATTTACACAAAAAAACCAGGCTCATTTTATTGAGCGTGAAAACAAGGGTGAATTAAAACACTGGAAAAGTTTTTTTGAAACACAGAAAGAAGAAGCTGTTCCCTTAAAACCAGTTGAACAGAATACAGGTTCTTTTTTACATACACCTATGGCACGTATGCAAGCTATACAGGTGTTACCCGATACTACTTTGCTGCAATTGCATAATACCTATATCATTGCATCTACCAACAGTGGGTTTATCCTGGCACATCAACAATTGGCGCATGAAAGAATATTGTATGATAAGTACAGTATAACCACACATGGTCAGCAAATACCAACACAAAAAAGCCTGTTTCCTGTAACGCTTGATCTGCCTGCCGCTGATGCAGCTTTACTTACAGATCTTTTACCTGACCTTAGCAGTATCGGCTATCAGGTTGAGTCTTTTGGCAATAATAGTTTTGTAATACAGGGTATTCCAGCAGATATTACTGCAGGAAATGAAAAACATGCGATTGAGCTGCTCATCGAACAGTTTAAACATTTTAGTACTGATATTACATTCAGTAAAAGAGAAAAACTGGTTCGCTGTATGGCACGCCAACAGGCTATTAAAGCAGGACAAACGCTTTCACAAAAAGAGATGCTGATACTTATAGATGAACTGTTTGCCTGTAACACACCGAATGTTACTCCAAATGGCGCCCCTACTTACCTTGAATTTAAAGAAGATTATCTCGACAGGATGTTCGGCAAATAATTACATCCAGTTCTGTTGATTTGATTCTGTTCTGAATAATGCATAATTGCTGATGGCAAGTGCATGCTCATATGACATATAAGGTATTTCGAATTGCCCGCCCGCCGTGTGCAGAAACAAGGTGGCAAGTCCTTTTTTACGTTGATAGAAAGACCTCCTGATCTGTATATACTGAATGTTCTTCCAGTTTAAAACAGCTTCCCCCTTACCCCATGTACTTTTATACTGTTGTAATCCCTCGGGTGTGGCCCAAAAGCGAAAATTCCGGCAATATAATAACTGAAGACCCAGGCTATAAGGTAACCAGATAAACACCAGTATGGCATACCATTGCCACACCAATGCTAAAAACCCCGCCACAACAATTACTATAGGTAACGTAATAAATAATGTTTTCCTATACGCATACGAGCGATGTATTTTCTGCCCGGCTGCTCCAGTTTCTGCAGGTAACAAAGGCTGGTATACAGGAATAATTTGCCTGAGCTGATCAGTATCTGTTATCGGCAATTCGATCAGTACTTTTTTCTTTGTTTCATCTGTACCTGATACTTTAAGGTTTAGCAATGCCAGACCAATCAACCGGCGGATAAAATTGCTTCGCCACCTGATCATTTGTATCCTTCTGAAGGGAATCATTTTTTGCCGCACCTGCAATAATCCCCATCGGATATAATATCCTTTTCTGTCCATCCGAACGGTATAATTATAAAAACGGAGGAATATGCGAATACAGGAAATAATAATGGTAATGACTGTTACTATCACAAACAATGTAGTAATCAACTGCCAGGTATACTGTACAGTTTCGCCATAAGAAGTTACATTATTCAGTAATGGTGTATTTTCCAGCAATGGCTTTACATCTTCATACCTGCCAATAAGAAAAGCCAATACCACTGCTATTGTTTCGATGTGATTGGCTGACAGACTTAATTTCAGCAGACCCAGTAAGTCTAATTTACTTACCTGCTTTGTTGCAGGCATGCTTTCGGTTTCAGCTGTTTCAGTTACGCTTTCGTCGACTTTGTTTAATATCAATGTGCGCAAAGCTATTGCATGGGAGCTGGGTATTGCATAAATAGTTACTTCGGCATCTTTTTTTCCAGCGGTATCAATGATAAGTTTGTGTGTAAGTGTAACTGAATGCAAAAAGCTTTGTTCAAGATGTACAGCCTGAATTCTTTCAAGAGGAACAGTAATGGCTATTTTATAAAAGAACCCTTTACGTACAACTAATTGCCCGTCTTTAATACTAAACCTGAAATAGAGATAATCCAATACGGTACGTACCAATACAAACAACAGCATAGCAGCGCCCGCAATAAACCATTTCCACCCCAGGTTTTCTTTTTTCCCCCCTACCAACAAGCCAATAAGTATGGGCCAGATTACAGTAATAACCGTTCTGAAAATTTTAAAAAACATCATCACCAATGCCAGCGGTGATTGTCGCTGCGGTGTTTCAAATGTTTTCATCGGTATGCAATGCCTGAATTTGTTGAATAATTAGTTCTTTCAGTTGTTCGGCTTCTGTTTGCGGTAACCCGTGTATGGTAATATCTTTTCCCTCCGAAGCGGCAGTGTACAAACTAAGTGTTGCCAGCCCAAACCTTCTCTCAATTGGCCCCATATTTACAACGCAATGCTGAAGGCGGTTAAAAGGTACCATGTGCAGGTTTTGAAAAATCCAACCTGTTTTATACAAAATATCTTTCTCCCTAATGGCATATTGTTTTCGCCTGAACGAACCCGTGCCAATAATAACGGTAAACAATACCAGCAGCAAATAAATGCCAGACACAATAGAGATCGCCAATGGATTTTGCAGTTTTTTGGTCAGGGTAAAGATGGTTACAATAATCCCTGCTATTAAAAGAAATACAATGCCCCAATTGATCCTTAATACTTTTAAGTAATCAGGATGAATGGGTTTAAAAGATACGGCCTGAACTTCAGGCAGCCCTTCAATATTAATAGGAAGGTTAGAAAATGACATATTTAAAAATAAGCTATTTCTTCATATGTCGCTGTTGAGGGGCAAATCTTACCAGATGAACAATTGCAGATCAATGAATTAAAGAATTAAATTCTTTCGGCTGCTCTTAGCCATCTTTCAGGAATATCGTTGTTGGATGCAATATGGTAATCGCGGTAACTACATGCCACATATTTACCATCGTGTAACTGCATCCACCAGCGACCGGTTTTTTTACTTTGCAGAAAAACGGTTTCCACTTCTGCAAAAGCCATGGTAAATTCATTAAACGAATTTCTATCTTCTAGTGATGCTTCCTGTTTACCTTTCTGAATACCGTCCATGATATACCAGATCATATGAGATATTTGTTTAGCTGTTAATGCGTGTGCATCCTGTTGTGGAACATATCCATAAATACCAATAGTTGAACAGGTGCTGCTCATCCCTGCATATTGCATCAGTGTACAGGCTTCCTCACCATTAAATCCATTAGGTGTAACATAATTGGCAGGGGCATGTGCATGCTGAATGGCTGCAATATCGAAACTGAATAATTCACTGTTACGGATAGCAGGTTCCATTTCACTGATATCTTCTTTTACTTTTCCCACCCGGTAACAATCGAAACGAAGTTTATCAATCGTTTCCAGCATTTGCGGATGCATAAAATAACTCTGAAAACCAATATGGTTATAATGCTTCAGATGATTAGGCATTCCGGTAAACATTTCCACGAGAAAATTATCTGCCGGTAAAACGCTATCCATATCCATATCAATCCTTGCATCTACACAAACAGCGTCAATAATTTTTCCATCGATGGTATGTGCCTGGTATTGAGCCGTGGTTACATCATGTGACCCACCGAGAATCAATACTTTTTTCCCCAGTAACAATAGCTCATGTACCACCATTCTTAATGCTGCATAACTATCCTGCATGGTGGCTCCGCATTTTACATTGCCCAGGTCAGCAATTACCACTTCAGTGTGCCAGTGGTACAATTTATAAAACTCGGAGCGAACCGCATCCGGACCATCGGTATGTACAAACTGTATGCCTGCACCGCGCATTTCGCCACAACCCACCAGCACCAGGTCTGCATGATCAATATCCGGGAACAGTTCATCATACACGGCAATATGCTTCCCTAGCTGGGTATCCTTAAAGCCTTCATCATTTGATAGCTGAGCAATATTTACAGGTTCCAGGAAATCTATAATCGTTTGTAGCGACATGCGTAGTTTTTTCAGAGCAATAACGTTTTTTGCGACTGAAAATTGTGTTGGATAAAGTCAGAAAAACCGGAAGTCGGGAAGTCTGAAAATATTTAGTCGGTGTATTTATACCCTACACCACGTACCGAATGAAAATAACGGGGGTTACGACTATCTTCTTCAAAATATTTACGAAAACTCAGGATAAAATTATCAATGGTTCTTGTAGTAGGGTAAACATTATAACCCCAAACCACCTGAAGAATTTTTTCACGGGTTACCACATCACCTTTGTTTTCTATGAGCAGTTTGAGTAACATAGCTTCCTTTTTGCTTAATTCTATATGCTGCCCGTTCCAGCTAATGGCATCCTGTGCCTTGAAATCGATTTTATTTTCCCCAAATTCATAATTATCGCCTACCGTTTCTTTCTCCTGCATCTTTTTGTTCTTTTCAATCAATTTTTCCACACGCAACAGCAGTTCTTCAAGATTAAATGGTTTGGTAAGATAATCATCGGCTCCTTTTTTAAGTCCTAATACACGATCCGTACTACTGTTTTTTGCACTTAAAATGAGAATTGGCACTTCATTATTATTTACGCGAATACTTTCTGTTACAGCAATTCCATCTACTTCAGGCAGCATAATATCCAGTACAATAAGATCGAAATACTCATTCGACACTTTTTTAAGTGCTTCTGTACCGTTAAACGCCGAGCTTACCTCATAACCCTCCATTTCGAGATTCAGCTTTAATGCCTCATGAAGATTCTCTTCATCTTCTACCAGTAATATATTGGCCTTGGAATTTGTCATACCTGTTCTAATATGACCACAAAATTACTACCCTGCGGCTGATTATCTGTCACAGAAATGTAGCCATTGTGGTTTTTTACGATACGACTGCACAGATAAAGCCCTAAACCTGTTCCTTTTGCACTGCGTGTATTTTCGTTTCCTACCCGGTAAAATTTATCGAAAATTTTCCTTTTCTCTTCTTCGGCGATACCTATACCCTCATCTGCAACGATTAGCCGGAGCTCCTTCCCATCTGCATGTAATGCAATTTTGATAAGACTTTCTTTCGGTGAATACTTCATGGCATTCTCCAATAAATTATTCACCAGCATTTGCAATAATAGCTGCTCTCCGTTCAGGTAAATACCTGCCGTTATATTTTCATCAATGGCTCTTTGTGGAAAACGGTTTCTGAAATCATCAATACATCCTTCTACAAGATCAGAGAAATTAATTTCTTCTTTATTGGTTGTATAAGCCCCTGCTTCCAACTGTGCTGCCAGTAAAATATTATTACACAGCATATTCAACCGGTTAGCTTCCTGCAGTGTATTTGCTATCAGCTTTTGCTGTTTTTCTTCTTCCAGTTTTCTCTTTTGAAGGGTTTCGAGATTCAGTCTTGTTACAGCGATTGGTGTCTTTAGTTCATGTGTTACCGCCATCATAAAATTTTGTTGCTGTTGAGATAACAGCAGCTGTCTGCGTGTAGCCCTGAAAACAAATACGGCACCTACCAGTATCAATGCCAGAAAGGTTAATCCCTCTCCTATATATTGAGCCGTTTTTCTTTTTTTAGCTGCTTCTATCTGAATAGCTTTTTCGAAATATTGGGGATCATCTTTTACCAGCTCCAATAAACGAACATTGGTTAAATTTTGATTCTGTTTTTCCAGTGCAATAAACCACCAGATTAATGCAGCAACTATATATGACAGCAGTATCCAGTAGACTACTGTAACAACAGTAAGTTTTTTACTGTTTCTTAAATTCATGGCTGTACTTTTTCTACACGAATGCCTGCGCTCAACACATAACCCAATGGATCTTCACGCATAGCCTGTTGCAGTTTGAATGTGTATGTACCTCTTCTCAACCGAATAGGTGCCTCAGTAATACGGGCTCTTCTGTCGAAAATATCATCCATACCACTTCCCAGCCAGCCCCTGGTATTATCGGCGAGGCTAATATTCAGTAACTGTGTTCTTGGTGTGTCGTTAGGCGACTGGGTAGTAATATTGAGCCAGATATTATTATAACGATAGGCATCGCTGTGCCTGATCGCCACATAAATATTATAGAATGAACCTGTATCTGATATGTCAAATTTAATCAATGGCTCCTGGCTTGCCGGCCACTCATGACTGGAGAACCTTTCTGTTCTTTCAAAAACATTGTTGGTGCCGCAGGCTAGGGAGAAAATACTTAAGAATAGTATAATATAATATCCGGGCTTCACTTATAAAAATTGATCGTGGTTAATACTGTGATGCTGTTCTTTACAACACATTTAATATCTGCTCCTTGGCTTTTTCAAGTTCATCCTTCATCAGGATAACTGTTTGTTGTATCTGCGAATCATACGCTTTCGAACCCATGGTATTAATTTCACGTCCGAATTCCTGTAAAATAAAGGAGAGTTTTTTCCCTTTTCCTGCTTCTTTATCTGCAAGAATCGAACGGAAATAATCGCAATGATTTTTCAAGCGTACCTGCTCTTCACTGATATCAATCTTTTCAATATAATAAATCAGTTCCTGTTCCATCCGGTTAGGATCATAATTTTCCTTACCTACATTCTCCTCCAGTACTTTTACAATACCTTCCTTGATTTTTGTTCTGCGCAAAGGCTCCAGCTCTGAAATGGTTTTTTGATGCACCTCAATATTACTCAAACGTAATAGCAAATCCGTTTCCAGTGAACGGCCCTCATCTTTTCTGTGTTCATTCAACTCGTTGACAGCAGCTTTTAAAACTACCTCAAACCCTTTCCATTCCTCATCATTCAACATTTCTGTGGATGGCGTAATTACATCCGGTAATTTTAAAATGGTACTAAGAATATCACCTTTTTGCAGTTGCAGCTCATCTGCCAGTTCTGCTACAGGCTGGTAATATGCTTTTGCCAGTTCCTTATTAATAGACACAGGTTTACTGGCCCCATTTTGTTTAATGGTAATAATACATTCAACACTTCCTCTCTGGAGCCCTTCATTCAACAGATTCCTGATTTCAAATTCAAATGGTTTTAAAAGCGCAGGAATATTCAAACGCAAATCGAACTGTTTACCATTTAAAGAACGAGCTTCCACCAGGTAGGTTTTATCGCCAATGGTTTGTTCAGCTCTCCCATAACCTGTCATTGAATATAGCATAGTGATTCTGTTGGATGGTAAAAGTAGTTGAAATGATTGAAAACTGAACAGCATTGGCAGACCAATACCCTTTGCAGGAGAGCCCCATTAATAAAGATTATATACGCTATTTAGTGGTGAAGTTTCGAAACCCGGTGCAAGAAAACTATCAACAAAATTATTAAAAATCAATCCCTACCCACTTACGTTTACTTTTAGCATATTTCTCAAAATTAAACTTGTAAAGTTTCCCGGGTCTGTGCGGAACATCCTGTTCCATTTCATTGATATCAATTAACAGATCCATAGATGCAAACTTTTTACGGAAATTTCTTCTGTCCAAACTTACACCTAATATAGCTTCATAAAGATTTTGCAACTCACGTAATGAGAACTTTTCAGATAACAGGTTAAAACCGAGTGGGTGTTCCTGTATTCTTTTCTGTAACCATGCATGGCATTCATCCACAATTAACTTATGGTCAAATGCCATTTCTTTAATTGTATTGACATTGTACCAGTCAAGGTCGTTATCATGAATCTTCAGTTCATGATGATTAATATTGAGTAAGGAACAATAAGCAATCGTAACTACCCTGCCGCCCGGGTGTCGGCCAGGTCCGCCAAAAACTTTTACCTGTTCCAGAAAAACATCACTCATTCCGGTTCTTTGTTTCAACACACGATAAGCCGCTTCATTCAGGTCTTCATTGTCCTGTACAATATCGCCAAGTAATGAGTATTGTCCGTTATAAATTTCAAGATCACTTTTTATCAGCAGTACTTTCAGTTTGTTTTCTTCAAAACCGAAAATCACACAATCAACAGTCAAGGGTACTGTAGGATATGTTTGTACCAGTTGTACCGCATCTTTTACCATATGGGTTGTTGGAGCCACGGCTGTGCTTGTTTTCTTCATTAGAGTGCTCTTCAGTTTTCTGCGACCGGGTCGCCTTGTTAAGGGTGTGGCAAGATACAAAGTTTACAAATAGACTGTATCTGTCAACAAATCAATCCAAGACTATTCAATTAGCAATTAACTTTATCTTGTAAAATAGCACTATGTATTCTTCCGACTTAACACGTGAGTTACAAAATCTTACCGCCGATTTATTGAAAGAAACCGGGCTTTCTGATTCACCAGATCATATTAGTAAATTAAGACAGGTTTTACAATTTCACGAATACCGTTACTATGTTCTCAATAACCCTTTGATTGCCGATTCTGAGTACGATTTGCTGTATAAATGGCTTGAAAAAGCAGAGAAAAATCATCCGAAACTGGTTAGGCCCGACTCTCCCACCCAACGAGTTGGCAATAGCCTCAACAGCCAGTTTGTAACGGTAAGTCACCTTGTTCCTATGCTTAGCTTAGACAATAGCTATAATGCTGAGGACCTGATTGATTTTGACCGGAAAGCAAGAGAATTAACAGGTTTGGATGAAATTGAATATTGTATTGAACCCAAATTCGATGGAGCAAGTATTTCACTGATCTATGAAAATAATCAACTGGTACGTGCCGCTACAAGAGGCGATGGTGTAGATGGAGAGGAAATAACTAACAATATCAGGCAAATACGATCCATTCCCTTATCTGCCGATTTTTCATCGTCAGGTATACAGCAGGTAGAAATAAGGGGTGAGGTAATCATGAGCAAACAGTCTTTTAAGAAGTATAATCAATTGCTTGCCGGCAGGAACCTGTCTCCATTGGCCAACCCGCGAAATGCTGCATCGGGCAGCCTGCGTATGAAGGACCCTAAAGATGTGGCCGAGAGAGGGCTGGATGCTTTCTTATACCATATTAGCTTTTATACAAAGGAGTCAGGAAGTCAGGAAGTCAGGAAGTCCGAAGAATTATTAGCAACACATAGTGGCAATCTTTCTTTGTTGTGGCAACTTGGATTTCGATCGCCTGAGAAAGAAAAAAGAGTAGTGAAAGGTATTGAGGGTGTTATTGAGTATTGCCAGTCTTTTGAAGCGGGGCGCGACGACCTCCCTTATGACATTGATGGCATGGTAGTAAAAGTGAATGACCTTCATTTGCAGGAACAGATGGGTATGACTTCCCATCACCCGCGATGGGCCATTGCATTTAAATTCAAGGCCAGGCAGGCTACTACAAAACTACGAAGTATAGAGTTCCAGGTAGGCAGAACCGGTGCGGTTACACCTGTAGCCAAACTCGATCCCGTTTATCTTGCTGGTGTTACCGTTAGCAGTATCTCAATACATAATGAAGAGTATATCAAAGAAAAGGATTTGAAGATTGGTGATACTGTTTTAATTGAAAGAGCCGGCGATGTAATTCCTCAGATTGTGAAGTCACAACACGAATTAAGAGACGGTAGCGAAGAAGCCATTATCTTTCCTAAACAATGCCCTGTTTGTAACAGTGAATTGTTCAAGGAAGACGGGGAAGCAGTATGGAGGTGTATTAATATTGAATGTGAGGCACAGGTGGTAGAGAAAATGATTCATTTTGTGAGTAAAGATGCGATGGACATCAAAAGTTTTGGAGAAGCCAATGTGCGGAAGTTTTATGAAATGGGTTTATTAAAAGATATACCCGGTATTTACACACTTGACTTTGAAAAAATTGGTCAACTGGAAGGTTTTGGGAAGAAAAGTCTTGATAATTTACAATCAGCCATTGAGGCATCTAAACAACAACCGCTGCATCGGTTAATATATGGACTCGGTATTCGCTTTGTGGGCGAAACCACCGCAAAAACACTGGCCAATTCAGTAGAGCATTTACTTGATTTCAAAACAAAAACAGAAGAAGCATTACAACAACTCGAAGATGTAGGTATTAAAGTGGCCAAAAGTATTCACCAGTTTTTCAGCAATGAACAAAATATTCATATGCTCGAACAACTGGAGCAGCTTGGACTTGATCTTAAAAACAAAAAGAAAGAAATGGGTGGAACCGGTAGTTTACAGGGACAGACTTTCTTATTTACCGGCACTTTGAGTCAGCTGAAAAGAAGCGAAGCTGAGGCACTTGCTGAACAACATGGCGGACAAATTGTTAGTGGTGTAAGCAAGAATCTTAATTACCTCGTTGTAGGCGAAGATGCAGGTAGCAAACTGGAAAAAGCAAAAAAAATTAATACCATTAAAATTATTACAGAAACAGAATTTCTGGAATTGATTGCAACACAATAAAATTATGTTACAGAACAGTACCCTTAAGTTTCTCAAAGACCTGAAGAAAAACAATCATAAAACATGGTTCGATGATAACAGGAAACCTTACGAGGCAGCTAAAGCCGATTATGCTGATCTTGTAACTGAAGTCATCAAAGGTTTAGGAAAGAAAGACCCATCTATTGCTTCACTCACAGCCAAAGAGTGTGTTTTTCGGATAAATCGTGATGTGCGTTTTAGTAAAAATAAGGACCCCTATAAAACCAATATGGGTATGTACCTGAGCAGGGGTGGAAAAAAATCGCTTTTCTCCGGTTATTATTTTCACCTTGAACCAGGTGGTAAAAGTTTTGCAGCCGGAGGTTTATGGATGCCCGAAGCCGATGTGATTAAAAAAATAAGACAGGAAATTGATTATAACTGGGATGAGTTCAGCAAGATTATCCGGAACAAAAAATTTGTTGCTACTTATAAAGCGCTACAACGGGAAGAAGCCATGGTATTGAGCAGGGAGCCAAAAGGGTATGAGAAAGATAATCCGGCAATTGAGTATATCAAACTAAAAAGTTGGGTAGCAACAACTGCTTTCACAGATGCACAGCTTACCTCAAATACATTGGTAAAGGATATTGTAAATGCTTTTGAAACTTTGCAACCATTGATATTATTTTTGAACAGAGGGATAGAAGAATAAAATAAGGCCACAGATTTGCAGATTAATAAACAAAATCTGTGAATCTGTAGCCTTATAAAATTACAATAATCCTTTCCCCGATAAATACTCTGCAATCTGCACAGCATTGGTAGCAGCACCTTTACGGAGATTATCGCTCACAATCCACATATTCAATGTATTGGGTTGTGTTTCATCTCTTCTCAAACGACCTACAAACACTTCATCTTTTTCATGTGCCCATAATGGCATGGGGTATTGCTGGTTGGCAACATCATCCTGTACAATTACACCCGGTGCAGCAGCTAAAATGGCTCTCAGTTCAGCCAGGTCAAAATCATTTGCGAACTCAATGTTTACACTTTCGCTATGTCCGCCAACTACAGGTATCCGTACAGTAGTTGCCGTTACACGGATGCTGTCATCCTGCATAATTTTTTTGGTTTCATTGACCATTTTCATTTCTTCTTTGGTATAACCATTATCCAGGAATACATCTATCTGGGGAATCACATTCAGATCGATCTGGTATTTATAAGCCATTTCTCCTTCTGCTCCTTTTCTTTCATTGAATAACTGATCCACTGCTTTTTTACCGGTACCGGTTACACTCTGGTAAGTGCTTACGACCACTCTTTTAATGCCATATTTTTTGTGTAATGGCTGTAATGCTACCACCATCTGAATAGTAGAACAGTTGGGGTTGGCAATAATGAAATCTTCTTTGGTTAATACATCTGCATTTACTTCAGGCACCACCAGTTTTTTAGTGGGGTCTATGCGCCATGCAGATGAGTTATCGATAACACGGATACCCGCTTCTGCAAATTTGGGAGCCCACTCCAGTGAGGTGCTTCCACCCGCAGAAAAAATGGCAACAGCAGGTTTAGCAGCAATAGCATCAGTCATGCTCACTATCTTGTACTGTTTTCCTTTAAAGCTTACTTCCTTACCTACTGATCTTTCTGAAGCTACCGGAACAAGTTCCGTTACAGGAAAATTACGCTCTGCGAGCACTTCCAACATTTTGGTACCTACAAGTCCCGTGGCACCTACAACTGCTACTTTCATGGTTTGTTTTTGTTTTAATTGTTTGTTCAGTTATGGTTGTTGCTAACAAAAAGGCCCTCCATTTCGGGAAGGCCTCTGAGTATATTGTTCGATCATACACAAACGTTCAGGTACCTTCCCATCAGAGAGGTTTCTTAATACGTTTTGTATGTTTCATTGTCATCATTACGTTGCGAAAATAGAGGCGTTTTGTTTTTTGACCAAAATATTTTTGCTGACGATCGTTAGCCTTGGGCTTATGGCATATAGCTCATCATGCGAATCAAGCATTGAGCAATTACAAGCATTGAGCAATTAGTAGCTGGGTACTGGATAGTAGGAGGAGGTTTATGGTAAGCAGCCAATTTGACAAACCTAACCCCTAAGTGTAATGTAGCGATACATCGTGGACTAAAAGGGGGTTCTTTAAAAACGGCCTCTTTAGGATTAAAAAGTTCTTTGACATCGTGGACTAATGCCCCTATAGGGGCGGTTAAAGGTGCCAAAATTCTGA
>JBMOKQ010000075.1:0-3188 GCA_049324295.1 Bacteroidota bacterium
GGTGTTAGCTTTTGCGCTATTGCCTCTATTGGCTTACGCCATTTGTGGATGTTTAAGCTGCTAAACTTTGCCAGTACCCTTGTCTTGGATTTTGTACTCATAAAACTTGATACCATCAGCTTGTTGCTGAGAAAAAAATGAAGATGGGAGTCAGACACAACCACAGAGTGGCACACCACAGGGAGGAGTAATCAGCCCGCTGTTAGCCAATCTGTATCTGCATGTAGTGTTTGATGGATGGATGGATGAAGCACAACTATCCGGGCATCCGGTTTGAACGTTATGCCGACGACATCATCATTCATTGCAGGCGGGAGCAGATAGCGCAAAGCATTTTGAACAAACTATACAAACGTTTTACAGAATGCGGCTTAACCATTCATCCCGCCAAAACCAAAATTGTGTGTTTAACCCGGAGCTCAACAAAAAGAAGTGTAAACGATGTTCACACTTTTGAAATGGGTGGTTTTGAGTTTACACCTCAATGGGTAAATGTGGAAGGTGAATGGAAGTTACGGATACTACCCTCGCCATCGAAGGCATCGAAGAAAGCGATAATGGATAAGATACGCAGCCTGAAACTGCATACCCGAACGGGAAGTATATATGTAGTGGTGAATCTTTTAAATCCATTAGTGAGAGGATGGCAAAACTACTACTGTTACTTTATCAAAAGATATCTCAACGACCTGTGGCGCTTTGTAAACAGACGATTGGAGAAATGGTGCAAATGGAACAAGCGGATGAATTTGTACAAGAGCCGCAGATGGCTGAATACGTTGTATAAATTACAACCCGGTTTGTTTGCCCATTGGAGTGTATGCCCGGTTTACTAATTGCCAACATCATCTTGAAGAGCCGTATGAATCGGGAGGTTCACGTACGGTTCTGTGAGGAGCTGGGGGTGGGAATCCCCTTGCTTACTCGACTGTAGGCACGGCATTCTTGATTATACAATGGGTAATAATGCCTAAAATGAGGTTGGCTACCCTGCAATTATCATTCAGCTATTTCAGTAACATCTTTTGTCTTCCCTTTGCCATTGCAAACAGTACAGACCTGTTGTCTTTGCTCAGGAGGAAAAGTTTTTGTGTAGGTATCGTAAACAGTTTTAGTCGTTTTCCATATTGTATAATCCAACACCTGTGTTTCAAAAACTGTTCTTGGCATTGAAACGGTTTCAGGCGGTCTTTGATATGTATAGGTTGTGAATGATGAACCGTTACACACATTACAGGTAGTTGCAAATTCATTCGGCTGGTGGCGGGATTGCTTCAGTTGGGCAACAAGCGGTATCGGTTTACCACTTTTCAGTTTTAAGTTGCCATTGGCTTCGCTAATAACAAGTTGTGCCATGCCATCGGCAACAATAACATCGCCTTCGGCAAGGTCGTTTCGCTGTATCATCCCGTTGGTAATTATCCGCTGTCTTTTCTTTTCGGCAGCAGTTTGTCCCATGCTTACCCATACGTTCTTTTGATACCCCTGTACTTTTTCACCGCTTTCCTGCCTGGTTAACGTATAGGTGCGTTTTAAATAATCATAACTGTAAATACTCTTTGTATAGGGGCCATCCAGGACATCATTCAGGTAATAATTATAATTGGGATTTGTTTTGCCGCCATCGCCACAAGATAATACCAAACCGGATGAAGGCATAAAGACAATACCGCTCATAAATACATCATTAACGAACAGGCCTGCAAAAACACTACGTCCCAGGTTGTATTGCATACCCCATCCGTTCTTTTTATTATTGTCCACATAGCCGATATAAGAATCATATATGCTTTTTGGCCACTCTATCGTTCCAAAACCATAGGGTTTACCTTTATCATCCGTTTCGCCGGTATAAACATAACCATCCGTTAGCTTTACTGTGTCTTTTCTTGCAAGCAGTTCTGTAGTCGGCCATCTCTTTATTTCGCGGCCTGCGCCATACAGGGCTTTAAATGGTTTCTCTTTTGTGATTTTATTACTCCAACTGTCAATGGTATAGTCTTTAAACACCCAGCCTGAAAGAAATCCGTCATGAAAAATACCACCAATACTGGTTCCTGCTATATCACCATTTCTGATCTCCGATACGGTACAATCCGTACATATATCCCTTACAAACTTACCCTGCACTTGCCTGCCCCATACCAGTGTAAATTTACCGGTCACGGAATCCTTTTTTATATCTATTTGGCCATCTTCGGCGGGTATAAATTTTATTCCCTCTCCGTTCAGGGTACTGTTCTCAAAATTTCCCTCGCTGATGCGATAAGGTCGTCGACTCCAGTAATTAATTTCAATTAAAATTCCCATACCATTAAGATAGCCGTTGGTATAGGTTCCGGATTCAAACCAGGCCTGGGTGGTTACATCGGGTACGATGGCATGACCTGCTTTCACTGCTGCTATTATTTTTATTTCCTGACTTGAATAAGTGCACATACGATACCCTTTGCCGGTGAGCTTTCCTTTCTTAAATTCCCCGATTTCCAAAAAATCATTTTGCCAGCTCTGCTCTGATGTCCATCCCTTTCCGGGAAAAGCCTGTGCGCCGGCAGCGCCATAATTCTTGTTAATTCCGTAGCCATTATTGCAATTGCCATAAATACACTTTGATTTTTTTTGTCCATATAGTACTGCATTTGCCAGAAGCAAAAGCAGGGCTGAAAGAAGTATTCGCATAATAACTGGCAATTTGTTTTGATACTTGTTATTGTCATTTGAAGAAAATAAAGTCTCAATGTAAAAGAGTTGTCTTTATATACCTGCCTGCTACAGTCAACGGCTTTGCGATGGCGGGGCAATCGAAGCACTTCCGTTCGGCTAATGTACAAAAGTTAAATAGAAGCACAAATGTTCAATTTTGCACTTCAGCCCCGCTATTGCAAAGCGCGATGGCGGCTGCTCTTTGTTCCCCGATCGTCTCTCCATAGGACTCCTTTGGAGAGACGATGCTGAGAAAAAAATGCATTGCGCATTATTCCAAACATTGATAAAACCTTATTTCCTGATTAGGGAAAAAATTTCTTCTCACCCCGTAGGGGTTACACAAGGTAACTCAATATATGGGAACTGATTTTTTATGACCCCGTGTGGGTCACAAACCTTCGCATAAAGAATGAATTATTTTGTAAACCGGTATTAATTGAAATGTGTTTTATGCGTGTGTATGTTACCCCTCCGGGATAATA